>CAVONC010000011.1:0-200482 GCA_963697175.1 uncultured Acidobacteriaceae bacterium | reverse complement strand
GCGTAACATTTTTCACCCTCTTGGCTTGCTACTTCTATTGTCGAGC
This sequence comes from uncultured Acidobacteriaceae bacterium, assembly GCA_963697175.1. Lineage (GTDB taxonomy): Bacteria > Acidobacteriota > Terriglobia > Terriglobales > Acidobacteriaceae > Bog-257. Next base: position 200,436 of record CAVONC010000011.1, on the reverse strand, counting down.
AAAGCAGGCAACAACGGAAAGAAGCACGGGGCGATGGTACGACCTCAGTGGAGTCACCTTTGGTTTGGCCTTTGCCTCACAATATCTTTTTCATCTGTTTGGGCTGAACGCGCTGGCATGGCACCTGGCGGGCCGAAGAGGGTCTCGACCACAAACCAATGGGCTCGCGGAGCCTCCGACTGATCCTCTTGTTACTTATGGCCCTTTTAGTAACAAACCCGCTAATTGTCTCACCAACCAATTGCGTCTCCGCATTCCACTGGTTGCACCATGCCAGCGTCCAGCACACCGGCTATGACTTCCACGGCAGACTCTATCCGAACTTTGCTGCGCGTTTCTTTTCTGGGGTGCCCTGGTATTTCTATTTCTGGTTGCTGCTGGCAAAAACGCCGATCCCGGTGTTGGTCGCGATGATCCTGGGAAGCATATTGCTGTTACGCGACCGCCGCACTCTGGCTTCGTGCTTTTTCTGCGCATTTGGGTTGGTGCAACTGCTCGCGCTCTCGGTTTGCGGAGCAAAGTGGATACGCTATTCGCTTCCCTATTTGCCCTTTCTGTTCCTGGCCGCTGGTTATACCGTTCAACAGATGTGGCAGTACGCAAGAGAAAAGAAAGTAGCGCTGGTCGCAGTCGGGACGGCGGCGATCATTCTATTTGGGTGGCCGCTCGTCGAACTTCGTGCTTGGGCGCCTTACTATCCGTTTTACTTGAACTCGATTGGCGGAGGGACAAGCAAAATCACCCGCTACTTTGCACCCGATGAGGTTTCAGAATTTGATACGCGCGAAGTAGCACAAGACATTTGCCCGACCGCTCCCCCAGCGCTGCGCCTGGCAACCGCACGACCCCTCAGTATGACTTACTATCTGGCTAACTGCGGGCGGTCCGACATTCAGATTATGCCGCTTTACGATTCCGGGTATGTGCCTCGCCAGGGAGACGTCATTGTGCTTGAGCCATCCCGTCGGTTCTTGGAGACGCAGCGATTCTTCGATCTTCTTCCGGAGTCCGGCATGCCTCGTCGCGAGATCCATGTTGGACCAGTTGTGGCTAGCACGATTTATCTGTTTGAGCCCTCCTCGCCGGCACAACCGAGCACACGACAGGTGCTCCTTACTCAGTTGCGACAGCCGAGACCTTCCTTCGAGAAAAATCCTAATAACCCGGACTGGGTGAGCGCGCACATCGCTTCGTTGTGGCGCCTCCCGGTGAGGCAACAACCATGACTCACTTTTCCCTATCGACGAACACTTGTGCTCACTGACCACAGCGTCCCAATTATGTGCCGTGAATATCAGGTTTAGTAACGCAACCTCTAGTCTTCTTAAATCTGAACGGGCTGTCCGTCGTTTGCGCCAGAGAGGCTCGACTAGAGAGAAAGCATTTATGCGTTCCAAGAGGCTTTGCGGTTCGAAATCAATCGCGATCCTCGGGAAAGCAAAAGAGTATCTCGCTAATCGCAACAGGTCGAGGATGTCGGTGACGGCGGGAGCGCGAACGGACTTCTCCGCCAGCGATTTAGCGGACAGAAACGGCTGCCTGATCGTCTCTTCCGCGTTAACGCCAAGTCCATCAATCGTAATGTCTGGCGTATCACCGCTTCTGCCGTCAAACCACACCAACAACCTATCTGGGGCTATTGATGCGAACTGTTTTGAGGTTTCGTATAATGCGTCCCGCGCTACAACTTCCCAACGATGAAATCCCGAAAACGGCAGAGATTCAGAGATTGCCTGAGCCACCCGAGGCCAGTCCGCAGGGCCCTCCAGCACTAGGTCAATGTCCGAAAACGGGTCGATGTAATCGCAAAACTCGGCAGCGGGTCGATCGTTGCTCACAAGCGTGAAGAGATGATTTCGAAGTACGCCACCGCGAAGCGCCAATCTCACTTTAAGCCTGCGCGCGCACATACGTAAGCCTTGAACCATCGGGAATTCAAGCAAGGTTCCGACGAATTGGTCCCGCGACGGCATAGAAAGACAAGATATGGCTGGTTCTGTGCCTGAGTCAAACGGAGAGTTCAGGATCGCCCGTCTCAGGTTGGCGGACGCAGGTACAGCGGGTACAGCGGAATGTCCAGTTCATGCCCCAAGCCGGGCCGCGTCCTGGACTCGCAAAACTCACTCACTTGCGCATAGCCGTGTCCTGACTGTACCGGGCGACGCACCAACAGCTTTCGCAATCACGCGTAAGCTGGCTCCTTGTTCGCGCAGCCGAAGCATCTCGCCACCATCGACTATCCGGCGTGGACGCCCTAACGTCTTTCCGTTGGCCCGAGCATTCCTTATACCGGCGCTAACCCGCTCACGGATTAGGTCAGGCTCTAGTTGCGCGACGGCGGACACGATGGTGAAAAGTGCCTGCCCCAACGGGCTGCTCGTGTCGATGTTTTCTTGGTAGCTGATGAACTGGATGCCGAGCGAGCGAAACTCCTCCAGCCCCAGCAAGAGGTGTTTGGTGGAGCGGGCGAAACGGTCAAAGCGCCACACCAGGATTGAGTCAAACTTCCGCTTTCGTGCGTCGGCCATGAGTTCGTTCAGTTCCGGACGCGAGTCCTTCGCCCCAGACTGGCCGATGTCGATGTACTCGCGGATGATGGTGAAGCCGCGAGCGGCGCAGTACGCTCGCAGCTCACGCAACTGCATGTCGCAACTCTGATCCCTTGTGCTGACGCGTGCATAGATCGCGGCTCGCATATTCGAATTCATACTACGGAGGAGCATAGAAAATTAGCTAAGCCGGAATTTCCTCAATAATTCTCCAATAACGGCCGTCTCAAGTTCTCAAGTGACATTCTGGGTAGAGCGGACATATTCGTAGACACTGGCCGATTCCCAAGGAACAAATACCGTTCCTTTGCATCCTATCTGGCCGTAGGCGAGTTGCACGATTATTGGGACTAGTCTTCCAAAACCCTGTGCGACCCAATGACCTGCCCCCCATCTTTAGTCCAGGGATAATGAGACTTTCTCCGGTTTTTGTTCGCCCCAACAGCCGCCGTTTGTAGCGGGGATGGAGGTGTGGGGGAAGGGGCCGGCGTTTGAGGCCCCTTCTCCCACTTTATCCCCGTAGAAGCTTGCCGACTGCTGCGCAAACTCCATCGGGGTACGGTACTGCAAGCTGCTGTGTGGCCTGGCTTGGTTGTAGTCTTGCCTCCACTGCTCGATTTTCTCGCGTGCGTCGGCCAGGCTGGTAAACCAGTTCTCATTCAGGCACTCATCGCGGAAACGTCCGTTGAAACTTTCCACATAGCCGTTCTCCATTGGTCGTCCGGGTTGAATCGTGTGCCACTGCAAACCTTGCTCATAGGCCCACTGATCGACAGCGCGGCTGACGAACTCGGGTCCGTTGTCGCTGCGGATCTGCCGCGGCAGCCCGCGTTGTCGCTTCAGCTCTTCCAGCACGCGCACCACGCGCATTCCTCCCAGCGAAGTATCGACCTCGATCGCCAAGCACTCCCGCGTGTAGTCATCCACGATGTTCAAGGTGCGAAACCTCCGTCCCGAGCTGAGCGTATCGCTCATGAAGTCGACCGACCACACCTGGTTGGCTGCCATCGCTGCCGGCAGCGGCTGACGCACCGTGCTGCGCTTCCGCCCACGCTTGCGCCGCAGCGACAGCTTCTCCTCCACGTACAGCCGATACACTCGCTTGTGGTTTACCTGCCAGCCTTCGCGCTGCAACAGAACCTGCAGCCGGCGGTAGCCGAAGCGGCGCCTGATCTCCGCCAACTCGCGCAGCCGCACCCGCAGCGACTGGTCCTCGCTCCTGCGTTTCCGATAACGACACGTCGCACGATACAGCTCCATCAGCCCGCAGGCCCGTCGCTGGCTCAGCTCTACCTCTACCTGCATCACCAGCACCGCCTCTCGCCGCGCCTGCGGGCTCACCACTTTTTTGCGACTACCGCCTTCAACGCTCGGATGTCCACCGCCTGCTCAGCTACGATGTGTTTCAGCTGCCGGTTTTCTTCCTCTACTTGCCGCAGCCGCCTCGCTTCGCTCAACTCCAACCCACCGAACTTGCTCTTCCACCGGTAGAAACATGCCTTCGCGATCCCGTGCCGCCGGCACAGCTCGCCCGTCTCCACCCCGGCTTCGGACTCCTTCAGGATGGCAATGATCTGCTCTTCGCTAAATCGACTCTTTCTCACGACTCCTCCTCTGGCCCTGGCGGGCCATCGTAAATCGAGAAGTCACATTTTCGATGGACTAATTTCGGGGGAGCAGGTCAAGACCTCGGCAGACTCGGCAGCAGCGGCACGCCTAAGATGCCGATGTGGAAGAAGTCCACGCTCGCGAGCGGAACCGAACTATTCACAGCGTCGGAAATCGTCAGGGCATGAAAAGATGCCTTGCGTTGTGTTCATCACGGGGCCTGCCGGAAGCGGGAAAACTACGCGCTTGCTTCATGAGACCTCCATCATGGCGCAAAGCCAGTCGCTGCAATCGGAACAAAAGATCCTCGCGATGGCATACATGCACGGGGCCAGAAAGCGGATAAAGGCAAGCTTTGCAGAAACTCCGATTTGTGCGGAGCTGCCGCGACGCATCACTACGATCGATGGCTTCTCTCTCGATCTCCTAAACCGCTGGAGAACCGCCCTGGGTTTTGCGTGGCCGTTCGTTCCGAGACAAGGCGATGATGAGAGTCCGCCGTATGTATGCGATTTCAGAACACATGCATCTTTCGACCAGATCAATCGGCTATCGGCTGAGCTTCTTGAGTCCGACCGCCGCCAGGCTGATCGCGGCGAGCTATCCGTTGGTAGTAGTTGATGAGTTTCAGGACTGCCGGGGCCCGCGGCTCAATGTTGTGCGGACACTCTCCAAGATCACGCGGCTAATCGTCGCTGCAGACGGCTTCCAAGTTCTGGACGATATTCAGGGTTGCCCCGCTATCGATTGGGTGGATACGCTTGAGGAAACCGAATGCGAGCGCCACAGTCTTGTTGGCTGTCACCGAACAACTCAGAAGCCGATCCTCAACGCCGCGCTCTCGCTTCGCGAGAACAACCGCGCCGCGGGTGAGACCGTTCCGGTTTTTTACGGAAGGCCAGCGCAGCTTGTTTACAAAATCATGGAGCGCATAACAACTTGGGCGAGATGGATAGAAAAGTGGAACGGCCAATCTGCTCTGATTGCGCCTACGCAACCGTTGCTTAGCCGGTTACGATCTGGATTCAAGAATAAACAAAAGGCTGACATTTCTGTCAGCCTTTCGGAGTAGAGATTTTGATGGCCTGGTACTACAACCGCTTCTTACCCGACTTCTTCGCTGCTGCCCAGCGCGCCTTCATTGCTGCTGCGATGCGTTTCCGAGCGGCCGAAGACATGCTGCGACGACGGGTTGGGGTTGATTTGCTTGCTGTTCCGGGAGGACGACCGCGGCGCCTGATGCCATTACCAGGGCCATTTCCCCCCAATGCTTGTACCGCAGCATCGAGTCGATCCAGCTCCGCCCGAAGCTGCTGAACAATATCGTTAGTGTTCATACCTCAATTTTACAGGAGACCGACTTAGATCCGGCCAAGCTTATGAAGGATGAGCCGCGCTAGGTGATTCGGTATATATTTACTCGCCTCTAAGTAATGCACCGTCCGCAACAGCCCAGGCACCTCGGAATCATCGAAACGTACGGGAAGTATATATTCAGTCCGGCGCGCAAGTGCAGCGGCAAACGCGCTTCGTCTTTCGTGACTTGGCCATATTTTTGCGACATAATCAGCGGAAATAAACATCACACAATAGCGAGCAGTTCCACCGTAGACGTTGGCAAGGTGCTCAACCAGATCCTTCCCCCACATGTCGGCGACTTCATAGCTGTCGTAGAAGATCCTGACTCCCACAGAGGTTAGGACATGGGCCACCTCTTCGACGTACCCTCTTTGTTCTCCGGCAAATGAGAGCACCACTTCGTAGGCAGGCGTCGATAGCGAGGAACTACCTACAGGTTGAACTCGGAATATTCGTGGCGGTACCGTTTCCTGTGTCGCAAGCTCATAGCCGCTCTGGTTCAATAGAGAATTGATGCGATCAACCGCGGCTTGTTGTTCGTTGTCGTCTTTTCGCACAAGCGGATGCACCTACGCTTGTAGGAACTGGAAAAATATTGGGTCGTCTAAATCAATGACCCTTAGCCGCGCGACTAGCAGCTCCTCGAGGCTCCAGTCATTATTGTTAACCATGTGCTGCCAGATGTCGCCCGCCGCGTCTTTAAAGCGAGGGTCCGTCGATGGCATCTGCCCGAGTGGCCATACTCGGCAAAGAACCGAAAGCAGGTCGGACTGACCCGTAAAATCTACGGGCGCTAGTAGAATTTGGTCGATGATTTCTTGCTTCACTTTGCGATCTAGCGCCATATGCTGGAGCATAGCATGACGGCGACTCACACTCAGATGACTAAGCCTATCCGAATAACAAAATAACGAAATCGCCTTCTGTCACAAATAACGGTTGCGCTTTCCCTGCCCTTCGTTATTTCTGGCTCATGGCGCTCGTCATTTCCTTGTCAGCCAAAAAGGTGGGGTCTCCTAAGAGCTTGCCCCCCTCATCGCACGCGAATACAGCAATGCGTGGTGGGCAGTGAAGATTGCCGACCTTAATGTCGGCCAGGGCACGAGCCGGGCTCGACGACAACGGGAGGCGAACTATCAGGGTTGCAGACTAATATCCGCTGAGATTAGCGGCTGGAGCCGAAATAGGCAACAAAAAGAAACGCTTATCGCCGGGCCCAAATTCCAGGCGCAATTATGACGAGTCGGTAAAATCACTTTATACACGTTTCTCGAAGTTGCAAGCCTTTTTATGGCTCGCTGATGCCTGGCGGCTCTGTTGAACATTCTCCTGACCAGCACCGGTTCTCTGGAAGGCCGAGAATTAAAGGCGATGCTTGATGACTGGAGCTCGCGTCACCACATCGTTGAAATGATGCCCTTTGACCGGCTTATGGGTTACCTGAAGTTCGGTACCAGCAGCCAGTGGGCCGCCGTTGATGCCATTGTTTGCAAAGCTGACACAGACCCGGAAGGAATCGCGTATTACACACTGACCCGAGCACTAAAGCTGGTGGAAGATTTCCGGGAGCTGCCGGAATCTTGCGCGATGCGCGACGGCCGCAAGTGGAAATCCATTCCGTTCTGCATCATCGCTGATCAGCCGTTCCACTTCGTAATTCCGGATCAAATCTCGCGCCTCCGTGTGACGATGATTCAGCCATCACCCTATCCGACACAGATTCTCTCTGCCGTGAAGGAGGCAGTCGACGACTATATCAAGAAAGTACTTGAGGATTATCGCGATCTCGGATTGCTGATCACCTTCGAAAAGGGCCGCGCAAGGCTGGGACCGGCGCTTAAGAAGAAAGACCCGGAGATGGAAAGCGCCTACTACTACGCTCCGGCAGATCGCCGCAATAACGAGCGTTACATGACGGTCATGCGCGACAGCGACGGCCTGCGGGCAGACGTTGAGCTGTTCCAAGAACTCCTCGACAAGAAGGTCGGGGAGAGGGCGATGCAACGCTTTTTCGAGGACAACCCCTTCTTCCTCACCCAAGCGCGCCTGGGCCTCCAGATTTCCCACCCGAGCTACGCTACCAAGCGCTGGTCACCAGACTTTGCCTTCACATCGATACTCGGCCCGACCGATATCAATGGCGTCGAGTTGCTTGAGTCTTAAGGGACCGGATGAGAAGCTGCTGAACAAGCATAAGAATCATCCGGATTTCACTTCGAAACTTTCCAACGCCATCAAGCAGGCGCGTGATTACGGTGAGTTTCTTAGTCATCCGGACAATGAGCGTAAATTGCTCCAGCAGCTTGGATACATTCCGACGCAATTGAAGCTAGCTGTTCTCATCGGGCGCGACGTGGACCGCGACGACCATCGGGAAACTATGGCCCGGCGTCTCCGATACGTTCCTGACGTACAAGTCATTACATACGACAAGATTCTAGAGACCCAGGCCGCGCAGATGAGCCGAATCGTTATACCCGATTTCAATACCTCTATCCTGCGGTGAGCGATCTAAGCACGGATGCCTTTCGCCTGTAATTGCTGACGCTCTTCTTTCCCATGCAGGCGTAAAGCTGTTCGAAATATCTCAATAAAGTCTCAAATACGCCGAAGTGAACGATCGATTAAGCGCATCAATCCAACGCCAAATCGATGCGGAAATACCAATGAGAAGAGCACGGCAAATTCCGGCCGTTCTCTCAGTAGCGCCGGAACCTCTATTGGACCGTTTTCTGAAACCTCCAACAGCGACGACCAGCTCTGCGGGGTGTTGGGCATCTTTTGTTCCATGAGCCCATCAAGGGTATGCCAACGAAACCACTGATGATCATTCGCAGGCTTGAACCAAGTGAAATGCAGGCGCGTTATCTTTTCCCAGAAGTGCGCAAGCGTGCTTCGAAGTAGCCTTCGGGCAAGCACTTCGGTTAGGGCCTCCAGATGATAGGAAAGGCCGACAAAGACTTCCGTTCATAGGGTCCATCCCGGAAAACAGCCGGAAAACCTGTTCGGGACCATAATATGGATTCGGGAATCCCCTTCCCTTCTGCGTGTTACGCACGAGAATGGTGTGCATCAGCCGCATGAATAGTTGTTCGGCCTGGCGATGTGCGCCATGCTGCTCCAGTTCCAATGCGGCAGCAACCATATAGGGCGTAGCAGATTCGCCCCATGGATTCGTATCCTTAATATGCTCTGACAAAAACCGGTGAACGTACTCCTGCCGCTCCCACTCCTCGGATTTCAGCCGGTGATGAAGGCTTAATGCGCTGACCGCGCCAGCCAAAATCGTCATTCGCATCGGGTAAAAGTCGCCATCGGTAACCGGATCGCCTTGCACGAAAGCTGTTTGATTCCCAGCGCATTCCTGGCATAACGCATCGAGTGCGCGAACTGCGGCAACGGAGCAAAGCTCGAAGGACTTATTCCACCATTTAGCAGCCATCCGATACTTCGCGGCCATGCAGAGAATGTATGAGGCGGTTACTACCCACGCTTCGAATAGCGCCCAATGGTTTCCAACTCGTTCGCAGTTCTGCACAATATAGCTGGTAAGCAGCACGGCACTCGCGATGGAGCGCCCGGCATCGCGGGCTGGAATGCTAGCTTCACTCAGCCTGAGAGTCGATTCCAGAAACGCAGAAAATTTTGGTTTGTCGAAAGGGCCAGTACCGCTATTGACGATCAGTTCAAGGAAATTACTGAAAGCTTCTGTTTCGCGCGGGAGAAACGACCCGTGGGCTTTAATAAATCTGGATAGTAGTTCTTCCCTCTGCACCGCCTGCAGCGGTTTCGGGTTGTACTTCCGCCAAATTTTATTCGCGGCTTCAATGCGGTTTAAGACCGTATCGGCTATTAGGCCGTTGGTTACGAAGTACGGCCGGTGATTCTTGCGGGACCGGATTATCGCAGAAGAGATGGGTAGCTCGACAAGCTCTTCGATTTCCCCCTTGTATCGCTGCCAGTCAGCAAGTTTAAGGTCTCCGCCCTTGAGTTGATAGGCGCGCGGAACCTTGTCGGCTCCGAGGGTGACGATGTCCTTGCCCTGCTCCAAAGCCCCGTGAGGGGAAATGTACAGCACAGTTTCCCCTTCGGAAGCGAGCACTTGGCAGAATGGTATTTGATATTGTCGCTCGTTGGCGCTAGTCAACCAGTTTTCGACGACTCTCTCGATCACGCCATTCCTCGTACTTTCTGGCCCTGATCTCGTTAAGCGCTTTCATGAAGACTTTGTCCTGCTCCCATTCCTGCCACAGACGGTGCATTGCCTCCGCCATAGTGGGGTGAGCGATGTAGACCCCTCCACCTTGCCGCTGACCGGATCGAAATCCATCTCCCGGACTTCCTCCGACTTTAGGAACAACTCCTTCGTCATGGGTTGACCGCCAGCATCTATCGAAGTACCGGCGTGTTCGGATGATTCATCCAGCACCTTGTAGGCCAGCTGGCTGCTCTGCCGGGCTATATCGTCGGCATATTCGCTGAGCTTGGCTAAGCGGGCCTCGCCCACAAATTTTGGAACATCCACCAACCGAAATTCCATCGGCGTGCGAAGCTCCTCAAATCCTGATTCAACCGTTCTCTTACCCTCGTCCGTCACTTGCTCATACGTAAATCCGCGCCCCTCGTGCTGAGTGAACTGCTGTCCTAAGGAAGCCAAGACGCTGCCTTTCTGGACTCTCATTTTGACGAAGTAAAGCAGGTGTTCACGCAGCTCTTTGCGGGATTTTGGGAAGTCAGGCAGCATTTAAAGAAGGACTTTATCACCTGTTTCTGCCAATTTAAACCGCCAGGAAGATAGATGGAGACCGTCACCCCCTAAAACCACCCGCTCTGCCGGAGAGATGCCGAGAGAAGCACGTTGCGCGTCGGCTTGACCCGTAACCCTGTGTATCGCGCTCGACGGCGCCAAGGTAGAGGGTCAAGAACCACGAGAAAGCGCGGTATCGGGACTGCTTCAGCCGGCAAAATTTCATGAAGTTCGCGGAATCACGGGCTAATCACGGGCTGGAGAATTTCGGGGGTTCTCTGTATCCCTATGGAGAATATGGTAGGCACGAGGAGACTCGAACTCCTGACCTCTACCGTGTCAAGGTAGCGCTCTAACCAACTGAGCTACGCGCCTACAATCAGTTACAAGTTTATCAGGGAACGTTGGGGAACGGAACTCGTTACCGCTCGCAAAATTCCCGCCTGCGCGTTGCGCCGATCCTCTCGCACGAATTACGCGTACAACTGCAAATCCACCGGCACGGGGACGTCGGCCGTCCAAGTGGCTGGTCATTTCCACAGGGGCCGAAGTAGCACCGGGGACTGCTCTGAACTTGGAACACGTTCGACTGTCTGTACTTGGCGGATAGACCTCAACTCGTAGCACCGAGAGCGCACGAATTCGGAACGGGTTGACGTACGCGTATCCATTGCATCACTCGCTGCTAGCGATCACCGGTGCGCTGGGTGCGGCGGCGAGGCCTCCGGGCCACCAGTTCCAATCGCCTGCAATGCGAAGCAGTGCCGGTCCGATCACAATTCGAACCAGTGTTGCGTCGATTAACACCGCTACGGCCAGCGTGAATCCCAGCATCTTAACTACCAGGAAGCTTCCGAAGGTGAATGCCGCGAATACCACAATCATGATCGCGGCGGCGCTGGTGATCAGCCCGGCGGTTCTGGCCAGCCCCTCGGGGATCGCCTCCGATTCACTCAACCCGCATCTCCTCGCCTCCAGGACTCGCGCGACCAAAAACACTTCGTAATCCATGCTCAGTCCGAAGACGATGGCAAAGGCGATGATGGGGACAATAGGAAATACGCTGCCCGTTGCTTCAGGAACTCCCAGCAAGCGGCTTCCGTGTCCGTCCTGAAAAACCAGAACCAACGCTCCGAAGGAGGCCGCAACCGAGAGCAAATTCAGAGCCACCGCTTTGACCGGGGCGAAAATTGATCGGAAGCCCAGAAGAAGCGCTATGAGCGTCCCTCCCACCACCAAGGCAATTACGGAAATGAACCTGTCCCGGACGATGGTTTGATAATCGGCATGGAGCGCCGGGATACCGCCAATGCGCAGCTTGGCGCCGGGTATTCCGGTGAGAGCCGCCGCGCCGGTCTTGCGCAGCTCGCGCACCCACTCGACCTGATCGTTGAGAGAAACGGAAGCCGCGGGCAATACTTCAAGCAGCGCCGCCCGCCCGTCGCGACTCAGGAACGTTCGTCGCGTCTCACGCGAGATGCTGCTGAGGCCCGACCGGTCACCGTCTGCGATCGAGGTGATGGAGATCACGCGGTCGGCACGAGGGTCGCTCGCCAGCCGCTTGGTGAAGCGATCCAGTGCATTCCACCCCGCGTCGGTTTGCGCGATCGAGTCCGGAAGCTCAAGCACCACGCGCAACGAATAAATGATGCCGGCCTGATCCATTTTTTCCAGGGTGTGAAGCGCATGAACCGATTCCGCCGCCGGTGGAAGCCAATCGCCTCTGGGGACGCTGGTATCGAGCCGCGTGGCCTGGGAAGCAAGCGCAAGCAAGGGAGCGCCTGCCAGGATGATGGCAAGCCAGGGATGGGCGACAATCACCCTGCCCCATCGTCTCCAGCGCTCTTGCCTGCGTGTCTGCTATCTGCGCATCGCACCTTGCAATGAAGCGCAACTGGCCGGCATTAATTCGCGGACCGAGAGCTGCCAGCACTGCCGGCACCAGCGTATTTGCCAGCAACACACTCATTCCCGCCACCAGGAATCCAGCCACACCGATGGAACGGACTTCGCTGATGGGGACGGTCAGGAGGGCGAGAAATCCGATGCCCACAGTCGAGGCTGAAATCAGGAGGGTCCGGCCTGCCTCACGTGCCGCGATGGCCGAAGCTTTAAGTCCGTCGTGGTCGGCCGCAATCGCTTCCCGGAAGCGGCTGACCATGAGGAGCGCGTAATCGATGCCCAGGCCTAGCCCAAGCATCGTGGCTAAATTCTGAACCAGAATGGACAAGTGCCAATGCCGGGCCAGGAGTCCTGCAATCGCCAGAGTGGTCGCGATGGCAAGCTGACCAACGACTACTGGAATCACCGCCGCCACCAGGCTTCCAAAAGCCAGCAGCAGAAGCACGAGGGTGACAGGAATCACGACACTTTCGCCGTGACGTACGTCGTCGGCGCTAGCTTTCCGAATGTCGAAATTAAGCGGCGTCTCTCCCGTCAGTTCGATCTTCACTGCCGGATATTGGACCCGCAATTGGTTCTGCAGGGATTGCGCCCGCTGGTGAAGCGCCGGGACCAGCGACTCCACCGGGCCGTCGGTCGAGGCGAGTCCTACCAGGACAAACGTTCCTCCTCCCTTCCCCAGGAAAATCGGATCGTGAAAATCAAGATGGGAGACGACTCCGGAGACGCCGGGTTCCTGTCGCAGGCTCTCGTCAATGGTTGCTAACGCCTGCTCGCCCGCCTCCGAATCGGCCGGGGGGAGTCCCTGAATCACCAGGACCACGCGGTCAACGAATGGCGAACGAAAGCGAGTGGCCAATTCCTGGGTGACGATTTCGGCTTCGCTACCCTCGATGCGGGTGGCAGTCTCCAGATGGTGCTCGGCGTGAAAGGAAAATGGAAGAAGCGCAACAACTGCGGCAAGCACTACCCCGGCCAGCCAGAAATGGCGCACATGCCTGAGATTCATAGTGTCATGCAAAATCTTATCAGTTAAGCCGATTAGCATCACCCGCGGTGGCTGGTTCGGACTTCCGGATCAATTTTTATTTTGGGCTCGGTTGGCGACTCACCCGGCGCTGGCAGGTCGAGGCGGATGGAACGAATGGGGTGCGCTTCTCCGGCAGGGTTCAGCTACACCGCCTGCTTTGACGGTCAAAAAATAAAAGAGATACTGGTATTTCGCAAACAGTAACGTCGCCCTGGCCCATGCGCGATGCGTCCGCGCGGACGAACCGCCTATCGGCAGTTACCCACGGCGTTAAGTTCACGAGACCCAACCGAGATGATTCCCTTTCGCTGCATGAATCGCAGGATGCCATTGACTGTATCTTCGAGAGACGGATCCGCTTTGCCCCAGGCGGAAGCATCCCGGGCCGCCTGATAGCAGGAACTGTCGTAGCGTTTGAACTCCATCGACGAGATGTTATCCACGGAGTTCACCAGAAAGTCCAGCAGCGGGAAGAGCAGATCTTCCTTGCGGCATCTCCTGATCAGTTCGGGAACGAAGTCGGAAAGACTGAAGATTTCGAATTGCCGGCCCGTCGCCTTGGTGATGAGCCCGGTAATATCCAGCATGTTCGCGTAGTCGTCCCTGGTCACGTGATACGTCTTATTCTCGGTGCCGGGCGTTGTGGAAATAGCCACGATATTGTTGGCTGTGATGTCGGCGGGAACGAAACTAACCTGGTTCAGAGCGTCGACTCCAATGCCGTGATTCACCATGAACGCAACCAAACGGACGGCGATGTCAAAGTTGTTGCCGCCGCCGGTAACGGAAGGACTCACCAGAGCGGGGCGGAAGATCCGTGTAGCCAGCCCCCGGCTGCGCGCCTCCATCACCACTTGTTCTGATACCCACTTCGACTGGCTGTAGCCAAAATCGAGCAGCTCCATATTCTGGTTGAAGTCGGTTTCGTAGAGAACTTTCTTCACCGCCCAGCCAAATATGAAGGTAGTGGAGACGTAGTTGAAGCTCTTGGCCCGTCCTTCGAAGCCCAGTCGCAAGACTTCATTGGTGCCCAACACGTTGGCGTCACGCATCCGGTCGTAGTTGAGCAGGTAATTTACGGTTGCGCCGTTGTGGAACACCGTATCGATTTCGTTGGCGAGGAAATCCCAGTCCTCCTGAGGCAAGCCCAGGTCCTTCTGGCCAAGATCTCCGCAAACTGGAATCACGCGAGCCTCGAACATCTGCATCAGTTCCGCCGAACACGGCCCCATCGATTCCATCGCCGCACGCAGTCTTTTCCTGCCCTGACGCTGGTCGGAGGCTCTGACCAGAATGTGGAGCTTTGCACGCGTCTGTTCCAGAAGACTCTTCACCAGGAACGGTCCGATGAAGCCAGTACCGCCGGTTAGTAGAACATGATTGAGGATCGGTATTTCGGGCACTAACGCAGGTGCCTGAGGCTCGAAGATGAGCTTCCTGTCGTTCCTCATCATCTGCTCTTCCGCCGCACGCTGCTCTTCCCGGAAAGCCGCCAGGGAATGCCGCAGCGGAACCAGCGCTTCTTCCGGAGCGCGCTCCAACTGTTCGACCATTTGAAACAGCTCGGCTACGCTCACCCGCTGAATGAGACCGACATCCACCTGCCGCGCCAGCATGTCGGCGCCGGTATCCTTTAAGAGTTCCTTGATCTCGTGCATGAACACCACAAGATCCAGGGAATCCAACCCGGCTTCGATGAGGTTGTACGATTCCGTGCCCGTCAGGTTGTAACGGGCCTTCAATATGTCGAAAGGCGACTGGCCCAGAGAACCGGAGGTTGCGGGTCCACTATCTTTTTCCCGCGAAAACTCCGACAGCACCGTAAATTGACCTTGCAGCCACATGTGCTTGGTTTTATGGCGCATGATCTTGCCCGAACTGGTTCTGGGTATCGCACGAGGTGCGATAAAAGAAATCAGCGCCACTTCCACGTTGAGGTAATTGCGGACGGCGGCGGCAATCTTCAGCGGATCGGGAAGCGCTTTGGGATTTTTCACTTCGGCGACGATCGCCAGCGCGGGCTCGCTGTCTTCGTGAATCTGGAAAGCGACAACGCAATTCGTCCGGATCAGGCTGGAGGCTTTCTCCGCTACGGCTTCGACATCCTGCGGGTAATGGTTTTGCCCGCGCAGAATGATCATGTCCTTGATACGGCCGCAGACGAAGAGTTCGCCGTCGTGGAAAAAGCCCATGTCGCCGGTCCGAAGGTAGCCATCGTCATAGGGGCTGTCGTCCACCAGCCGGGCGTGAAACAGCTTAAGCGTCAGTTCCGGATTGTTCCAGCAACCCAGGCACTTACTGCCTCCCGCGATCCAAATTTCGCCGACTCGACCCGGCTCCAGAGCAACGTGCTTCTCCGGATCCACGATCTTTACGGTGAGGCCCGGCAGGGGAGTTCCGCAACTGACAATCTGAGTGGCCGCGCCGATTTCGGAAACCTCCCTGGTTATGCGGGCATTCCCCAGCGCGATGGCCGTTTTGTTGACGGAAATGATATTGCGGCCGCCGAGCGAAACCGCCAGCGTATTCTCCGCCAGTCCGTAGGCGACAAAGAAACTCGAAGACTTCAGTCCATAGGGCTCAAAGGTCTGCAAAAACCGGGTATAAGTGTCCGGTTTGACGGGCTCCGCGGCAACCATCAGCAAGCGGAGCGAGCTAAGATCGCACGTCTCCAAACTTTCCTTCGAAAGCCGGCCATCGCGCAAGCAATAGTCGTAAGCGAAGTTGGGCGCTGCTGAGGCGCTGGCCTCATAAGTCTTGATCGCGTCGAACCACAGGGTCGGGCGCTGAATGAAATCCGTGGGAGCAAAGCCGTAGGTCGTCCCGCCGGTCAGCGCGGGATAGAGGTAGCACCCAATGAGTCCCATATCGTGATACTGCGGAAGCCACGATACGACCACCGGCGCGGGATGGTCGATCACCAGCGGGCAGTTATGCAGGATGTTCTCGTGCGTGACCATCACGCCTTTGGGATCTCGCGTCGACCCCGAGGTGTACTGGAGAAACAGAATCTTCGAAGCCCCGTTGAACGTTTCGTCAGAAACCTTTTCGACGAAGTCTTCCGTGTCAACCCAACGAAGACCGGAAATGTAGTCGACATCGACTCCGGATTCCGAGACTCCGCGCCGGGCAAGATTTGTCTTCAGGGATCCGAGGTAGTCTTTGCTGGTTAGAATGCCCGTCGACTGACAGTCCTTGGCGATATGGACCATTTTGTAGAGAGCGCCCTGGAAACCATGGGAACTGGGGGGATAGACGGGCACGGGGATCAAGCCTGCGCGCACGCAGCCAAAAAACGCGCAAATCATTTCGAGCCCCGGCGGGTAGGCAAGCAGAACACGGTCCTTCGATACGAACCCCTGCTCCTTCCGCAAATGTCCGGCGATCACCTTCGTCCGGTTGAGAAACGACTCGTAGGAGTAGCTCTCAATCTGATTGCCGTTCAGGTCAATGTACGAATAGAGAACTCGGTCCGGGTGCTGATCTCCTAGGCTGTCCAGCTTGGCTAAAATCGAATCAATCATAGATCGGATGTGTACTCACGGCGGCAGTACCGCCATTTCCTAATCTCCTGCGTTGAATGGGAAGACTCCGTATGAGAACAGAAAAAAACGGGGCTGCTCATCTATTCATCGTGGGAAGACCAAATTCAAAACAATGGGTGCAACCATTCTAAGGCGTCAGCGCCGAATTCGGTCAAGATTTTGACGGGAGCCTCAGGCTAATCATAATATGACTTGCCGCGCAGGCTCACCGGTGTGGGTCGCCCGCGGCTTACGCCGGCTCGGGGTGATGCGAATTTCCTTGCTCCTCCTCAAATTTTCGAGCTAACATGAATCTCTAGCGCTTGCGCCAGAGGTGGTGTGTGGGCAACAAGATCCGCCGCTGGCCGGTTCGACTTCTCCGCTGGCCGGGATGCATCAAACCAACCTGATATCATTTGTGCCGGTGACGTCCACGACGAGGTGTTTATCAGTCTGAATCCGGGCATTGATCAGCTTATACCATCGGAGGCGTCGTCGGCTGGCTCCGTTGGTGACTCGGCAGGCGTGTCTTCCTTTCCGAAGGTCTTGCGCCGCCGCCTCGACGATTTCTTTTCCGAAAGCAACATTTCTCCCAAAGCCGATCGCACCATGTGGGTCAAAATCGCGGTCGGGTTGGCAGTGCTGGCGGGCAGTTGGGTGCTTCTTTACTGGCTCAAGCCCGATTCCTGGAGGTTTGTCGCCCTCTACCTTTTAAATGGCCTCGCCCAGACATTCCTTCTGCTGAACATCGCCCACGACAGCAACCACAACGCCATCTCGTCGGTGCGGTCGGTAAACAAAGCCCTGAACTATGTCTTCGATGTTTGTGGAATCAACTCCTACATGTGGCGGATTCTCCATCATCGAGGCCACCATTCCTGCGTCAATGTCCAGGGTGAAGACGACGCGCTTACCGGACGCCGCGTTTTCCGGTTTACGCCCTACGAGCCCAGGACGCGCCTGCAGCGGTTCCAGCACATCTATGGAATATTCTTTTACGCGCTATTTTCGCTCGATTACGTGTTCCTGAGGGACTTTCAGTGCTTTTTCTTTCCCTCCCACGGATATCTGAGAGACATGAAACATCCGGTGCGGGAATATGTCATTCTCTTTGCGGGTAAGGCATTCTACCTCACCTACATGCTGGTTTTGCCGGTGGTATTGCTGGGGAAATCGCCTCTGCTGGTCGCGTCGGCGTTCGTGCTGGTCCATTTGATCATTGGTTTGACCGTGTCCCTGGTGTTCCAAACCACACACACCATCGACAGCACTTACTTTCCTTCCAGCCGCAGCGAGTTTGACAACTGGGTCTATCACATCTTCGCGACCACGGCTGACTACGCGACCACTAATCCGCTCGTCGGCTGGCTGGTTGGCGGGCTCAACCATCATATCGCCCATCATCTGTGCCCTTTTGTCTGCCACACTCATTACGCTCCGCTGACCCGGATTGTGAAGGAGACCGCCGAAGAGTATGGCATTCCCTACCGGCAACATCCCACCATGAGGGGCGCGATCAAACATCATCTGATACTTTTGAAGCTGTTGGGAAACGAGGACATGCCAACGCTATCGATTCAGCCAGAGCACGGGGGATTTCCCGCCGTTCTGCACCGGCGGCAGGATGGCACGACGGCTGCGCGGCGTGTTTCTCTCCTGGAGAGCCCGGGTAGCGAGGCGTGACTTTGCCGCAAACCGTCCCCGCCGTCTCCCGCTTGCGCTCTTTCCTGGATTCGCGCGCCATGGCCCGCAATCCTGTACAGGTTCTCTCCAAGTACACCGAACTTCATGGCGAGACCTTCCGCTTCTATTTTGGCGGAGTCAAGGAAGCGATTGTCACCATAGATCCCGTCGTCATTCAGCACGTGCTGAAGACGAATGCGGAGAACTACCACAAGTCCGAAATTCAAGCGAAGCGGATGGGCCATTTTCTGGGCAAAGGTCTGCTCACCACTGAGGGGGAAGCCTGGCGCACGCAGCGGCGCCTCATCCAGACGGGTTTTGAACGCAAGCAACTCGAAGTTCTGTCTTCGATCATGCAGGACTCCCTGGCCGACTCGCTGCGGGACTTCGACCGACAAGTCCGTGTCGGCCCGGTCGATATCTACCCCCAGTTGATGAAGATTACCTTCGCGATGGTGGCTCGATCTCTCTTTGGCGCCCAGTTGAAAGACGAAGACATCGACCTCATCAGCCTGGCCATCTTGACCGTGCAGGAATTTATGGTCCGGCAAACCATTCAGCCGTACCTGAATCCCTGGTTTGCCGTCTCGGGCGAGCTGCGCCGACACGAAGAAATGCGATCCCGCGCCTTCGCCGTTCTGCTCGACTACATCCAGCGGCGGCGCAGGGAAGGCCCCGGACAAGATTTACTGCAGACCATGATGGATGCTCGCTACAGCGACGGCGAAGGTATGAGTGATGAGTTGCTCCTGAGCGAGAGCATGCAACTGCTGGTCGCCGGCCATGAAACCTCGTCGAATGGCTTATCGTGGCTCTTCTACCTGCTAAGCTCGCATCCGGATTGTCTGGACAGGGTACGGCAGGAGTTCGATTCTGTGCTGGGCGAGAAGCCGCTGCGTTACTCAGACGTTCCCAAGTTCGAGTTTACAACTCAGGTGATACAAGAGGCGCTGCGCCTTTATCCGCCGTTTTGGATGGTCGACCGAATGGCTGTCGCCGACGACCGAGTAGGCGATCTCGCGATACCCCGGGGATCGACGGTGGTGGTGTTCGTTTACGGCTTGCATCATTCGCCGCAGTACTGGGAGAACCCGGAGAGTTTCGACCAGGAACGCTTCGCCAAAGGGAAGGAGAAGCTGCGCCGGCCTTTCACGCATTTGCCCTTCGGGGCTGGGCCGCGAACCTGTATCGGCGCCAACTACGCCATGTTGCAGATGCTGATGATTCTGGGGGTTCTGCTCAGAAAATACGATCTCCAGCTGGTTCCGGGCCAGACCATCGAAGCCCGCCCGATGGTCATCTTGCGACCGGAGCACGGAATCCGCATGAACTTCACCGAAAGCTCCGCCCGAAGTGTTGTACTTCGCTAGCCTCTTTCTCAAACCTATGTCCCATGACAAGTGAGCGACCATCTGTACCCGATTTTCTCTACGGCACCGCCTGGAAAGAAGACCGCACGCCGGGCCTAACTGAACTAGCTCTGCGAGTGGGCTTTCGGGGAATCGACACCGCGAACCAGCGCCGGCATTACTTCGAAGCTGGAGTGGGCCAGGGGCTGGCCGCGGCTTATCGCGCCGGAGTGGTTGTGCGCAGCGATGTTTTTCTGCAGACGAAATTTACTTATCTGAATGGCCAGGATCACCGGCTACCCTACGATCCTGCGGCCAGGCTTTCCGCTCAGGTGACGCAGTCGTTGACCAGCTCGCTCGAACATCTTGGGACCGACTATGTCGATAGCTATGTACTGCATGGCCCCGCGTTCTCCGACGGTTGGAGCGATGCTGACGCCGAGGTCTGGGAGGCGATGGGCAAAGAACGTCAGGCCGGACGGACCCGTTTTCTCGGGGTGAGCAATGTTTCATTAATGCATCTCGAGCAGATGACGGCCGCTCACGGCGAGGTTCCTGCATTTGTGCAAAACCGCTGCTACGCGCAGCTCGGCTGGGACCGCGAGGTTCGCTCGTTCTGCCGGGAGCGGAAGATCCGCTATCAGGGATTTTCTCTTCTTACCGCGAATGTAGAAGTGCTGCACCATCCTCTGGTACTCGCTCTCGCCGCGAGTCAGAATGCGACTCCCGCTCAGGTTGTTTTCAGCTTCGCACGCACGGTCGGGATGCTGCCTTTGACTGGTACCTCTAACGCGGAGCACATGAAACAGGACTTGTGCAGTCGCGACACAACGCTTTCTCCGGAGGCAGTGCAGGCGATCGAGTCTCTGGCAGGCTGACGGAAGCCAAGTCGATTGTCAAAAGTTTGTGCCAACGGCAGGGTCCGGGGATGGTCACGAGAAGTCTAGTGATACAATCTCTGCCGCTTGAGGTCGGAAGGGATTCCCCCAATAACTAGAAAGATAATCCAGCATCCCTGAGCGATGCCGGCGGGCCATCGAATCAAGATTTCCTTCCCATAAGGCCTCAGCCACGAGGAGGAACATGAAGTCTCTGCGAATGCTTGCAATTGCCACGATCGCATTGACCGCGTTGTCTGCGGCCAATGCGCAAACTTGGACACCTGTGCAGAACGTCCCGAACATCGGCGCCGGCGCGATCGCGCTGCTGACCGACGGCCGGGTACTGGTTCACGATGAGAGCGGAAACAGCACGCCCAACTGGTACACCTTAACGCCGGACATCAACGGCAACTACGCAACCGGCACGTGGGCGCAAGTGGCATCCACCCCGTCCAGCTATGCCCCGCTGTACTTCGGATCGGCGGTGCTTACCGGACGGCCGCTATATCACGGAAGGCGGCGAATACAACAATGGCCGTCCGAATCGCGGCACTGTCGGCTACATTTATGACCCGGTCGCCAACACCTGGACCAACGTGGCTCCGCCCAGCGGATGGAGCAACATCGGCGACTCGCCTAGCGTCATCCTGGTGAACGGCAGCTACATTCAGAGCAGTTGCTGCAACAATCCGCCCACGGCTGCCATTCTGAACCCATCGACCTTGACCTGGACGTCGACCGGATCGAGCAAGTTCGATGTCTATGACGAGGAAGGAATGACCTTGCTGCCCGGCGGCATGGTGCTGGATGTGGATGCCTACGTTGAGAAGTACCAGGCGAACGGCATGAACTATGAGCTCTACAACCCCGGCAGCGGCGTCTGGACCAGTGTCGGCAATACGCCGGAGCAGTACTGGGATTCAGCAGCGAACTGCGGAGGATCGAGCAAGGCGACGTATGAGCTGGGTCCCGCAGTGTTGATGCCGAATGGAACGGTATTCCAGGCCGGCGCCAACAGCTGCGGTGCGGGCCACACCGGAATCTACACCGTGAGCAGCGGCACCTGGACCGAAGGCCCGGATTTCGCCGGCAGCCTTGACGCAGCCGATGCTCCGGGAGCGCTGGAAGTGAACGGCAACGTAATCGTATTTGTCAGCCCGGGATTTGGAGGGGTCGGCGGCCAGATGGTCGAGTGGAATGGCAGCACGCTGAGCAACCTGCCTAATCCGCCGAATGGCCCGGGTGACTCGTCGTACTACGGCCACTTCCTGATGCTGCCCAGCGGGCAGGTCATGTTCACCGATTTCAGCAGCGATGTTGAGCTGTTCACTTCCACCGGCAGCCAGTACACCGGCTGGGCGCCGACCCTGTTGTTGCCGAACATCACCATGAAGCATGGCACGACGGTACTGCTGAACGGAATGAACTTCAATGGCGCCTCGCAGAACAACGCCTATGGCGATGACTTCCAGGACGCCAGCAACTACCCGATCGTGCGCTTCACCAACGTCTCGACCGGACACGTGTTCTTCGGCCGGACACACGACCACAACACGATGGCGGTGGGATATCACGGCCCTAGCTTCACGCACGTGGACATTCCGGCGGGCATCGAAACCGGCCAGACGCACTTGCAGGTGATCGTGAACGGTATTCCCTCGCAGAATTACACGGTGGTGATCAACTAGTTCGTTGTTGTTTTGAGAAACTGACGGCGCCAACTCCGAAAGGACGAGGCGCCGTTTTATTGGCCTAGCCTAGAGCGCAAGGTGATCCGTCCTGCCCACCAACAAGAAAGAGAAGGCGCCTGGACGCTGGCCTGAAGAGCGTGTGTCGCGACCCGTGCCGCCGCTCCGCGGCTCGAACCGCGGATCCCTCGGTCGGGCTGAAGCCCTCGGTCGGGATGACAGATGTGAGAGATGGGCTTGGACGCTGGCCTGAAGGCCAGCACTACCCGCTGAACAATTCTCAGTGATCGACGTTCAAACTGTCGCGCAGCGCATCCTCAATCGTGTACTGAATGACCTGTGGGTAATCGGGACCTAGAAACTGTTGCAGCCGCGTGGTGTCCATGGTGTAGGAGCCGATCAGGTAAGGGAGAGCTTCGGGCGGGATCGTCGAAATCCCGAATCGCCATAAGAGCTGCAATATGGTGCGAAAGACGGCGCGGCCGGGAACGCGCTTGATGGTGGCACGAGCTATTTCGGCGCAACGCTGCAAGGTAAGCGACTGGCCGCGGCCGGCCACGTTCATGATGGTGATAGGCGGATCGGTAACGGGCCGATGAAGTAGAACCAGCAGCAGGCGCGCAACGTCGTCGACGTGGACAAACTGGAAGCGCTTCTCGAGATAGCCTGCTCCATGTGGAAGCATCAGCGGCAGCCGGCGTCCTTCGGCGCGCATTCGCGCTGCGCGCTTGCTGGGACCCAGCGGGGTTCCGCGCAGCACTCCGACCATATAGTTCTGCATGCTGGCGCCGGCGAAGATGTGTGGGCGCAAAATGTAGGTCCGGCAATCGCCGAGACTCTCGGCGCGATAGCGGACGAGCTCGTCGCATTCGCGTTTGTGAATCGCGTAAGGCAAGGTGTGAGCGCGTAGCGGTGCGTCTTCCTTTACGGCGCCCGCGGTCTCCGGACCGTAGGCAGCGACGCTGCTGGGAAAGATGAAGCGGCGAACATCGCCGCCGGTGCGGTTGACGACGCTGATCGCTTCCATCAGGCGCGCTGTGCCGGCAACGTTGATCTGCCACATGCGCTCCACGTCGAGAACCCCGGTGCGCTGCGGGTCAAGAACAAACGCGAGATGAACGACGGACTCGGCGCGGATGTCGCGGAGCAGATCGATGAGCTGGCGGCAGCAGGCCTCACGGCCCAGATCCATTGGTTGGAATTGCAGAGGCGAGGAAGTTTCGGGTGGGCGCATATCGACGCCCACCACACGAAACTCCGAGAGCAGCGGAAGCAGCCTGATTCCCAGATTGCCCGAAATCCCCGTAACCAGGACAGTCCGGTCTGGCGGCATGATTACTGGGGTGGTGCTCCAGCGTTGGCGGGAGTCGCATTGCCGGCAGGCGGCGGTGCAGCCGCGCCCGCAGGAGGCGGTGGCGGCATGGGGCGCCGACCTCCAGGACCCATCGGCGGACCACCCGGTCTCATCCCACCAGGCATTCCCGGCCGCATCCCTTGCATGGGCTGCTCGGGAATGTCAGGACCGAAATAAGCCACATTCAGCTCCGGTGTGACCGAGCTCTTGATCTGCTGAATCTTGTCCTGATACAGCTGCCGCTGCAGAGTCGTCTCAATCGTCGGCTTCACTTCGCTCAAAGGCACCTGACGAACCGTCAGCGCTTTGTAGATGTAATAAGCGGCGGCATCGTTGAACGGCTGCGAGATTTCAGTAGCCTTCAGTTCGAAGACCACCTCGTGCGCGGGAGGCAGCGAGCCCGGCCGGCGAGCGCCCAGATTCACGTCAGGCGAGGTGGTGGTATAGCCGGCGTGTTCGTAGACTTCTTTTTCCAGCTTGGCCGGATCTTCGCCTGCGACCCAGCGCTCGCGGATCTTCACCGCGTAGGCCTTCAGCTCGTCATCCGTGGGCTTGGGCTTGTCGGCCTTGTCGGCAGGCGCCTGGTTCACCGGGATGCTGATCCGCTGCAGCGTTACTTCCGTGTATTTCTTAATGTTCTGGTCGTAGTAGGCCTGGATCTGCTGGTCGCTGGGATGTGCGTACTCTTCCATGTAATGCTGATCGAGGCTCTGAGCCAGAATCTGGGTCTTGGCAAAGCTGAAAATCTCCAGCACCCGGGGATCGTTTTCCATGCCCAGCTGGCGGGCCGCATCAGCCAGGACGAGCAGCTCGGCGTACTTCTTGGCAAATCTCTGCTTCACGTCCGGGGGGACCGGCTTGTCGTTCTGCTGAAGAGCAGTGGTGAGCTTCTCGAATTGCTCGCGCGTCAGGCTGCTGACACAACCAGTCGGCGGGGTGCCGCCGGTTTGGGGCTGGCAGGCGCCTTTCAAAGTGATAACGGGTTCCGACATGGGGACATTGGTGGTCGCGGGTGCAGGAGCAGCCGCAGCGGCCTGCCCCGCCGGTGCTGGCGGCGCTGCCGGAGTGGCGGGCTGCTGGCCATAGGCAATTGGCGTGATGGCACACGAAAGCGCGAGTACCAATTTTGTGAAACGTGACATGAAGTGGTTTTCCTCCAGAGAATGCCGCCTGAAGGCGGTGCAGATGGATGCAGAAATCGTACCACATTGTGGGTGGGAGACGGGGCGTCGCCAGCCTTGCGAAAGTAACTTAGGTAGAAATTCCATCGGGTGGAGCACGGCCTTTCAGGCGTGCATATCAGGGCCGAACTTAGGCACGCGCTTTAGCGCCTGAGGTAATGCTTGAATCATTATCTCAGCGGCGGAAGAGGCTACTGAACAGGTCAGGGAAGCAGATCCCTCGTCGGGCTGAAGCCCTCCTCGTGATGACAAAATCAAGATCTCGCGGCGGCACGACTGAAGTCGTGCCCTGTTACAAAGCGCGCACGGAACGAGTTTTTCAGCAACCCGTGAAGCCGGGCAAGCAGAGAGGATCCTAACTACAGGCATGAAAGGCGTGCTCCACCCCAAGCACTCCTAAATCAGGAGTAGCGGAGTTGCGTACGCGCTGCCGATTGGCAGATCGCGCAAGGAACGTGAATAATCGAAGCATATGACCGAGGCCGCCCGCACCGCCGACATGCAGCGTGAGAAGAAAGCCGTCGCGTTGAATTCCATCGTGGCGGCCATCGGCATCACGCTGATGAAGGTGGTCGTTGGTGTAACGACGGGCAGCCTGGGCATCTTGTCGGAGGCGGCGCACTCGGGTCTCGATCTGGTTGCCGCCATGGTGACGTATTTCTCGGTTCGCGTCTCCGACAAGCCGGCGGATGCCGATCACCAATATGGTCACGGGAAGATCGAGAGCTTCTCCGCCTTCGTCGAAACCGGACTTCTGCTGCTGACCTGTGTCTGGATCGTCTACGAAGCGGGCAAACGCCTGTTCTTTCACTCGGTGGAAATCGAGCCGACAGTGTGGGCGTTCGTAGTGATGGGAATCTCGATTGTGGTGGATCTATGGCGATCGAGCCGCCTGCGCCGCATCGCCGACAAGTACGACAGCCAGGCGTTGCAAGCCGATGCCCTGCACTTCAGCACCGACATCTGGTCCAGCTCAGTCGTCATTCTGGGACTGGCACTGGTGATGGTGGCACGACAGTACTCGGTGCCATGGCTATTCAAAGCCGATCCCATCGCGGCGTTGTTCGTAGCTTGCATCGTGGTCTATGTCAGCTCGCGGCTGGCGCGGCAGACCATCGATACCCTGCTCGACGCGGCTCCCAAAGGCATCCGCAATCGCATGATCGAAGAGGTCTACCGGGTCGACGGCGTGTTGCAGGTGGACCGCGTGCGCATTCGTCGGGTTGGCAGCCGGTACTTTGCCGACGTCCTGGTCGCCATGTCGCGCAACGTTACGTTTCAGAAGTCGGAGCAGGTTTCCAACGAAGTTGCAGCGCGCATTCGCAAGCTGTTACCCGACGCTGACGTGGTGGTAAATACCGTGGCGCGGGCCAGCCACAAGGAAAGTCTCTTCGACCGCATTCGCGCCGTCGCCACGCGCAACAATCTCAATGTTCACGACATCAGCGTGCAAGACCTCAGCGGCAGCTTGCATGTGGAGCAGCACGTGGAGCTCGACGAGCGGCTGAGCCTGAAAGAAGCGCATGACCGGGTGACGCGCCTGGAAGGCGAGATGAAGCAGGATGTGCCTGAGATCTCCGACATCCTGACGCACATTGAAAGCGAGCCCGCCACCATCGAGACCAGCGACGGTCTGCTGCGCGTGCCTAACTTCGAGCGCAGGCTGCAAGAAGTGGCGGAAGGCTTTCCCGAGGTCGTCGACATGCACGACCTGATGTTCAAGCGCGTCGGCGGACGACTGTATCTCTCCGCCCACCTCACCATGCAGGACGACTTGCCGCTGTCGCGCGTACACGATATTCAGACCGCCGTGGAAGGCCGCTTCAGACAGGAAGTGCCGGAGCTGTTCCGCGTGCTGATCCATCCCGAACCGCAGACGGATAATCGGCGGTGAGGCCGGCGGGTGATACCATAAATTCGAAGACTGAAGGCTGTGGACTTCATGGCCAACAAGCCAACTATGACCATCACAGCAAAGTACGAAGACGGCGTCTTTAAGCCCCTGGAAAAGGTCTTTATCGATAACGGGACCATCGTGGAGGTGCGTGTGCCTTCGTACGGCGATCGCCTCAAGGCCAAGTCCCGTTCGGTCGGCGACTTCGCCTTTTGCGGCATGTGGAAGGACCGCACCGATATCGGGGACAGCGTCGAGTACATCAGAGATCTGCGTCGCGACATCCGAGGGTGACAGGACGTTCCCACACGCCCGTATGCCATGCCTTATCTGATCGACAGCGATGTCCTGATTGATATTTCCCGTGGCGATCTCGCCGCACGCGAGTACCTGGATGGCCTGCCACAGGGTTGGGCGATCTCGCAAATTTCTGCGCTGGAACTGATCGTCGGCGCGCGCAATCAGCGCGACCTCGCCAATATCGACGCTTTTCTCTCAGCCTATGTCATCGTTCCCCTTGGCGCTTCCGCCGGCTCACGAGCCTACGAACTGCTCAAACGCTACGCGAAGTCGCATGGTCTCCACGTATTTGATTCGCTGGTGGCGGCAATCGCGATCGAAGAGGGCTTGACGCTGGTCACCAGGAACCGCAAGCATTTTGAAATGATCGACGGCCTGAACATGGAAGTGCCGCAGTATCGATAGCGCACGCTTGATAACATCCTGCGGCGGGAGCCAGCACAGAAAACCCGTAGCGCGCCCTGCGACCACAGGATTGATGCATGTGGTCCTCGATTCGGTCCTAAGGCTCTACCGAGGAGCCCAGGTTAGGGCAATAGACGGCCGAACCTGAAGCACCGGCGAAAAGCGAATAGCGAAGCGCGAAAGGCGGCCTCTACGTTTCCAGCGTGTAGCGGTTGGCGGCGAGGCGGTACATCCTGCGCCAGACCAGGCGGTTCACGGTGACGACGACCATCGCCATCACGATGGTCGAACCGAGCAGCAACGCGAAGTTGCCGGAGTCGGTGGCGCGCGAGATGGTCGCGCCAAGGCCGACGGTCGTGTAGGTCACATCCTTCAGCCGGAAGTACTCGGCGATGATGCTGGCGTTCCACGCGCCGCCGGAAGCGGTCACCAGCCCGGTGACGAGGTACGGGAAGATTCCCGGCATGATCACCTTCTTCCAGCGCTCCGCGGTGGAGAACTTGAAGAGCGCCGCGCATTCCTTGAGGTCGGTGGGAATCGCCATCGCGCCGGCGATCACGTTGAAGAGGATGTACCACTGCGTTCCCAGCAGAAGCAGCACGATCGATCCCAGTCCCAGACCGCCGCCGATGCGAATGAGCACCAGCAGCACGATGGGAAACAGCGCGGTCGCCGGAACCGACGCCGCGATCTGGGCCAGCGGCTGGGCGATGCGCGCCAGTCGCGGATTGAAGCCGATGGCGACGCCGACGGGAATGGTCCACAGCGAGCCGATGATCAGCGCGGCGAGAACGCGGCCGAAGGTTGCGGCCGTGCCGATCAGGATCTGGTGCAGGTCGCTGGCGTTGATTTGGGTCAGCATTCCCACGGCGCGGACCACCGCGTAGCAGACGCCCAGCACGGCGAGCGCTGCGATGGTGCGGCCGATCCACACCTTCCACGTCGGCGCGGGAGCTTCTTCCTGGTCGGTGTCAAAGTCGCGCGCGTAATGCATCATCATGCGCTCGCGCACCGGATTGATGACACGCTTGCGCAGCCTGACCAGCAGCCGCGATCCCTGCAGCAGATCGCGGAACCACGATTGCGGCGCGTCGGTGCTCTCCACTTGCTCGACCTTGAACTTCTCCGCCCACGCGATCACCGGCCGCCAGACGATCTGGTCGAGCAGCACGATAACCGCGATCATCGTACCCACGCCCCACAGGATCGCTTGGGTATCGCCGGCGCTGGCTGCGGTCTGCAGGTAGGAGCCGAGTCCGGGCAGGCGGAAGTCGTCGTTGCCGAGCACGAACATCTCGCAGGCCATCAGGAAGAACCAGCCGCCGGCGACCGACATCATCGAGTTCCACACCAGGCCGATCGCGGCGTAAGGCAGCTCGAATTGCGTGAAGCGCTGATACCAGTTGAAGCGATAGATCTTGGCGGCTTCGCGCATGTCGCGCGGAATGCTCTTCAGCGACGAGTAGAAGCTGAAGGCCATGTTCCAGACCTGGCCGGTGAAGATGAGCAGGATCGCGCCCATCTCCACGCCGACCTGATGCCGCGGAAAGAGCGCGACCATCGCCAGCATCACGCCCGGCAGAAAGCTGAGCACCGGAATCGATTGCAGGATGTCGAGCAGCGGAATCATGATGCGCTCGGCGCGCGGGTTGTAGGCGGCAACGTAGCCGTAGACCAGCGTGAAGGCGAGCGACAGGATGTAGGCGATCGTAATGCGCAACAACGAATACGCGGCGTAGAGCGGGAGGTGCGAAGGATCGCGCGAGATCTCGACGTGCGGATTGAACGGCCCGAACCAGGTGCGCGCCAGCACCAGAATGAGGTAGAAGACCGACAGCCCGGCGGCGAAGATGAAGAAATCCGTGAGCACCGACCAGGTCTGCGCCGGCAGCAACGACCACGGACCTTTGCCCAGGATCTTTACGGGTTGCCAGTTCGAGCGCGCCATCAGTGCTCTTCCGCGCTCGGTAACACGTCGGCGTCTTCGCGATGGAAGAGCCGGCCGTTGGCTGAATCGTAGTCGAAGATCTCCGCGTAGCGGCCCCAGTTCAGCGCCGTCTGGAACTGGCGCTCCACTTCCTCGGTGCTGAAGTGCTCGTCGAGAATGTCGCGGAAGAATTCTTCGCCGATCGCATGGTCGCGCTTGGCGTGCAGCGTGTTCTCGATGAGCCGCAGAATCGCGATGTTCTTCAGCGCGGCTTCGCGGAAGAGCTGCTTCTGCAGCTGGATATCGGCTTCGCCGAACTTGCGGCCTTCGGGCGTGATCTCAACATCGCCCTCGCGCAGCACGGCGAAGCCAAGCATTACCGCTGCGTCAACGATGGGCAGCAGATCGTCTACATCCATGGCCAGCTCGTCGGCGAGTTTGTAGAGATCGTCACGGCCGCCGCGATCCGTCAGCAGCTCCAGGAAGCCGGCGATTCCGCCCGGACGAGCATGCGGCAGCATCTGGAACTTGTTCTTCTCGCGCCCTTGCCCGTTAGTGGCAGCCACAGCGGCCTTGCCCGGAGCAGCAGCGGCTTCGTGCTCCGGCTGGGTCAGCGTCTTGTAGATGTAATCGACATACGCGAGAAAGCGCGGCGACTTGCGATCGCGATATTGCGGAATGTCGATCTCGAAATCGGAGCGAATGCGCGCCGGGTTGCGGCCCAGCACGATCACGCGATCCGCCAGCAGCACCGCTTCCTCGATGTTGTGGGTCACAATGAAGATCGACTTCGTCGGCATCTTCTTGTTGGACCACAACTCCAGCAACTCGGAGCGCAGGTTCTCCGCCGTGAGCACATCGAGCGCGGAGAAGGGCTCGTCCATGAACAGCACTTCGGGCTCGACCACCAGCGCGCGCGCGAAACCTACGCGCTGCTTCATGCCTCCGGAAAGCTCTTTCGGATACGCCGTCTCAAAGCCGTCGAGGCCGACCGTGTCGATCATCTTCAGCGCGCGCTTGTGGCGTTCAATCGCGCCGATGCCGCGCGCAACCAGCGGCGCTTCCACGTTCTCCAGCACGGTGAGCCAGGGAAACAGCGCAAAGCTCTGGAAGACGATGGCGACGTTGGGAATCTGCCCATCCATCTGTTTGCCGTGCCACAGGACATGGCCCGAGGAAGGCTTGGACAGGCCAGTCAACATGCGCAAAAGGGTTGATTTACCTGAGCCGGAAGGTCCCAGCAGGCCGACAATCTTGCCCGGACACACTTCCAGATCGGTCGGGGCAATGACTTCAATACGATTGCCATCCGGCTGCGGATAATACTTCTCGACTGCGCAGGCCTGAATGATCGCCTCGCCCAAGGTGCTCTCCTCTGAAGTGCCTACCTAGTCTAGGTGTACTTGAGACAGCGCACAACGTGCAAGGCAGCGCGGAGTATGAAAGGACGGTGAATTTTGGGGCGAGACGTGCTTGAACTCTTTATGCGACTGGAATGTGATGGGGACCAGCGCTGACAGCCTCTCCTGACGCCGGCAAAACTAACCGCATTCCAGCGGACGGCTTCAGCACATTTTCGACGGTCGCCCGATTAGCACAAGATTTGGTGATTACTGAGGGTGCCACTTGGGGCCGTTGCAGGGTAACTTGTGCTAACGCCTGTTCACGCCAGCTATGTGCGAGCAACCGCCGATAGTCGATCGCCCCGGATTGTTTGAATGCTAAGTCCAAGAGAGGCTCGAGGTGTTGATTCAGAGAACACCTCGGAGGCTCGTGGTGATCGAAATGAAATGCCGAATGCGGCCGATTCGACGAGTCGTGCCCAGTGAGTGCACTCCTCGGCTTGGAGTGCTAAACTTGGCGCCGATTTGAATCTTCTTCCCAGTGAGGGCAGGGTGAGCGACCCGACAGCCAAGTCAACCCCCCACAACTCAGACGCCGGTTCCGATCCCGAACCCACCCTCGACTCGGCCGCTGCTCCGGTGGGCGTACCTGCGCTCGATTTGGGCTCGATTGGGCTTTATCGGCTGATCAGACAACTCGGGGAAGGAGGGATGGGGCAGGTGTGGCTGGCCGAACAGTCCGCGCCCGTCAAGCGGCAGGTCGCGCTGAAAATCATCAGAGCCGCGCGCTACGACGATTCCGCTTTGCTGCGCTTCAACGTAGAACGACAGACGCTGGCGATCATGGATCACCCCGCCATCGCCAAGGTTTTCGATGCGGGTTCGACAGCCGAAGGTCAGCCTTACTTCGTAATGGAGTACGTGCCGGGCCTTCCCATCACCCACTATTGCGACCGGAAGCATCTCTCGGTGCATGAGCGGCTAGCCCTGTTCATCAAGGTTTGTGAAGGCGTGCAACATGCGCATCAGAAAGCGATCATGCATCGCGACCTGAAGCCTTCCAACATTTTGGTCGTTGAAGTCGATGGCAAGCCAATGCCCCGCATCATTGACTTCGGCATCGCCAAAGCCATCCCGCAGCAAGCTGAGGCCGAGACGCTGCTAACGCGTGCCGGGGGAATGGTGGGCACACTGGGATATATGAGCCCGGAGCAAGCGGACGCCACCGTGCTCGATGTAGATACTCGCACCGACGTTTATTCGCTCGGCGTGGTGCTCTATGAACTTCTTACCGGTGTGTTGCCCTTTGATGCCAGGCAGTGGCGAACCAAACCTTTCCATGTGATGTTGCGCCGGCTGCATGAAGAGGATCCGCCGAGTCCGAGCACAAGACTCAGCGCAGACTCTACGTCCACGACCACTGCGCAATGCAGGAACACGGATCCACGGCAACTGGAAAGCCTTCTGCGAGGTGATCTGGATTGGATCGCGTTGAAAGCTTTGGAAAAAGACCGCGCCCGCCGATATGGCACCCCTTCGGAGCTTGGCGCCGATGTCGGCCGCTATCTGCGGAACGAGCCTGTAGTGGCGCGCCCGGCAAGCACGGCATACCGAACGAAAAAGTACGTTCAGCGCCACAAATTTGGAGTTGCGGCGGCAACTGCCATGGCGCTGCTGCTGATCGCGTTCGCGGTGATGCAAACGATCCAATTGCGGCGGATTACGCGAGAGCGCGATCGCGCCGATCGCGTAACGGCGTTTATGACCGGAATGTTCAAGGTGTCGAACCCGAGCGAAGCACGCGGCAACGACATCCGGGCACGCGAGATTTTGGATAAGTCCTCCAAAGAGATCGACACCGGACTGGCGAACGACCCGGAACTGCAGGCACAGATGATGAACGTCATGGGCACCGTATATCAAAGCCTGGGCCTGACATCGAAGGCCGAGCCGCTGCTCAGGCGCGCGCTGGAAATTAGGCAGCGTATTCTCGGCCCCAGAAACCCGGACACCTTGCAATCGCAAAACGATCTCGCCGTCGCAGTGATGGCGGAAAGTCACTACCCAGAGGCGGAGAGGTTGTTCCGGGAGACCATGGAGACTCGCCGCCAGGTTCTTGGCCCCGAGCATCAGGACACCGTGGATTCCACGCTGCAGTTGGCCAGGATTCTTGGGTTTGAATCACGATACGCCGAAGCGGAAAAGTTGAATCGCGACGCGCTCGAAGTGGCGAGACGCAGGTGGCCGCAAGACAAGTTGACGGCGACGGCGCTGTCACTTCTGGCAGACACTCTCACTCATGAAGGCAATTACCCGGAGGCCGAGAAGGCAGCTCGAGAGGCGCTCGAAACGGATCGGAAGATGCTCGGCTCCGACCATCCGTCAGTGTTGCGAGACATGTTTAATCTCGCCTCGATTCTGCTCCTCGAGCAGCGTTACGCCGACGCGGAAGCAATGTACAAAGAGTTGATTGAGTCCGCCCGGCGAGTGCTTGGGCCGCAGCACCCCGGCACGTTGGCGGCCATGGGTAACCTGGCTGCGCTTCTGGAGAAGGAAAAGCGCTTCGCCGACGCCGAGAAGTTGAACCGCCAGGTGCTCGACGCGCAACGGCAGACCCTGGGGCTTGAACATGCCTCCACCTTGCTCACCATGACTAATTTGGGTTCCGACTTGATCGCGGAGAAGAATTTCTCCGAAGCGGAGAAGGTTCTGCGGGAAGCGCTGGCTGGCCTGCGCCGTGTTCTCGGCCCCTCGCATGAATTCACGGGAAACGCAGCCTACAACTTGTCTCGCGTTCTTGTTCTGGAGGGTAAGCGGGATGAGGCTCTCGCCACCTTGCGGGCCGATGCGGAAACCTTTACTTCCGTCGACGAGCTGGAACGCCTGGAGAAAGACGATAGTTTCCAATCTCTGCATGCAGACCCGCGCTTCGACGCCGTCGTGGCCACCACACGCCAGCGCCTCGCCGCGGTGCAAAAGCAGCCGGCGACAAAATAGGCTGAACCTCCTTTATCCTGCCAGGGAAAGTCGCGAACCTAATACCTGGACTTCGTAGGCACGCATCGGGGCGAGTCGCCTGCCGAGACCCTGCCTTTTGGTCTGGATCATGGGCTATCCGGAAGTTGGGCTTCGGCGTCAAGTTGACGTAAAACGCCCAAACCGCCTGGGTGAAGCGGCCCGTTGGCCTCGTAGCCTCTTGCGAGATATTGGTCGGCAGCAGGTTTGCTATCGTGAAATCGCCATATCGCAACCAATCGGGTGTGTCCGTTCTCATTGCACCGAGAGACGGCGCATCACCGCGCTGGCATCTTCTAAACGCGGCCAGTTACGCCATTCACTTCGATTTCCTTGTTGGTGGTACCACCGCCAGATTGTTGGTCACCGACAGCACCGACGAGATCTGGCTAACCCGCTGGGTGCACAAATTCTTGTCCGTCTCGTTGTCCACTACGCCACACAAGGTCACCCGCGCATTCTTCACGATGATCCGGATTGGCGGATTCCGCATGTTGGCGAACTTGAACAGCGGACCGAAGCCGTAAATTTTCTGCCGCTCTTGCTCCCGAATCTGCGTAGGCCACGCTTTTTGCAGACAGAACAACTCGCATCGGTTTCGAGCTTGCATTTTCCATGAACTCCCTTCATCATTTCGGGGCGTCAAGCAGGAGCTAATGAATGACTGATTTCCGCAGAAACATCCAGACTGCAATGTTAACCGTGGTTGCAGTTGTCTTGTTTGCAGGTGCAGCCCTTTGCCCGGCATCGGCACAAACCCGCTACGAGTCCGTTTACAACGGACACAGGATTATTTATCCGGCCTCCAGCATCCCCGTGCCCGGTCGCCTTCACACGAATTACTTTTTTGTCGACTCGGACCAACCGGCTCCTCAACCCCCCGCGGGTGCTGAAACCCCAGGCTCAGTAGCCTGCGTCTATAAGCTGGTGACTGGACCGACAGGCTGCCCGATTGCCACCAGCACAACCGTCCCCACCGGTGGTATCGGCGCGATTGCCATCGTCGACGCCGGTTACTACCCGACCGCGCAGTCCGACTTGGACGCCTTTGACTCCTACTTCGGTATTCCGGCTACCACCATCACGCAAGTCTGGCCCGGCCCGATACGGCCACCCGTTTACGGGGATTGGGAGGTCGAGGAGGCATTAGATATCGAGTGGTCTCACGCCATGGCGCCACACGCCAAGCTGTTCCTGGTCGTATCGGCATTGTGTATCACCCCGGCCTGCGACACTGATCCCACCTGGCAAGCGGTGCAACTCGCCGGTCAGCTAGTGGCGGCGAACGGCGGTGGCGTGGTGAGCATGAGCTTTGGCGATGCGGAGATTCCTCAGGAAACTAGCTTCGATCAGTACTTCACTACCCCGGGAGTCGTCTACTTTGCAGCCGCCGGCGATTCGGGACTTGGCGTGAGCGGCTATCCCGCAGCGTCACCCAACGTTGTGTCGGTTGGAGGTTCCTATTTCAACCGTGACGGTAACGGAAACTTCACCTACGAGCAGTACTACACTGGCGGCGGCGGAGGAGACATTAGTCCCTACGAGCCGCGTCCCAGCTATCAGAATGGCATTGCCGGCATCGTAGGAAACTTTCGCGGCTATCCTGATGTCGCTTCCGACTTTTGCTGCTCTGCCATCTACCTGCAAGGCTGGGGTTCGGTCGGAGGTACCAGTTGGTCGTCTCCCACCTTTGCCGGCATCGTGAACGCGGCCGGTCGCCTGGAAAAGTCGACCTCGGCTGAGCTCACGATGATGTACAACGAGATGGCCAGTCCCATCCAGTACCATGCTGATTTCAACGACATCACGCAGGGTGATCCGCGCTGCAAAGTTGGTTGGGACCTGTGCACCGGCATCGGCTCCGCCCATACCTATGCCGGCAAGTAACCAGGCTCCCCAGCTTGCCGGTTCGATCTGGTCAAGACGCGGGCTTTTGCCCGCGTCACCTTTTTGCGTTGATTTCCAGGAAAATCAAGAATTCAGATCTGCCGGCTCGGATGGCTCGGGTGGGATGAACGAAGAAATCGGCCCCGCCAGAGCTTCCGCTCGGTGTATCAACAAGTCGAGGGCCGATGGAGGTTAGCCGGCGGCCCATCACTTCGATTTGCTGGTCGGCGGCACCACCGCCAGATTGTTGGTCACCGACAGCACCGAGGAGATCTGGTTGACCCGCTGGGTGCACAGATTCTTGTCCGTCTCGTTATCCACCACGCCATACAAGGTCACGCGCGCATTCTTCACGATGATCCGGATTGGCGGATTGGGCATGTTGGCATACTTGAACAGCGGACCAAAGCCATAGAGCTTCTGCCGCACCTGCTCCCGAATCTGGGCATCCATAGGACTCGGCGGCAGCACTTCGATCTTGTTGATGACCTTCTCCACTCCCTCCACCTTCTTCACCGCTCGCTGAACATCGAGCGGCAGAGTGGGATTGGTCACCTGGCCTTGCAGGGTTACGGTGCGGCCGTCCAGCGTATATCCCAGGTTGTCGAAGACGCCGTAATAAGGCTGCATCAGGATTGCGTGGCGTATTCCCTCGACCAGCTTTGCCTGCACCTCGGGCGACACGGCCTGATTGGACGACTGGCTCCCGCTGGTGGACAGATTCGAATTCGCAGCCGGCGGTTGCTGCGCCTGCGCTCCCGCTGCAACTGTCCAAGCCATGGCTAACATCACCGCTATAGCAACCGAGTACGCCCTCGTCATTCATGCCTCCTGTAGCTTTCACATGCTACTCTTCCGCTCAATTGCGTGCCAACGTGAGGCCGCTGGTGACTTCCCTGCCCCGCCGCAAAAACCATCTTTTCATTTGCCATCCGAAAATGATCTAATGCTTCTCCGAAGAACAACACCAACTTATCGCCTTCTGAAGGGAAATTGTCCTGCACGCCCAGGGTATTCTCATGCGGAGACTTGCCGGTACAGTCATAGGCATTTTCCTGCTCGTAAGCAGCATGATGCCCGCGGCAGCCGCGCGCGCGCCAATCCAGGACGACAGCGCGGAGCCCGACCTGCTTACCATTGATCAGGCTGTCAAGCTTGCCCTGGCCGACAATCGCGACCTCAAGATCGTCGCTCTCGACCTCGACATTTCCAAAGACAAAGTTCAGCAAGCCAAGACCAAGCGCTATCCGGCATTCAACGTTTATACCTTTGCGTCGCAGTTGCTTTCGCCCATTGCCTTTGAAGTCCCCGCCGGTCAGTTCGGTACCTACCCGGGCATTGGTCCCATTCCCGCTACCAACACCAACATCACAACGCCCGCCCAGCCGACCGCATACATCTTCGGCACGGTTTCCCAGCCCCTGCTGACGCTCTACAAGATCAACCTGCATGTCCATGGCGAAGAGCTCTCCGTCCAGCAGTCGGTGCAGCAGCTGCGCGAGCAACGCAACACGGTTGTCGACAACGTCCGCGAGGCTTACTACTCGATCGTCGAGATCCAGAACGTGATTGACGCCACCAAGGCCAGTATCCAACAGTACGAAGAGCTGGATCGAATCACCCGGGAGCGCGTTCAGGAAAAAGTCGTCCTCGAGTCCGAGCTTCTGGAAGTGAAGGCCAAGCTTGCCGACGAACAATTGCAGCTCCTGCAGGCGCAGGACAAGCTGGCGACCGCAAAGGAGAGCCTCAACAACCTGCTCGGGCGCGATCTCAACATCGACTTTCGCGCCGAAGAGGACAAAGAGCTGTCGCCGGTTGAGCAGGACCTGAAGGCGGCGCAAGCCACCGCGCTGGCGCAGAATCCCAAGATCAAGGAAGCGGAGATCAAGATCCAGCAGGCCGACACGGTGAAGCGTCTGGCCAAGTCGGAGTACATGCCCGATATCGGCGCCTCCTTCCACTACCTCTCGCCGTTCGGAGTTAACTTTGTTCCGACCAACATTATGGGCGCGGGCATTGAGTTCAGCTGGGAGCCTTTCGACTGGGGCCGGCGCCGCGATGTGGTCAACGAAAAGGCCATGCAGGTCGAGCAAAGTAAGCTGAACCTGGGCCAGACGCAAGCCAACGTCCTGGTGAACCTCGACAAGGAGTTTCGCTCCCTGCAGGAGGCGCGCATGGCCGTTGATGTTGCCGCCGCCCAGCAGGACGCTTCGCGCGTGAAGCTGCGCGAAGTTACCGACAAGTACGGACAGAAGACCGTCCTGCTGCGCGACGTTTTGCAACAGGAGGCGGCGGTAGAAAAAGCCAACGCCGACTACAACGAAGCCATTGCCTCGTTCTGGACGGCCAAGGCAAACTTCCAGAAAGCGTTGGGTGCGGACTAGTCATCATGATCCATAAGAATCGTCGGGCTTTTCTGCGGAGGTTTACGGTTCGGGTAGTGCGGCGCGATCGGGGTCCCCAAGGCGCGCCGCGGTTGCACGGCTTGGGGTTGTTCAGCGCCGCGTGGGTAGAGCTGGCCTTCAGGCCGGCGTCTAAGCCGCCTCTTACTTTTTCTGAATCGCCTTCAGCGGCCGTTGAAGAACTCAGCTTTCGAGGGTTTGTATCAGGGCACGACTTTGGTCGTGCCGATAAGCCGTCTTCTTCTATTTCTGAGTCGGCTTCAGCCGACGGCACACGCCTCGCGCAGCCGCTTAACGCGCACCTGAAGGCCCGCACTTCCCTTGTTGCGCTCGCGCTCCTGATGCTCGTCGCCCTGCAACTGGCCTGTAATAAATCGGAATCGGCAGACACCCAGGTCACACCCGTGCGCACCGCGATTGTGAGGACCATCGACACCGGCAGCGCGAACACCTACTCTGCCAATATCCAGCCCTACCAGCAGGTAGATCTGGCCTTCAAATCGAGCGGCTATCTGGTCAGCATCAAGCAAGTGCGCGATGCCAATGGCCACACCCGCAACATCGATCAGGGCGACTATGTCTCGGAAGGAACTGTGCTCGCCGTCGTTCAGAAGGACGATTATCAGCAGAAGCTCGACCAGGCCAAGGCATCGCTCGCCAAGGCCGCGGCTGATCACGAGCGCGCCAAGTTGTCCTTCGGGCGCATGTCGGTGCTCTACAAGGCTGGCGCGGCAACGCAACCTGATTACGACGACTCGCGCGCACAGGATCTGGCCACGCAAGCCGGCGTCGACAACGCCAATGCACAGATTGCCGAAGCGCAGCTGGCCCTCAGCTATTGCGACCTGCGCGCCCCGTTTGACTCCTGGGTGCTCAAGCGCAATGTCGATCTCGGAACACTGGTCAGCGCCGCCACTAACGGCTTTTCTTTGGCCGACACGCGAACCGTGAAAGCAGTCTTCGGCGTCCCCGACACAGCTGTCGGCCGCATCCAGCCAGGCAGCCCGCAGACCGTGACGACTGAAGCTTATAAGAAGACGTTTTCCGGCCATGTCACTGCGATCTCCGCAGGAGCCGATCCCAAGAGCCGCGTTTATTCGGTCGAGGTTCGCATCGACAATCCGGAAAATCTACTGAAGGCGGGAATGATCGCCTCCATCACCATTGGCACGCCCGGCCCTGCCGGCGGCGTGATGGTTGTTCCCATCTCGTCGGTGGTGCGCAGTACAACCAATCAGAACGGGTTCGCCGTGTTCGTCACCGAAGGCACCGGTGACCTCGTGAAGGTGCGCACGCAGGACGTTACCTTGGGCAACACCTATGGCAACGTGATCGCCGTCACCAGCGGATTGAGCCTGAATCAACGTGTCGTAACCGAAGGCAGCAACAACATTAGGAATGGAGAAGAAATAAGGATCATTCCCTAGTTTGGCGCACGGATAGTGCGGCGCTTCAGCGCCACGTTTACGCGACAATGTCCATCCATCACAAATCCGACGCCGAGATCATCGCGACCACGCACAACACGGCGCGGTTCTTCACCGAGCATCGTCAGGTCGCCACCATCCTGCTGCTCGCGACCTTCGCCTGGGGCCTGTACGGCTACCACAACATGCCCAAGCGCAAGGATCCCGACATCCCGGTGCGCGTCGCTCAGGCGCAATGTCAATGGCCCGGCGCTACGGCGGAACAGGTGGAGCAACTGGTCACCCGGCCGATGGAGCAAGCCGCGACGCAAAACACCACCATCAAGCCGCACAGCCCCTCCAACTTCGGCATCCGCTCCATGAGTTTTCCCGGCCTCGCGGTCGTCTACATCCAGCTCGACGACAACGTCAAAGACAAGACGAAGGAATTCAGCGACATCAACCTGAAGATGAATCAGGTGAACTTGCCGCGCGGCGCCGGCCCCATTTCGTTCAACAGCAACTTCGGCAACACGGCGGCGCTGATGCTCACAGTGGCCAGCCCAATCGCCAATCCCACTGAGATCGCGCTGCGCGCCATCCCCATCCGCAAGGCGATTGAAGAGACTCGCTCCCACCTCGCCAAGAATGCGCCGCAACCCCGCGTCAGTGTCATCTATGCGTTCCCGCTGACCGTCGCTGCCGGTCCGGTGCGCACCAATTTTGAAATGATTGCCAACATCGGTGAACGCAACGGCACCCTCAGAGACCTGCATTTCTTCGATGGTCCGGGCTACGTCGGCCTCGACGCCAGCACCTCGTTCGACGATGAGACCATCCGTCTGCGCGGCCGACAGCTCATCCGCAACAATCTGCAGGCCTCGGAACTCTATCCCGACGCGTGGGAGCCTGCCATCATTCGCAATCCCGCCGACACGGAAGCCGAGCTTGCGAAGGTCGCGGGCGCAAAGTACTCCTATCGCCAGCTCGATAACTACACCAATCTGATTCAGCGCACCTTGCAAGGCGTGCCGGAAACGTCGACGGTGTCGCGCTCCGGCGTTTTGCCGGAGCAGATCTATCTCGACTACTCCCAGCAGCGTCTGGCGCAATACGGATACGATCCGTCCAAGCTCAAGAACATCCTCAACGCGCAGAACATCACCTTGCCGGCCGGCTCGCTGGAGGTCGGGCCGCAGGATCTGCTCATCAATCCCTCCGGCCTGTTCACCAACGCGCCGCAGATCGGCGATGTCATCATTGGCGTTTCGTCTTCGAACAGTCCGGTCTACCTGCGCGACCTGGTCGACATCTCGCGCACCTATCAAAGCCCGCCCACGTTTCTGAATTACCTCACCTGGCAGGATCAGGACGGAAGCTGGGGCCGCAGCCGCGCCATCTCCGTCGCCATCAACATGCGCTCCGGACAGCAGATCGATCTCTTCGGACAGCATGTAAAGGAGAAGCTAGCCGCCCTCGCGCCCTATCTGCCTAACGACCTGGTCATCGTCCCGACCTCCAGCCAGCCAGTGCAGGTCAAAGAGCAGATCGAGCTCTTCATGGACGCGCTGTACGAAGCGATCGGCCTGGTCGTAATCGTCTCGCTGCTCGGCTTCTGGGAGTGGCGCTCGGCCGTGCTGATGGCATTGTCGATCCCCATCACGCTGGCGATGACCTTCGGCGTGATCTACGTTCTCGGCATCGACATTCAGCAGGTATCGGTGGCTTCGCTGATCATCGCGCTTGGGCTTGCTGGTCGACGATCCCGTCGTCGCCGGCGACTCCATCAAGCGCATGCTCGCCGAAGGCCATCCGCGAATCGTCGCACCCTGGCTCGGCCCCACCAAAATCGCAGTTGCCATCATGTACGCGACGATCACCAACATCGTCGCCTATCTGCCCTTCCTGATGATCACCGGTACCACCGGCGAGTTCATCTACAGCTTGCCCGTGGTGATGACGGTAGCCCTGGTCTGCTCGCGCCTCGCGTCGATGACCTTCATCCCTTTGCTGGGCTATTACCTGCTGCGTCCCGGCAAGCCGGAACCGCCGATCGAAGAGCGTCGCAGCAAGGGCTTCACCGGCA
This sequence comes from uncultured Acidobacteriaceae bacterium, assembly GCA_963697175.1. Taxonomy (GTDB): domain Bacteria; phylum Acidobacteriota; class Terriglobia; order Terriglobales; family Acidobacteriaceae; genus Bog-257. The sequence continues at coordinate 158,916 of CAVONC010000011.1, read as the reverse complement.
AGTATGCTGCCGTGGCCAAGTTCGCGATTGAGCATCGCTGGAAGTTCACCATCGGGTCGCTGGCTTTTCTTGTGCTCGGCGCATTTCTGTTCTCGCAGTTGAAGACCTCGTTCTTCCCCGACGACGTGCAGTACTGGTCCTACATCGATGTCTGGCTACCCAATGACGCCAACTTCGACGCCACCAATCGCGCCGCGCAGCAGGTCGAGCAGATCGTCCGCGAGCAAGCGGATGTCTACGGTAAACAACATCCCGAGAAAGACGGCTCGCCGTCGCACATCCTGCGCTATGTCACGACCTGGGTCGGCGGCGGAAGTCCGCGCTTCTGGTTCTCGGTCTCGCCGCAACCCAAGCAGCTGAATTATGCGCAGGTGCTGGTACAGCTGAGCAACAAAGACATCACTCCCGACTTCGTCACTCAGGTACAGCCGGTCCTGACCGCCAAGGTGCCCGGCGTGCGCTGCGATTATCGCCAGCTGCAGACCAATCCCATCAACTATCCGGTGGAGATTCGCGTGGTCAGCGAAGCCGATGTCAGCTCCAATCCTGAGCGAAGCGCCGCCGACATTGCCGAATTGCGCAAGATCACTTCGCAGGTGGAAGAGATTGTCCGCTCCGCCGCCGAGGCTCGCCGCGTGCGCAACGAGTGGCTGAAGGACAGCTTCCAGGTGACGCTGCAGGTCGATCCCGATCGCGCCAACCTGGCCGGCATCACCAATCTGGATGTGGCCAACTCCGCCACCGGCGCCATGAGCGGCACCACCGTCACTACGCTTCAGGACGGCGATCAGAATATTCCCGTGGTCGCGCGCTTGAAGATGAATGAGCGCGCGCGGCTCTCCGACATCCAGAACCTCTACGTCTACTCGTCTTCCTCCAACGACAACACCAAGATCCCGCTGGTGCAGATCTCCGACATCGATAAGAGCATGATGACCAATCGCATCATTCGTATCGATCAGTTCCGCGAGATGTCGATCTTCGCCTTCCCTGCCGGCAACCACCTCGCGTCGGAGATTACCAGCGTCGTTCTGCCAAAGCTCAAAGAATTCGAGAAGACGATGCCGCCGGGATACAAGATCGAAATCGGCGGCGAGTACAACAAGCAGCAGGACGGCTTCCGCAATCTGGCGTTGGTCCTGGCCATCTCCGTGGCGATGATTTACCTCGCGCTGATGTTCCAGTTCAACAATGCGGTCAAGCCATTCCTGGTCTTCGCCGCCGCGCCGTACGGCGTCGCCGGCGCGATCTTTGGACTTTGGGTGATGCACACCTCGTTCGGCTTCATGGCATTCCTCGGCATCGTCAGCCTGATCGGCGTGATCGTGAGCCACGTCATCGTGCTCTTCGATTTCATCGAGGAGATGCATGCCAAGGGCGAGCCGTTCGAAGAAGCGGTCATCGATGCCGGCATCATTCGCTTGCGTCCGGTGATGATCACCGTCAGCGCAACTGTGCTGGCGCTCTTCCCGCTCGCCATGCATGGCGGCCCGCTCTGGCAGCCCCTCTGCTACGCGCAAATCGGCGGACTAACGGTCGCAACGTTCATCACGCTGCTGATGGTCCCGGTGTTGTATTCCATCTTTGTCCTGGACCTTAAAATCCTCACCTGGGACACGAAGGAAGAATCGCAATCCACTGAAACGCCGCAGGTTACTTCAGCCATACCAGCGAAGTCACACAACTAAACCGATCACTCGCAGCCGACCGCACCTCGGATGCGCAGATTTGCGGAAAGCTGTAATTCACGGTGATCCCAACAACGCTGGGTTACTCCGATTGCATTCCACGGCTTACCCAGTAGTTCAAGAAATGAACAGCATGGCAGGTCGGCGTTTATATGTTGTATAGTGCTGGCTCCAAGGGACGCCAAACTGGAAATCATGGGAAGAGCGTGAGGGAGTGGTAGCGGTAGCGGGTCCAAAGGCTGCGTTCAGCAGGCCCTCGAAGTGGCATCTCCAGTCCTGGGCCAAGGAAGTTGTGGCGATTGCAGCTTTATGTATCGCCATCCTTGCCGTCTACTATCCAGTTCGTCATTATCCATTCTTTTCTGTTGACGATGGGCTCTATGTCACGAGCGCCCCTCACGTTCTGTCAGCTCTAGATTGGGGAAACGTAAAGTGGGCGTTTACCCATTTTTTTGTCTCCCTCTACGATCCGCTGACGTTCCTGTCTCACAATCTTGATGTGCGGCTGTTTGGCTTAAACGCCGGACGCCATCATCTAGTCAACGTCGCCGTTCACATTCTGAATTCTGCTCTGCTGTTTTGGGTGTTGCGCAAGGCCACGCGCATGACCGGACGTAGTTTTATGGTTGCTGCGTTGTTCGCGTTGCATCCGATCCAGGTTGAAAATGTCGCCTGGATTTCCGAGCGCAAGACGTTGCTGAGTACAGTGTTCTTTTTCCTCGCTCTCGGAGCATATCAATGGTATGCGAGAAATCCGAAGCTAAAGCGAATGTCCGTTGTCGGCTTTCTTTACGGATTGGCCCTGCTCGCAAAACCGCAGGTCGTCACATTGCCGTTCATTCTGCTGCTTTGGGACTACTGGCCTTTGAGGCGAATGTTCGCCACTGGCGTCGATAGCGTAGGGATCGAGCTACCAGAAAAATTCCGGGCGAGACATTTCTTCGGCCTAATAATTGAAAAGGTTCCGCTCTTCGCGATTGCTGCTGTAGATGCACTTCTTACAGTAGTTGCGGAGCGGAAAGTTTCGCCAGGCAAGTGGCCGTACACCCTCGCTATTAGATCAGGTAACGCAATTTTGTCTTATGGTCGCTATGTTAAGAAAGCTTTTTGGCCCTCGCGCTTAGCCGGCGTATACCCTCATCCCGGATATGCCCTGCATTGGAGCCTGGTATGGGTAGCGTTGTTGTTACTGCTCCTGACTACCATCCTTGTTTTACTGGGACGCCGCCATCGGTATCTAGTCGTCGGATGGTTCTGGTTTATCGGCAGCCTACTGCCTATGATCGGCCTCATCCAGATATCGTACTCGGCTATGTCCGACCGTTATGCATACATCTCGTTTATTGGCCTTTTCATTATGGTGTGCTGGGGCGTAGCGGATTGGGCTGAGTCTCGACAACTTCCGCGATTCGTCTTGCCGGCAACCGGTCTCGTCGTCCTCACCGTGCTCTCGCTCGTAGCCCATCGCCAGGTTGGATACTGGCGAGACGGCATAACATTCTGGACGCATACCGTGGAAGTCACTCCTACCAATGTCCCCGCCGAACTGCAACTCGGCATTGCCTACTATGGAGCAGGACTATACCAGGCAGCATTAACACACTACTACCGTGCCGCCGCAATGGATCCTCAGAATCCGGAAATTAACCTCGATATCGGTATTGCGGAGCATCAGCTTGGCAACCTGGCGCAGGCCATTACCTACTACCAGAAGGCCTTGGCGGTTTCGAAGGGTGACTCTATCGCTGATCGCGCATTGGCCAATATGGGACATGCCTACGGTGATCTAGGTGACTATGCCCACGCCAGAGAATGTTTTCTGCAAGTGCAGGCGCTCCGGGCCTCGACAGGATCACCCACTGCACATGAGGACATCGACTGGCGTCGTACCTGCCGGGACATGTGGGCGTTTGTGCGACGGCATTTGCCCTAGTCCGAGCACCGTGGGCAGCCCACCTATGCCGCGACGGTGTCAACCTCGATCGTTGCGGAACCGCATATTCATCTCGTGCTGGGTTATACTGCGGCTAAGCGGAAACTTCCCCCGGATCATCGCATCCACATAAGTCAGTTCCGTTGTTTCTAAAAGCGAATGGGCGACACGCTCCAATTCGTGGTCCACTACGGCTATGCCCTGCTCTTTGGCTGGGTATTGCTCGAGCAGGGGGGCTTGCCCATCCCCGCGACGCCCTTGTTGCTGGCCGCCGGAGCTCTCGCCGGACAGGGCCGCATGCATCTGGCGCTGGTTATTCTTGTCGGCACCGCCGCCTGCATGGGCGCTGATATCTTCTGGTATTCCTTCGGCAAACGCCGTGGCGCAGTCGTACTCAACCTTCTCTGCCGTATCGCGCTGGAGCCGGATTCCTGCGTCCGCCGCACCGAAACCAGGTTCAGCAATTGGGGCGAGCGCACCCTCCTCATCTGCAAGTTCGTTCCTGGATTGAATACTGCCGCCCCTGCGTTGGCGGGAATGGTGAATCTCCCGTACGGGCGCTTCCTGCTTTTTGATCTGATCGGCGGTTTGCTGTGGACAACCGGCTATTCCCTGCTCGGCTTCCTCTTCAGCAAGCAACTCGACATTATCGCCCGCGACGCTCACCTGCTCGGCGGCTGGCTGCTGGTGCTGTTTCTCACCGGAGTGATAGCTTACGTGCTTCATCGTTGGCGCCAACGCGAGCTCTTTATCAAGCAGGTGAAAGGCGACCGCATCACGCCGGATGAACTGAAGCATCAGCTGGAATCGGGTGAGCGCCCGACGATCATTGACCTGCGCCATCCACTCGACGTGCTAACCGATCCGCGCACTCTACCCGGAGCGTTGCAGATCGCGCCTGAAGATCTCACTGCGCGTCGCGGCGAAATCACGCGCGATGGCGAAATCGTCCTCTTCTGTACTTGACCGAACGAAGCCACCAGCGCCCGTGTGGCGCTGCAACTCCGGAAGATCGGAATTCGTCGCGTGCGGCCGCTGCTCGGCGGCTTCCACGAGTGGAAGAGCCTCGGCTTTCCTCTGGTGGAAATCGGTCCAGCGGAGATCGATTCCGGAATCTCCACCCTTCCCGCCGAAGGCCGCGCGTAAATCCTTGCATTGGTTTTTCGGAAGCGGCTGGTCGAGTGGAGCACGCCTTCACAGGTCGCTCACAAACTTGTTCTGCGCGCGCTTTGTAACAGGGCACGACTTCAGTCGTGCCGGTGAGCGCCTTTTTTTATGTTTGTCATCACGAGCGGACTTTAGTCCGCGAGGGATCTGCTTTAGCGGCTGGGCGAGCAATTCTTCTTGTCCCGGGAAGTCCTCTTGAAGGTAACCAGGTTATTTACGGCTTCCGCTTCCGGATCAGCAGGTCGAAGCTGACCACGCCATTCTCATCGCGCAGCCCTTGCAGGGTGTATTCGCTGTTGATGTTGTATTCGAATTGAATGATCTCCTGCGCCGAGCGCGCCAGATCGGTGACGATGGTAAACGTGACATTGCTCGTCACCTGCTGCTCGATGGTAAGCCGGGCATTGGGATCGTTTTCCGGCCCGCCAAATGCCGGATTGATGCGAATCGTGCTCCCGCCAAACAGCTTCGATACGCGATTGTTGACCGCCTGACTCAGCGCCGCGCCCAGCAGTGCGCCGGAGGCGTTCTCCGACAGCCCTTGCGATGGGCTCGCCCCAATGGCGTTTTCGGATTGCGTCGAGCCGAACGCCAGCAGCGAGATGATGTCATCGCTGGAAAGCGGCGGGTCGGAGCGATACGTTGTATTCAGTCGCTCCATGGTGCCATGCAAGCCAATGGTGATGTCGTAGTCGCGCACCCGCGTCGTCGCTTCCACATCCAGCACCGGATCGATGCGCACTGGATTGGTGAAGGTAATGTCGCCGCGCTCCAGGTGATACTTCGCGCCACCCACCTTGAGATCGCCTTCCGCGATGCTCACTCTTCCCAGCAACACCGGCCGCACCGCCGTTCCCCGCAAGCGCAGATCGATATCGCCCGAAAGTTTGGCCAGCGAGGTCTGCACGGTAAGCTGCGGAGTAGACAGGATGCGCACTTCGAGGTGCAGATTGTTCAGCGGCGAAGTTGGATTCGGAACGCTAGGCGGGGCTGAAGCCTCGGCCACGAGGAATTGCAGATCGGCGGAAGGAATCTGCGCAAAACGCGTAACCGTAATGTTGCCGGTGAGCGAGGCGTTCTGGAGCGTTCCGGTCAGACGTATCGATTGATCTGCGGTAACGCTGATGCCCGAATAGCGGAAGCGAATATCGGTCCCATCGGCCATCAGATTGAAGCCGACCGTACGCCCGAAAGTCAGGAAGCCTCCGAACTTCACATGTCCGCCGCCCACGCGACCGGTAAGGTTCTCCACCTCCAGTCGGTCCTGATTGAAGACGAGGCTGCCGTTCACATCGCCCAGTCCCGCCGGTAAGTCGATCATCGAGAATCCGGCATGCTGTACGTCCGCTCGGCCCGACATGGCCGGGTTCGCAGCGGTGCCCTTGATCGTCACATTGATATTCGTTACACCGTACGCAGTGAGATCAGGATAAATAGTTGAGGCCAATTTCAAGCTGAGCGAGCCCTCGACCCGCAGGTTCAGAGGGCGATCGTCGGCTAGACTCGCAGTGCCCGTCAGCGTGAAATGCGTGTCCTCGCTGACGATCGTGCAGTGCTGCACGCTCACGGTTTTATTCGCCAGGCTCAACTCCACCGGACCGTCTGTCTTAATCGGAATGCGATCGACCTCCACGGAGAACTGCTGGATGGTGAGATCTCCCCGTAACAAGTGAGGCTGTTTCAGTGGGCCGGTCACCTTTGCCTGGCCGTCCAGTGATGCCGCACGGGTAACTTCCCCACGCACCTGTGCCGGCAGGAAAGGATCGACATCAAGGTTGGCAAACTGCAGCGTCGCACTCACCGGCATGTCGCCCTCTAAATCGGCATTGCCGTCGAGCGTGAAGGTAGCTTTCGGGAAGGTTGATCGCGCGGTCAGCGTCAGCTTCCGGCCGTGCGTCACGGCATCAGCTTTCAACGCTCCCAGCAAATCGCCGTTGAGTACCAGATTGTCGATCTGCAAGTGTGCATTGATCACCGGCTCATCCGCCGTTCCCGACCCCTTCACCGTGAAGTTGGCGATGCCTGCCGTTTGCAGGTGGGGAGTTTGCACTTCAGGAATGTCGGCCAAGTCAATGCTCTGTCCCGTCAGCTCCAGCTTCACTTCCCTGCTGTGGAAGTTGTAAGCGGCCGAGCCGACAACGGTCCCGTGCTCCGCCTGCAGATGAATGTCGTCGAACTCCGCTGCGTGATTCGCGAATTGAATCTTGGAAGTGAGCGAGATGATCGGCCGTCCGTGCGCCACGCCGTCGGTCAGCGAGAGCTGCCCGTGCCCGTGCGGATCAGCCGCGTTACCCGCCACCTGCACGCTCAGATTGAGCTTCCCGCTGACCTTGTAATCGGTGCCGAAGGCATGTTGCAGCTCGGTGATATCCCCGTCGTGGATCGCGGCCTGAAGCTGAAACTGCGAGTTCTCGGTGAAATTTCCTTTGTCCAGCGCGGTTGAACCATCAAGCGTGATCCGCGCGTTGCCTTCCTGAACCGTGCCGTGGTGCAACGCCAGGTTCGATGGTGAGTACTCTACGTCCGCAGCGAACTGATCGACGTGAATTCGTCTGGCCGGCGCAGCTGGTGGTGCAGGGGGCGGAGGCTCAGGCGTCGAACTCAGATGGAACCATGGGTTGTGTTTCGCAGGAGCCGCTGGCGCGTTCTGGGTCGGAGTAGTAGGCGTCGACGTGTAGATATAGGTGAAGTTTGTAGCCTGCAAATGTCCGGCCACCGTTGGCGCGCGGAAGCGGCCATTCAATGTTCCATCGAAGCTCGCCGCGCCATTCAACTCGATCGGCAGAGGCGCATTGCCCATCGCCTTCAGCATGGGCTCGAATTCGGCAAGGCTGGTGGTGTTGGCATTCAACTTGAGCGCCGCTGACGTCGCGCTGAGCGCGCCTGAAGCCTCAAGATGCGAGTGCGGGGTGGTCAACTTCAGCGCCGATAGGTCAATGCGTCCAGAGCGGGCGCCGTATCGGCCCCGAATGCTGCCGCTCACCGGCAATGCGGCGTTCGTAGATTGCGCTGGCGCGACGATGTCGAGTGACAGGTCGGCGAAAGCATCGGCCAGCACATGCTTCCAGGACAGGTTGACCGATCCGGTCACGCTGCCGACGGGATTCAGCTTATCCAGCGGCGCTGATCGGGTCGAAGCCATGCGGGCCAACTCGCTCAACGACAATCCGCTCACCCGCAGCCGCGCCGAGCCCAGTTCTGGCTGCGCACTCACGCTCTTCACCGCTGCCGACGTACCGTGCACCTGGCCGGAGTTCCGGCCCACCTGCTTGCCGTTGAGCCCAACCTGTTCAGGCGGAGGGGGCGCAGTAGGCGTCAGATTGTTGGGCAGCAGGCTTTTCACCTCGGCATCGCCGGTCACCAGTCCTCCCAGCAAATGGGCCGCAATGTTTGTCAACGAGAGGTTATTGTTGGCGAGTGAAAAATTAGAGTTCAGGTTCACCCTGCGCAGTGCGATTCCATTGTCCAGGTAGTCGAGGTCACGAGCAGCGATCCGCCCGGTCGATGCGTAGCCGGCGGCCTCCGCGTAGGTTCCCGAGCCGTCGAGCAGTAGGGTTCCGCCGCGCAACTGGTAGACCCGCGTCACCGCTCCCAGCTGCGAAACATCGAGGCTGCTGCTGTACGTAAGCTGTATCTGCGGCCGCTCAAAATCCATGATCTTGCCGCTCCCGTGCAGCCACGACTTCTCCGAGGTCAGCTTGAAAGCCTTGATCTCGGCCTGGTTGTGCCAAAGGCTGAATTGCAAATCGGCTTGCGCAGCAACATCGCGAAGATCCTGATATTTCGCGTCCATCTTTCCCACCCGAACGCTGCCGTCATATCGCTGGGCCAAGCGATCGTAGGTCATCGCCGCCAACACTTCGTTGACGCTGAAGTCGAGTGCCAGCTTGTGTTGGTTCAGCAACAACATGCCATCGTGCACATCGACGCGAGTGATGGCGAGATCGAATAACTGCTGCACCGGAGACTTAGGATTGGCCGGCTTGACCTTGGGCTCCGGCGCATTGGTGCTGCCGTCCGGGTTGACGATGATGTGAATGGTGGGAGCATAAAGCTCCACGTGCTCCAGGCTAATTTGTCTCCCCAGGAATGAGACGATGTGCAGCCGCACCAGAGCGCGATCTATGTGGGCATACGGTGATTCGCCGGACGGCTCAAGTCCGTGAATGGTGAGATTGTCGGCTTCGAAAGCCCATTGCGACAGATTCCAATGAAAGGCCGCCATTTCAACGCGGCCGCCGGTCGCGTCTTCTATTGACGCAATCACTTTGCGGCGAACCCAGTCAGCAAAGCTGGCGCTGCGCAGATACCACGCCAGCGAAACAAATCCAGCCAGCAACACGACGACTATGGTCAGGCTGATCCATAGCCATCGATGCGAACGCCGCTTTTTGACCTCTTCCGCCATCGTTAGTTCTTAGTTCAAGCCTGCCGCTCTTCCATCTTCCGCCGGCGCGTTAATCCCAGGAATCGACACGTTGCTGCGAATGTCTGCCTGCTGCCGCAAGTTATGTAGCCACGCCTCGAGCAACTCGTCGATATGCTGCTCGGTCAGAAGCTCGCGAATTCTGGAATCGACTTCTTCCATCGGAATCGCCTTCGCGCCATTCTGCTGCAAATCAGGCAGCAGCCGATTCTTGTAATACGACTCGATGTCTTCCGGCTCAATGTGCACATTGGGACGCAGGCGGACTTCTACGAAATTCATCACCTGCACTTCTGTCTGCAAATGTTCTTTCAGAATCTCCTCGCTCAGCCCGTAACTTGCGAGGAGCCGTTTCCACGCGGCGTCATCTTTGCCATTCGGAACCTGCGCGCGCAGCTTGGCGACGTCCTGTTCTAGCTGATCCTCCGATGGCCGCATGTAGCTTGCATCGCCCATCTGCGCTCTCAGCAACTGCCGGTCGATAAGGTGCTGCAACGCCAGAACGCGGTCGGCCGAGGTCACCTGGTCGAGCGGCTTCTGCTGCATGAAGGCTTCGAAAGCAGTGGCCTCATTCCAATCGCTGCGCAAGATCGGCTGGCGATTGACGCTGGCCACTACGCCGTCGATCACTTCACCGGCAAACGCCGGCACAACTGCTGTCCATGACAGCAACACAGAGCAAATCGTGAAATACAAAACTCGTTTCATTAGAAAGTTTGTCCAATACTGAAATAAACATTGATGCGTCGTAGCGAATAACTTTGGTTCAATTCCTGAACCGGATAGCGCGTCGGATTGAGTGCGTATCCCAGATCAAAGCGCACCGGCCCGACCGGCGTCTTATAGCGAATACCCATGCCCAAGGCTTGCGAGTTATAGCTGAAGTTACATGGCGTCTTACTGCCCCGCGGCGCGCACTGCGCAATGGACGGCTGATTGAAGGTCACCATCCCACTGATGATGTGATTGGCCGTGTCGAAGACGTTGCCCATGTCATGAAAGAAAACGAATCCCAGATTGTTGCCGACGTACGGCAGCAGCACCGGAGGCGTGCGAATCTCCAGATTGTTGACGAACAGCCCCTGCCCGCCGATCGGGTAGCCGGTCTGCTGGTCGCGCGGCCCGGCCTGATTGATCGAAAAGCTGCGCAGCGAGTTGCTGCCGCCAGCGAAGAATAACTCCGGCAGAGGAATCTGCGTGGCCTCTACCGGAATGGAGTTGGGTGGCAGCTTGCTCAGATCGAGGAAATCATTCGTGCCATAGGGCTTCTCAATACCGATCTGGGTTCTCCTCGCGAACACCCAATGGCGTGCGAAGGTGTAGTAGCTCGAGTTGTCGAGCAGGACGCGCCCGAAGTTCGTCTGCGATCCCAGAGCGCTGGTCGCGATCCCGAGGTTTAGCGCGCCGTAGGTGCCTTTGGTTGGATTGATGGGATCGTCACGTCGATCCCGCACCGCAGTAAAAGTAGGCATTGCAATGAACACCGGGTTCGAGTAGAGGGCGATGAGCGTGGGATCGATGATCAGGCTGTTGGGGTCGATGGCAACGCGCTGAAACGTCAGCCCATAGAGGAAGGTGGTGTAGCGGTTGAAGCGTTGCTCAACTTGTACCGCGCCTTCCAGGCGTTCCGAAGCAAAGGTATTGACGTCGGCAGTATTGTCATACAAACCGCTGACGATGATGCGCCAGTTCTCGCGATGGAAAAGACGCGGCGCATCATACGTCACCAGGCCGCGACGCGTCAGCAAACCAATCCGGCCACGAATGCTGAAAGTCTGATCGCGGCCAAACATGTTCAGACGCGTAATCTCAAGCACGCCATTCGGGCTGACCCCGGTTGCACCTTGCGGGTTGTTGGTGGTCGGAATGTTGCCCGTCGCGAACTCGATGCCTCCACCGTAACGGAACGTCCACCGCTTGGCCTCGGTAAGGTTGAAGAGCACATCCTTCGATGGCTCCTGCCCTTCAGGGTTCTGCACCGCCATATTGACTTCGTTAAACAAGCCGAGCGAGTACAGCCGGCGTTGCGACGCCACCATGCGGTTCTGGCTCAACGGATCGCCATCCTCAATCCTCATCTGGCGATTCACAATGTACGGGCGCGTGTGGTTCAGCCCGGTAATGAGCACGCGGTTTACGAACACCCGCTGCCCTTCGGTGATCTTGTAGACCACATCCATCCGCGGAGGCTCGCCGGGAACCGGGGTGGTGGACGATTCAAACTGCACGTTAGGGAAGCCGCGGTCGTAATAGAAATAGGTCAAGGAATCGCGATCGCTCACCACGTTAGCTTCGCTGAAGGGCTGGCCCGGCACGTTGCTGAGGCTTTGCTCCAGCGACGCTGCTGTGTAGGTAGCAGCGCCTTCCACCTTGAGCGCGTTCACCAATGTTTGCGGGCCTTCGTCGACCTTGAAGACGACCTGCATTTCATTTTTCTTTCCCTGGTAGTTATCCACCAGGTCGCCATTCACTTGGACGTTGAGAAATCCGTTGGCCTGATAGAGGATCTTGATCGCGCTGATGTCGTCGGTAAGCATGCGCTGGCTAAAGTGGCCGTTGGGTATGAGCACAGTAGCCGGCTCAATCTGCATCCGTTCGCGAATAGTAGCGGCATTGAAATACTTGTTGCCTTGGACGACGACGGAAACCAGTTTGTGCCGAATGCCAGGATCGATGACGTAGACGATACTCAAGTGGTTCTGTTCCTCGACCGGATGGCGCTCCACGTCGACCGTCGCGTCAAAATAGCCGCGCGTCTGCAGGTAATCGCGCAGGTTGCGGCGACCCTCGTTCAGCAGGTCGTCATCCACGGAATTTTCCTGATATACGGGGACCAGTTTCTGCAGCTGGCTCTTGCTGATTGCTTGGCCCTCGGTCGTGATGCTGACCGTCGGGCCCTGATCCACCTCGAAGACGTAATCGAGCCGGTTCGTCTCGGGATGATATTGCCTGCCGACCAGTGAGACCTGCGCCTCCAGATGCGCGTTCTTCTGATAGTGTTTGCGCATTCTCTCCAGCGCTCGAGTGACACGCTGCGAGCTCACCTTGGCGCCTGTCTTGAGCTTGGTGAGACTGCGAACCTGTTCCGGCGCAATCCCCGCGTCTCCGCGGATGGTGACATCGCCCACCAGCGCCAGCGGCCCGGGGTGGCGTGGAAATGCATCGCCATCTGGCTGTCTTTCGGGTTGGGATCCAGCGTGTAGGTGATCGTCGCCTCGTAGTAGCCGTTGTCGGCGAAGATTTTCTTCATCCGGTCAATCGAACTGACAACCTTGTCTTCGCTGAAAACGTCGCCGAGATCGATCTGGCTGGAGGCGATCAGTTGGTTTGGCTTGGGATCGGTCTTCTGGGGAGTGCCATTGACGCTCATCGAGCCGTTAAAGTAGTTCTCCGTCACATTAAAGATCAGAGTCAGCTCTCCACGCGCGCTGCGATCGGCCTCAACATTCAGCGTTGCGAAACGCCCTGTGGCATACAGCGCCTTGATGCTGGCACGCAGCTTTTCGGGATCGAGCGGCTCACCGGTCTTCTGCACCAGCAGAGTGCGCAACGTCGCCGTGTCCGCGCTGGTCACGCCGCGAAACTCGATGTTGCTGACGCTCTGGCCTTCGTACTTGGCTAGTGGGTTGGTCTCGCTGGTCTGCGGAGCGGTGGAAGGCGGCGGTTGAGCCTGCGCCTGCGCCGGTGAGGCGGCGAGTGCGCAGAAAACAACAAGCATGCACAACGATGGCGTGATCGGCGTCCTCAAACTCTGCCCTTCAGCACACCCACTGCCTGCCGGATGTCCTTTACGGCGATTCTGGCAGGTCGAGCCTGTGCACTAGCGTCCAAAGCGTCGTGCAACCGCGGAAACCGTTCCGTTGATTCGGCCTGGGAAGGCTTATCTGCTGTGGAATACCTATAATAAACGTTGCAGGCCTTTCACTGAATAAGGTACGTGCCCGAGGTAAGACGTTGGAGTTCAAGGAACGCTACTCCCGCCAGGTTCTTTTCCCGCCCATCGGCGAAGAGGGACAGCAGAAATTAGCCAAAGCGCGCATCGCTCGTGGTCGGTTGCGGCGCTACCGGCTCGGCTCTGCTGTCGCTGCTGGCGCGGGCCGGCGTGGGATATCTGCGTGTCATCGATCGTGACTACGTTGAGCCCAGCAATCTGCAGCGTCAGGTGCTCTTTGATGAAGCCGACGCCGCCGAATCGCTGCCCAAGGCGATCGCCGCAGCCCGCAAGGTCCAGGCATTCAACTCAGAGATAACCGTTGAGCCGCACGCCGCGGACCTGACGCCGGACAACGTCGAGGATCTGCTTGGCGATGTCGAGATCGTCCTCGACGGGACGGACAATTTCGAGACGCGATATCTGATCAACGATTTTGCCGTGAGCCGGAAGCTGCCCTGGATCTACGCCGCCGGCGTCGCCAGTTACGCGGTCACCATGACGATCCTCCCCGGCGAGACGGCTTGCCTGGCCTGCATCTTTCCGGACTCGCCGCGCGGCATCGTCGAGACCTGCGACACGTCGGGCATTCTGAATTCGGCAGTCAATTTCGTGGCCTCGATTGCAGCGACCGAGGCGATGAAGCTTGTCGTCGGCGCGCGCGACAAGATTCGCCGCACCCTGTTGTCGTATGACGTATGGACCAACGACTACGCCTCAGTCAACGCAGACAAGCCTCGTCCCGGCTGCCGCGCCTGCCAGGAGCAGGATTTCATTCATCTCGCGGGCGAGGGACGCCCTCACATTTCGCTGTGCGGGCGCAATTCGGTGCAGATTCACGAGCGCGAGAGGCCAATCGATTTCGCCGAGATCACGCGGAGATTGTCGCCGCACGGCTCGGTTCGGCACAACGAATTCATCCTTAGATTCTGGCGTGACCCGTACGAGATGACGCTGTTTCCCGACGGCCGCGCCATCATCAAGGGCACAACCGACACGGCGATTGCTCGAAGCCTCTATGCGCGCTATGTGGGGTCGTGACAGGAGTCCCTATCTTGGGCTCTGAATTGGCGCAAAAGGTCATATTTTTCCTGTCGGGCAAGTGCTACTTTTGAATACGGAACGTCAAACCAGCGGGAAGCTTTGTCGAAAACCCGCATCGGAGATCGTTGCCTAAACCGCTACTAAAGAGGCGAACCGCCGGGAGGGCCACCCTATGACACATCGTTCTCACCTGCAGTGGATGTTGCGTGGATTGCTCTCTGTCCTCGTCATTACAGGATGCGCCGCCGCCCAGTCGATCACTAACACCGACCCTTGGACGGGTGGCTCGGCGTCAGGCGCGACCGGCATGCAGCCCACCAGTGCGCCGCCTGTGGACAGCGGACACAGCGCCGATCAGGGCAAGCTACTCCAGTTCAAGTCGGAGACTACGCTGGTGCAGGTTCCAGTCGTGATCACCGATAAGTCGGGCAATCACATTCACGGACTGACCAAGGCTGACTTCACCATCCTGGAAAATGGCAAGTCGCAGAAGATCTCCACGTTGGAAGAGATCATTCCGGCTGCAACCACCAACACCACCATTTCCGGCAATCCTGGTGGCGTCTTCTCGAACATGACTCCCGATGAGAGCAAGCCGCGCTCGCTGAGCGTCATTCTGCTGGACGAAGTGAATACGCCGTTCCTGGATCAGTCGTATGGCCGTCAGCAGCTCATCAAATATCTGGCGAATCACCTTGACTCCTCGCAGCCAACTGGGTTGATGGCTCTAAGCAATAAGGGAGTGACGGTGCTGAGTCCGCTCGATTCCGACCCGGCAACGCTGATTACCATCCTGAAGAAAGCATCGGGTAAGACTTCCGAGATGGAGAGCTTCGATAATGATGCGAAGGCCGTGGCCGCCGGGCAAGCAAAAGCCAGCGGTCTTGGTGGGATTCACATGGGAGACTCGCCCGAGAATCGAATCCGCGCTTTTATGCTGGCCGAGAATGCGACAAATGCGACCAACATTCAGTCGCGGGCCATCGAAACTACGCTACGGGGGTTACTGTCGATCGCGCTGTCGGTGACGGGAATACCAGGGCGGAAGTCGTTGGTCTGGGTGACGGGCAGCTTCCCGTTCGATCTTGATTCCTTCGGCTCCGTGCCGGGTGATGCCAATCTGCGAGCCCTCTACGAGCGAACCCTCAACGCCCTCAACGACGCGCAGGTGTCCATGTATCCCGTGGACGCGCGCGGCCTGCTGACGGATCCGACCTTTGCCGGCGACAGTATGGCCTCAATGCTCGGTCCCGGCGTTCCTGACGGGCTTCGCCAGTCCACCCTCACCAGCCTGAAGAATATTGCTGCGATGACCGGCGGCGTGGCCTACTACAACACCAACGATCTGGCGGGCGCGTTTGGTCGCGCCGCGCAGGATTCTTCTTCCTACTACGCTCTCACTTACTACCAGGATCACCGCAACAGCAAACCCGGCTGGCGGAAGCTGCAGGTTGCGGTGGTCTCGCGCAAAGATGTCGACGTCCGCGCTCGCGCCGGATATCTGGTCACCGAGGTGGCCGTCAATCCCGAGCTGACTCACAAGGCGGATGTCGAGTTCGCGCTCATCTCTCCCTTTGAAAGCACCGGCATCCCTGTCACGGAACAGTGGCAAGGATTGTTGGCCGACGGAAGCAAGCGGAAGATCGGATTTGTTTTGCATGTCCCCGCCGCTAACGTCGTCGATGAAGCGGACAAAAATCGCGTGGACGTGGAGTTCGTCGCGCAAGCCACCAACAACGGCGTGCCGGCGGGTACCGTGTCGCAGACGGTAAAGGGAATGATCGTGCCCGACACGTTGGCAAAACTGAAGGCTGACGGAATCATCTACAACAACTTCCTCAGTCTCTCGCCTGGCGATTACCAGGTAAGGTTTGTCGTCCGTGACAACCTGAATGGGAAGATCGGCAGCGTGATCGTGCCGCTCACGGTGAATTAGGCGGAACGGGTAGAGCTGGCCTTCAGGCCGACGTCCAGGCACTTTGTTTCTTAGCGAAAGCTACTCGATCTTCAGGGTCAGGGAAGGCAGCGGCAGGCCTTCAACCTCAACCGTCCAGACATCGCCTTGGTTGGTCAGGTGGCCGGCCGTCAAAGTTCCGGAGCTTACAACTTCGCCGGCATTCAGCGGCTCGTCCGGAAAGCGGCGCAGGATCGCGGTACCGAGTTCCGCCAGGCACGCAGCCGGGCTGCCTAGGCAGTTCTTGCCGGAGCCCTCTTCCACGAATTCTCCGTGCTTGGAGACGCGCACTTTGAATCGCGGCAGATTCTCCAGGAGGGTCGGAATCTGGTCGGACGTTACCGGTACCCTTTCGCCGACCACCAGCCCTACATGAAGCCCGAAGTACGCGACAAAGTCGCTCGGCTGAAACTTGAAGTCCGGAAACGGGCAATCGATGATTTCGAATCCAATCGCCAGCCAGTCGGACGATTCAAGCGCTGCGGCAGCATCGAGGCCTTCGCTGGTGATCGCCTTTTTCATGCCGAACATAATCTCGGGCTCAACCTTGAGGGAGTGGGGATGCGCGATGCTCAGCGACGCCGTGTTGCCCTCGCTGTAATGCACCGTATCGTCATACATGTGTCCCCAGACCAGCGTCTGCAGCTTGAACACCCGCCACATGGCTTTGTTGGCGAAGCCGGCCTTGCGGCCGACAGCTCTTGCCCCGCCGGTCTCGCGTGATTGCTTCAGCATGGTTTCCACCGCGTAGGCGGCGTCCAGATCGAAGCCGGGTCGGGCGGACGGAGGCGTCGCTATTCCCTGCCCGGTTTCGTAGGCCGACATCAGTTCGCGCGCTATTGCCTCAATCTGGCTTTGCTCCATAAGATCGTTCCCCTTGGTTTGCAATCGCAACAATCGCGAGGTGGTAGTTCAGTTTGAACTCACTCGCCTACCGCATGTCGGGTGGAGCACGCCTTGAGGCGTGCTATCGCAGCCTCAACTCGACACGCGCTTCAGCGCCTGAGGTAAATCCACCTTACCTCAGCGGCTGAAGCCGAGACAGCAGCGGATCTCAACTGCACGCCTGAAGGCGTGCTCCACCCAAGTAAGCGGAATCTCAAACCTAGCCAGTAACCGAGTTGTCTAGCGCGCGTTGCAACAGCAAGATGTTAATTTACAATCATCAGCCACACCAAATTGGTTGATCACGTTGGAATGTGATCGCATTCTTTGATTCCCGTATGGAGGAATGATGCGTCGTTATTGTGTCTTGATGAGCGTAGTGGCGTTGATTGCAACCGCTGTTGCGCAGCAACCGGCAGCGCCGTCAAAGTCGAGCGAGAGCGCGCCCATTGGCAGCGTCTCGACCGATCCGGCGCTCAAGGCTATGTTTGAAGCAAAAGCCAGGGCCGAGTGGGAGGCGATCAAGAAGAAGGACAAGACGGCTTATGGCGCTCTGCTGGCCGACGACTATCAGGGCTTGGAAATCGACGGCATGGGCGAGCGCAACAAGATCCAAAGCATCAACGATCTGTCAGAGGGCAACGTTTTCAATTACACCCTTGAGAGATTGAAGGTTCTTCCCCTCGGGCCGGATGCCGCGTTCGTAATCTACGAAGTCACGATGCAATTCCCACCCCGGGCGCAGATACGTTTTTCCAGGATTTATATTGGCGAGGTATGGGTAAAGAGATCGGGAGAATGGCAACTGCTGCACTACCAGGAGACTCACGTCAAGTGAGTCCGGGTCGAATGCTTAATGAAAGCCTGACGAAGACCGCCTGACGCTCCTACTTGCTGACTTGATGCGTAGAACAGCTCTTATCCAGCGTCTTAATCGAGGTGACCCTGATCGTCAAAGGAGATGGAGCACCCCCGGTTGCCAAGGAATCCGAGCTGGTAGGCAGGGACGTCAACTTGGCGCCGCTAACTTCCACGCGTTGTCCGAAGTACTTGCCGATCTTGACCTTGTCGGTGCCCTGAAGCTCGTAGGTCATGCCCGGATCCTGCTGGATCAACACGTAGTCGCCGGCACGCCGATCGACGCAGCCCTGGGCCGTGATCTGTCCTTTGGAATCCTTGGAATTGCTCTGATTCGCAGCGCCCGAACTACTTTGCGCCAGCAAGCAACTGCTCGAAAGCAAGAGAACTAAGATCACCCTTCTCATTGGATTTTCCTTTCGACAGTAGATGTCCAATTCACAACCGCGGTTGTACTTAGCCGCAATCCGGCGGCATAGCCTGAATCTCCGATTCGGAGGTGCAGGGCTTCTTGTGTTTCGTAGGCGCGAAGCCCGGCCCGCGGTCATATTTCAAAACCCAGAGGCCTTCGTTATTGGTGAGAAAGATCAATCCGTGATTGCCGTCCGGCAGCACACTGGTCACGCCGGTAAACTCCTCCAGAACTTGCGGCTTCTGCGGATTGCTGAGATCCAATATACGAATCGTCTGCGCAGGATGACTGGTGTTCGTAAGCGTGTTTGGTTTCTTCTCCGGGGCGGAAGCGATACCGACATCCGGGCCGACCATCTCCAGATTGCCCGCCATAGCGTGGCTTGCGTCAGCTTTACTCTTCAATAGCCTCGGCATGTCCGCCTTGCTCACATCCACAATCATGAAGCCTTGTTTGGTCGCCTGCTGAACATACAGGTAGCTCTTACCTTCGTCCCGCTGCAGAAACATCTGGCTGCCGGTTGCCTGTGGAAGCGGCAAATGCGCAATCACTGTCGCCGGCACGTCCGTGGATTTCTTGGTGGAGTCGTCCGCGGCAGGACAAGTCGCAGCCAGAATTACTGCGAATGTCAGAAGCGCAACTCCACTAACTCCGAATTTTCGCTTAGGGTTTGTCATCACCACACCAACTTCCAGGTCTGACTATCGCGTGAACTATACCACAGGGTTCCCGGCCAAGTTCACCCGGAAACCCTGTGGGTTGCTTTCGCTCACTGCTCGGAGAAAACGCCAACACATCCGTTGCTGCTAATTGTCCCGCAAGGACCACCGGCCTGCATGGGCACGAACGCGTGATTCGTCACCGGATCGACCGCGATGCTATGCGAGTTCGAGTTAGTCGGTACATTCTGCAGCCAGAGCATGCTGCCCGCGTCAATCACGCCCATCCTCGGTCCGTTGGGCATATCGCGCGCGGCCAGGTAGTAGCGGTTATCGCCGGGGTTGTACCAGACCTCGTCCACACCGCCAACGTAGGTAATGGTGCTGAGAATCGAGCCTGAGGTTCCATCAATGATGAACTCATTGGGCGGAAATGCCTGGCCGTCGTGGTCCGCGCAACCCACCAGGAAGTTATTTCCTGGGCCTTGCACGGCACTGCCCGGCATGCAATCCGTAAACACAAATGTATTGACGACTACAGGTCCATTGGGATTTCCCAGACGGGGATCGATTTCATCGAGGGATCCAATGCTGGTGATACCGATGGAGTTGAGGTTCGCCAGCAGTAAGTGGCCGGTATTGGGATTCCATACCATGCCGCCCAAACCAGCCGGCGATATAGCGCCGCTGCAGGTGCCTGCTGGGGCCGTCTGGCTACAAAACGTTCCCAACGCCACATCGAGAATGGGTCCGTGATGGCAAGGGATGGTGTAGTTGGCGCCGCTGGGAGTTACGCCGACGCCCGGAATACCGGAGTTCACCGATCCCGAGACGCCGCCGAAAATCGTTGGGTTACTGGGATCGGGGCAGGGGAACGTGCCGCCCACCGTGTCCACCGGAACGTTGGGATTCAGCCCCAGGCCGCCCGATGCGGTGCCGCCTGCGCCGTCATAGTAGATCTGCCCGATGATGCAGCTGGGCGGATTGAACGAAGCACCCGGCGCCGGAGTTACCGGCGTCGTCGAAGTTCCCTCTTGCGGATACGGGCTGGGCAGCGGAGGCGCAGGATAAGGCCCGTAAGGGGATGTCTGATCAACAGGCAGGCAATGCTGCTGTTGCGGCGTGCCAGTCTTGTTCACGATGTGCGACATGTCAATGAACGTAACGAAGGGCAATCCCGGATCGCCGTTGCCAACCGCGAGCACCTGATGCACCGGATCGTACGCCATCTCGTCGGCACGATCATCGCCGCAGTCGGCACTCGAACCGGCTCCGCCGTTCCACGAGGCAACACAGGGAGCGATACCCAGCGGACCGTCGTAGTCGGCGGAAACACCGGTCGGTATGTCGGCCAATACCACCGGTGGGATCGGCGGACTCTTGCTCAAGTCCATCGTGCTCAAATCCCACACCACAATCGAGGCGCTGCCGTTGGCTGTAAATAGGACCTTGCCGTTAGGCGTAACTTCTTCGCCATCCGGGCCGGACATCGGGTTCACACCATTGGAACGCGAGGCGCAGCATTGCGCACCCGGAAATCCACCAAAGTTGCCGTTGGCTCCGAAACCCGAGACCAGGTGGAAGGGGGCGTTTCTGCACCCGTGCCGGGTGAAGTTGCCATACGCGGTAATCAGGGGAGGAACACTGGGATCACACGGACTGGCCTGGTCCCCGGCACCGGTAACAGCGTTGGATCCTTGCAGTGCGAACACGGCCAAGTTCTGGGTGGTATCGATCACCACCACCGCCAGGCCGATGCGATCGGAGACGTAATCCAGCCGGGTGGCAGCGTTGAGCCAGCTGATGTCGAACGAGTTGAAGGGACCGCCGGGCTCACCGGTCGGGTTGTGCTCCGGCACTGGGATATTCAGGATGTCGGTATAACCCTGACCGTCATTGGTGCTACCGCAGGTAGGGCAGTTGGGCGTTCCCCCGCAGCCGCTAAGAATCAGCAATAAGGCAGCGAAAGCAATCGTCAACAAAACTTTCGATCTCATCGAATCTCCTCCACATTCGCCTTGCACGCCATGGCGCACGGTTAGAAGCGGAACTGAAGTTCTTGCAAAAAGACGACGATATTCTGCGGCTCTTGCCCGGTCACGCTGGGCGCCTTCAGCCGGTCAACGTTGACATTGAACTGGTACTTCACCCAATAATTCAGGTACCAATTGAGACCGATCGTGAATTGGTCGGTGCGATAGCTGTAACTCGGCACGAATCCGGGAGTAAACAGATCCTCCTGATCAGCCCCGGGCGCGATGCCTTGAATCGCGGAGTAGCGGAATCCCACGCCCCAGGCGCCCCAACCGTGTTCCTTGCCGCCCTCGGGTGTATCCGGACCAAACAGTGGACGCTTCACGCGCGGAGTGCCGTTTTCCGGCTGCTTTTCGCCCGTCAGCAGGTAGGTGCTGCTGAGGTTCCAAGCCTTGGCGCCTACACCGGGATAGGTGAAGAATGCCAAGCCGCCCGGAGTCGAGGAGCCGATTCCGTAGCGCTGATCCTGCAGCTGCACATACTCGCCGCGGAAGGCGAATCCGCTCTTGAGGTAAGTGGTCTCAGCCTCATAACGGGTGATGGGTCCGTTGATGGGAAGCTGCGGGAAGAACGCGTACGATTGATCGGGAATGACACCGTTGAAGCTCACGTCATGGGACAGGCCACGCGACTCGGAACGAGCGGCCGACCCGCCAAAGGCCCATTCGCGAAACCATTTGCTGGTCGTATTCCGCCACGGATACACGCGAACTCGGCCCACAACCTCGGGCTCATTCACCACCGCCGTGGCAACGCCGCCTCTGCCATTGAACGCGCCCACAAAGTACTGGACAACGCCATGTTTGAAGTCGCCGTGGAAGGTGATGCCGGGACTGCGGAAGGCCGTAACCACCGACGGATAGAGCAGCGCCTGCAAGCCGCGCTCGACGAAGTCGAGGTTGGTGGCGCCAGTTGCCAACTCCTGCGCGAAGGGCTCTTTGAATTGGCCTGCCTGGAATTGGAATTGGGGAATGATTCGGACGTTGAGGTACACGTCGCGAACAATCGCGCCCGATGTGGCGTTGGCGTCGGTCAGGATCGCGAAGTCAAACTTCTTTCCGTAATTGCCCTGGAAGCCGAAGCGCGCGCGGCGCAGGACAAACGTATTCGCGGGCACGGAATCGCCGGTATACGCGCGATAGTCCGTGTCGACGTAGCCGTACGGGTTGAGGTTGAACTGTCCGTCAGGACTGCGGATGAAGAAGTGTTCACCATTCCATCCGGCCGTAAGCGCCGCGTCTTTCTTGCCCGAGCCGGCGGGTTGCGTTTGCTCGACAATCACCGATTCGCCGGAAGGATAAGGCTGGACGAGAACGGCGTTGACCAACTGCGGGGTGGCTGCCATCGAAGAGGAGTCGGCCACTAGATGAGTTGTGGCCGCGCCGTTGGCGGGCTGGCCGTTCGCATCCACCAGTTTCCCGACCATAGTCTTGAGTTCTTCGATGGTTTTTTGTTGCGCGGCCACCTGATTCCGCAATTCGTTAACTTCAGACTCGGTGGCGCTCGCGGAAGTCGATCCGCCGGTTTTGCTCGGGGAACTCTGGGCATAAACGAGCAAACCTGACATTAGGAAACTGACCAGAAGTGCGAAACACGCTCTAAGCAACCGCATGTCGTTCCTCTCCCGGGATGATTTGCAAAAACGCCGCTTTAGTCCCTTTTTCAAGGCAGGATTGTCGGGCCTTGACCTTCCGAACCGAACTGGTCTGAAGAGTCGACCAGTTGCGGTTTACCACCTCGAACTATTTCATGTCAAGAAAACTTTGTTCTCATGACCAAAAAGTAGTACGTATGCGGGAACGTAGTGCTCTTGCTACTCCTAGGATGGGAAACTTGCTTCCGCAATTGCGCGCGATTCCCAGATTGGCACGGGAGGGTTAGGACGAGGCCACCGACCCCCAGAACACAGAGTCCCGCGGTTAAACGCCAGGCGACAGCGCGTCGCGACCCATTTTGGAACGAGCGCCGGCGGAGAGCCAAAGAAAGTTGACTCCACCTACCCGCCCTGCAATTATGTTTTGTTCTCAAGGAGGCGGTCGAAAACTAAGCTTGGTGTCGTCGGCGTACCTCGAAAAACCGAGCATCTCAATGCTTGCAAACCGCCCATCCAGAACTGAGGGCTGCCATACACCTCGGCGGAAGAGCACAGAGCGATCGCCATAAGGACAGCGAATGACCCTGAAGTCAGTAGATACGCTACTGGACGTCTTACATTTTGCGGATCGGGCCAAAGCGGCTCACACCGCAGTTGTCATTCCCGAGATTGGAATCAACGTAAGCTACGATTCGCTGCGGGACCAGGTTTTCGGTCTGGCCGGCGCATTGGCCTCGGTTGGTATTGGGCGTGGCGATGCGGTGGGCATTGCTTTGCCAAACGGCCTGCCTGCGATCGTGACCTTCCTGGCTGCCTCGACTGTCGGCACTGCCGCCCCGTTGAACCCTGCGTATCCCTATGAGGAGTTCCTGTTCTTCCTGCGCGATACCGGCGCCAAGATCCTGCTCTGTCCCCCGGTGGGCTTGGAATTCGCACGCAGCGCGGCTGCCGACTGTAACATCCCCGTCTACTCCGTCGAGATGGACGACAAAGGCCACGTTCACTTGCATGGTGTGTCCGCCGGAGTTTCTGTGACCGAGCCGACAGCCGACGATATAGCCCTCATCCTGCATACCAGCGGAAGCACCGGCCGGCCCAAGCGCGTTCCCTTGCGGCACTTCAATCTCGCCGTCTCGTCGGCCAATATCGCCAACACCTACGCGCTCTCACCGGACGACATTTCACTGTGCATCATGCCGCTCTTCCATGTCCACGGCTTGATGGCTTCCACTATGGCGACGCTGGTTTCGGGCGGAACGGTCATCGTCCCAACCAAGTTCAATGCGCTTTCGTTCTGGCGAACGGTGCGGGATCATCGCGTGACCTGGTTCTCGGGCGTGCCCACGATGCATCAGCTTCTGCTCGCCCGCGCTCACCAGAAGCCCATCGAGGCGGAAACTCTGCGCTTCATTCGCTCCTGCAGCGCGCCCTTGTCGCCGGAACTCATTCAGAAGATCGAAGGACTCTTCGGTGTGCCCTTCGTTGAAGCCTACGGCATGACCGAAGCTGCTCATCAGATGACCTCGAATCTCCTGCCGCCGCGGCATCGCAAGGCCGGCTCGGTCGGAGTCGGTGCAGGCCTGCGCGTCCGCATCATCGACAAGGAAGGCCACGATCTCGGCAATGATCGGCGCGGCGAAGTTGCCATCATGGGCGCCAGTGTTTTTCGCGGCTACGCCGGCAATCCCGAAGCCAACGCTCGCGCGTTTACCAACAGCTGGTTCCGTACCGGCGACGAAGGCTGGCTCGATTCGGATTGCTATCTGCACCTGAGCGGACGAATCAAGGACATCATCATCCGCGGCGGTGAGAACATCGCACCGCATGAGGTCGACGAGCTTCTGCTGAAGCATCCCGCGGTTGCCGCTGCCGTGACCTTCGGCTTTGCACATCCCACCCTTGGCGAAGAAGTGGCCGCGGCGGTTGTGCTGCATGAACCGCACGGCGCCAGCGAAATGACTCTCATCAAGTATTGCCGCGAACATCTGGCGGAGTTCAAGTGCCCCAAGAAGGTTTACCTGGTGAAGAGCATTCCCACCACCGCGACCGGAAAGATTCGTCGCCGCGCCGTCGCCAGTGCCCTGATGGATAACGAGCAATGAAGTTCCTGATCGCGGGTGCGGGCGCAATCGGAGCCTACATTGGCGCTCGCATGGCGCAAGCGGGTTTTGACGTCACGCTGTTTGCGCGCGGGCCGCATCTTCGCGCCATGCAGGAGCACGGCGTGCTGGTCAAAACCGCCAAGGGCGATTTCGTCGCGCGGCCTAGAATCGCCGGCTCACTGGAAGAAGTGGGCCCGGTGGATGTTGTTTTTCTAGGCGTGAAGGCGCATGGCCTGCCGCAGCTTGCTCCGCACTTGCAGCCGGTGCTAGGTCCCGACACTACCGTCGTCAGCACGCAGAATGGAATTCCCTGGTGGTACTTCCAGGGCTTCGGCGGTGAGTGGGATGGATTGCGGCTGGAACGCGTCGATCCCGGCGGTGTGATCTCATCGGCCATCGAAGCGAGGCGCGTCGTTGGCTCGATCGTTTATTTCTCTACCGAAATCACCGCGCCCGGAGTCGTGCAGCACATCGAAGGCAACCGCATTTCTCTCGGCGAGCCTGATGGATCGCGCTCCGAGCGCTGCCGGCGAATCGCCGAGGCGCTCATCGCCTCCGGCTTGCGCGCGCCGATCTCCGCTCGACTGCGGCACGAGATCTGGGTCAAGGTCATGGGGAATGCTTCCTTCAATCCGGTCAGCGCACTCACCCGCGCAACGCTGGTGCAGATGGTTCGAGATACCGATGTTTGTGCCGTGATCCGCAACATCATGCAGGAAGTCGAGGCGGTCTCGCACAAGTTGGGGATGGAGCTGCCCATCTCGATTGATCAGCGAATTGCCGGCGCGGAAAAAGTCGGCGAACATAAGACCTCAATGTTGCAGGATCTGGAAGCCGGCCGGCCGATGGAGCTGGAAGCGCTGGTGGGTGCGGTGGTCGAACTCGGCGAGCGGGTCGGCCTGCCGATGTCCTATACGAAAACGGTGTACGCCTGCACCAAGCTGCTGGCGGAGAGTTCGTCGTCGAAACAAACCACATAAAATCGTCGATGCGAAACTTGATGCCGACCTTACGACCAATTGCTCCGCCTACCGCCGCAGGCTTCGATACGTTGCGTGGCAGCAAACGCGTTAAGGTACGATTTAAGCCGATTTCTGGCCGCTAATTTTATCGCAATAAAAAATTCCCGAATTGGGTTGCCGTAGGACAACGGAAGCGTTATAGTGGCTGTCAAGACTGGTCCACTAACCGGACCACATTCTATGGCCGAACCGATTCAATCCGATTTTGAGATCGTTCGACGACAAAAGGTCTACGAAGCAGTGGCGGAGCAGATCGAACGTCTGATTCTAAGGAAGCTGAAACCGGGTGACAAGCTGCCCTCGGAGCGCGAGCTGGCGGAGATGCTTCAGGTCAGTCGCAGCTCCATTCGCGATGCGATTCGTAGCCTGGAATTGTTGGGCCTGGTAGAACCGCGCCAGGGCGCAGGCACCATCGTTTGCGAACCCGTGGATGCCTCCATGAAGCCGTTTACCGAAGCGCTCAGGCATCGGAAAGCGCTCGTCGGCGAGCTTCTCGATTTTCGCAAGATGCTGGAGCCGGGCTTGGCGGCGCGCGCCGCGGCGAATGCTCTGCCCGAGCAGATTGCAGTCTTGGAAGAGATTCTGGAGCGGCAGGAAGCGAAGTTTGCGGCGGATGAGCCTGCGATCGCTGAAGACGCGGAGTTCCATTACAACATCGCACTGGCGTCGGGCAACACCGTGCTGCTGAAGATTCTCGACTTAATCATCGACTTGCTGCGCGACACTCGGCAGCGCGCTTTGCAGGTGCCGGGCCGGCCGCAGAAATCGCTCGCCGGACATCGCCGAATCCTTGCTGCCATCAAGAAACATGACGGCGAAGCGGCCAAGGCGGCGATGCGCCGGCACATTGAAGATATTGAAGAGATCGTTCTGAACGAGTTTTGACCGAGGCTGTCGGTTGTGGGGCCGACAGTTCGTCGATTGCAATTCTCTCTGCTGAAACAGCCGTAATCGCGCCAGACATGGCGTAGCGACTCGAGCGCAAATCAGGCGATCGAGCCGAGGGTGTGGGGACAATCTGAATTGACTGAGCTGCGCAATCAGACGGAGTTGCGAGACGACACCTGCGACGTCGCATCGGTGTCGGCTCCGTCGAATTCTGTCTCCCTCTGTCGCCCTTACATTGCGAGTTTCCGAAGCCTGCGTCGAAGACATTGGACACGCGGTCGCGCGGGTTGCGCCCGCCGATCTCGCGCGCATGGGCGCACAAGCCGGCGATGTGCTGAAGATCACCGGCTCGACCGTAGCCGTGGCGCGCGCTGAACTCGCTCACGAGCGAATGGCAGGCATGATCCAGATCGACGGCACCACGCGCAGCAATTGCGGCGCGGGATTGCAGGAGCAGGTAACGGTCGCGCGCACCGCACATGAGCAGGCAGTCGCGGTTCGCTTTACGCCGTTGTGGGTAGGAGCTGCACCAGCGACAGTCGCTCCTGATCGCATACTCGAAGATCTGGTCGGCGTTCCGGTTACTGTCGGCTCTGCCGTTCGCGTGCCGACCTTTGCCAAAGCGGTTAACTTCCAGGTGGTACGCACGATTCCTTCCGGGCCGGTGGTGATCGGAAAGCGCACCGACATCCGAATCGTCGAAGGCGAAGCGGCGCCGGGACGCGCTCCATCAGTGTCGTACGAAGATATCGGCGGGCTGGAACGCGCTGTCACGCGCGTGCGCGAGATTGTGGAGCTGCCGCTGCGGCACTCGCGGTTGTTCGAACGTTTGGGAGTTCTCGCGCCCAAGGGCGTGCTGCTGTACGGCCCTCCCGGCACGGGCAAGACTCTGCTGGCGCGCGCGGTGGCAGCGGAAAGCCGCGCGCACTTCATTCATCTCAACGGCCCCGAGATCATGCGGAAGTTTTATGGCGAGAGTGAAGCCAAACTTCGCGAGGTCTTTGAGGAAGCGGCGCGGCGTGCGCCCGCGATTCTCTTCATCGATGAGATCGACGCGGTCGCTCCCAAGCGGACGGAAGTGATCGGCGAAGTTGAGAAGCGTGTTGTGGCGCAGCTTCTCAGCCTGCTGGACGGCTTTGTTGCGCGCGGTCAAGTGATCGTCATCGGCGCGACGAATATTCCTGAGGTGCTTGATCCGGCGCTGCGCCGTCCCGGCCGTTTCGATCGCGAAATCGAGATTGGCGTTCCCAATACCGAAGCGCGCCTAAAGATTCTCCGCATCCACACGCGCGCCATGCCGCTGGCGCCGGATGTTGAGTTGCACGAGATTGCCGACCACTCGCATGGCTTCGTAGGCGCCGATCTGGAAGCGCTGTGTCAGGAAGTCGGCATGATCGCTCTGCGGCGCTTCCTGGCTACCGCTCCGGTTGATGCCGATGGCGCCTCGTCGCTGGACGCCGCCTCCTTGCACGTTACGCGTGACGATTTTCTCACTGGGTTGAAGGAAGTTGAGCCGAGCGCGACGCGCGAGTTCTTCATCGAGAAAAGCACAACGACGTTCGCCTCGCTGGCAGGGCTCGATCGCGCGAAACGCCTGCTGGATGCGGTGATCGAGCATTCGCACGTTCACGACGAGCTGTACGAAAAGGTTGGGCTCACTCCGCCGCGCGGCATTCTCCTCTCCGGGCCATCGGGTACAGGAAAGACCGCGCTGGCGCGTGCGCTCTCGGGCGAAAAGGACCTTCCACTCATCGCGATCGATGGGCCGCAACTGTACTCGAAGTGGCTGGGCGAATCGGAGCGAGCACTGCGCGAAGTCTTCAAGAAGGCGCGACGAGCGGCGCCCTGCATTCTGTTCTTCGACACCATCGATGCCATCGCGCCCCGGTTTAGCGGCGATCAATTCGGCAGCGATGTCTATCAGCGAATCCTGAGCCAGTTGCTGCGCGAGATCGACAACCTGCGCGATGTAAAAGGCGTGATCCTGGTGGCGGCGAGCAATCGTCCCGATCGAATCGAGCCTGCACTCCTGCGCAGCGGCCGCTTCGACTACATCGTCTCCTTCGCCAATCCCGACGTAGCCGAGCGCGCGGCCATTATGCGGCTGTGCTGCCGGCAGGTTCCGCTGGCGTCCGATGTCGACTTCGATGAATTCGCTGTGCGAACCGAAGGATTCACCGGCGCCGATCTCGAGAGCTGGTGCAAGAAGGCGACGCTGCAGGCGATTGCTGATTTTAAGGACAGCGATGAAACCAAGCTGTTCGTGGTTTCGCGCTCGCGATTTCCTGAAGGCGCTCGAAGTCGATTACGGCAGTTTCACCCAGTTCGAAAAAGCTCCAGCACGACGCAACGTCACCGAGATTCACGCCTCCACGTATTTCGGAGGCAGTTACGAGGGTCGATCATGAGCTACACAGAACTCACGGTTTGGACGCGCGGCATCATCATGGACAAAGAAGGCCGCGACATCGTCAACTCCGTCGCCGCTGCTGCCCGCAAGGAGGGCAAGCAGTCGCAGGCGATGGAGAACTACGTGGACAATCCCGATCGCACCAACGCGCCGACGCGCAAATATTGCCGCGTCAGCGACGGAGTGATCGAGAACGCGCTGACCTACGAAAACGAGAATCCCAACATCGTCGTGCTGGTGGAAGGAACGATGGTGAAGGGTTGGGATTACATGCGCGGCATGCCTCCGGGCGGCACGCTGATCATCAACACGCACTACACGCCGGATTACGTTCTGCGTTTCGTTCCTGGTCCGGAGCGGCTGGCGCAACTGGTTTGCGTCGATGCCGCCAAGCTGGCCGATCACAAATGGCTCTATTACCGGCTGGGCGAGCTGGGTCTGGACCGTCTGTCGACGGAAGGCGCAGCCGAGCGCACCAAGCTGGTCGCGCCTGACATTGCGGCTCCGCTGATTGCGGCCGTCGTCAAGACCACCGGTATCGTGAAGCGCGAGACCATCGAGCCCATGATCGCCAACAAGAAAGCATTCGAGATGGCAATGAACGAATTGCACATCATGCCGCTGAACGCGGGCAAAGCCACCCCCGCGATGGCGGTCTAGGCTTCGCTGTACCTGCTTTGAAGGGGCACGCCTTCAGGCGTGCCGAGAGGGTAACTGGAAGACCGGCTTTAGCCGCTGAGGGAGATGCCCGCAGGGCCTAAAGGCCAAGCGATTTGCTGCAGACACGGCACGGCTGAAGCCGTGCCCTTTCAAAGAACGGTTGTTGGAACAAGCTCTAGGAAGGAACCGAATGTCGACCAAAGGCACTCACATTCCCGACCGGCTCAAGATCACGTTCGCCGGTATTACTCCCGCACCGACACAGGAAAAAGGGTCAGGACCTGTTCCCTACCGGCAACTGGCGATCGATTCGGCCGGTCTACCGCGACAAGCTTCCGCCGTGCAACAACGCTTGCGGCACCAACGAGAAGATTCAGGGCTACCTCGATCTGGTGAAGCGCGGCAAGTATCTCGACGCGTATGCGCTGATCAAGGAAGACATGCCCTTCCCTTCCGTGACCGGTCGCGTGTGCTATCACCCATGCGAGCAGGCTTGCAATCGCGGCAAGTATGACGAGGCGATTTCGATTCGCGCGGTCGAGCGCTTCCTGGGCGATCTGGGACAGGCGCTGACCAACGACGTGGTGAAGGCCGGCAAGCCGAACGGCAAGAAGGTTGCGATCGTTGGCTCCGGTCCGGCGGGACACAGCGCGGCGTATCAACTGGCGCGACTCGGCTACAAGGTGACGATCCTGGAGAAGTCGCCGAAGCCCGGCGGCCTGAATCGCGGCGGCATTCCGGTGTGGGTGCTTCCGCCGGACATTCTGGATCGCGAGATCGAGCGCCTGGTGCAGATGGGCGTCGAGATCAAGTGCAATGTCGAGGTCGGCAAAGACGTCAGCTGGGACGAGCTGAAGA
This sequence comes from uncultured Acidobacteriaceae bacterium, assembly GCA_963697175.1. Lineage (GTDB taxonomy): Bacteria > Acidobacteriota > Terriglobia > Terriglobales > Acidobacteriaceae > Bog-257. The sequence continues at coordinate 128,391 of CAVONC010000011.1, read as the reverse complement.
AGAACTACGACGCCTGCGTGCTGGCAGTTGGGCTGATCAACTCGAACAGTGTTCGGTCCGAGGGTGAGGACAAGCAAGGCGTAATCTACGGCCTGCCTTACCTGCGCGACATCGGCATGGGCACGTCGAAGGTGAAGCTTGGAGCCCGCGTGGCCGTCATCGGCGGCGGAAACACGGCGATCGATTGCGCTCGCGAAGCGTTGCGGCAAGGCGCAGTCGAAGTCACGATGATTACGGTCGAGTCCAACAAAGAAGAGTTGCCATGCGTTGCCGAAGATCTTCACGACATGATGCAAGAGGGCGTGGAAATCTTGCACTCCCGCGCCATGACGGCAGTGTTGGGCAACGGCAAGGTGGAAGCGCTGCAGCTGCATCCGGCGAAGTTCTCCGGCGCGATCAATGCTTCGCCGATCGACATCGATCGCGATTCGCCGGCGGACAAGTTCACTGTGGACAACGTCATCATCGCGGTCGGGCAGCATGCCTCGCTGAGCGTGGCTTCCCGCCGAGTTCAAGAACGAGCGCGGCAACCTCAAGACGGATCGCTTCGGCCGCCTTGGCGACACCAACTTCTTCGCCGCAGGTGATGTGGTGCAGCTGGGCACCGGAATTCAGCTGATGGTGGTGAACGCTGTCGGCGATGGCAAGCGCGTCGCGTTCAATCTGGACAAGGTGCTGCGCGGCGAAGATCTGCAGCCGCGCTCGATTCCGGTCGACGTCATCTTCGATCTGAATCGCATGAACATGACCTACTTCCCGCACTTCCCGCGCGTGCAGCAGGAGATGCTAGCGCCGAACAGCCGGAAGAAGACATCGCAGGAAGTGATTCTGGGATACAACGAAGAGCAGGCAGTCGAAGAGGCGGCGCGCTGCTTCAGCTGCGGAACGTGTAACGCTTGCGACAACTGTTATCTGGTTTGTCCCGAGCCTTGCATTGCGCGGCCGGAGCGCTCCAACGGCCTGTACAAGATTCTGATCGACTACTGCAAAGGCTGTCGTGTGTGCATCGAAGAATGTCCGACGGGATGCCTGGAAGGCGTTCCCGAGCTCGACTTCGACACCGGCGTGGTGCGAATGGATACGGCGTTCGCAATCTCACCCGGACTACACGGACGGCAGGCGGAACAGTTAAGGCAGCTGGCCGAGCAGCCGGCGAAAAACATTTAGGAGGTTTTCACCACGGAAGCACAGAAGACACGGAAGAAAACCAATAAGAATGAGTAGAAAAATGAAATAAGAAATCCTGTTCCGTGTATTCCGTGTTTCCGTGGTGATACCCAGACCCGAATCGTTGTAATGGAGAAATCATGGCAACGGCACCAGTATTAAGCAAGAAGACAGTCCGAATTAACGGCTGCGTCGCGTCGGCGCAGGCCGCGAAATACGCGGATGTCGATGTGATTACGGCTTACCCGATCCGGCCTTATACGGCGACCATGATGGCGCTGGCGCAGATGGTGGCCAACGGTGAACTCGATGCCGAGTACATCGTCGCCGACAGCGAGCACTCGCAGCTCAGCATTGCCCACGGCGCTTCGTCGAGCGGCGCGCGCGTCTTCACCGGGAGCTCCGGCGTCGGCGTGCAGTATGCGTATGAGCTGTATTCGCCCATCTCCGGCAGCCGCATGCCGGTGCAGATGATGATTGCCGATCGCACCCTTGATCCGCCCGGGGATTTCGGCTCGGAGCACACGGACGCGCTATCGACGCGCGATATGGGCTGGCTGATGGGCTGGTCGTGCGATGCGCAGGAGGCGTTCGACAATCACCTGATGGCCTATCGCATCGGCGAAGATCGGCGGGTGCTGCTGCCGCAGATGGTGTGCCAGGATGGCTTCTTCGTCTCGCACATCACGACCGATGTCGAGCTGCCGGATTCCGGACAGGTGAAGGAATTCCTTCCGCCGTACAAGCATCCCTATCCGCTCGATCCGCGGCATCCGGTGTCGCACGGCCCGCAGATCATGCCGGAGCAGGGACCGCCGCTGCAACTGGAGCGCGCGCGCGCGATGGAAGAATCGATGGCGGTGATCGAAGAAGTGCATGAGGAGTTCGCGCGCATCTTCGGCCGCAAGTACGATCCATGGGTCGAGGAATTTATGACCGATGACGCCGACGTGGTCTTTTATCTGCAAGGCGGCCACGGGGTCACGGCGCGGTATGCCATCCAGCACATGCGCAACGATGGCCTGAAGGTTGGTATGGTTCGGCTGCGGACGATCCGGCCTTACCCCACCGATCGCATAAACGAAGTGCTGAGCAAGTTCAAAGTGGTTGGCGTGATCGAGACAAACCTGGGCCTGGGCAGCGTCGCCAGCGGCGGCTCGCTCTACGCCGAGGTTTGCGCGGCGCTGTACGAGAGCCCGAAGCGTCCGCTGGTGATGTCGTTCATGGCCGGCCTGGGCGGCGAAGCGATCGTGCTGAAAGAGTTTTATTGGATGACCAAGAAGATGAGCGAAGCGATGAAGCGCGGGAAGATTGAGAAGCGCACGCATTGGGTGGGATTCGAGGAGTAAGGGTAGTGCGGCGCTTTAGCGCCGCGTTAACGGATCCCTTTTTTGGAAGAGCCCGCTTTAGCGGGCGACGCCGTGCCGTCGGCTAAAGCCGACTCAAGCAATGATGACGGGGTTCACGCGGGCCTGAAGGCCCGCACTACCCGAGCGATATTTGGAGGAACGAAGATGGCAACCATTGAAGTGCAACGGCAGTTGCTGCCGATTCTGGATAGTCCGAATCAGGGAGCGCGTTTCTACAACCCTGAATTACCGTCGAGCGAACCGTTTGTTCCCGGGCATCGCACCTGCGCCGGCTGCGGCCCATCGATTCAATACCGCATGACGACCAAGGCCGCGGGCGACAACACCATCCTGGTCGGCCCGACCGGCTGCATGTACGTGGCGAACAGCTCCTACCTTTGCACGCCCTACAACGTGCCGTGGGCACACACCCAGATCGGCAGTGCGGGCAGCTTCACCGCGGGTATCGCGGCCGCGTACGAAGCCATGATTCGCAAAGGCAAGTGGCAGGGGAAGTTTCCCAACATCATCTGCGAAGCGGGCGACGGGAGCGCGGCTGACATCGGCATCGGATCGGTGTCAGGCGCGCTCTATCGCGACCACGATTGCCTGATCATCTGCTACGACAACGAGCAGTATGCCAACACGGGCATTCAGGCATCATCGCGCACGCCTTATGGCGGCATGACAACGTTCTCGCCTCCCGGACCAAACATTCCGCAGGCGAAGAAGCTGTTCCCGAAGGAACTGGCGCGCATGATGGCGGCAGGCCATCCGCACTGTTACGTTGCGACGGCCAGCGTGGGTTATCCCATCGACCTGATGAATAAAGTGCGCAAAGGCCTCAACCACAAGGGCGCGGCGTTCCTGATGATCTACACGCCGTGTCAGAAGGGCTTTGTGTATGAGACGCCGCGGTCGATCGATCTGGGCAGGCTCGTCGTGGAGTGTGGACTGTATCCCATGTGGGAGTGGAATCCGGAGAAGCGCGAGTTCGATTACAGCTTCCGTCCGCAGAGCATGCGGCCGGTGTCGGAATATCTGAAGCTACAAGGGCGCTTCGGTCATTTGCACGCCGAGCACATCGCAACGCTGCAGCAGTTCGCGAATCAGCAGTGGCGCATGCTGGGTATCGCGTTGCCCGAGGCGCTGATCAAGGCGGCAGATGCCAAGAACGTAGTAGATATGGCGGCGGCGCAAGAGGCCGCGGTAGTAGCGGAGACCGTATGAACAAGGAAGCAACCGAACCCGGAAATGAACCCGAAGTCGAACCAGAAGGCCAGGAAAGTTACATCGTCGCCGAAGGCAAGAAGCGCGGGTCCACACGCGATGTACGTCCCGAGGCCGCTTACGACCGCTACTTCACCGTGGTGCGCGTGCACCCCGGCGATGCGATCCTGACCGATAACTGGCACACCAACGAAGTGCTGAATCACGCGCGCAAGAACTTCGAGGGAGTGACGTTTCCCATGCGAACGCTGGAGGCGTGGGGTGCGATGGTGGAGAACGATCATCGCGCTTACTACACCGCAGGCGGACGCATCTGGGTGATGGATCTGGAGCCCGCCGAAGGCAAGAAGCCGCGAATGGCGGACACGGGATCAAGCAAGAATTAAGATTCTCACCACGGAAGCACGGAAGACACGGAAGAAAATGAAGACAAAATTCAATTCCGTGCATTCCGTGCTTCCGTGGTGACTCCCTGGTTTCACTTTGCCACGCATCCTGCTCATTGACGACACGCCGGAGACGGCGGAACTGCTCGCGTTTGCGTTGCGCGATCGCGGCTACGAGGTTTTTGTCGACGGCTATACCACAACGCTCAATGAAGTAATTCGTCAGCAGCGCGCCGACGCGGCGGTGCTGAACCTGACTACGTGGGACATGAGCGAGTCGCTCTTCGACAGCGTGCGCGATGACGGCGGGCACAATGACTTCCCGGTCGTCATCATCAGCGACACGCCGGAGAAGGCGGAGCCGAGCTTGCGTTCGCGGAAGGCGCGCAAAGTCTTGCTGGTGCAGAAACCATTTACCGGGGGGCAGGTTGCGGCCGCGCTTGCCCAACTGCTGGAGTAACGATGTCGACGTGGAGCATGGACGGGTGGCAGTATCTGGAGCGCGAGGTCGTCTCCGATCCCAAAGGCCGGCAGTGGACGGTGGCGCTGATGGACGTCCTGGGGCAGCAGGGCGATCCTGAGATGCCCAGCAAGCTGCTCGAACTGCAATATTCTTCGGGACGTTATTTCACGCTGGTCTACGCGCCCGGCGGCGGCTTGCAGCGCGAGCGCGGTTACACAACATTAGAGGATGCGACCGAAGCTTATGAGCTGCTGCTGATCGGGGTCATTGACGGCAGCGTCGATCCGGCGCAGCCGGTATTTCGGGAAGATCTGGAAGACTGATCACCGCTCGGTTTTCGATTGCGAATCGACAATCGCATCGATGATTGCGCGCTCGATGCATGTGCCCGCATGCTCGGGGAACTCGCTCTCCGGATCCGTCGGAAAGGTACTCACGGCGGCCAGCAGCCCAATGTTGCCCTCCTGTATTAGATCCAACATAGACAGACCTGATGATGCGTGTCGTTCCGCAATATCTACGACCAGAGAGAGCCGACTTTCAATGAGTTGTCTCTTCGCAAGCTCTGCCTGTTTTGCATTTGGGCTTTGTGTCTGTAACCAGAGCACTTTCTCTTCTTCTTTCCCTAGAGGCGCAATATTGGCGACCTCCCTCAGATACATGCTCACGGGATCGTTACTGTCAGATTGTCTCGTTTCCATCGAATCTGTCCGTGCTTACGGCAAGCTTTGATTACGTGTCGTCCCCTACGGGACTCGGATTCTTTTTCTATTCTACCCAGCACCCCGCCTGCGGCTGCGTGCTGGGCTAAGTTATTCCGTGCCTTCGGCACTCGACTTTGCTTGTCCGTCGTCTGCGCGCTCGTAAAACTCCTTGGCGGAACGCCTGCAGGCGCTCCTCTGCTCTAAGGAAACTCTGATTAAGTACCACTAAAGACCCTCAGCGGCTAAAGCCGTAGTGATTTTGCTGAGCTTACGGACGGCCTTGAAGGCCGTCCCCTTCAAACCCGTACTTAATCAGAGCCTCCCTACCTTCCGGCACAAAGTCTACATACAGTTTTCGCGAGACTCCGTCCAATATATGAATTCGTGACGAAGATGGTCATGTCGCGTGCGCGGCGCGGCCTGATGCGCCATACTATTCTTTCGCGGTGATCGTGTGCCTATGACCTCTTCTTTCCGTCCCAAGACAATTTTGTTAGCTACCGACTTTCTGGAAAGCTCCAGGCTGGCGCTGGACTTCGCGGTAGGCTTCGCTCACCACTACAAGTCGGAATTGATCCTGCTGCACATCTTCCATTTGCCGCCGGAGGCTGCCGAAGCCGAGGTTCTGCACGGCGGCCCCAGCATGTCGCGGCTCAGCCGGGAAAATCGCCTGGAAGTTCTTGCTGCCGGTGTACGCCGGCTGGGCATTGACGTCAAATGGCGTCTGGAGGAAGGCTGGATGCCCGAAAGCCTGCTGGAAAAAGCCAACGAAATCGCTCCTGATCTTCTTGTGCTTGGAACCCACGGAGCAAGCGCCGGACTGCAGCACATGCTCATCGGCTCCAACGCGGAAGAGGTGCTGCTATCGGCGCCCTGCCCGACGTTGACCGTCGGACGCCACGTGCCCGCCGGTGTCAGTCCGGACATTTCCTTTGAACACATTCTCTACATCACCGATCTGACGCCGGAATCGGCTGCGGCTGCGCCCTACGCAGTTGCACTGAGCGAGGAATTCCATGCGCGCATCGACGTATGCCACTTGGTAGACGGCTATGGCGACGATGACACGGACACGCAACGCCGTCAGGCCGACAAGTATTGTGAGGCGGTAGGCCGCATTCTCCCCAACGGCGAGCCCGCCTGGTGCTCATCCCGAGAGCAATTGGAGCACGGTGCGACGGCTGAGGAGATAATGAAGCGCACGGTCAACGATACGGCTGGACTCGTGGTGTTGGGCGTTCGAGCCGAGACGCAGTTTGCAAGGCGGCTACATACCAGCATGGCGTATCGACTGGTCGCCAGCGCCGCGTCACCGGTGTTCACGATTGGCGGATAAGGAACGCGATAGCCAGCACGCCAGTGTGGTGAATGGGAAATTCGTTCACGAATTGGAAGAGGCCTTCGACTTTGCCTAAGGGCCTGAAGAGATTGTGTCGCGGCCCGTGTCGCCGCTCCGCGGCTCGAACCGCAGATCCCTCGGTCGGGATGACAAGAAAGAAAGAGCCGGGGACGTCGGCCTGAAGGCCGATATTTTCTTATGCGGCGGTTCGGCACGACCGAAGAGGCCGCGTGAGAACCGTGCCGTCCCTGAAGGGACTCGGGTTCATTTCCCACGCAACCCAGCACTCCGCCTTCGGCTCCGTGCTGGGCTATGATATGTCGCGCCTACGGCGCTTGATTTTCGACTGTCGCACTCCACCGCCGAAATTGAGGATCGTTCTCACGCAGACTGTGAAGTCGTGCCCTGATACAAACCGCGCTTTATGTAATGAACTTCCGATTCAGAACACTAGAGGCTGGTGCGATAGCATGCCTCTCCTGAACAGCGATTGCGGTGCGATCTTCTTTGTCGTCCTCGTTCTCACCTACTACACTTAAGGAGAGTCTGATTAAGTTTCATGAAAGGCCCTCAGCGGCTAAAGCCGCAACGATTTGCCGGGCTTACGGACGGCCTTAAAGGCCGTCCCCTTCAAACCCGGACTTAATCAGAGCCTCCTTAACTGAAACCCTGTGACCAAGCGCCTGCCATTATTGCTTCGCCAAGCCATGTACAACCTGCGTGGCGGCTTCCTGGTTCGCCCGCTCGCAATTGTGGTGGTGCTGGGCGGAGCAGGGGCGTTGTTCTCGTGGCTGGAGGAAGAGTTTCCCGCGATCAGCACCTGGGTACCGAAGGTCCTGTTCCCTTCCCACGCCGACCCGCAAGTTGCGCAGGCGATCCTCAGCGACATTGCCACCTCGACCATGACGGTGGTGTCCATCGTCTTCGCCATTCTGCTCATGACGCTGACGCTGGCGTCGATGCAGTTTTCTCCGCGCATCATCGTCAGCTTCTCGCGCGACCGCGTGACGCAATGGACGCTGGGAATTTTTCTGGGCACGTTCTCGTATTGCATGGCGGCGCTGCCCACGGCACGAAGTTTGCCGCATCCCTTCGCGCCGGTAGGGACAGTGCTGGGCGCCATGGTACTGGCGCTGTGCTGCGTCGGCTTATTGCTGTTCTTTATTCACCACATCTCGCAGGCGATCAGCGTGAATAACATCGTCGACCGGATCGCAGCGGAAACGGATGCGATGATCGACGAGGTGATGCCGTGGCCGCATCATCCGGAGCGGCCTGATCGGGTTGAGCCGCTGCGGCCGAATCCGACAGAAGCGCCGATCCTGAGCTTGACCTCCGGCTACATCCGCTTTGTCGACAAGCACCAACTGGTGGAAGTGGCCAAGCACGCTCACGTCACGGTGCGGGTGTTGCGGCGCGTCGGTCACTTCGTTCCGGCGGGAGTGCCGCTGATGATGGTCTCCAAGGCGAACCGGCTGTCAGAAACGGCAACGGCGGAGTTGCTCGCCGCGTTCGACCTCGGCCCGACGCGGACGCTGCAGCAGGATATCGAGTTCGGCGTATTGCAGATTGTCGATGTTGCGCTGCGCGCCATCTCGCCGGCAGTCAACGATCCCACCACGGCCATCAACTGCGTCGACCAGCTAAGCCGCATCCTGATTCGCTTCGCCGCGCGCCAGGCGCCGGACGATCTGCTCTACGATCCTCCCGGCATCGTTCGCGCCAGCATCAGCTCGATCCACTTCGACCGCCTGCTGGAAGCGGCCTTCGAGCAGATCCGCATTTACTCCAGAAGCGACATGGCCGTGAGTCTGCGGCTGCTGCGCGCGTTGAACGACATTGCGATCACAACCGCCGATCCGGAATACCGCCGCATCCTTGCCGAACAGGGCTGGCGAACGCTCGCCGGCTGCGCCGAACGCTTCAGCGAAGAAGAGATGCGGGAGCTGGGGGCACGTCAGGCGGCGCTGCAGAGTTTGAGCACGGCGTTGCAATCCGGCGTGGCCGCCCCTCAGCCGTGAGAAGCCGCATTGTCGCAGGCTGCCTCAGAACGTCACCGCGCGACGTTCGCGCTCCGTGGTCCCCGTCATCTACCATACCGAGACCGAGGGTTTGCCGGGCAACATCGGGCTGACAACGGACAACCGGGAGGGCCACGCCCCACCCTAGCCAAAGGATGGCTAGAATGGGGCACCCTGACAACTGTTTCTCATGGCTGAGCACACTGCGATCTTCAAAGAACTGTCCTACATCTTCATCGCCGCCATTCTTGGCGGAGCGGTGGCGTGGCGGCTGCGGCAGCCGTTGATTCTTGGCTACGTGCTGGCGGGAATCGCGATCAGCCCATTTACGCCTGGACCAGCGGTGCGCGAGGCGCACACGTTTCAGATCGTCGCCGAAGTCGGCGTCGTGCTCCTGATGTTCTCCATCGGCCTGGAGTTCTCGCTGGACGAACTGGCCGAGGTGAAATGGGTGGCGCTGATCGGCGGCCCGCTGGGCGTGGTGCTGCTCTCGGCGCTGGGTGCAGGAGTGGGCGCCATGTTGGGCTGGGGCGCGCGGACCGGCATGGTGGTCGGGATGATCGTCTCGGTCGCCAGTACCATGGTGCTGTCGCGGCTGCTGATGGATAGTGGAGAGCTGCAATCGCCGCACGGCAAGGTGATGATCGGCATCACGCTGGTGGAGGACCTGGTTGTCGTGGTGCTCACCATCCTGATGCCGGTGCTGGCCACCTTGTCGCCGCATCATCTGCTGGGCGTGGCGCTGGCGCTGGGTAAGGCCGCGCTGATCCTCGCGCCGATTGGATTTCTGGCGGTGTATCTGGTGCCGCGGTGGCTGGCGCAGGTGGCACGCGCGGAGAATAAGGAACTGTTCCTGCTGGTGATCCTGGCGATCTGCCTGGGCACGGCGGCGCTAACCGAAGCGGTTGGGTTGTCGCTGGCGCTAGGCGCGTTCGCGGCCGGGCTGATTGTGAGCGCGTCCGACTATGCGCATCGGGCGCTCGATCAGATGCTGCCGCTGCGCGATGCGTTCGTGGCGCTGTTCTTCGTGACGGTGGGGACGCTGATGAATCCGCGAGCCGTGTTTCTGCGGCCGGGTCTGCTGGTGACGATCCTGCTGCTGGTGATGGTTGGGAAGTTTGTAGTGTGGACCGGCGTGGTGCGGCTGTTTCGCTACCGGTTGCGGACCGCGGCGCTGGTGGGGACGGGGCTGACGCAGATTGGGGAGTTCTCGTTCATCCTGGTGCAGGTGGCGCACGCCAACGCGCTGGTGGGAGACGAGGTGTACCACGCGACGCTGGCGGCGTCGCTGATCTCGATCCTGATCAATGCCACACTGGTGCGGACGATGCCAACCTGGCTGAATGCGGTAAAGGTGGGGTAATCGGGCGGGTACTCCCCGGGGATTCGCGGTTGCAGGCGGGCGGGTCGGAGGTCTAGAATTGCACTACTCTGGTGCATTCTCCCGCCTCGCGAAGGTGGTTCCTCACGGCAATCGGTTGATCTGCAACATGACGGTGCAACATACTGGGTTTTCCACAGAATAACCCCAACATATTGCGGTTTGTATCTTGACCGCCATTGCCCAGAGAAGTAAAGTTGGGGTTAATTTCTGGGGATTTTCCGGTTCGGCCTGCCGTTTCTTCGAATTTTCCGGCCGCCCGCACCGCTGACGTTTTGGCTCAGCTTAACCGCGTAAGGAGTGCGTTTTGCTCAAGTTAAAGAAGCTCCAAATCCTCGGCTTCAAGTCGTTCTGCGACCGCACCGACCTCCGCTTCCAGGGCGAGGGCATCACCGCCATCGTCGGCCCCAACGGCTGCGGCAAGTCGAACATCTCCGACGCCATCTCCTGGGTGCTGGGCGAGCAGTCGGCGCGGCTTCTGCGCGGCGTCCACATGCAGGACGTCATCTTCGCCGGCACGCGCGAGCGCAAGCCCACCGGCATGGCCGAGGTGTCGCTCACGCTGGTCGACCCGCAGGTCTACGGCGATGTCGCCGAGCCGGAGATCGACATTCAGGACGAGCTGGCCGAGGACGATTGGGACGAGGCTGCCCAGCGTGCCACTCGCGCCGCCGATGTCGAGAGCTACTCCGAAGAGGTGCGTCCGGGACAAACTGACGAAGACAGCGGCGACGTCGATGTCCGCAGACGCTCAGGCAACGCCGCCTGAATCACCCGATTGTCATCACGAGCGAAGCGAGGGATCTGCTCTTAGCCCCGAAGGGGCAATAGAGACTGCCACCCCGGGTGCCCCACCCTTCCCGCTTCAGCGGGAGGATGGGTCTACGACACCCGAACGTCGTCCTCAAAATCCGCCGCCGCAAGTTCAAGCGCACTTTCAAGGCCGGCGAAATCCAAATCACGCGCCGACTCTTCCGCTCCGGCGAAAGCGAATACTTGCTGAACGGCAAGCTCTGCCGCCTGCGCGACATTCAAGACATCTTCATGGGCACCGGCCTTGGCCCTGAGTCCTACGCCATCATCGAGCAGGGTCGCATCGGGCAGATCCTGAGCAGCAAGCCGACCGACCGCCGCGCCATCATTGAAGAAGCCGCCGGCATCACCAAGTACAAAGCGCGCAAGCGGCTGGCGGAAGCTCGCCTCGAGGACGCCAAGCTCAACTCTGAATCGCATCAACGACATCTTCGACGAAGTGACGCGGCAGATGAATTCGCTGAAGCGCCAGGCGTCGAAGGCCGAGCGTTACGCCAAGCTGCGCGACGAGATGCGCGCCAAGTTGCGCATTGTGCTGGCCAGCAAGTTTGCCCAATTCGATGTGGAAGCTGCGACGCTGGAGCAGCAGCTCACCGAAGTTGGCAACGAGATTCACGCGCAGAGTGAAGCCGTGCAGCAGATGGAAGGCGAGCACGGCGAGCGCACGCAGCGCGGCTATGCCATTGAGCGCGAGTCGCAGGAGAATCGCGAGAAGCTGAACTCGCTGGCGCTTGATCTGGATCGTGCCGCTGCTCGCCGCCGCACCAACGAAGAGCGCTGCGCGGAACTCGATGCCCGCTCCGCCGGTGCGCAGGCCGAGATCGCCAACACCGAAGAGCATTCTGCGCGCCTGCAGCAGGAGCTGGAAACCGATCGCGCGACCCTGGATTCGGCCAACGTAGACGTAGCCGGCGCGCAGCAGGAGTTGCAACAGCGACAGCAGGAAGCTTCGTCGGCTTCCGCATTGCTGATCGAAGTTGAGCGCAAACAGGAAGAGCGGCGCGACGCAATTCTGCAAGCGGTGTCTGGGGCGTCTACGGTTCGTAATCGCATTACGCAAGCGGAGGAACGCCTGGCCGCGCTCAATCGCGAGTCGCAGCGACTGGACAGCGAGCGCACAACGGCGAACCAGCAACTTGACAGCTTTGGCGGCCAGCGCGGTCAGCTTGGGCTGGAATTCGAGACGGTTTCGCAACGCGTGATCATGATCTCGGCGCAGATTGTCGACACCCGTTCAAAGCTGGAGGCGAAGCGCAACGCCGAGACCGAGGCCAAGCGTCAGCTCGATTCCCTGCGCGGCGAGTATGCCTCGCTGATGGGCAAGCGCGCTTCACTCGATGGCGCCATCACCGAACACGGCTACGCGACTGACTCCGTGCGCAAGCTTTTCACTTCGGGTGCGCTGCAAGGCGGGCGCGCGCCTGCCGGTGTGCTGGCAGACTTTCTCGAGGTTGAAGATCGCTACGAGCACGTGGTCGACGATTTCCTGCGCGACGAGTTGAACTACATCGTGGTGAAGTCGTGGGATGCGGCCGATGAAGGTCTGCGGCTGTTGCGTACCGATGTCGATGGCCGCGCGACGTTCCTGGTTCATCCCGAAGATTCGCAGGCAAAGTTCTCCTTCGACTTCAACGAGTCGATGCATCACGTCACGCACGCCGATACGGTTGTTCCCCTCAAGAACTGCATTCGCGTGCTCGACGGCTTCGGCAAATCGCTGGAAGTGATTCTGCCCAAGCTGGGCCACGGCTACATCGTGCCCGATCCCGAGGTTGGGCGCTCGCTCGCGCTGGAAAATCCCGATGCGTTCTTCCTCTCGCAGTCGGGTGAGTGCTTCCACAACGTAACCGTCACCGGCGGCAAGCAGCGCAGCCAGGGCCCGCTCTCCATGAAGCGCGAGCTGCGTGATGTGCTGCTGCAGATGGGCGAATTGGAGCGCGCCATCGGCGAGAAGGAAACCTTCATCGCTGCGGTCGCGCGCGAAATCGCCGACCTGACGGAGCTGGTCGAACGGCTAGAAGACGAGAAGCGCGAATCGGAACGCGAGGCCATGACCTCCGAGCACACGCTGCGTCAGCTGGAAGGCGAGATGACACGCGTGCGTGAGCGGCTCTCGACCTATGAGCGCGAGCTGCAGCGAATCGACGAAGAACACAGTGAGCGCGAGAATTTCATTACCGCCCAGCTGGTCGAGCTGTTTCAGCACGAGGAGAAGCAGCGCGGGCTGGAAGCCGAGATGCAGGAGGCGCAGAGCAATCTCGAGCTCCTGCGGCAGCACCGCGATGAGGCGGCGCAGATTGCTGCCGATGTTCGCGCCAACGTTGCGATGCTGGAAGAACGCCGTCGCGGAGCCATGCTCACGGTGCAGCGCATTGAAGCGATGCTGTCGGAGGTTTCGGCGCATCTGGCAAAGCTGAAGGCGCAGCTTGAGTCGGCGATCGCCGAGAAGCAGCAGCGCGAGGCGGAGAATGTTCACCTCGCGGAGCAGGTGATCACGTGGACGGCGGAACGCGAAGCGGCGCAGCAGCGCGATCGCGAATTGCAGGACGAATTGCAGGCAGTGCGTCTGCGCATCGCCGAATTGGAAGAAGCGCTGAAGTCGGCGCGCGAGGCGCTGGATGCGGCGCGCGATCGCCGCGGAGAACTCTCAGCCGCGCAAGCGCGCGTGCAATCGGACGTGCAGCACATGGCCGAGACGTGTATTCAGGAGCTCAGCCAGCAGCGCGATGAATTGATGGCCGACACTTCCCTGCCCCGCGTCGCCGGCGAAGAGCTGATCAACGAAGACAACGCTTATCGCGAGATGCGCACGCGGCTGGACAATATGGGTCCGGTGAACATGATGGCGCTGGAAGAATACAAGGAGACGGCCGAGCGGCATCAGTTCCTGGAGACGCAGCGGCAGGACCTGCTGCAATCAATCGAGAACACGCAGAACACCATCAAAGAGATCGACGTGATCTCGCGGCAGAAGTTTGAAGAGGCGTTCAACATCATCAACGAAAACTTCGCGCGGACGTTCAGCAAGCTCTTTGGCGGCGGCCAGGGCTTCATGCGGCTCACCGATCTGGAGAACTCGATGGAGAGCGGCATCGATGTGGTCGCGTCACCTCCCGGAAAGAAGCTGCAGAATGTGCTGCTGCTCTCCGGCGGCGAGAAGGCGCTGACCGCGCTGGCGCTGCTGGTGGGCATCTTCCAGTATCAGCCCAGCCCCTTCTGCATTCTCGACGAGGTGGATGCGCCGCTGGACGAAGCCAACGTCGGCCGCTTCACCGAGCTGGTGCGCGACATGAGTGTGCAGACGCAGTTCATCATCATCACCCACAGCAAGAAGACGATGAACATGGCGCCGGTGCTCTACGGCGTGACCATGCAGGAGCCGGGCGTATCGAAGCTGGTGTCGGTGCGGTTCGGCGAGGAGTAAAGCGTGCGCTGGCGGGGGCGAGGGCGTGAAGCTCCGCGAAAGTTGAGAAGTGGTGTCGATTTTCGCCAGTTACACGGGCGATTGCCGATTGCGGAACATTACCGCTTCGGGATTTGATCGCAATAAATCGTTCCCCGGATCAATGCATTTCGGTTGCCGTCCTCTTGAGGTGTTGCCAGACTGGAGCTTGGAACCAGAATCCTCAACAAGCCGGGGTTTTACAACGATTCAACTCTTGCCTACAACGACCGATGCAGTGTAACAAAGATGCAGTGTAACAAAGAGGTATCGTGCACAATCGATTCAGAATTCACGGCAACGGCTCCGATAGCGGCAATCCGCCCCCTGCTGAAGACCTCGCGACCTTTCTTGACGGGCGGCGATTTGGAACGATTCTCGCTGATCCGCCTTGGCAGTTTCAGAACCGCACCGGTAAAGTCGCGCCGGAGCATAGGCGGCTCGCACGATACGAAACCCTGAGCCTACAAGAGATCAAGAAGCTTCCTGTGGCTCAGGCGGCATCTGCATCCTGTCACCTCTACCTATGGTGCCCGAATGCCTTACTGCCGGAAGGCCTTGCCGTTATGGCAGCATGGGGTTTTCAGTATAAGAGCAACATCATCTGGCACAAGATCAGGAAAGACGGTGGTTCGGATGGTCGTGGTGTCGGATTCTATTTCCGCAACGTTACGGAATTAATCCTTTTCGGCATTAGGGGCAAGAACGCTCGCACGTTGGCCCCTGGGCGAAGCCAAGTCAATTACATTTGCAGCCGAAAGCGGGAGCATTCGCGGAAGCCAGACGAGCAGTACCCTATCATCGAAGCCTGTAGTAATGGTCCGTATTTGGAGTTGTTTGCGCGCGGTGAACGGGCAAGGTGGGTCACGTGGGGGAACGAGGCCGACGAATCGTACCGACCTACGTGGAAGACGTACGCCAACCATTCACAAGGTGAGCTGAGCTTAGGCTAGCGTTCCGCGCGCTCAGCTGTTATCCGAAGCTCACGATAGAGTCAGGCAATCCGATGAGAAGTAGCGGGCACGGATTACCGACACCCCTGCTGACGCGGTCCATGAGCTTCTTCCAGTGCGTGGTTGCCTCGCCATATTTGTCAGATACGAAATTGTCTGTCCAGGCAGTAGCAAACTCGATAGGTTTCCGCGCCCGCTCCACGCGTCTTTGAATCTCTGCCTTCTTGCGACGAGTAAGCTGAATATCAAGACGATCTAGGTCCGCGAAAGACTGGATTTTGGTTTCTTGGGCGAACCGGTACACGAATTCCCACATGCGCCCATGTAGTGATGAACCGCGCGTCACGATGATTCCAGCACTGATAGCGCCCTCCACATGGAGGCGTTTAAAATTCTCCAAATCCCGGTCAAAAAAGGGATCCTTGTTGTTCCACTCAATTTCTAGGGCGAGAGCATGACTGGCAAATTCCTTAACATGATCGACTTCGTGTGAAATCGCTTCGCGCTCGATTCCGTTGATGATCTTTTTTATCTCGAATACAAACTTATGCCATCCCACTTTGTTGAGCGCATGGCGCATTCTTTGTGTTCCTTTGGCTTCGCCGCCGCCGGAACCTATGATCTCCAGAATGGGGATATCGAGAGCCAGAAGGGCCCGTTCCAATTCATTGAGGGCAGCGGGAAAGTCCTTCTCAAGAATTGCTGCTGCATGAGATTCGAATCGAATCTCGAAGCCCTTAGCCGTTAATTGCTCAAGAAGTGGCATTTGCAGCACCGTCCGGTGAATTTGTAATGATGGGGAATTCTAACCGAACAACCGCATCAATCCCTTTGCCGGCAGGTCGGGGACGAGGAACTTTCTTCCGCTGAGGGCCTGCGGCGCGCCATAGCCGCTGCGGACGGCGCCTTCCATCGTCGCGGGCCAGCCGGTCGCGGTCCAGTCTCCGGCGAGAAATAGTCGAGGCCACGGACTGGTGTGCAAGGGGCGAAATGCATCGCTGCCAGGCGAGGGTGAGAAGGTCGCGTGGATTTCTTTCACGACGGTCGCCTTCGTCAATGCTTGGCCTCGCGAACGGATCGGGAAAGAACTCTGCCAGCTCGCGAACCGCGAGGTCGATGATCTCCTGCCGCGGCTTGTCGATGAGTGTCTTGGACGAGCTGACTACCAGTTCAAGATAGCTTCCCTGCTGGGCTGAATCGCGGCGCGTGGCGAGGATCTTCGACTTGTGGAACATCCACTGGATGGTGCGCTCAAGCAAAACCGCATGTTCCAGCGGGGTGATCTCGCGATCGAACCAGAGATGAATGCCGGTGATGGGCGAGCTTTCGAAGCTGCGCGCTTGCTCGCGTAACGACTGCAATTCGCGAGCGTCCGGCATCAGCTTCTCGATGCCGTTGAACGGCGTCGCCAGCACGGCGTAGTTGGCAGCGATCTCTTCCCCGCCAACACAGAGCCGAACCTGATCGCCCTCGGCACGAAACGAATCGACCGCGGCGCGCAGATGAACTTTCCCGCCGCGAGCCTCGATGTATTGTGCCGCGGTCCCGTAGAGCTGCGAGAGCGGAACGGCGGGAACGCCCATGCGACCGGCCTCGGCCGATTTGAGGAAGGAATCGCGAAAGACCAGCGCGGCGTAGCGGACGGAGATGCGATTCAGCTCTTCATTCAGCGCGCTGACCAGCACGGGGGACCAGAAGCGATCGAGCGCCGACTTCGGCTGGCCGTGACGCTTGAGCCACGACTCGAAATCTTCGTCGTCATCGCTCGGCAGGCCGGGCACCAGCGCCAGCATCGCGCGCGCGATGGCCAGCTTGTCCTTCAGATCAAGAACGGTCGAATCGAGGAACGACGGCGCAGCGTGAAACGGTGCAGGCAGTGCGCCGGGTTTCAGCGTGGACGACTTACCGCCGGGAAGGATGAAGGTGATCTCGTCGTACCAGCGAATCTGCTGCTCGACGCCGAGGCGGCGATAGAAGTCGATGAGATTGGTACAGCAGCCCAGCAGGACGTGCTGGCAGTTGTCGACGACCTCGCCGGTGCCGGGAAGCTCGTAGGACGACGCGCGGCCACCGAGGTAGGGACGGCGCTCGAAGAGTTCGACATGATAGCCGGCGTCAGCCAGCGCGCTCGCGGCCGACAATCCCGCGAGTCCGCCGCCAATAACAGCGACTGTCTGACGCTGCGAATTGTCGCCGGCAGCGGTCATCGGTATCGCCAGTTGCCTCGGAATCGCAGGTAGCCAGTGGCCAGGACCTTCAGTTTTTCTGGAGTGCTCAGGCGGACGCGGTCGGAGAAGACGTCGTAGTTGCGCTCGATGATGCGCTCCAGCAGGCGGCGATAGATTTCGACCAGAGTCCAGAGCGCGCCGCGACTGTCGTCGTCGATCAGTGGGACCAGCTCCTGCGCGGAAAAATAGTACGCGCGGGCGCGGGCCGCCTCGAACTCCATCAGCGGCTGAAGCGACTGCGGAGCCGAGCCGTTGGTCAGCGCGTGGACATCGATGTTGAAGCGGGCGAAATCCTCGCGCGGCAGATAGACACGGCCCAACGCGGCGTCTTCCTTCACGTCGCGCAGAATGTTGGTGAGTTGAAAGGCGACACCGACCTCTTCGGCCAGCTTCTCGGCGCGCGGATCGCGATAACCAAAGATGCGAATGCAAACCAGCCCGACCACCGACGCAACGTGGTAGCAGTAATCGTACAGCTGATTGAAGGTTTCGTACTGGAGCTGAGGCTCGTCGCCGGCGGCCTTGGCAGCACGCGATGGAACATCCATTTCTGTTCCGTGCACCAGCTTCCCGAGCAGATCGAGCGAGATGTCATAACGCTTCTGCGCGTCGGCCAGCGCAAAGAGCACAGGATCGTCGGTACGTTCGCCGTCAACCACGCGACGCAACGCATTCATCCATTCGTCGAGCTTCTCGCGGCGCTGCTCGGGAGGAATCGCGGGATCGTCGGAGATATCGTCGGCGTGGCGCATGAAGGCGTAAACCGCCGACAGCGCATTGCGCTTGCGATGAGGCAGCAACAGGAAGCCGTAGTAGAAGTTCTTGGCAGCGGAGCGGGCGATGTGCCGGCAAACACTATAGGCCGCCCGCAACTGCAGCGGGTGCTCGCTCACAGCACCTCGCTAAAAGCGGGGTATTCACCACGGAAGCACGGAATACACGGAATAAGCAAAAACGAAATCATTTCAGTGCCTTCCGTGGTTCCGTGGTGGATTGTTCCTGTCGTGGTCCCAGTTTGCTCAGGGCGGCCCGTGCGAGGAGCCAGAGTTTCGTCGACTTCGAGATTGCCGGTCGGCGCGTCAGTACGTCGTAGTTCTGGCGTTCAATGGCATCAAGCACCGCGATCCCGCCGCGGCTGAAGAGTTCGATGTCGATGGCGAGATGCTTGTCGACTTTGCCGGCCAGCGGCAGGCCCTTGGCAAACCAGTCGCGGGCGCGCGCGACTTCGAACTTCAGCATCTCGCGAAACTGCGGCGTAGCGCGGCGCTGGGCGATGTCGTCTTCGCTGACGCCGAACTTCGCCAGGCTCTCCAGCGGAAGATAGATTCGCCCCTTGTCGTAATCGCGCGAGACATCCTGCCAGAAGTTTGCGATCTGCAGCGCGGTGCAAGTGTAGTCGGAGAGCTGCTGGCGCTCGGCATCGCGATAGCCGCATAAATAAAGGACGAGATGGCCAACGGGATTCGCCGAATTCTTGCAGTAGCCCAGCACGTCGTCGAATGTGGGATAGCGCGTGGTGGTCTGGTCCTGACGAAAGGCGGTGAGCAGATTGGCGAAGGGCGCGCGGGGAATGTCGAACTGGCGAATGGTCTCGCGCAGGGCGATGAACACCGGATGGCGCGGCGCGACCGGATTCCGTCCGGAAAATTCCGCTTGCAGCTTTTCGACATCGCGGCGCACGTCGACCGGCGGCGACTCGACCAGGCTGAGATAGGTGGCGTTCAGCTCCGACTCCCAGGCATCGAGCAGGGCCAGCGATTGCTGCGGATTGCCGACCTCATCGCCGAGATCGTCGGAGATGCGGCAGTACGCGTAGACGTTGTAGAAATGCTGATGGAGATGCTTCGGCAGAAACCAGGTGACGACCGAGAAGTTCTCGTAATGCGAAGTCGCCAGGCGCGCGCAATATTGCTGGGCAGCGGCCAGCGAGGGCGCGCGGTCGGGAATGGCGTACTCCGGCGGCAGGGCACGCCAGCCAGCCGCGACAGCAGGGTCATGCTGCTCTCCCGCCCTAGCCAAAGGAGGGCTGAGCTCACTCCACGGGTCGGACGACCCCCGTCACCTGGTTGTCGGTTGGTACCGAGGACATCTAGAAGATTGTACCGAGGATGAGGCAATCGTGTCGTTGACGGAGGTCAAGGAAGTCGGCAGCCAGGTTGACATCCGAAGGAAGATCGGAGCCCAGGTTAACGTCCAAAAGAAGGACGTGAACCTGGGGCACCGAGCTCTCCCAGTTAGGCCGAGAGAAGGACATGAACCCTTCGACAACCTCAGGGCAGGCCCTGGGGCACCAAAATCTCTGACAACTCGACATTGACCACTGACCACGGCTTACGGCGTGATCTCCCACACGAGGCCGTCGCCGCGACTTCCGCCATCGGCGGTGGTGCCGTAGAGATTGCCGCTGGCGTCGAGGGTCACGCCGCCGAGCGGGATAGAGCCGTTGTTGTCGAAATCGTAAGATGTGTAGTTCCAGCCACTCCCCGTGGGCGTCAACGTGAACACTTCGCCGTTCCCTCCGCCCGTGAAAGCGGAGGTTCCATAGACGTTCCCAGCGGCATCGAGCGTGGGCGTATCAAATGGGCCTTGGTATCCGGAGAACGAGTGCAGCCGGGTGAAGCTCCAACTGCCATTGGAGGGAGTCAGCTCCCAAACCGTTCCAGCGTCGCCGGGTCCGCCAATATTGGTCGTGCCGTACAGATTGCCATGAGAATCCACGGCAACGCTGCCGATCGGATTGCCGCCGTCCGCGCCGTCGGTAAAGGTGTAGAGGGTGCTTTCGGTCCAGCCCGAGCCCGAGGGCGACAGCTCATAAACCGTTCCGTAACCATACTTGCCCCCATAGGGTGCAGTGCCATAGAGATTGCCGGCGCTATCAAAGGCCACGCCGTTTTCCGGAACCCCGCCGTCATCGCCTCCGGTGAAGCTGTAAAGCACGCTCTCTGTCCAACTACTGCCGGAGTGAGTCAGCTTGAAGACCGTCCCGGAATCATTAGCGCCGCCCGAGCCAGTGGTGCCGTAGATGTTGCCGGCCGCATCGAAGATGAGATTGCCGAGATAAGGGTTCTTGCCGTCACTGCCGCCGGTGAAGCTGTAGAGTGTGGTCAGCGTCCACGGGCAAGACACGCTCTTGCAGACCGTGGCGGGCGGCCGCAGCGCGAAGACAGTTCCCTCGTTATCTGTTCCTCCGTAATACGAGGTGCCGTAGAGAGCGCCGTCCGGGCCAAAGACCACTCCGGCTGAGGCAAAAACCGGGTCATCGGGATGGTCGAAAATGTACAACGTGCTCAAGGTCCAACCGCTGCCCACGTGCGACAACTTGTACACCGTGCCGACGTTGCCGTTGCCGCCGGCGGTGGTGGTGCCATACAAATTCCCTGCCCGATCGATCGTCACGCCCGCATAGGGAAACGATCCGTCAGCACCGTTGGTAAACGAGTGCAGCTCAATCAGGGCCTGCGCCTGCGCCATCAGCGATACGAGAAGTAAGGTGCTGGCGATTGCCGCCAATCGGCAGAGCTTCTTTGCGCGCTTCATAACTGATCCTCCTTGGGGTGCCACTTGCGCTTTGCCGTTGAGTCGTGCCCATCGACCCAGGTTAGCGTCCAAACGAGGGGACGCGAACCTGGGGCACCGGATCATCTATCAAGTCCAAGTACGCCTCATCCTGACCACTGACCACTAGCCACTTCTTACGGCGTGAGCTTCCACACCGTGCCGGCATCGGGAGACGGATACGGGCCTTCCGAGCACACGCCATAGATATTGCCTTGGGCGTCGAGCACGACTTTGCCCGCGGGAAAGAATCCATCGCTATTGTTGAAGCCGAAGCTATAGAGCGAAGTGAAGGTCCAGCCGCCACCGGAATTCGTCAAGCGGTAAACCACTCCACTTCCACCTTCTCCGCCACCGGCGTTGCCGTAAAGGTTGCCGCTTGCGTCCATGGTCAGGTCCACTGGACCCTCGGCCTGGCCGTCAAAGGTATACGGCACAGAGAAGTTCCAGCCTCCACCTTGCTGCGGCGTCAATTCAAAAAGCGTGCCGTAACCGAATTCTCCCGGGCCGTAGCTGGCAGCGCCGTATAGATTGCCACTGGGGTCAAAGATGAGGCCGCCAAACGGATAGCCTCCATCCGAGTTGCCGGTGAAGATGTGAAGAATGGTCTCGGTCCATCCCGAGCCGGAGGGTGTCAGCTCAAAAACAGTTCCGCAGCCGAAGCCATAAATGCAGCCCGTACCGACGCCGTACGGCGTGGCGCCGTACAAGTTACCGGCTCGGTCAATCGCCAGCGGCGACTCCGGTTCCATCCCGTCATTGGCGCCGCCTTGAAAGGCGTAGATTGTGGTCTTGGTCCAGGTCCCGTTGCTGTTCGGGGTCAGCTTAAATACCGTGCCGCACGAATAGCTCCCACGACTACAGCTCTCGCTTCCCCCTTGCTCCGTGGTGCCATACAGGTTACCGGCGCTGTCGAAGGTGACGTCTCCGACAGGATAGAATCCGTCGGCTGGCGAGCTGAAGTTGTAAAGGATGGTCTCGTGCCACGGGCACTCGAAGCTGGCGCAGAAATTGGGCGGGGGCTGCAGCTTGAATACGGTTCCGCAACCGATGCCGAAGCATGAACCAGAGCCACCTTGTTGGGTGGTTCCGTAGAGCGCACCGTCGGGGCCGATGATCACTCGCGCGTCGGGATACATGCCATCGGGCGCGCCCTGGAATTTATAGATCGGCGTCTCCACTCCATGGGACGACACTTTGAAGACAACTCCACATCCCACAAAGCCGCACTGCCCGGTGGTGATGCCTCCAGCATTTGTGGTGCCGTAGAGATTCCCGCCAGAATCGCGAGTTATTCCTCCGCTCATGGATGGGGCGAGAAAACCACCATCCGCTCCGTCGGTGAAGGTGTGTAAGACGGTCAGGGTCTGCGCCTGCGCCGCCATTGATAGAAAGAACAATGTGCCGCCGATTGCCACCGATCGGCAGAATTTCTTTGCGTGCTGCATAACTCATCCTCCTTGCGATGCAGTTACGAATCGCCGTCCGTGCGATCAACCGCGTTAACGTCCAACCAAGGACGCAAACCGTTCGACAGGAAACGCTCTCAGGTTAGGCCAAAGGAAGGCCGAACCTGGGGCACCCCGTCATCTGTCAAGTCAAAACGTTTCATCCTGGTCACTGGCCACTAGACCACTGCCTTACGGCGTGATCTCGAAGACGACGCCCTGGCCGCTGCCGTTGCCGCCCCCGCCGACGCTGGCGGTGCCGTAGATGTTGCGGTTGGCGTCGAGGACGACTCCGCCGATCGGCTCGGCACCATTGCCCTCATCGAGAAATTCGTGCAGCGAGGAAAAATCCCAGCTGCCGCCATTGGGACTCAACTCGAAGACATTGCCCAGGCCCTCGCTGTCGACACCGACCGTGCCGTAGAGATTGCCGACTTGGTCCAGAGCCAGGTTGTCGGACGGTCCGGCGAATCCGACGAGATTGTCGATGATGCTGTAGTTCCAACCGCCGCCGGAGGGCTTCAGCTCGTAGACCGTGCCTCCCTGGGGATTGCCCGAGCCACCGTTATAAGTCGTGCCGTACATGTTGCCGTGGGTGTCGAAGATCACCCCGCCGAAGACGGTGTAGCCATCGCCGGAGGCGCCGAAGGCGTGCAGGGTGGTTTCGGTCCAGCCGGATTGCGAAGGTGTCAGTTCATAGACGGTACCTTGGCTATTCGCGCCGCCGTAGAACGTCGTGCCATAGAGGTTGCCGGCGATATTGAAGGTGACGCCGGCGTTCGGGGTCTCCCCATCATCACCGCCGGTGAAGGAATACAGCACGCTCTCGCTCCAGCTTCCACCGGAGCGAGTGAGCTTGTAGACCACGCCGCACCCGTGGTTCCCGCAGCTCAGTCCGCCGCCGCCGGCGGTGCCATAGATATTGCCGGCGGAGTCGAAGGTCAAAGCGCCGGTGCCTGGATGGCCGCCGTCACTTCCGCCGGTGAAGTTGTAGATCACGGACTCCTGCCACGGACAGAGTGCGGTGGTGCAGGCGTTGGGTTGCGGACGGAGGTTATACACCAAGCCGGGGCCGGATCCTCCGCCAGTGCCGGCGGTGCCGTACAGAGTTCCGTCAGGGCCGAAGACCAGTCGCGACGACGGATAAGCGCCATCGGCACCGTTCTGAAAGGTATAGATGGTGTCCAGAATCCAGCCCGATCCCTTTTTCGAGAGCTTGAAGACGGTGCCGTAACCTGCGCCGCCAAAATGCGTCGTACCGTAGAGATTGCCGGCGCGGTCGAGGGTCAAGGCGGTTTCAGGACTGCCACCGTCGCCGTGACCGGTGAAGACGTGAAGAACGGTATAGGTCTGGGCCTGCGCCGCGATGGCGGCGATCAGCAGGATGAAGAGGATTACGATTGCGACTCGACGACACATTTTGAAAGCTCCTTGGTTTATTGCGCGCGTCATAACTGTTCTTTGCCTAACGAATCTGCTGTGTGAGGTGCTGAAGTCACGGCGTGATCTCCCACACCGTACGCAGCCGTTTAGCCGGCCATGGAATTTCCCCCTTGCTGAAACCCTGCATTCGAAATCCACCTCCCACGTTGTGGGTTACCACATTGTGCGAGCTGTGGCCCGACTGACTGCGGTCTTACGGCGTGATCTGCCACACCGTGCCGCACGCTCGCTCGAGTCGCGTAAGGACCCCGTAGCGTGCTGTGCTGTATACATTTCCCGCGGCGTCCATGACCACCGTTCCCGTCGGGAGCGGCGCCTTCGCGCGACCTCGGAACGAAGCTATACAACGTGTGTAGTTCCACCGCTTCCGGATGGCTGTCAGTTTGAAGACGTTGCCGCCGGCGTACGTCTTCGCCCCACCGAAGCGCCATAGATGTTGCCGGCGGCATCCATGGTGAGACTGCCCGAAGACGGGTACTGACCTCATTGTATGTGGACGTTGAAGGTGTAAATGCATGCTGAAGTTCCAGCTGCCGCCTTGCGCCGGGGTCAATTCGAAAACGGTACCGTTGCCCTCAACCGCTGCCTTGACCGCCGGATCCGCAGTGCCAAACAGATTCCCGTGGCCGTCAGAGATCAAGCCCCCGCCCGGGAGAAGCTTCGGCATCCGCCGGTAAAGTAATACAGGATCGTCTCTTGCCATCCCGATCCGACGGGCTCAGCCGATACACCACGCCGCATGCGGGTCGGTAGGCACTCGCCAGTTGCCACCCCCTGTCGTGCCGTAGAGATTGCCGGGCGTCCAAGGCCAGTTCGCTGCCGGGATTTCGCCATCGTCGGAATCCGCTAAAGGAGTGCAGCACCGTCTCGCTCCAGGTGCCGCTGGCCATTGGATGAGCTCGAAGATGGTCCGCAGTCTTGAAAGCACGGTGATTTCAGTTCGCCGCCGCGGTATGTCGAGCCGTAGATGTTGCCGGACTGATCGACTATGAGGCCGCTGCCGGCAGTCCCCCGTCGGCATGCGAGAAAGCTGGTAAAGGGTGGTCGCGTTCCAGAGGCAAGAAGCGCTTTCACAAACAGTAGCCGGAGGCGAAGTTTGAAAACGGTTCCGCAATCTCGTCCGCCGCCGTCGCAGGTTCGTTGCCCCCCATGACCGTGGTGCCGTCGGGTCGCCATCCGGCCCAACGATGATCGGGCACATGGACTTCCTCCGTCAGGAACGCCGGTGAACTTACAGTCGGCACTCCAGTCCAGCCCGGACCGCTGTGTGCGACCTTAAACACTGTGCCGCAACTGACATCACAATTGGCGGCCCGCCACCGTACTGCGGTGTTGCCATACAGAGTTGCCCCGATCGGTTCGGTTAAGCCGGTGACGGGAGCCGTCGCCATCGGCCGGGCCCATGAAGGTATGAATGACGTTCAAGGTCTGCGCCTGTGCCGCTGGCGGACCAAGGCCAGCACGATCGCGGCGGCCAGAAGCAGACGATAGGTAGTTGAGGTACGGCGGGATTGCTGCGAGCGCGCCATGGAATTTCTCCTTGCTGACACCTTGCGTTTGAAAAGCGACTCCCACATTGTGGGGGCTACAGCATAACATCCCACATTGTGGGAGCTACGGCGTGATCTCGAAGACCACGCCGCAGCCGCTGACGCAGTTGGTTTCGACCAGCCCGCCGTATCCGGTTACGCCATACAGATTTCCTGCGGAGTCCATGCTCAGGTTGCTGAGCGGCTCTCCTCCGTCGCTGCCCCCGGTGAAGTCATGCAGCGACGTATACGTCCATCCGCCATTGCCGGGGCTTAGTTTGAAAACGACTCCGTACCGATTAGCGCCGCCAGTCTCCGTGGCGCCGTAAAGATTGCCGGAGTGATCCATAAGCAGTCCGCCAATCGGTCCTTCGCCCTCAGAAAACGCGTAGAGCACCGAAAAGTTCCAGCCTCCGCCACTCGTCGGGCTTAGCTCCCAAACTGTTCCGCCGTTGTTCGCGCCGTATCTCAGGGTTGTGCCGTAGATATTTCCGGATGAGTCCAACACGGGTGTGCCAAGCGGGCTTGCGCCGTCGGTGTCGTCATTGAAGCTGTGGAGAGGGTGCAGGTTCCAGCCTGAGGAGGACGGTGACAGCTGATACGCCACTCCGAGCTCATATTCTCCGCCCCCGACGGTGACGCCATAGACATTGCCGAACTTGTCGAAGACGAGCCCGCCCTCGGGGTTGACTCCCCACGTGACTGCCCAGCCAAAGTTGTACAGGATCGACATGGTCCAGCCGCTGCCGGTGGGGCTCATTTCGTAGGCCGTTCCGTCGCCGTACTCTCCACCGTTCTCGGTGGTGCCGTAGAGATTTCCGGCTGCGTCCATAGTCAGGCTGCCGAGTTCAGGAAATTGGCCGTCGCTTGGGCCTCCGACAAACTGGTGAATGTCGGATATGGTCCAGGGACAGGAGAAGGACTTACAGAGGCTGGCGGGAGGCCGCAGCTCGAAGACGGTTCCGCAACCGGGGCCAAAGTAGTGGCATTCGGGGCCACCCGGACCGCCGTAGAAGGTGGTGCCGTAAAGCGCTCCATTGGGCGCGATGGTGAGCGCCTGCAACGGCTCGTAGCCATTGGCGCCGTTGAAGCTGGCCAGAGGATCGAAGATCCAGCCCGAGCCGTGATGGCTCATCTTGAAGACCACGCCGCAGCCGGTTGGCGATCCGACGTAGTTGCAGCTGGACTCATAGTTACCGCCGTAACCGGTGTCACCGTAGAGATTGCCCGCTCCGTCCAAGACGACGGAGGTTGGGGCGTAGCCATCCGCGCCGCCGGTGAAGGCGTGCAGAACATGGAAGGTCTGCGCCTGCGCCGGCAGGAACAAGGCCAAGGTGAACAAGACGGCCAGAAGCAGACGATAAGTGGCTGGGCTGAGCCGGGATTGCGTTGAGCGCGCCATGGAATTTCTCCTTTGGTGAAACCTTTGCCAATGAATCGACTACTACATTGTGGGATATTGCGACTCCCACACTGTGGGATATTTCGCGGGCCGCTTGTCTGACCACTGGCCACTGACAACTGGCCACTGCTTTACGGCGTAATCTCCCACACCGTGCCCTGATTGCGAGTTCCTCCCGTCTCCGTGGTGCCGTACATATTTCCGTTGGCGTCGAAGGTAACGGCACCGACGGGACCGCATGCATTGCCGTTCTTGCAGCTCTCGAACTGGTAGAACGGGCTAAAGAGCCACTGATTGCCGGAAGGCGTCAGCCGGAAAATCTGGCCGAAACCGTTGCCGGCGACAGGCAATGGGCCGTAGAGATTCCCTTGCGGGTCGAAGGTTGGTGAAGCGATGGGTCCGACGGTCTGTTCCCCAAAGTTGTACAACGAAGCGAAGGACCAGCTTCCGTGTGGCGTCAGCTCATAGGCGGCGCTGGGACCTTCTCCCAGAAAGCCGCTGCCGGCAATCCCGAAGAGGTTGCCGTGCGCGTCCCAGATGAGACCGCCGGATCCAATGCCGGTATCGAATGCGTCAAACGCATGGAGGGTCGTCTCCGTCCATCCCGATTGCGTGGGCGATAGCTCATACACGGTGCCGGCGCTGCCTGAGCCTCCGTCCGTCGTGGTGCCATAGAGATTGCCCGCGTTGTCGAAGATGACGCCGCTGGCAGGATAGGAGCCGTCATTGCCACCGGTGAAATGCCATAGTGCACTTGCCGTCCAGCCGCTGCCGGAGCGAGTCAGCTTGAAAACCGACCCACCACCCCCGGCGCTGTTGAAAGCGGTACCGTAGATATTGCCGGCCTGGTCGAAGGTCAGGTTCCCATACCCCGGATATACCCCAATCGGGTCAAAATCGAAGTTGTAGATCACGGTTTCGGTCCAGGGACACAGCGCAGCCTTACAGGCGGTAGGCGGAGGTTGCAGGGTGAAAACCGTGCCGTAGCCTTCGGTACCGCCCGAGCTGGTTGTTCCGTACAGCAGTCCATCCGGGCCAAAAACAACGCCGCCTAGCGGAGTGCGTCCATCCACCGTTGATGCACCAAAGCTGTAGATCGGAAAGAAGACCCACCCTGTGCCGCCGCGGATGAGGCGGTAAACCGCGCCTTCCCCATGGCTACCGCCGTAGGGGGCCATGCCATAGATCCGTCCTTGCTGATCGAGCGTGACGCCCGCGATCGGCTGTTCGCCGTCGGTACCGCCGGTAAAGTTGTGCAAGACGGTGAGGGTTTGCGCCTGGGCCAAGGCTGTGAACAAGGCCAGGGTGAACAGGACGGCCAGAGCCAGGCGATAGGTAGTTGAGCTGGATCGGGATTGCACCGAGCGAGCCATGGAGTTTTCTCCTTTGCTGAAACCTCGTGCTTGAATTGACTCCCACAATGTGGGAGCCACTGGCGTAAGCTCTCACATTGTGGGACAACAACCGATCGTGGCTAAGCTAGGGCGTGATCTCCCAGATCACCCCGCAGCCTGTGTACTGCTCGATTTGACACAACCCGGTGCCGCCATAGGCGGTGGTGCCGTAGAGATTGCCGCTGGCGTCAAGGTAGACCGGGCCGCCGGGGTATGCGCCGTCGGCGCCGCCAGTGAAGTCATACAGGTCGGTGAAGGTCCAGCTGCCGTTCGACGGCGTGAGCTTGAAGACCTCGCCGTATCCGTAGAGGCCGCCCCCGGTCGTTGTGCCGTAGACATTGCCCGCCGCGTCCAGCGTGGGCGGGGCTGCGGGTCCCTCGGCAAAGGAAAATTTGTACAGCGCATTGAACGTCCAACTGCCATCGGAGTTCGTCAGCTCATAGACCCCGCCTGGCTTGCCAAGGCTGTCACAACCGGAAGTGCCGAAGAGGTTCCCGTGTGGATCCATGACCACACCGGAACAGGTGGCTGTATCCATGAACTCGATGGGAGACAGCACCGTCTCCGTCCAGTTCGAGCCGTTGGGTGACAGCTCGAACACCGTGCCGGAGTAACTTCCGCTGCCATTGATCAGCGTGCCGTAGAGATTGCCGGCGTTATCGAAGATCAGGCCGCTGTTGGCATTGAATCCGTTGTTTGCCTGGAAATCATAGATCAGCTTGAACGTCCAGCCGCCACTGGATGGTGATACTTCGTAAGCCACGCCATACCCATAGCCACCGGTCGCGGTTGCGCCGTAGATGCCGCCGGCCTTGTCGAAGACGAGATTGCCTTCCCCCGGATCTTCGCCGTCGTTGGAGCCACCGGTGAAGCTGTGCAGCACGGTTTCATTCCAGGGGCAGAGGGCTGATTTACAACTCGCAGGCTGGGGCGTCAGGCGATAAACCACGCCGTGGTCGTCCTGTCCGCCATAGCCAGTCGTGCCGTAAAGGGCTCCATCGGGGCCGAAGGCGACGCCGGCATACACATAGCCACCGTCATCCTTTCCGCTGAAGCTGTACAGTGTCGTCAAGATCCAGCCTGACCCCTTGTGCGACAGACGGTAGACGGTTCCCCGATTGCCCGTCCCGCCAACGTCGGTGGTGCCATAAAAGTTTCCTGCCCGGTCCACAGTCAGGCCGGAGACGGGATTCCAGCCGTCGCCGCCGGTAAAGTTGTGCAGCAAGGTGAAGGTCTGCGCCTGCGCCGTCACGGCGACCAGGAAGAAGAATGTCAGTGCGGTCGCCAGCAGACCGTACTGCCTCAAAGAACAGCTACCACTCGAATGTTGCTCACGACGTTGCATAAAATCCTCCTTTAACATCGATCCCACAAACTGCCGGCCACTGACCACTGGACAGTGGCCACTACTTTACGGCGTGAACTCCCACACGGTGCCACAGCCGACGTAGCAATTGGTCGTAGACCCGCCCATCGACGAGGTGCCGTAAAGGTTGCCATTGGCGTCGATCACGATCCCTCCGTTGGGAGGTTCGCCGTCGGTCGAGCTGAAGTCGTGCAGATCGGTTTCAACCCAGCTGCCATTCACGAGCGCCAGCTTAAAGAGGGTGCCGACCTCGTTCGCGCCACCTGCGCTAGTTGTGCCGTAGAGATTGCCCGCGCTGTCGATGGCCAGCGGGCCCATCGGTTGATCACCGGCCGGATAGTGCGGAAAGCTGAACAGCGATTCGAAATTCCACGTGCCGGGCTGCGTGAGCTCAAACACGGTTCCGGAATCGTTAGCTCCGCCACCTGCCGTAACGCCGTAGAGATTGCCAGCGGCGTCCGGAATCAGCGGCCCTTCGGCGTAAGTGCCGTCGCTCCCCTGGAAGCTGTGCAGCACGGTTTGCGTCCAGAAGGGGCTGCCGGGAGTCAGCTCGTAGATGACACCTTTAGTACCGCTGCCGCCATCGGCGGTCCCGTAGAGGTTACCGGCAGCATCCATCCAAAGCCCGCCCACCGGGTAGTATCCGTCGTCGCCTTGGGTGAAGTTGTAGAGAACAGTCTTGGTCCACGAGCCGCCGGAGGGTGAAAGTTTGAACACCGTCCCGCAGCCAATGCCACTGCAGAATCCGGTTCCACCGTAGAGCGTTATGCCGTAGAGATTTCCGGCGCTGTCGAAGACAACATTGCCCACGGGCTGGTAGCCGTCGCCGGCGCCCTGGAAGTCGTACAGCACCGTCTGGGTCCAGGGACAAAGGAAGGAGGCACAGGCACGGGGCGGCGGTTGCAGTTTGAAGACTGTGCCGCAGCCGTCGCCTTCATCGCATTGCCGGTGCGACCCGCCGACGAAGGTCACGCCGTAGAAAGCGCCGTCGGGCCCAATGGTCAGCGCGCCGGGAGCAAGGCCTCTGCCATAAGAGAAGTCGTACAGCGGAGCCAGCACCCATGCGGAACCGGATTCGGTCATCTTGAAGGCCGAACCCTCATAAATGAAGTTGCCGCCGGCGGTGGTTCCATAGAGCCTGCCGCCGCGGTCCATGGTCAAGCCCGCCGTCGGGCCGGAGCCATCCTGCCCATTCTGGAAGGCGTGCAGAACCTGGAAGGTCTGGGCTTGCGCCGCACTCATGGTGAGCAGGACGAACAGTGCAAGCGCTACAGCCGCGACACTGGATTGATGGAAACGAAAGCCGCGAAATGGATGCTGCTTGCGATGCTTCACGAAACACCTCCTCGAATATCGATCCTGCTGACCACTGGCCACTGACCACTGCCCTACGGCGTGATCTCCCACACCGAGCCGTCAAAGTCCGAGCCTCCGTCGAGCCCGGTGCCGTACATATTTCCGCTGGCATCAAAGGTAACGGCGCCGAGCGAAAGACCCGCGGGAGAGCTGTTGAAGTCGTAGTACGTGCTATAGAGCCATTGATTGCCCGACGGCGTCAGCTGGAAAATCTCGCCGGCATTGAAGTCGCCGTCGGTAGTAGGCAGTGGCCCGTAGAGAATGCCGTGTGAGTCGAAGGTCGGTGCAGCCACCGCGCCGACGTACTCGTCCCCGAAGTTTTGTAACAGGGTGAAGGACCAACTGCCGTTCTGCGGCGTGAGTTCGATAGGCGGCGCTGTTGCCTCCACCAAAGCCTCCGGTAAGGCCGAAGAGATTGCCGTGTGTGTCCCAGATGAGTCCGCCCGATCCAGTACCGGTTTCGCCGGAGAAGGAATAGAGGGTCGTTTCGCTCCACCCCGATTGCGTGGGCGACAACTCGTACACCGTACCCGAGAAGTGCGCGCCGTATTCACTGGTGGTGCCATAGAGATTACCGGCATTGTCGAAGATGACTCCGGCATGAGGGAGTCCGCCGTCGCTGCCATTGGTAAAGTTGTAGATGACGCTCTCGGTCCAGCCACTCCCGGATCGAGTCAGCTTGAAGACGACGCCCCCTCCCGAACTGCCGCCGGCGGCGGTGGTTCCGTAGATGTTGCCGGCCTGGTCGAAGTTCAGATCGCCGTAGAGCGGATCTCCGCCATCGGCGCCGCCGGTAAAGTTGTACAGGATGGTCTCAACCCATGGGCAGAGAGCCGCCTTGCAGGCAGTTGCCGGAGGTTGCAGGCTGAAAACCGTTCCCCAACCTCCCGAGCCGCCCGCACCGGCGGTTCCGTAGAGCAGGCCTCCCGGGCCGAAAACCACCCTCGATACGGGTTGGACTCCGTCATTCTTCTGCGAACCAAAGCTATAGATCGGTGAGAGGGCCCATCCTTCGCCCTCGCGGACGAGACGAAAGACCACGCCGTCGCCGTGGATGCCGCCCTGAATCGTGGTGCCGTAGATCCGGCCTTGCTGATCGAGCGTCACGCCGGCGTACGGGTCATAGCCATCCGCGCCGCCGGTAAAGGTGTGCAGGACGGTCAGGGTTTGCGCCTGGGCCGCCGGTGCGAAAAACGCCAGCGTGAACAGGGCGGTCAGAAGCACACGACAGCTAGTTGAACCACGCCGTGATTGCGCCGAGCGAGCCATAAGATTCTCCTGAACAGAATGAGATTTTGCGTTTACTGCGCCACTCCCACATTGTGGGATATTTCGCCGGCCACTTGTCTGACCACTGGCCACCGGCCACTGCTCTTACGGCGTGATCTCGAAGACGCAATCTTGTGAGGCTGTGGCGTAGAGATTTCCGCTGGCGTCGAAAATCACGTTGCCGTAAGGATCAGCTCCGGCGCTGCCGCTGAAACCGGTCATGGTCCATTGCCCGCCGGAAGGAGTTAAACGAAAAACCTCGGTGTCTGAGAGGACGATGGTGCCGTACAAATTGCCGGCGGCATCCATGGTGAGTTGCGAGGTGGAGAAGTAACCACCTAAGGTATAGAGCTCCTTATAGGTCCAGCTGCCGTTTGAGGGTGATAACTCATAGACCGTGGGGTTGAATGCCGTGATGCCGTAGAGGTTTCCCGCCGCGTCGCGAATCAGCCCGCCGTATGCTCCGCCGGGAAAGGGGAGGTTGTAGATCACGCTCAGCGACCAGCCGGACGCGCTATGGGTCATTTCAAAGGCATTGCCGCTACCGCCTTCGCCACCGCTGGTGGTGCCATACAGATTGCCCGCGTTGTCGAAGATGACGCCGGCATAAGGCTCGTAACCGTCCGCGCCATTGAAGGCATGAATGACGGTCTCCGTCCAGGTCGAACCGGAAGGGCTCAACTCGAAGACCGTGCCGCTCTCGGTGTCCCCACCGTTGGGAGTTGTGCCATAGATGTTTCCTGCCTGGTCAAAGGCCAGGTCGCCGTAGGCGGGATTCGCGCCGTCGCTGCCGCCTTTGAAGGAATGCAGCACGGTCTCAGTCCAGGGGCAGGTGAACGCTTTGCAGAAGCTCGGCGGGGGCTGCAGGCGAAAGACCGTGCCTTGACCGGATTCACCTCCGGCCATGGTTGTGCCGTATAGGTTCCCGTCGGGGCCGATGATGACTCGCGCCTCCGGCGTCTCTCCGTCAGGTCCACTGAATTCATAGAGCGTATAGAAAATCCAGCCCGAACCCTTGCGCTTCAGCTCGAAGACGGTGCCGCAATAGGCGTACTGGGTGCACGCTCCGCCCACGTGTCCGCCGTAGGCGGTTGTGCCGTAGAGATTCCCGGCCCGGTCCATGCTCAGGCCGGCAAACGGCGAATCGCCATCGGCTCCGCCGGTGAAGTTGTGCAGAGTGGTGAAGGTTTGCGCCTGCGCCGCTGTTGTGAACACGGCGAGCGTGAGCAGGGCGAGCAGAAGCAGGCGAGGGGTTGAGCTAATTCGTGATTGCTGCGAGCGCATCATGGAATTTCTCCTTTGCTGAAACTCGGGTGTCTTGACTCCCACATTGTGGGATATTTCGCCAGCCACTTGTCTGGCAACTGGCTACTGGCAACTGTCTTACGGCGTGAGCTCCCACACCACGCCGCAATCGCAACTACCGCCTCCGACTGAGGCAGTGCCATAGAGGTTGCCGCTGGCATCCAGGGTTACGCTGCTGGACGGCGAAGCGCCGTTGCTTCCGTTGAAGTCGTACGAGGTGTAGGTCCACCCACCACTCGCAGGCATGAGTTCGAATACCAGACCGCCCTGCTCGCCGTTGTTCACGGACGTCCCATAGATGTTTCCGGCTGCATCGAGCGTCGGGCCGGCTAATGGTCCCGGAGTTGTCCGTCCTGAGAACGCGTGCACGAGGTTGAACATCCAACCTCCGCTCGAGGGTGAAAGCTCCCACACCGTTCCGGGGCTGACTCCGCCAAGCGCAAGCGAGGTTGTGCCGTAAAGGTTGCCCTGCGGGTCGATGGCAACGCCGCCGATCGGGTTGGCGCCATCGTCGCCGTCGGTAAAGGTGTAGAGCGTAGTCTCCGTCCACCCGCCGGCCGAGGGCGAAAGCTCAAACACCGTGCCGTAGCCGTTGCTGCCGCCTGCGCTGGTCGTGCCGTAAAGATTGCCGGCGCGATCGAAGGTCACGCCGTTTTCCGGGAACTCGCCATCGTTGCCACCGCTGAAGCTGTAAAGCAGACTTTCACTCCAGCCGTTGCTAGTGCGTGTCAGCTTGAATACGGTTCCGCGCACAAACGTCCCGCCCGAGTAGGTTGTGCCGTAGATGTTGCCGGCCGAGTCGAAGACAAGATTGCCGCGATCGGGATGGATGCCATCGTTGCCAAAGTTAAAGCTGTAGAGGGTCGTCAGGGTCCACGGGCAAGAGACGCTCTTGCAGGCATTGGCCGGCGGCCGAAGCGAGAACACGGCGCCCAGGGTATTCGCCCCGCCATCGTATCCAGTGCCATACAGAGCGCCGTCGGGGCCGAAGACTACTCCGGCGTAGATCTTGGTCGGGTCATTGGGATGACCAAAACTGTAAAGCGTGTTTAGGACCCAGCCGCTTCCCGCGTGCGACAGCTTGTACACGGTACCCGGCCCGCCACTGTCGACCTCGCTGGTGGTGCCATAGAGGTTCCCTGCCCGATCGAGGGTTACGCCAGCGACCGGCAACGATCCGTCGCCGTGGCCAGTGAACGAATGCAAGACCGTGATGGTTTGCGCCTGGGCCGCTAGTGTGAACCAGACCACCGCGATCACGGCGGCCAGAAGTGGACGATGTGTTGGACTAGTTCGTGATTGCTGCGAGCGAGCCATGCAATTTCTCCTTTGCTGACATCTTGCAAGTTGAGATCGACTCCCACATTGTGGGAGCTACGGCGTGATCTCCCACACTGTGCCCTCGCCGTTGCCTCCCTCCTCCGTGGTGCCATACATATTTCCGTTCGCGTCAAAGGTAATCGCGCCGATGGGAAAGACCCCGCTCCCGTTGACGCTCTCGAACTGATAGAACGGGCTATAGATCCATTCATTGCCGGCTGGTGCCAGCTTGAAAATCTCGCCGTAACCGGCGCCGCCGCCGCTAGGCACTGGTCCGTAGAGATTGCCCTGGGAGTCGAAGGTTGGTGCGGCAAGAGATGGGGGATAGCCTCCGCCAGTGAAGGTCTGCAACAGGGTAAAGGACCAACTGCCGTCCCGCGGCGTCAGTTCGTAGGCGGCGCCCACAAAGCCGGTAATACCGAAGAGGTTGCCACGCGCGTCCATGATGAGACCGCCGGCTCCGCCGCCGGTGTCACTCTCCGTGAAGGAATAGAGAGTCGTCTGGCTCCATCCCGATTGCGTGGGCGACAACTCGTACACGGTGCCGAGGTAGCTTGAGCTTCCGTAACTTGTGGTGCCGTAGAGATTACCGGCGTTGTCGAAGATTATGCCGCTAAGAGGACCTGCACCGTCGCTGCCGCCGCTGAATCTCCAAAGCACGCTCTGCGTCCAGCCACTGCCGGATGGAGTCAGCTTGAAGACGACGCCGTTGCCAGAGTTGCCGCCGAGGTAGGCGGTGCCGTAGATGTTGCCGGCCTTGTCGAAGGCCAGGTCACCGTATTCCGGATCTCCGCCGTCGGCGCCGCCGGTGAAGCTATACAGCACGGTTTCGGTCCAGGGGCAGAGGGCGGCCTTACAGGCGGTTGCCGGAGGTCGCAGGCTGAAGACGGTTCCAAAGTTTTCTGCACCGCCCGAGGAGGTTGTCCCGTAAAGCAGGCCATCCGGTCCGAAAACGACCCTGGAATAAGGCGCTGCTCCATCGGATTTGCCTTGGAAGGTGTAGATGGGCGACAGAACCCATGACTCGCCCTGGTGGACGAGACGATAGACCACGCCGGCCAGGTGGCTGCCGCCAGTTGCGGCGGTGCCGTAGATCCTGCCTTGCTGATCGAAGGTGATGCCCGCGAAAGGGAGCGCGCCGTCGGCGCCGTCGGTGAAGGTGTGCAGGATGGTGAGGGTCTGGGCCTGCGCCGTCGCGGCGAGCAGCAAGAGAACGGTGGCTGTCAGGAAAGTGGCTGCCAGCCGGTGATGAATTCCCGCGGATCTCCGAGGACTTTGCTTCGGTCGCATGACTCCCCCCTTTGGCCCGTGGACTGGTTGGTCGATTTTGGTGAGCTAGGTGCGGCTCCACAGGCGTGCTTGGGCCACAGCTTCTTCCACCAGGGGAGTAAGGTCAAATTAATTAAACCTTACGGTGCAAGTTGTTGGATTAAGGGATGTTGCTGTGGTCGATAGAACCTTCCAAAATACGGAACCGGTTAGGAAGTAGGTTGCTGAAAGAGTCGAACCGCGGATCCCTCGGCTCCGCGTCCGCCCGACTCGCCAAGGCGCGAGTCGGGAAACGCTCCGCTCGGGATGACACAGGAATAAGGATGCTTCGTTGGTGGCTGGTAGCTGAGGCGTTAGAGGGGTCCTTCGACTCCGTTCGCACGCTGACGCGCGCTCACTTCGCTCAGGATGACACATCTAGCGGTTAAGAATAGAGCTGACGGCTGACGGCTGAGAGCTGATTACGGAATTCCCCGCCCTAGCCAAACCCAGGCTAGAACGGGGCACCCAAGCGGTTTTGCACCGCAGCTTCTTCGACTGCGCTCAGGATACTAAGGTTTGAAGTAGCCGATGGCTGACAGCTGACAGCTGATGGCTGATAGCCCAAACCGACAACTAGCCACCGACAACGGCCTTTACATCCCGGGAATGATGGCCGTCTTGATGTCGCCGTTGCGGTTGAGCATGTGGCGCAGCACGTGTTGCAGGCGCGAGAGCGGGGCCTCGCCGGTGATGTAGTCGGCGCCCTTGATCTTGCGCTCGCAGATCAGCGAGAAAGCTTTGCGCACGGTTTCGGGCGTGTGATGGAAGGTAGCTTTGAGTGTCAGCTCGTTGTAGTGCAGGCGCTGGGTGTCGAGCGCGACGGTGGTACCGTTGGCGCAGCCGCCAAAGAAGTTTACCGTGCCGCCCTTGCGAACCATGTCGATCGTCCACTCCCATGCCTGGGGACGGCCAACCGCTTCGACCACGACATCGCAGCCGCGGCCTTCGGGGGTGAGATTGCGAACGGCTTTCACCGGATCGTCGACCGCGGTGATCTGGACCGCGCTGGTCGGCGCCGACGCGGCGCGCGGCAGCAACCTGCGACTCGCGCTTGACCACCGAGATCACATTGCAGCCCGCCAGCTTGGCAACCTGAACGAACATCAGGCCGATGGGGCCTGCGCCGATGACGGCAACGGTGTCGCCGATCTCCATCTTGGTTTCGTGCAGACCCCGCAAAACGCAGGCCAGCGGCTCGACCATGGCAGCTTCTTCGAAGCTCACATGCTTCGGGATGGCCAGCATATTGGTGTCGACGATGCGGCGGGGAATGCGAATGTATTCGGCGTAAGCGCCGTTGTTAAAGAGCAGATCTTCGCAGAGATTTTCCTGATGCTTGGAGCAGTAGAAGCAGGCGCCGCAGGGCGCGGAGTTCAGCGCCACCACGCGCATTCCCTTGCGGAATCCGCGGACGTTGGGCCCAACTTCCTCGACCACCCCGGCCAGCTCATGCCCGAACAGCGCCGGAGGCACGATCATGCGCGCGTGATATCCCCGCTGATAGACCTTGAGGTCGGTGCCGCAGGTCAGCGCGACCTGCACCTTCACCAACACCTCACCTTCTTCCAGCTTGGGGATCGGCACCTGCTCGATTTTGACGTCCTCTTTGCCATAGAGGACGGCGGCGGTCATTTGTCTGCTCACTCTACTGGTCCTTCCATTCACTGCCCGGTTGGATGACGACCTTCATGGAGTCAGGTTGGGGATGGGCAGCAAAACGCAACGCCTCCACGGATTCGGCCAACGGAAAACGATGGCTGATCAGCCGCTCCAGGTCCATCTCGCGGCCCAGAACAAATCGCGCTGACTCTTCCTGTAAATCCACAGAAGCGCTGTAAGACCCCAACAAACTCTTCTCATCGACGCAAACCGCGGCGGGGTCGATGGTCGCCTCGCCATGCTGGGTTTGCGCAAAAAGCAATACCCTGCCGCCTGGACGCGTTGCGTCCATAGCAATCGGAATCAAGCTGTTACCCGCAACTGCCAAAATGACGGCGTCGGCGCCCCGTCCCTCCGTAATTTCTTTGATGGCTCGAACGGTATCGGAGGTGGAAGCGTCAATGCTCTCTTCTAAACCAAACGCCTTAGCTATTGTATGCCTCTGCGGAAGTAAATCGGAAGTAATTACCCGGACGCCGTGACGGCGAGCCAGCACCGCCAGGATGATGCCGATCGGCCCCTGGCCCATGACCAGAACAATTTCGTCCGGCTTAAGTCCAAGCGTCTCAATACCTTTCATGCAGGTGTTTACGGGCTCGATGAAGGAAGCCTGCTCAAACGAAACGCCATCCGGGATACGGACGACGCCATTGCGCGCCACAATCCAGTCCATCACGCGAACGTACTGGGAAAAGCCGCCGCCGCTGGCCTCGTATCCGGCAGTTGCGCCAACTTTTTTGTACGTCGGGCACTGGGCGAAGACCTTATGGCGGCAGTAATAGCAATCGCCGCAAGGGATGTGATGGAAGACCATCACCCGGTCGCCGATTCGATAATCCGTAACATTGTCACCGACCTGCGCGATGACGCCGGTGGTCTCGTGTCCGAAGATGCGCGGCGCCGAATGCGAGCCGGTGGAGATCTTCTTCAGATCGGTGCCGCAGATGCCGCAGGTGTGGACGCGGATGAGGAGTTCGCCCGCGCCGATCTGCGGAACGGGAACGGTTTCCATGCGGACGTCGTTGACGCCGCGATAGACGGCAGCCTGCATGGTCGCCGGGATGGGCGGGGACTGGGTCGAGGAACGAAATTGAGTGGCTACGGACATGGTCTTGGCTATCGGTTGTCGGTTTTCACCACGGAAGCACGGAATGCACGGAAAAGAATTCTTATTTCTTTTCTGTTTCGTGTCCTCCGTGCTTCCGTGGTGAACCTCCGCGCGTTGTCTAGCAACTATCTACTACCCTCAATTAGATGTCTTACTTCCTCACACAGCTTCTCTGTCGCAATTTCGCTATTTTTCTTGATCTTACCTAATGCGCGCCACCATCGCGGATGAAGCGCAACGTAAATCAGAAAGCGCCGGGTGTCGAACTTGCCGTTGTCGATGAAACGATTCAACGGCGGCATATCAAATTCCGCGTCGTCGGAAATCGACTTGATCGCCGCGAATTCCAGGCCGCGCTCTTTGGCGACCTGCGCGACTGCTGCCGCTTCCATGTCGACCACATCCGCGCCAAACTTGGTCAGCAACTCATGCTTTTCTGCCGCGTCGCTCACATCCTGCGACGTTGCCAGCACCCAATCGCCGCCGGTTGTCGGATAGATCGCGCCGGTCGCCACATCGACAACTTGCCGAATCTTTCCTACGTCGCCGACCTTCAGCTTGGGCGAGATCGCGCCGACGATTCCCGCCGACAGCAACAACTTCGGCTTCGCATGCTCGATCGCAACTTCCGCCGCGCGCCGCGCAAATTTCTCGCCGATGCCGCCGACGGCAATCACCGCATTCGGCAGATCGAAAAGATCAACGCCGTTCACCTGCTCGGGCCTCACGCCGTTGAGCAGCGGCGCAACTTCCACCGGCATGGCAACGATCACCGCGACGGGTTTGAAGTTGCTCGCCAAATTAGTCTGTTACAAACTCCATCGCCGGTTTTGTGCCGCCGGCTGAAGCCGGCTCTAGAAAAATAAATAGGCGGCCTGAACGCTGGCCTGAAGGCCAGCACTACCCGAACATAGTTAAGCAAGAAATTATCCCCAACATCGTCTCCAGTTGTTCACCTGGCCGCTGTTCACTCTCGCTGAGACCTGACAGCCGACAGCTGACAGCTGCCTTTAGACGTATCCGTTCGCGCGGAACCACTCCACCGCGCGCCGCAAACTTTCGTCGACCGGCCGCGGCTTCCATCCCAACTCGCGCTCGGCCTTGGCGCTGGTGACGAACATTTTCTTGCGGCCCATGCGCACGGCGTCGATCGTCACGCGCGGCTCGCGCTTGCGAATCTTGCCGGTAACCAGCGTATCGACTACGCCAGTGGCCAGCGCGACGGCGTAGGGCAGCTTGATCTTCGGCGACGGCAGGCCGGTGATCGCGCCCAGCTTGTCGAGGATCTGCTTCAACGTCAGGTTCTCGCCCCCCAGGATGTAGCGCTCGCCGGGCTGCGCCTTTTCCATCGCCAGCAGATGGCCCTCGGCGCAATCGACCACGTCCACCAGATTCAAGCCGGTGTCGACATAGGCGGGAAATTTGCGCCGCAGAAAATCCAGAATGATCTGCCCGCTAGGGGTCGGCTTGATGTCGCGCTCGCCCACCGGCGTCGTCGGGTTCACCATCACGACGTTCTGCCCGCTGCGTCCCGCCTCCAGCACCCACTGCTCGGCCATGAACTTGCTGCGCTTGTAGTCGCCGATCATGTTGGCCAGCGTTACCGGCGACTTCTCGTCGGTGAGGCGGCCGTTATTGCCGAAACCCATGGTCGCAACGCTGCTGGTGTAGATAACCCGGCGCACGCCGCATTCTCTCGCCGCGCGCAGAATGTTGCGCGTGCCCTCGACGTTGGAGTCGTAGAGCTCCTGATGATTCAGCGACCACAGGCGATAGTCGGCGGCAACGTGGAAGACGAATTCGCAGCCTTCCATGCCCTGTTTCAGCGAATCGGGATCGCGCAGGTCGCCGGTGATGTGCTCGGCCGCAAGGTCGGCAATGTTGTCCAGACGGCTGGTCGCGCGCACCAGCAGGCGCAGCTCAGCTCCGCGCGCCAGCAGTTGCCGGGCAACGTGGCTGCCAAGAAATCCGGTCGCGCCTGTGAGGAAACATTTCATGAAGCAGTTGTCAGTTGCTCAGTGGTCAGTGGTCAGTTGTCAGTTGTCTGTGTCAGTTCCATGGATTGACAACTGGGATTCCCCACATGCGGAAATCTTTTTCGTTCCGGGTTGCGATCGTTAGCTCGATGATGCTTTGCTGCAGCCGCAATGAGCCCTTTTCGATAATCGGCATTGCAATCGCCTTTGAGCTGAGCTTCCGCAGCCATCGCTTCCCAGAGCTCGGCAATTTGTGAATTGATCGGCAAGAGATCGACTGGCGAACCGGGAGGCAGGTCGATGTCCACCCATCGTTCCGCTACGGGACGCTTTTTCAATAAAAGCCGCCCAGGCTGAAGAGCTGTGCCTTCGAATCTCTGCCGCGTCTGCGGCGCTCATGTCCTAGAGCGCGTCTTCATCTTGTGCGTTACCCATCTCTTTACCCGGATATCCTGGTCGCGCTCGAAACTCGACTGTACTCAGAGACAACGGTGGTTCTACGCAGATATCCCTGTCATAGGCTCAATATCTCGACCCGTGTCCTTATCGCGCTCCAGATTAATGCCGGATCCCGCCAGGGGAGAATTCATAAAAAACTCTGAGAGGGTTTGCTTGCGCGGCTGGGACGGCTCATTCGGCTGCGCCGCCTGCTCCAGCAACGACGCCGCGTAGGCCGACACGTCCATACCCTTTGCCGCGGCCTGCGCCGTCAATTCGGCTTCGAGTTCCGGCTTGATGTCGATCGTGATCGTCACGGCTGCTGAACCTCCTGATTGAGTATAACGAGTGGGATGTTGTCGGATGACAACCGACAACTGACAACCGACAACGGGTTATTGCTTCTTGCGCACGATGCGCAGCCGCTCTTCTTCCGACTCGGTGGTTGCCTTGGTATAGGCGGTCAGCGCCAGCAATGGGAAATACTGGCGGTACATGGTGTACTCCAGGTAGAACACGCGCGGAAATCCGGTGCCGGTGTAGTGCCGCTCGTCCCATGAGCCGTCGCGCCGCTGCGTCCGCAGCAAATACGCGATGCCGATTTGCAACGAGTCGCTGCGCGTGTCGTTGGCGGCGAGCATTCCCATCACCGCCCATGCGGTTTGCGATGCCGTGCTCGGCCCGACGCCTTTGCTGTTGGGATCGTCATACGAGCCGCAGCTTTCGCCCCAGCCGCCATCGGGATTCTGCATCATGCGCAGCCACTCCACCGCCTGCTGCACGCACGGCTCGTGATAATCCACGCCCACAGCTTCCAGGCCGCGCAGCACCAGCATCGTCCCGTAGACGTAGTTCACGCCCCAGCGTCCGAACCACGAGCCGTCGGGCTCCTGCTCGCGCTTGATGAATTCGATCGCACGGCGCACCGGCTCGTCCTTCAGCGAGTAGCCGTACGACGCCAGGCACTCCAGCACGCGGCCGGTGATGTCGACCGTCGCCGGATCGAGCATGGCGTTGTGATCGGCGAACGGAATGTGCTGGAAGACCATGCGGTCGTTGTCTTTGTCGAACGAGGCCCAGCCGCCGTTCTTGCACTGCATCGACAAAATCCAGTCGACGGCGCGCTGCACCGAGCGCGTGTGATAACTCTCGTTCGAGGTCTTCACCCGGCTGAGCGCCAGCAGCACCTGCGCGCTGTCGTCGACATCGGGATAGAACTCGTTGTTGAACTCGAAGTACCAGCCCGCAGGCGGCACCTTGCG
Organism: uncultured Acidobacteriaceae bacterium; assembly: GCA_963697175.1. GTDB lineage: Bacteria > Acidobacteriota > Terriglobia > Terriglobales > Acidobacteriaceae > Bog-257. The sequence goes on along the minus strand of CAVONC010000011.1, from coordinate 85,774 downwards.
ATTCTTCACGCACCAGTCGCCGCGACGCGTGACCTGCTTCTTCAGCATCCACTCGCAAGGCTGCACCAGCCGCTTGTCGGTCGCGGGCACGCCGCTCTCAGCCAGCGCAAACACCGCGTAGGCCGTGTCCCACACCGGCGACATGCAAGGCTGCATGCGGAAAGTGTTGTCTTCCTCGATGCCGAGCTTCTCGAACTCATCCATCGCGCGAATGACCTGCGGATCGTCGAGCGAATAGCCCAGGCAACGCAGCGCGATGATGGAATTCATGATGCCGGGATAGATCGCGCCCAGCCCGTCGCTCATCTCCAGGCGCTCCAGCATCCACTTCTCCGCGCTCTTCAGCGCTTGCGAGCGCAGCGGACGGATGTGCACCAGTTCGAAGAAGTGCACCACCCGGTCGAGCACCAGGAAGAAATTGCGCCACGAGACGAGCTTCTTGGCCCAGCGCAGCCGCAGCTGGCTCCTGGAGCGGCCGCCGACGAACAGCTCGTCAATGCCCTGCTCCGGCGGAATTTTCTTGAACGGCTTCTTCGCGTAGGCGATCGACAGCGGCACCAGAATGGCGCGCGACCACGACGAAATTTCGTAGATGTTGAACCAGAACCACTTGGGAAACAGTACGATCTCCGGTGGAATCGCCGGCACCGCGTCGTAATCGTACTGGCCGAGGAAGCAGAGATAAATCTTGGTAAAGGTATTGACCGCGGTCACGCCGCCCAGCGCCAGAATGCACTCGCGCGCCTTCTTGAGCTGCGGATGATCGGGCGTGTAGCCGGCCATCTTCAACGCGAAGTACGCTTTCACCGACGCGCTGATGTTCGAGGGGCCGTCGTTGTAGATGGGCCAGCCGCCGTCAGGGTTCTGGCGATTCAGGATCTCGTTGGCGCACTTGTGCGTGCGGGTTCCATCTTCGGTGCCCAGCAGGCGGTGCAGCAGGATGTAGTCGGAAACCAGCGTGGTGTCGGCGCCAAGTTCGCCGCACCAGTAACCTTCTTCGCGATCCTGAATGCCGAACAGATAACGCCGGGAAGCGTCAATCGCCGCTGCCACGCGGCTCTTGATGTCATCGATCTTGCCGAAACGCATTTCGGCCGGATTCAGGGGGTCTGCCATCTTACTTACTTCTATGTGTGCCTCAGGGCGCTGTTCGCCATTCGCTGTTCGCTCTTCGCCAGAAAACACCGGCAAGTGCTGCTCTGGCGAAAAGCGAAAGGCGAAGAGCCGGTGCCCCAGGTTCGCCATCTTTTGGCTAACCTGGGACGCCCAACCTATTCTGCTACGGCAGGCGCAGCGCCGATTGCCTCCACGATTTCAGGCGGTAAGCCGAAGCGAACGTGCTCCGGCATCACTTCTACTTCGCGCATATCGGTAAAACCCTGCTCCTCGAGGAAAGTGACGGTCTCCTGCACCAGGATTTCGGGTGCCGACGCGCCGGCGGTCAGTCCGACGGTCTTCACGCCCACCAGCCATTCCGGCCGGATGGAGCGATAGTTTTCGATGAGGTGCGAGTTCGTTCCGAGATTGCGCGCGACTTCGACCAGACGATTCGAATTCGAGCTGTTGTCCGAGCCGACGACCAGCAACAGATCGCACTCGGCCGCGACGTCCTTCACCGCGGTCTGGCGATTCTCCGTCGCATAACAGATGTCCTGCGCGTGCGGCCCTTTGATGTTGGGAAAACGCTTGCGCAGCGCTTCGATCACGTGGGTGGTCTCGTCGAGGCTCAGCGTGGTCTGCGTGAGATACGCCACGCGATCCGGATCGGGCACGTGCAGATCGTTTACATCGTCAGGCGAATCGACCACCTGCGTGACCAGCGGCGCTTCGCCCAGCGTGCCGATCACTTCATCGTGATCGCGATGGCCGATGAGGATCAGCGAGTAACCTTCACGGGCGAACTTCACCGCTTCCACGTGAACTTTGGTGACCAGCGGACAAGTCGCGTCGATAACCCGCAGCTCGCGCAGCTTGCTGTGCTGGCGAACTTCGGGCGCAACGCCGTGGGCGCTGTAAATCACGCGCTCGCCGGCGGGAACTTCGTCCACGCTGTCGACAAAAATAGCGCCCTTGGAGCTGAGCTCATCCACCACGTAGCGATTGTGAACGATCTCTTTGCGGACATAGATGGGCGCGCCGAATGTTTCCAGCGCGATGCGGACAATGTCGATGGCGCGCACCACTCCGGCGCAAAAGCCCCGCGGCTTCAGTAACAGTAGGGTCTTCGTTTCAGATTGGCTCATGCTTCCTGCGTTCAGTATACGGATGGGAACCTGTGTTTCCCCACAATTACTTTATTGTACTAGCCAGGTAACCACCAATCTAACCGGGCGGAGGGGCGCAATTCTGCAGTCGATGGCGCAAAATGGGCGTTCAGCGGCGCGAGGGTTTTGGCGCTTGGCGGCTACGCTGTTCGCTCTTCGCCATTCGCTTTTCGCCAGACGTTCGATCTGATATGGCGCGGCGCTGGCGGAACAGCGAATCGCGGCTCATTCATGTGATGCCCGATGTCGGGCGGGCGTGGCATCGTTTGTTCGTGGTGCCGCTCGCAGACAGCAGCGCTGTACAATTCCAACGACATTCCCCAACGAAAGCGAGCGCCATCATGACCGGCAGCGATCTTGCCAAGATGTACGAGTTCAGTTATCTGGCGATCAAACGCAATCTGGAAGACCTGAGCCACGCCGACAGCATCGTCACGCCGGCGAACGGGGGCAACTGCCTGAATTGGGTGTTGGGACACGTAGTCACCGCGCGCAATGTCATGCTGCAGCTTACGGGGGGAAGTCCGGTGATGACCGGCGACGCCGTCAACGTGTACAAGCGCGGCAGCTCTCCCTGCGGCTCAGAAGGCTTTCTCGATCTCGCTACGCTGCGCGGATTCCTCGACGATTCCCAACAACAGCTGTTGCCTAACGTGGCAGCCCTGTCGGACAACGCGCTGGCGTCGCCAGTGCCCGCGCCCTACAACCGTCCGCCGCTGACCGGCTCGCTTGGCGACGCGCTCGTCCGCCTGCATTATCACGAGGGCTACCACAACGGCCAGATCGGATTGCTGCGGAGAATCGCAGGAAAAGAAGGCGCGATCAAGTAAGGAAACTCTGATCAAGTTCTATTAAGGCCTCAGCGGCTAAAGAGGCTGCTGAGCTTACGGACGGCCTGAAGAGACTGTGTCGCAACCCCTGTCGCCGCTACGCGGCTCGAACCGCAGATCCCTCGGTCGGGCTGAAGCCCCTCGGTCGGGATGACAAAAAAAGAAGGAGCCGGGGACGCTGGCCTGAAAGGCCGTCCCCTTCAAACTCGAACTTAATCAGAGTCTCTGTAACCCGGGTTAGTCTCCAACGCCAGATGCGAACGCTACGGTGTGAGCTGCCAGATCACACCTCCGCCCAATGTCCCGCCGAGGTACGCCGTGCCGTACAGATTTCCGCTGGCATCGATGGATACGTTGCTGATGGGAAATCCACCGTCGTTCCCGCCGTGAAATCGTACAGATCGGTGAAGGTCCAGCCGCCGCCCGACGGCGTGAGTTTAAAAACGAAGCCGTTGTCGGATGCGCCGCCCGTGGCGTTGGTTCCGTAGATATTGCCTGCCGCGTCGAACGTCAGGCTGCCGAATGGGCCATCGAAGCCGTTGAAGGTCTCCAGCAGGCTGTAGTTCCAGTTGCCGCCTGCGGGCTGCAGCTCAAACACGGTCCCGCCGGTGAAACCGGTTCCAAACAGATTGCCGTGCGTATCGAAGGTAAGCCCAGCCAGCGGGAATCCTCCACCGCCGCTGAAGTCGGTGAGCGTCTTCTGCGTCCAGCCGCCGCCGGATGGGCTTAATTCGTACACCGTTCCCAGACCAAGATCGCCGCCATAGTACGCGGTGCCGTAAAGATTGCCGCTCCCGTCAAAGATCACGCCGCTGAACGGCTGTCCGCCATCGTTGCCGCCGGTGAACGAATACGGCAGGCTCTCGGTCCAATTGTTGCCCGAGCGTGTCAGCTTGAAGACCACGCCGCAGGTCTCGCCGCCGCAGGTCTGCAGCCCGCCGCCGTTGGTCGTTCCGTAGATATTGCCGGTGCTGTCGAAGGTCAGGTCGCCATACTGCGGGCTGAGGCCGTCGCTGCCGCCCTGGAAGCGGTAGAGCACGGTCTCCCCCCACGGGCAGCTTACCGACTTGCACGCGGTTGCCGGAGGCCGAAGCTGGAAGACCGTTCCGTAGCCATCAAAGCCGCCGAGGCTGGTGGTGCCATAGAGCGCGCCGTCGGGACCGAAGAGCACGCGCGCGATCGGCGCCGAGCCGTCATTCCCGCCCTGGAAGGTATAGAGCGTGTTCACCACCCAGCCCGATCCCATATGCACCAGCTTGAAAGCCGTTCCATTGCCGGTTGCACCCGACATCGTCGTGCCATAGAAATTGCCGGCGTGATCGATGGTGAGGCCGGCGCTGGGAGTTCCGCCGTCTCCATTGCCGGTGAAGTTGTGCAACACCTTGAGTGTCTGCGCGTGGGCTGACGTCGCGGCGGCAATACTCCATAGAAGGCAAGTTGTGAGCAATCGGGAGGTGAGGTCTCTGCTGATCACGGAAGTCTCCTTGCGGCGTGATGCTTGAGGAAAAACTGGAGTGGGAATCTTACACCGGTGAGGTTTCGGGTTTGTGAACGGCGCCGGACCGCCCCAACTTCACTTGCACGCGATCTTCTTGATCAACAGCATGCCCTCGATCGTCTGTTGCGGATCGTAGGTTACCGCGCACGTCGTGATCGTCGCCGGCAGGGTTTTCGTCAACTGAATCGACGTGCCCGCATAGCTGCACGCCAGCCAGATCGGCCGATCCTTCTGCGGCGCGAAGCTCCACGTCGCGACCTGCTCTGTCTTGCCGTGCGTGATCCGGTCGTAGACCAGCGACGCTTTCTCCGATGGCGGGCCATCGTAGAAAGTAATGCCGGCGAGATTGTGCGGCGTGTCGTCTTCTATCGCCGTCCAGCCGGCGACCGGTGTGGCCAACTGCTGGCGCGCGGAGATCGTTGCCGGACAGCTGACGGTGTCGGCAGCCGAGCCGAAGGCGCTGACGAGGGCGATGAAGATCAGAACGAGGACGAGGTGTCGAAGGGTCATCGGGTTTGGGGCCTGCGGCCGGATTCTGGACGTCCCAAAACGGGAAAACTTACGCCATGAATAGCATCTAAGTGACATACATTGACGGTGACGGCCAATTTCTGTATTTTGCCGAGCATACTCTTGAGCTGGAATACCCCGTAATCGCGTTTGCAGGCCATTACAGCGACGACGAGAAGGCAGACGAGCCTCAGGGGCCTCCAAATCGGTTTTCGAGGCTGTACGGGCCTCCTATGCGATTTTTCCATTATGGGCAAGCGAACGCCCTGGGAATATAAACCACCAAAGTGCTGAACATTTGTTGGCCGTACAAGACCGAGAGTCCTTCGCAGCTTAACGTCCAAAAGCTGGTCGCGAACCCGTCGGCAAGCTCGCCGCACCCAGGTTAGGCCAAACGAAGGCCGAACCTGGGGCACCGGCTAATTGCTAATCGCTAATTGCTCGCTTCTACACTCCCACCGGAAACGGCTTGGGACTTCGCTCTTCCCCGCGATCGCGCACCAGGCTGTCGAAGCGGCCTTGCAGCAGCGACATCAATCCGGTGTACCAGTATCCGAAGACGAACAGCACCAGAAACGGCACGGTGATGTAGTTCTCGTTGGCGATGGCGTACCAGACGGTCAGCGCGAAGTATCCGCCGACCAGCATCTCGATCCACGGCACCCAGCCCAGCCGCTTGCGATATTTCTTGGCGGCGACGGCCTTGTCCTCTTTGGTCACCACGCGATACTTCGGCGTGCGCGCAAATGCCGACTGATGTCCGACGAGCGCCTCGATCACGGCTTTGCTGTTGGTCAGCGTCAGCCCGATGCCCAGCGCCATCAGCGCCGGCAGAAACATAAACGTGCGATACCACGTCCGCGGAAACAGCTCCTTCTGCGAGACCAGATAGAAGCTGGAGATGGAAAACGTCGACGCCAGGAACAGCGGGATATCGATGTACAGCATCTGAAACCATCCCTGGTAGAAGCGGATGACCATCGCCGGCAGCAGCAGCACGCTGAGCACGATCATCAGCGGATAGCTGAGGTTGGCGGTCAGGTGATACCAGGCCTCGCGCTTCTCGCGGCCGGAAATCTTCGCGCGAAACAGCTTCGGCAGATCTTTCTTGGCGCACTGGATCAGGCCCTTGGCCCAGCGCGCCTGCTGCGTCTTGAACGCGGTCATCTCGATGGGCAGCTCCGCCGGACACTCCACATCCTGCAGGTAGCGGAACTTCCAGCCCGCCAGCTGCGAGCGATAGCTCAGGTCGGTGTCCTCGGTGAGCGTGTCGTGCTCCCAGCCGCCGGCGTCGTCGATGGCCTTGCGCCGCCACATGCCCGCCGTGCCGTTGAAGTTGAAGAAGACGCCGGCGCGCGAGCGGCCGCCGTGCTCCAGCACGAAGTGTCCGTCGAGCAGGATCGCTTCGACCTCGGTGAGGAACGAGTAGTTGCGGTTGAGGTGCGCCCAGCGCGTCTGCACCATGCCGATCGCGGGATTGGCAGAAGTGGTGGATGACCTTCATCAGCCAATCCGGTTGCGGCGTGAAGTCGGCGTCGAAGATGGCGACGAACTCGCCGGTCGCGGTATGCAGGCCGTTGTCGAGCGCGCCCGCCTTGTAGCCCTCGCGATTGGTGCGATGGATATAAACGATGTTGTGGCCCAGCGCCGCATAGCGCTCGACCACGCCGCGCGCCACGTCGACGGTCTCGTCGGTCGAGTCGTCGAGCACCTGGATCTGCAGCCTCTCGCGCGGATACTCCATCTTGCAGACGCACTCGACCAGGCGGTCGATGACGTATTGCTCGTTGAAAATCGGCAGCTGAATCGTGACCTGCGGCAGCTCGTCGAAATGCGATTCCGGCTCGGTGACCTTGTTCTTGCGATGCTTGTAGTAGAGATAGACCAGCTGGTAGCGATGCATGACCGTAAGCCGCCAGCAGGATCAGGACGATGAAGTACGGGATGAGCAACGCCGTGTCGAAGGCGTTGGCCTGATACAGACCCTTGAAGGTCGGGTCGAGAAAATGCGCCTTCAGGTAATGGCGCAGGCCATGAGGCTCGGCCACGGCACAAGCCAGCAGGCTCAGACTGAGGACAGGGTTCAGAAGAGCGCTCCTTGACCAACGTCGAAGAGTGGCCGCGGGTGCCCCGTTCTAGCCATCTTTTGGCTAGGGCGGGGATGCTACAAATCGGCGGTCCACAGAGCCGGGTGCCCCGTTCTAACCTTCCTTTGGCTAGAGCGGGAACAGATAAATTGTACCTGAGTGGCATGGCGCAAAGCTCTGTCTTCCCACCAAAGAGGTACCCGATGCAGCACTGCGGAAAAAGGTAGTGCGGGCCTTCAGGCCCGCGTTCAGGCGTCAGCAAGCTTCCCGCTGAGGTGGTCATTGACACAATGACCACCTCAGCTCCGTTTTTTGGGTAAGGCTTCAACGCGGGCCTGAAGGCCCGCACTACCGTCCTCATGCGCAGATCCGGCGGTGCCCCAGGTTCGCGTCCTTCGGTTGGACGCTAACCTGGGGTCCTGTTAGTTCACTTCCGTCCGTTCCAGCTCGCGGATGTACTCGATCACGCTGTCGCTCCAGCCATCGATGTGCGTCCACTTACCGTAGCCCACGCCGTTGCGGTATCCGGCCACATTGATCATGTAGCCCTTACCCTTCGGTGCGGGAACCGCGTCCTGCACCTGCTCGTCAGTGATGACGATCAAGCGCTCGTAGGATTCGCTGAGCTCGCCCAGCGCCTTTCCGAGAAAGGTTCCGGAGTGCGCCTGGCTGACCGCGATGGCATCGCGCAGTGCGAAGCCACGACGCGGCGGCACCATCTCCAGTGCGTCCGAGAAGCTGTAGACCTTCACCTGCTCGCAGGTCTCGCGCAACAGAACCGCGAGTCCGTCGGCTGCGTCGGTCCGCAGCATCTCCGAACGGCGCGAAAGCCGATGCACCATGCTGCCCGACACGTCGACCAGCAACACGGTCTTCCCCTTCAGCTTCTCGCGACCGGCAACGCAAGCGAACATCGCCTTCTCCAGCGCCTCTTCCCACTGCGGCGCATGACGAGCCGCAGCGATGAAGCGGAACGGCAGCACGCGATCGGTCTTCATCGCCGCAATGCTTTCGACGATGAGCTCCTCGCGCACCTGCGCCTCCTGCATGTTGCGCAGGTTGCGCAGCAGGGCCAGGGTTCCCAGCTTGCGCTCCGTGAGCAGACGCTCCCACGCCTCGCGCTTGTCGGCGCCGGACGACAGTGCCACCTCCCAGGTGTCGGGCGCGACCAGCTCGCCGGCGATCAGCCGCTTCCACAGCGCGGCCTGCGCCTCGTCGCGCGGCTTGGCGTGCGACAGGAACAACACATCGCGCAGCTTCACGGCTCCGGCGCGGTCGTACTTCGCCAGCCCGTACTCGTCGAACTTGGCGAAGGCCGCGGCCAGACCCTTCTTCACCTGCGCCGACAGCGGCGTGCGTCCGCTGGCCCAGTAGATGGCCACGAACTCGGCAAGCTCATCGGCACGCTGAATGACCTTCGCCAACGTCTCGGCCACCAGCGCGCGGTGCGTCTTGTGCCGCGCCATCTCGCGGACCAGCAGCAGCGGCGCGTGACGCAGCTTCATCTTCTCGCGCGCCTCGACCGCCAGGGCCGCAACCTTCTCCGCCTCGACCTGCGGCACCAGCTCGGCAATGCGGCCGGCGATAGCGACACCGTCCTCGTAGAACTGGTCCTCCCACAGCAAGCAGCCCGCAAGCGAGCGCCGCAGCTGCAGCTCCGGCGCTGATGTGGCGCGCGGGTCCGCCCTCGTGCGTGCGAGGGATGAGGTTGAGATTCATCTTGTTCAGTCGGGCCATCGTTGGCCTCCTTTCATTTCCGATACGCTTCGTGTCGGCGGAATCCTCGTTGTGCATTCAGGCGGTCGCCGTCACCTGGCTCAACATGGGTAGAGCTGGCCTTCAGGCCAGCGTCTCAGCCCCTTTGATAATCTGTCATCCCGACCGAGGACTTCAGTCCGACCGAGGGATCTGCGGTTAGCCGCGGAGCGGCGGCGCGGGCCGCCACACTCTCTTAAGGCCAGCGTCCAAGCCGCTTATTTTCCCTGAGTCGGCAGCCGACGGCACACAGCTTAACCGCCGGGGAATATGCGACACGGAAGGCACTGCTCTGAGCTACATGCTTGCGCATGGCTGGGCTTGAACCAGCGACCTTCACCGTTTCCGGTGCTGCTCTACCGAAGTATCCGTAGTCTTCGCCACCGGCGAATGGTTAATTGTTCTCAGCTGCGACTTCTACCGCCGCAGGCTTCGGCAATTTGAAGCCTGTCGTCTTGCCCGACGTGGCCGCCCTGATCGGCAGCGCCAGGTCTTTCATCTGCTCCCACGTCGGTTTGTTTCTGTCGCCGTAGTTCGAGCACTCGCGCACCTTGAACGGCACCGGTATCGCCTGCTCCCAGACGAACGTGCAGTAAACGATCGTCTCCGACTCGCGATAACCGACGATGACGTGCGCGTGCTGGCACGTGTCGCAGCGCGATCCCTGCATTGGGCTCTCATTTCTAACGTTGGCCGGCATAATCTATCCCTTCTCAGCCGTTTCTCCGGCGAGTTGTCTAGGTCGGGGAACAAGCGACACGGCACAAACGGCGCTCTACCGCTGAGCTACATGAATTCGCATTCATGGCAGGATTCGAACCTGCGACCTCCGGCTTATCAGGCGAAGTATCCGATGTCTTCACCACCGACCTGAATTGTTAGTAACGCGACGCCAAGATTCTTTGCGATCCGGGAATATTCACATGCGGCCTTGAGGATTCGAACCTCAACCCCTTGCGGGTTTCTGCCGTCGAAGTATCCGCATATTTCGCCACGGATCACACTTTACTGGGGGAATAAGCGAAAACAGTTTGCCTAAGCGATTTGCAGTCGAAGTAACTGTTCTCTTCGCCACCCAGTAAGAAGCTTGTATTGGCGTGTTAGCGCGTAGGAAGCGTTCGCCGGAGATTAGCTGAAAAGGAAATACCACGCCCGGCGACAGACGGTGCCTTCAATCAGCATCGGCTGCCTACGCATTGAGATTTGCGTTGTCGATTTCATCGGGCGTTCTCCTACGCTCTGCTACCATGCCACGACTCGCACGAAAATTGCAAGCACTTTGTGTGTTAAATGAGTTTGAATTTTCGTGCTCAATAGCGCTCGCCGCTCGGTGCCCCAGGTTCGCCCATCTGTTGGGCTAACCTGGGAGGACGCTAACCTGGGTCCGGGTTTGACTCGCGCCGCATAACGTCGAACAATAGAACGAAGCAGTTGGCGATGCGCAATCCGGCAAAATTCCTTACGGCATTTCTCTCGATTCTGCTCAGCGGAGCGCTGTCGCTCGCCGCGCAGACTTCGCCCACCGCTTCCGCGAACACTACTGCTTCCAACTCCGCGAAGGACGAACCCTATCCCGAGCAGGCCTATCTTTCCCCAACGCGCTACACCAGCCAGTACTTCGATTTCAGCTTCGAACTCCCGCCCGAGGCGCAGCTCCACGCGGTGCCCATGCCCGGAGCGCGCGACGGCAGCATTCAGTTGCTGGAGCTCGGCGGGCCGCCTCCGACCGATGCCGAAATTTCGATCTCCGCGATCCCTACCGCAGGCAACAGCAACAAGCAGGACGCCAAGGCGTTCTTGCGTTACGCCCTCGACCAGGAGCTCTACCGCGGCGTGGAAGAGCTGCGCGGCCTGTCGAAGGCAAGCATCGCCGGCCACCAGTTCTTTCTCTTCGAGACGCGCCGCGGCATCGAGCAGCACGTTGTGCTCGCGACCACGCTGGGCGATTACATCCTGCGCGTCGCTCTCGCCGCGCACGATGAGAAGATGGTCCACCGCCTGGAGGCGTCGTTCGATCGCGTCGTCTTCTTCGCGCCGCCTGAGCTGAAGCAGCTGGTCGCCAGCGATGCGCACGCCTATGACGGGCCGTCGGTCTCGTCGCATCAGCTGGAGACGCTGGAGTTCGATCCGCCCGCCAACCACATCGATCCCGGCGTAATTCGCGGCGACTTCTACGAGAACCCGAGCATCGGCTTCAGCTATCGCATTCCGCAGGGCTGGACGCTGGAGGCCAGCGGCGCGGTGCAGCCCGCGGTTGAGCGTTATCGCGAGCGCCAGGATTTCGGCCGCCCGCGCGTCGGCCGCGCCGAGCATCGCCTGATGGACGCCTGCAGCCGCACGCTGTTTTCGGTGTGGGCGAAACGCCCTGACGCCGGCGGCCAGATCTCCTACGACGACTTCGGCGAGGTCACGGTCTCGGCGATTTCGCTGGCATGCTTTCCGCGCATGAAGTTTCCTGCCGATTCCGCCGACCAAAAATCGGCCAAGGATTTCCTGCTGCAGTTCGGGCTCACCCATCCCATCATTGACGACATGCGCGATGCCAAGGAGTTCACCGCCGGCGGCAACGTGTTTGTGTATTTGCATGGCACCGTGGGATTCCTGCTTCCTAACGACGCCCTCGCGCGCCGCTTGTCGATTGCCATGGCGGTCACGCAACGCCGCGGCTATCTGCTGACCTGGTTCTTCGCCGCGCCGCACGATCAGGAGCTGAAGGCGCTCACCGATGAGCGCGTGCTCTTCGACAACGCCCCACCGGTGACGGTCGTGAGTGCGACGAAGCCCGGCGGCGACGCGGCGACTTCCGCTGCAGTAGCAACGGCGAATGCTCAGACGGGCGCGACTTCCGGAACTGCCGGCGCGGCGAACGGCTCGACCGCCAATCCTCCGACGACTGCAGCCAGCGCACCGGCCACGAGCGCGCCCGATTCTGCCGCGGCGCAAACGCCATCCACCGGCGGCGCCAACGCAGCCGCGACAGATTCTGCGAGCGCCCGATCGTCGGCCGATGCAGGCTCCGCGTCGTCCTCGAATTCCGGCGCCGATCCGTCCGCCTCCACCGAGCAGACGCCGGGCGATCATCCTTCCCTGCTCCGCCCCGGCGAAACCGTACAGCAAAGCAAAGGCGCGCCGATTCAGAGGAAGAATCAGTCGCAATAAAGTAGCTAATGCGGATCAGCGTCCGACCCGCGCCGCACGAGTCTCGCGCAGCGAGACGAAAGAGAACAGCCCAGCGCTTCAGCCGGCGTCCCGGGCTCCTTCTATGTTTTGTCATCCCGACCGAGGGCTTCAGCCCGAGCGGAGGGATCTGCGGTTCGCGCCGCGGAGCGGCGGCACGGGCTGCGACACACTCTCTTTAGGGCTGGATACGATGTATCAATTAAAATGCGCCCCTTCACGGGCGGCGCATCGGGATCTTGCCGCCGCTCGCGGCTCAGCCACCTTTTTCGCGACGTATCCGCGGGCTCACGCCCACGGCTAAAACAAATGTCGCCCTTGGGGCTGCCGGAGCTGCAATGCCCTACCGTCGCGCAGCCGTCTCTCCAATTAGCGCGTGGGTACCGGAGTCACATTGCACGAGTCTCGCGCAGCGAGACGGAAGAGGATAGCCCAGCGCTTCAGCGCTGGGTAAGCGTGCCTTATTAAAATTGAGCCCCTTCAGGGGCGGCACATGGGGATCGTGCCGCCGCTCGGCGGCTCAGCACCTTTTCTCGACGTATCCGCGGGCTCACGCCCACGGCTAAAACAAATGTCGCCCTTCGGGCTGCCGGAGTCGACGGATCGCTGTAACTTTCCCCGGCTTTCGTGATCTCATCCTTTAGCGAGAATTGACGAGACGTACATGCCGGATGAACCACCATCCCGAGACGATCAAACCGCAGAATCGGAACTGCAGGAAAGCTCAACTCCGCGCGACCAGACGCCAGATTCTCGACCCGCAGCCGATCACGAAGAGATTCGAAGCCACTGGCGCCGAAGCGCGCACTGACGAGAAGCCGCATATCGAGGTTCGCGAACCTCACACCGACCCGCGCGAAGAACCGCACGTAGAACCGAAGAGCACTATCCCCCGCCGTGGTCCCGCCGGCGAAGAAATCCGCGACATCACTCCTCGCGATCGCCGACGCATCAATCGCCGCGAACTCCTTAAGCTCGCTCCGGTGATCGCTCTTGGCGCATTCGCCATCCCGAAATTTCAGCAGCCCTTACTCAACACCGGCCTTCACTTCAGCGACTGGACCGCAGCAAAGCTCTTCGGCCCGCGCCGTCTCGAGCCGATCTACAGCAATAGCGAAGTCGCGCCCTTCGACAAGTTTCCCTACAACTACTACGACGTGGTCGATCCCGGCGTCGATCTCGCGAGCTGGACGCTAACCGTCGAGGGCCTGGTCAAGCGCCCGGGCAATTACACGTTGCAACAGATTCAGGCGCTGCCCAAGCAAGTGCAGAACACGCGCCACGTCTGCGTTGAAGGCTGGGACGTGGTCGGCAACTTCGGCGGCGTGCGCGGCTCGGACTTTCTGCGTTGGCTGGGCGCCGATCTCACCGCGCGCTTCCTCGAAGTCGAGTGCGCCGACGAGTACTACGAGTCGATCGACATGGCGACCATGCTGCATCCGCAAACGATCTTCTGTTACGAAATGTACGGCCGGCCGCTCGACCGCGGTCACGGCGCGCCGCTGGGTTTGCGGATGCCCACCAAGCTCGGCTACAAGCAGGCGAAATATCTCCAAACTGTTCGCGTGACCAACGTGCTCAAGCCGGGCATGAGCGGCTACTGGGAAGACCAGGGCTACGACTGGTATGGAGGACTGTGATGGCGACCAACGCGAGCGTCCTCGAAACGCCCAAGCCGCAGACCATCACCGTCTCCTATGAGCATCCGTTCGTGGTGCGCCTGGCGCATTGGCTAAATGCGGTTGCGCTCTTCGTCATGATCACCAGCGGACTGCGCATCTTCCGCGCCTTTCCCAGCTTCGGCCCGAAAATCCCGCAGCAGAATTTCTGGGTCCCACCGCCGGGAATCACGCTGGGCGGCTGGCTCGCCGGGGCAATTCAGTGGCACTTCACCTTCATGTGGATCTTCGTCGGCAGCGGCCTGCTGTATATCGTCTACCAGATCGTCAGCGGCCACTGGCGACAGGTGCTATTCATGCCGCGCGACATCCCCGGCGTGTGGCCTATGGTGCGGCATTACTTCCTCTTCGGCAAGAAGCCGCCGGTCGTCGCCGCCTATAATCCGCTGCAGAAGCTCGCCTACACTTCGACCGTCTTCTTCGGTACGGTCTCGTTCCTCAGCGGCCTGGTGATGTACAAACCGGTTCAGTTCTGGTTGCTGACGTTGATGCTGGGCGGCTTTCGCCTGGCGCGGGTCTGGCATTTCATGGCAATGTGCGGCTTCGTCGCCTTCATTCCCGGCCACCTGATCATGGTAGCGCTGCACGGCTGGAATAATTTCTATTCCATGATCACCGGCTGGAAGCGCGATCCCGAGTACATCGAGTAAGAGGCGTGTTCACCACGGAGGCACGGAGATCACGGAGAAAACTCAAAAGGATTCTCTATAGAAAGTTCTCCCGGCCCGCTTTTTTCTTTATGACAATGCAGCAGAGTCCACTCCAATTTCTTTGGAAAGTATTCTGCTTCTGACAAAGCCCTTTAAAACTCAGTGCGCTCCGTGCCTCCGTGGTGAAGACTCTTGTCCAAAAGATCAAGGGCAGCGCTCATCTACGCTGCCCTACCGATTTCCCGAACGAGCCAGCCTTTCAGCGGCGACCCTACGCGCTCATCGATTCACTTTGAGAACCGGTGCGTCTCGCTTCGATCTCGCGAATCTTTCGGCTGCCATCATGCGGACGTGCCTTGCGGTTCGCCGCCTGCTCCGGAGGCTCATAGAACGGGTTCTCCAGCAGGATTCCACCCTCCATCCGGATGTACGGATGCGTGGCAATACTGTGATCCACGGCCTCATCCGGCAACTTGTTCCGGTTGTACTGACAAAGGCCGAGAGCGCGATGCGTCTTGTAAAACTGATTCAGACGCGCTTCGTACTCCGCCACTCGCTCCGAACCCGGCGCCTCATCCAGCAGCCATGTCATATCGCCGGCGGCGCACAGGCCGGCGAATCCCGCCGCCAGCGCATCTTCCACCGCCGCACGCAGCGTCGAAATCATTTTGTCCGGATCGAAGCTACCGCCTTTCAGGTGGGCGCCGTGCTTGTTCAGCAACACCAGCGCGCCGCGCTTCTCTTCCAACTCGACGTTAATTCCAGCCTGCTTCAGCGCCTCACGAAATTCCGGAATGTCGTGTTCACCGCAGATGTAGAGGCAGCGCTCGCCGCGGCTCAGTCCGCCGCTGATGTATTCGGCAGCGGCTTGCAGTTGCTCTTCTGGTGTGGTGAAAAGCGTGCAGACGTGGTCGCCCTGCTGATAGACAATTCGAGGTGAAGAGGACATAACTTCTTTGGCCTTTTGAAACTTAGATTCCTTCAGACGCCGTGCGACGGTCTTTATTCCCGCCCTTCTTGGCATCAACGCTGACGACGCACGCGCCAAGACGCTGCTGACCTGATGATACTCCCGCATGCAAGCGCTCCAGAAGTCCAAACACCAGGGGCAGCGCCTCTCGCCCGCGCTGCCCGTTGGTTCTTTCCGAGAAATCGCTCGCCGCTCTTAGTGCTTCATCTGATCCTGGCTCTGGTTGTTGTTCTTCATGTTGTCATTCGACATGTTGTCGCCGGAGGCCTTCTTCATGCTGTCATTCGACATGCTGTCGCCGGAGCTGGATTTCTTCTTGCTCGACGACTTCTTGCTGGTCGAGCTGCCGTTCTTCATACTGTCGCCCGAGCTCTTCTTCATCGAGTCGCCGGACTGCATCTGGTCCTTGCTGTTGTCCTGCTGCTTCATGGTGTCCTGCGCAAAGCTCAGCGACGCAGCCAGCATGCACATGGCCACCACACTCATAATCTTTTTCTTCATTGCGGTTTCCTCTTTGAATTCGAATTCGCGGCCGCTCGTGCCGCCTTGCATGGGAAGCGTCGCCGGCGCAGAAGTTACGCGGAATATTTCTTCGCGCGGGTGTAACTTTGCGCCTTCCCACGTGTCGCAAAGCTGATACGTGTAAAATTTGTTCGCGACTGCCGGCCGCCCCTGCGCCAGCAACGACGACAGCCCCAGCGCCACCCGCACGCCTCTTAGCCTGACTGCCGCTACGCAAAGGCTTTCGACCGCGGCCAGCGTCAGCGAACCCCATGTCAGCGATAGCCCGCCAGCTTCGAAATTGGTTGGTTGAAATCCAATTCGTTCTTCCCTGCGTACTTCTTACGACCCACTAGATCATGAAACGTCGCCCGGGCTGCGGCGGATTGCCCTGTAACCTTCCCGCAACTTGCGACTCTAATCGGTTAAATGTGGGGTAAGAAGAGGAAAGCCATGAAGTCCATGCTTCGTTACATTTCTCTGGCCGCTTTGATTGCGGCCCTGACCGTGGCTTGCACCGTCGACAACGTCGCCGCCGAAACCGCGACCGCGTTGCCCAAGGCCACAGTCGACCAACCGCTCGCCTCGGCATCGAGCCAGGAGACGGCCGTCATTGCCGGCGGCTGCTTCTGGGGAATCCAGGCTGTCTTTCAGCACGTGAAGGGCGTTATTAGTGCCACGTCGGGCTATTCCGGCGGTGCTAAGGCCACCGCCGAATACGAAGTCGTCAGCACCGGCACGACGAATCATGCCGAGTCGGTGAAGATCGTCTTCGATCCGTCGAAGATCACCTACGGCCAGCTGTTGCAGGTGTTCTTCTCGGTAGCGCACGATCCCACGCAGCTGAACCAGCAGTATCCGGACGAGGGCACGCAATATCGTTCGGTGATTTTCTACGCCAACGACGAGCAGAAGAAGATCGCGACCGATTACATCGCGCAACTCGATCAGGCCAAGGCTTTCAAGAGCAAGATCGTGACCCAGGTGGTGCCGCTGAAGGCGTTCTATCCCGCCGAAGGCTATCACCAGAACTACGCCACGCTGCATCCGGATAATCCGTACATCGCGCACTACGATTTGCCCAAGGTGGCAAACCTGCAGCAGATGTTTCCGCAGCTGTATCGGAATCAGTAGGTAGTGCAGCGCTTCAGCGCTGCGTAAAACGATGAGCTATTAAGATTCCTCCGCGATATGGATGCCGGCCTGGAAAGGCCGGCGCTACAAAATTGGATACACTATGACCAACCGCAGAAACTTTCTCAAAACTTCTTTTACGTTTCTTTCAGGAGCCGCCATTATGAGTTTGCTCAACCGCACCCAGGCCGAGGCCGCGTCGACCTCCGGCAAAGAGGTCGAGATCGTCGAGTTCAAGGACGACGGCCAGAAGATCGGCGCCAAGCGCGTTCCCGTGGTCGTCAAGACCGAGGCCGAGTGGCGCGCCCAACTGACGCCCGAGCAGTTCAACGTCACGCGCCAGGCGGGCACCGAGCGCGCCTTCACCGGCCAGTACTGGGATCTGCACGCCAAGGGAATCTTCCGCTGCGTCTGCTGCCAGAATGCGCTGTTCAGCTCGGCCACCAAGTTCGACTCCGGCACCGGCTGGCCCAGCTTCTGGGAGCCGATCGCCAAGCAGAACGTTAAGACCGATCGCGACACCAGTATCGGCATGGTTCGCGACGAGGTGAAGTGCACCGAGTGCGACGCCCACCTCGGCCACGTCTTCGACGACGGCCCGCGTCCCACCGGGCTGCGCTATTGCATGAACTCCGCCTCGCTGAAATTCGTGAAGGCCTAGGATTTTCGCGGGCTCCAGTGGTGGAAGCGCCGGTGCCCCAGGTTCACGTCCTTCGGTTGGACGTTAACCTGGGCTCCTGCTGCGGGTAGTGCGGCGCTTCAGCGCCGCGTTAGGCACCGCAACAAACAAGGGTCAACGATGATCATTGGCAATGATCATCGTTGACCCTTCCTTCTTTCACCTAGCCGGAACGCCGGCCTGAAGGCCGGCACTACCCAATCTGGCCCCGAGCGTGTCGTTATAACTTACGTTATAATGCCTACATGAAGACGAAACTCCGCAAGATCGGCAACGGCCTGGGCGTCCTGCTTCCCAAAGAGGCCATCGCCCGCCTGCGCGTGGAAGAGGGCAGCACCCTCACGATCTCCGAAACCGCGTCCGGCATTGAGCTGTCCGCCTTCGACGCAAATTTCTCCGCTCAGGTTGAAGCCTTCCGCCGCACCGAGTCGCGTCATCGCAACTCCTATAAAGAGCTGGCGAAGTGAAACGCCTGCGCTGGCTGACCCCAGCAGCGGCCATCGCCATTCATCAGGAACTTATCGCCGGCTACGGAGGCGCACCTGGTCTGCGCGCGCCCGCCTCATTGGAATCCGCGCTCGCACGCCCCAAGCATCTGGCAACGTACAAGCGCAGCGTCAGCGTGCCGGAACTGGCGGCTGCGTATGCCTGGGGCTTGCTTCGCAATCATCCCTTCATCGACGGCAACAAGCGCACCGCGCTGGCGGCGATGGTCGTTTTCCTCGACCTGAATGGCTGGGAGTTGACTTGCCGCGAGGCTGAAGAAACCGCAATGGTACTTCGCGCCGCCGCAGGCGAGATCAACGAAGGCGAATGGAACGGATGGGTTCTTCGCAACTCAGCACGACAATCAACCGACCGCAATAGGCCAAGTTACGGTCGACAGCCTGGGCAAAACTGAATTATCGTGAGTGGGCTCCGCAAAATTGCTCAGCTGCCACTCTGAGCCGGGCGCGATCATCGCCGACGACAGAGTTTGCCATTCAACTGCACTCACGCAAGCAAAGGGATCCCATCTGATGCGTCTGTCCGCTCTCGTACCGCTGCCCGCCAAGCTGTTCCTGTGGGAGAGATTCACCCGGCTCAAGCGCAGGATGGTGGGCAACCACGTGGAAGCGCTGCTGGCCAACGGCCGCAACGGGCTGCTGCTGATCGATCTGGAGGACCAGAACGTTGGCCGCAAGCTTTCCTTCGCCGGCGAATACGGCTGGGACGAGATCGAGCGCCTGCGCGGTTATGTGACGCCCGCCTCCGACGTGCTCTTCGTAGGCAGCCACGTGGGAGCAATCGTCGTCCCCATCGCCAAGTCCTGCCGCTCGGTGGTCGCAGTGGAAGCGAATCCGCGAACCTTCCGCCTCTTGCAGTTCAATGTGATGCTGAATGACTGCTCCAACGTGGAAGCCATCAACCGCGCCGCGTCCGACAAAGAAGAGGAGCTGCAATTCGTGATGAGCCGCGTGAATCCTGGCGGATCGAAGCGCATGCCCAAGGTTCACAAGTACATGTACTTCTCCGACTCGCCCGAGGTCATCACCGTCAAGGGCAGCCGCTTGGATGACATCCTCGCCGGGCGCAGCTTCGACGTGATCTTCATGGACATCGAAGGCTCCGAGTACTTTGCCTTAGGTGGAATGCCCCGGCTGCTGGCCGCCGCTCGCGTCTTGTGCATGGAGTTTACGCCCCATCATCTGAAGAACGTAAGCGGCGTTTCGGTAGCGCAGCTGCTCGCCCTCATCGAACCGTTTTTCTCGAAGCTCTTCATTCCCACCAGGAACCTGCACATCACGAAAGATCAATTCCAGCCGGTCCTGCAAGACATGTACGACAAAGAGCAAGGCGACGACGGCATCGTCTTCACGCGCTAGAAGTCATCTCATAATCGTTGTGGCTTGTGTCAGGGCACGAGCTTTAGCCCCTGCAAAATCAGCACCTCCAGGGGCTAAAGCCCAAGTCATTCATGAGTGGGATACGGCACGGCTGAAGTCGTGCCCTGACACAAGCATTTATGAGATGTAGTCACAACTGCGCCGCCGCGATTCGATGCATCCAACCTCATGTTAGAATGCGGCCCGACGCTTGATCAGCCGCAAGCCACCTTCCTCTCTGAACGATAGCCACATGGAGAACGTCATGATGAATCAACCGCGGCGCACCAGCATCATCGCGCTTGCGCTTCTCGTTTCCTGCACCTGCATCGTTCACGCGCAAACGGCAGCGGGCCCTGGACCCACCCCGGCGACCGGCGTCCTCAATGTCATGAGCTTCGGCGCTAAGTGCGACGGGCGCACCGACGACACCAGGGCCATTCAGTCGGTCATCAACCTGTCACGAAATTCCAAGAACGGCAACACCATCCTCATTCCCGGTACCGCGCCGTGCGTGGTCACCCAGCTGGATTTTTCCAACATCGAACATCGCGTGCGGCTGACCGGCGAGAGCTCCATCGCTGGCTGGCATTCGATGATCTTGTGTCGTGAAGCCTCAAGCAATAACCAGGTTTGCCTGGATTTCAGCGGCACCGGCCACGTCAGCATCGAGAACCTGCGCTTCAACGGCGGCACCAGCATCAGTGACGCGCCGCAAGTCGTGGTCCTGATGGGCAAGACGGTCGCTAGCGCGGCCGTCGGCAATGGCTCGGAGATCAGCTGGCACCAGGTCACCATCGAGGGATACGGCGATTATCAGGTCTATGACTACGGCGGCGAAGTTTGGGGCTGCACCGATTGTTATCTTGCCAACCTGAGTCCCGGCGGCGGTACGGGCAAGGCGGTTGTCGTCTTCTCCTCGAACAACACCGCGGGAATTGTTTCGCCCTTTGCCAAGCTGCGCCCGGCGCCGGTCAGCATGACCACAGTGCATTTTTCCGGCGGCGCAACTACCTTCGGCGTGCAAGGCACTTCCGTCGGCGTACTGTTTGATCCTTCACGCTCCGGAATCGCCGACATCGGCTTCGCTGACGGATATGCCCACGTGAGCGGTCCGGCATTCATCGCCGAGGAGCCTTCAGCCACGGGCTTGCTGCAGGGAATCCGAATCACCGGCTTTCGCGTCGAGGCCTACACTCCCACGACTGCGTTCGCCACGTTTTCCAACGTAGTGCAGCAACTTCACATCGACGCTACCTACTCCAACCCGCACGTGCCCACGGTGCCGCCGCTGCAATTCAACCGTCAGACGCCGTTTGCCCTGGCTGTGGCGGACATCATGCTGCGCCCCAGCGACTCGCAGACCAACTATCCCAACGTGGTTGTTTATTGTGCCGCAGAGACCGTCGGGGTCGTCATCCACGATTTCGTGGCTCGCGGCGGTGTCCCAACCGGTAACGACTGCCCGGGAGCGACCGAGATCTTCCATGGGGTGTACAACGGCTGCGCCGGAACCGCCAACCTTTCCGGCGGCAGGGCTACCGTGCAGAACCGCTGCCTTGTCGGCTCGCGGCCCATCATTTGTACCGACAACTCCTCAACCTCCGGGGCAGCTTGCAGCGCAGTCCCGATTCGCGGTGGAGTCGCTCTCTACGGCAACGGCTCCGATAAGGTTTCCTGGGCGCAACAGTAGAAGGGACTCTGATAGAGTCAGGGTTTGAAGGGGCCTGGCTTAAGTCCGGCTTGAAAGGTGCCTGGCTTAGTCCAAGTTTGAAGGGGACGGCCTTCAGCCGACGTCCCCGGCTCTTCCTCTTTTTTTGTCATCCCGACCGAGGGCTTCAGCCCGACCGAGGGATCTGCGGTTCGAGCCGCGGAGCGGCGGCACGGGCCGCTGGGCCATTCATGTGCCTTCGGCCGCGTCTGCCCATCATCGGAGATCGTCGTTCGCCAGCCGCTGCCCCGATTCCGAGTCCTCTGCATGTGGAAGAAGCATAAAGAGTTAGGCCTGCGATAGGCCTTCTCCCCACCCCACCTTTAGGCATTTTTCTGTTGCTTTCTGGTAACGACATTCATATCCTATTGCATACTTATTCAACGCAATACGGCCGGTTACGCCGTAAGTTTTGTATCCGAACAACCAGCGCCTGAGTGAACCAGGAATTCGACCACTCGGCTGGTTCGCTCCCCGTTCCACACAGGGTTTCTGTGCCCTCACCTGCGCGAGGCTGGCAGCTTGGTCTACGACGACCGGACTGCCGACGGCGCCTCGGAAAGTAGCTATGACACGGGTCAATGATTTGGAGTTAGAGGCAGAGCGCCAACTGGAAGTCCAGCTGTCGGCTGAGTCGCCTCACCGGGCCTTGATATTGCTGGACTTGGTCGCGCGCGAGCGCCGTAGGATCCTCCAGTTCGTAGTTGCCGGGCTGATCGTCTCCGCCGCGATCGCATTTCTCATTCCCACTCGCTACGAAGCGACTGCCAGGCTGATGCCTCCCGATCAATCCGGGGGAATGACCGCCAGCATGTTGGGCGCGCTGGCCGCTAAAGCCGGTGACGGCCTGGGCTCCTTCGCCACCGATCTGCTGGGCATGCGCACCAGCGGCGCCACGCTGGTCGGCATTCTCGGCAGCCGTACCGTCCAGGACGATCTGATCAACAAGTTCGATCTGCGCAAGGTCTATTTCAAGAGTAAGTACGAGAGCGCGCGCAAGGTGCTGCAAGAGCGCACCGCGATCGGCGAAGATCGCAAGAGCGGCATCATCACCATTCAGGTACAGGACCGAAATCCCGAGCGCGCAGCCCTGATTGCCGCCGGATATGTAAGTGATTTGAACAGTCGTGTCTCGCAGCTGACCACGTCGTCGGCGCACCGTGAGCGCGTCTTCCTCGAGAATCGCCTGGTCGCGGTGAAGCAGCGACTCGACGACGCGACCCTGCAACTGAGCCGCTTCTCCAGCAAGAACAAAACGCTCGATCCGCAGATCGAGGGCAAAACCATGCTGGAGGCCGCGGCCAATCTGCAAGGTCAGGTGATCGCCGCCCAGGCCGAACTGAGCGGGTTGGAACAAATCTACGGGCCGGATAATTCTCGCGTGCGCGCCGCTGCCGCCAAGATCGGAGAACTGAAATCCAAGCTGCTCACACTCAGCGGCAACAAGCCGCTAGCCGACACCGCTGACGCGCAGAATTCGCAGCTGTATCCTTCCCTGTCGCAGCTTCCGATGTTGGGCAATACCTACTACGATCTCGCGCGCCAGGCGAAGATCGACGAAGCGGTTTACGAGGCGCTGACCAAGCAATACGAGCTGGCCAAGGTGGAAGAAGCGAAGGAAATTCCGACCATCAAGGTGCTGGATGAGCCGGTAGTTCCGGAGAAAAAAGTCTGGCCGCCGCGCACTCTGATCATCACGCTGGGAACGTTGCTGGCATTTTGCCTGGGGATCGCGTGGATCGCCTTTCGCGACGCCTGGAGCGCGCTCGACGCCACCAGTCCTTATAAACTGGCTGTCGGCAAGATCAGGGTCATCCTTTCCAACGGTCAAAATAACGCACATGAACGTCTTGCCTCCTGAGATGGAATGAACGCCTCCGTCGCCACCGCACCTGATACGCAAGAAACCACCAAAGCCGGTATGACCAACTCGGCTTTCGGTGTAGCCACGCGCGCGACCAGTGGATTCTGTCGCGCCGGCATTTTGCTTTTGATTGCCAGCCGGTACGGCCCCGCGGTCTTCGGCAAGCTGGCATTGGCCATCTCGATGACCGAGATCTTCCGCATCTTCTCCGAGTTCGGCATCGACACCATTGCGATTCGCCGCTTTGCGCGCAGCACGGCTGCTCAGCGTTCCAATCTGCTGGCGCAGATCATGACTTCGAAACTGATGGCAGCCTGCGTTTGCTACGCCATTTCTCTCCTGGTGATGCTGGGCATTACTCGTGATCGAACCACTCTGCTGCTGGGCGCAACCGCAGGCCTGTCGCTGTTTTCCGCGAATCTGGTGGGAGCCTTTTCCAGCTATTTCCAAAGCCAGCTACGCATGCGCGAAGCGTTTCCGGCTACGCTTACCGCCTTCAGTTTTTATGTGGTGATTGCCGTTGCGGCAATCTTCACCCACAGCCCGCTCGTATTGGTTGTGCTTCTGCTTCCCTTGTGCGAGCTCTGCAACTTCGCGCTGCTGAAGCACAGAGTGCGCGACATTCCAGCCATTCACTTTGACTGGGCCGCAACCGTGAGCCTCTTCCGCGAGAGCCTGCCCATTGGCCTGATGGCGGCGATGGTCATGCTCTACTTCCGGCTCGACAATATTCTGATCTACAAGTTCGTCGGCAGCGCGGCGCTGGGACTCTATGCCGCTGGCTTCCGCATCGTTGAGCCGGCACTGATGGTGCCGCACGCTTTCTCCATCAGCTTGTTTACCATTCTGTCCAGCCGCTTCGAGTCCGGATCGCCGCGCCGTCACATCCTGCAATCGATCTTTCATGCCATGTGGCCGGCCTATCTCTTCATTATCTGCGCTGCCGCGACCCTCGTTTTCGGTGGACAGATCCTGCTGCGTCACTTCGGAGCCGCCTATCTTGCCGCGTATCCGGTGCTTCGCGTTCTCTCCGTCGTGCTGTTCTTCCGCACGGTGAACATCACGCTTACTTCCGTGCTCAACTCGCAAGGCCGATATGCCGCGGTCGCGAAGATCACGGCCACCACGCTGCTGGTCAACATCATCGCTGCGTTGTTGCTGATTCCACCGTTTGGAATTCAGGGCGCAGCCTGGGCAGCGCTGGGGACGGAATTGTGGAACATGATCGCCCAGATTTTCTGCGTCGCTTACGAGAGACGAACCAAGCCGGAAGAGCCGATCTACGGCCTTGTCTGCGTGGAGCCGGAATGCGACTAGCCATCAACGCGACGCTTGCCTCGGAGCGGCACAACGGCATCACCACGTTTGTCGACGGCATTGTGCAATGGCTCGGCAGCCACGGCCATGAGCTGTTCGTATACTCGTCGGCCGAGCGCTACGCAAACTTCGAAGGCGTAACCTTGCGCCGGACTCCGGTTGGACTTGTGTTTGACGGCAGCGCCACCAATAATTTTCGCCGCTTTGCCTGGACGCAGGCATCTTTGCCGGCAAAGCTAAAGCGCGACCGGGTCGATTTGTTCTTTTCTCCCATCGAAGGCATGTTGCGATCGCCCGTGCCACAAGTGGTTGCGGTGCACGATCTCATCCCGCTCTTTTATCCGGCGGAATGTCCACGCGTGCATCATTACTACAAGCGAGTACTGCCCTACATCCTGAAAGGGAGTGCGCACACCGATAGCGCCGTCGCAGCACACCAAGAGCGACCTGGTCGATCGCTACCATCTGCCGCCGGAACAAGGTGTCGGTTGTCTCCTACGGATTGCGTCCCGAGCTGTTCGATACCGGCGCTGACAGCAGGCCCGCTTGTCTCGACGCCGATCGCTACTTTCTGTTCGTCGGCACCTTCGCTCCGCGCAAGAATCTGGAAACCGTGATTCGCGCTTTCGCCAAGATCCACGCTGATGTTCCGGAGAAGCTGGTGGTCGTCGCCTATCCCCACGAGCGGCAGGCGGCGATTCGCGAGCTGGCGCGATCGCTGCACGTTCTGGACAAGATGGCTTTCTGTTCGGGCGTGATCGAATTCCGAACTTGCCTATCTCTATCGCCACGCCACTGGATTGCTGTTGCTGAGCGAGTACGAAGGCTTTGGCTATCCGCCGCTGGAAGCTATGGCAACGAAAACGCCCGCCATCGTCAGTGACTCCACTTCCCTGGCGGAGGTGGTCGGCGATGCAGGTATTACCGGCGGATGTCGCGACTTCGATGCGGCCGCCGCCGCCATGCGGCGCTTAAGCCTCGAGAAACTGTATCGCGAGCTGCTGGGAAAGAGTGGAGAAGCGAGAGCAAAACAATTCACCTGGTCGAATAGCGCCAGACAGCTTAGCGATGCCCTGATAGCAGCATGTTCGTAGCAGCTCGGGTAGAGCCGGACTTTAGGCCGGCGTCCAGGCGTTTATTGAAGAAAGGTTCACCACGGAAACACGGAGAGCACGGAATTTCTTTTCTTTCATTCAGTGTCCTCCGTGCTTCCGTGGTGAAAAAGACTGAGCCGGCTTCAGCCTACGACATAGGTACCCGTAACTGCATCGCATAGGCACTCAATACCTGCCGGAGAACGAATGACAACGGCGTACTATCCAACCCAGTCGCTACTCAAGCCGGCGGCTGGCTTCAGCCTCGTCTTGCTGGTCGCGCTAGTCGTCGCAACCGGCCACTTGCCGTTCTTCGCTTTCGCCATCACCCTCCTCGCCGTACTCATCCTTCAGGTTGCCGACAATTCTCTCGGCATGTGGTTTCTAGTATTAGCATCGATTCATGCTGTCTGGAGCTATCTGTCAGCCGGAGCCTCTGACAGCCTGAGCTCTACCGGCAACAATGCTTCCTTCTTCGCGCTGGAAGCTTTCCAAATCTACTTCGTAGGCATAAGTGCCATGCTCGTCGGCTATGGCCTTAGTAGTCAACCGGCTATCAAGTGGCGGCCCATCAACCTTGATTTGAAACGGTTTGATCGCTGGACTCTGGGCCTCGCCTTGATCGGATCTTTGCTGATCGCTTATGTTCTTTACGGTATCGGTTTCGTGCAGATGATCCTGACCGGGACATTCACTCGATACTTCGGAGAAGCGCAGGTCGGAGCGGACTATTCCCTCTACCAATCCTTGTTGCGCCGAGGCTTGGCCATCTTAATCATCGTCGCTCCTCTGCTATGGCTCCGCTGGCAGCAAACCAAATCAAAGCTACTGCTGCTGGCAGGAATCGTAAGTCTCGTCTTTATGTTCTCCACGGTGCGCCGCGGGCCCATCTTCATGGCTCTGGTGGCCCTCGTGCTAAGCAATGCGGTCGCCGGCAAGCATCGCCGCCTCATCGCCATTTCCCTGATCTCTTTCGTCGTCGCCTTCTTCGTACTGCAAGCTTTACTAATCACGGTGGATACCGATGCTGACACTGCACTTGCAGTACTGCCTTTGTCTTGCGTAGTGCTACCAGCGAGGTCAACGATCTTGCCTGGGTCCTCTCCGAGTGGAACCGTCACTGGTATATGGGAGCGACCTGGCTGGCTGCCGTATGGCCATTGCCCGCCACGATGAGCAACTTTAAGAATACTTATGTCCTGACTTTGGTCACCAAGGACATGGTAGGAATGTCCAGAGAGTTTGAAAGTGGCGGCCTGAGAATTTCGATGTTCGGCGAGGCCTACCTGAATTTCGGCTATGCCGCAGTCGTAGGCTTGGGACTATTGTTTGGTTTTTTTGTTCGCAAATTCAATGGGTTGGTGGATTGGGCAAAGAGTCAAGGTCCGTTGATTCTCTTCCCTGTTATGTTTCTCTATCTGGCGGGACTCTATCAGTTCTATCTCAGCGGAAGCGGCACGCTGATGGATTCTCTGTCGAGCTTTTTGCTCCTGGCAATTATCTACCGTATCTCTATGTGCAAGGGACAGACGATTTATGGTTAGTGGTACAACGGTCGCCGCATCTTCTTCTGCGGTACAGGCGGTCGGGGCTCTGATGGAGAAGCATCGCTCCATCCTGAATCGTCCAGCTAGGGTCGATACTTTTCTCCTGCAGATAGGCCGAGCCACAGAATCGCACCGATTCCTTGCTAACAGCGCGCAAGCGGTTTGTAGCCGCCATGTGGCATTTCTCGCTGCCCTTCTTCAGGACTACGCCGATACTTCTGCGAGTCAAATAAAGGTCCTGGATTGGGGATGCGGTAAAGGGCATATTACCTATCTTCTGCAGGCTCGTGGTCTTGACGTAGTCAGCTGCGACATTGACATTGAGAAGGACGATTCAACCTTCGGGCAGGAAGTTCCTATCGTTCAAGCCAGGCAGATCGCGGTTGTTCCGCTCCATCACCCTAGCGCCCTTCCCTTTGACGACGCATCCTTTGACTGCGTTGTAAGCTCCGGTGTGTTGGAGCATGTTCCGTCGGACGTAGCTTCCTTGCATGAAATCCGCCGCGTATTGCGACCCGGCGGAGTATTCTTTGTAACCTACCTCCCTTATTTCTTGTCGTGGACTCAGGCAGTCTGCCATCTGCGGGGGAATAACTATCATGATCGCCTCTACCGTGTGGGTCGGCTTCGATTAATGGCGGGCACGGCGGGATTCCAACTTGCAGGCTACTCGCATGGTCAGCTCTTTCCGAAAAATTCCATGCCGATATCCTGCGACCCGTTCCTAGAACCACTGGACCGCCTGCTCTGTAGGTATACGCCGCTCAAGTATTTTGCAACCAACCTGGAGTTGCTCTTGGTTGCGGTGTAGGCCTTTTTAAACCAGAAGCCGGCGATCGATAACCAGGTGGCGCTGCACAAAATTACAGACCACCCGCCTTCTTCGCTGTAGGCCGCCGCGAGGATGCTCAGATCCAGCTAGCGGAATCTCTGTTCGACCGGCACTCCAACGTGCTCGGATTCACTGCGCTTCACGAGGAGAAGCCGGCTATTGGATGTTTCCGAATACGCTTAGCTGTTGTGCCGCGCCGGCGTAGACCTTCCCGTTAGCGATGGTTGGGGTGGCGAACTTCACCGCCCCTCCGACGGTGTCGCGGATGCTGTCCTGGTTGCTGTCGTAGAGTTCCACGGCAAGGTTGGTGGCGTCGAAAGCATACAAGACTTCGTTGCCGTTATTGAGGTTAAGATCGGTAAACAAAGCCCACACAATACCGTTCGCGCTTCCCTTTGCCGAGACGCTCGGTGAAGGCCCAAGGTAGGTAAAGGTGACTTGCGTTTGCGAGGTTGGAGTCGGTGATAGCCGTCCGTTGGTCAGGCTGAAGGCCTTTAAGAAATCCTGAATTCCACCGAGATAAACGGTTCCGTTCCAATATGCCGAAGCCGAAAGCACCGCATTCAGTTGACCGGTGATGGATTGCACGATCTGGGAATTGTTGTTTGGGTTGAAGTGTCCCATGTTGTCCCGATCCACAAGGTAGATCGTGCCCTCCTTGCCGGCCTGTACCAGTTCATGGACATGGGCGCCTGGTTGGTCTGGCAGCAAGAGCGCTCCACCGGAGCCGAGGTCGATATCGCCCGCCTCGAGTTGGCCTTCGTCATAGGGCGTGAAGTAATCACTAGGCGCAAAGGAAGATCCGCCTCCCGGAATTTTGACGACACTGTCGCCGAAATCCAGCGGGGTGCCGGAGGTGTCGAAGGTACCATTTCCCGTGGGTATGAACAGGTTTCCGGAAGCATCGCTGCCTATCCCGGCACCGCTCATCCAGATACCACCGAGTTCGCCATTGGCCGTGTCCGCCCACACCGAGGTTTGCGTCAAGGTGCTCCGGTCGTATCCCATCACCCAGCCATGAAAGGGAGGATTGTCGCAATTCGACCCCCAGGCGATGTACACGGTTCCATTGTTCAACAGCAGGCCGGGACGCTGTAGATGCATGAGCGGATCGAAGGTGATCATGCCACCGGAACCACCCGCGCCCGTGCCTGGCACCGATGCAGCGATAGTAGTAGGTCCGCCGAACTTCTCAGCTCCAGTCGTGATGTCCAACGCATGCAGGCGATGGAAGAAGTTGCCATTCTCTTTGGTTTCGACCAGAACATAGATTGTATTGCTGGTCACGTCGATTACGGGTGTGCTCGTGATGCCGATTTCAGGAGTCAGGCCATCGGGACAGTTCACGTCATTCGGCGATATGGTGGTTATCCCTTGAGCAGGATTAATGAAGCTAGTGTGCCAGAGAGGAGCTGAGTTGGCGCCTGTGTTATTGTCGGCGTCCCAGGCATAGACACTGTCATGTTCGGTAGCAACATAGACCACATTGTGTATGCCTTCGCCGGGAATATATGACACTCGGTACATATAGCGGCTGTGCGTATATGAAGCCATCGACAGTCTGCGAGAAAAGTTTGCCAAACTGCCCACCGCTGACCAACGCAGGCGTAAGGGTGGTCTCGTTCAGGTTCTGTCCAGTACGAAGGTTATCGTTGTGCTGGGTGGTGACTGCTCCTTGTGCCGTGGCCGCGATGGTCAGAGGCAGAGTCGCGCTGGCGCTGTTGGATTGCGAATCCTTTACCTGAACCTTGAAGCTCCACGTCCCCGCTGCGTTCGGTGTACCCGCGATCACGCCGCCGGCGCTCAGCGTAAGACCTGCCGGCAGGCTGCCCGAAAGAAGATTCCAGGTGTAGGGCGAGTCGCCGTCGACTGCACTCAAGGTCGCCTGGTAATGCGTACCAGAAATGCCGCTCGGCAATTCGGTCGTGCTCACCGCCAGCGGACTCAGTACGGTAATACCCAGGAGCGCTTGTGCGGTGGCCGGACTCGTCTGCGAATCGCGCAACTGTACCGTGAAGGAGGACATGCCGGAAGCTGTCGGCGTGCCGGAGATCACGCCGGTTCCGCCATTAAGGCTTAGGCCTGATGGCAGGCTGCCCTGAGCCAAGCTCCAGGTGTAGGGCGTCTTGCCGCCGCTGGCTGTCAAGGTTGCGCTGTATGCAGCGCTAACTGAGGCTTGCGGCAATGTGGAGCTCAGGATCGTGGGCGGGCTTATCACATTCCCGCTGCTGCTGCCGCCACTGCCGCCACACGCTGCGAGCAGGAGTCCAAGAACCAGAGACACTACCGCATAAGCACAGAACCTTCCGGACATCTGTCTTCTCCAAGGCAAGAAACCAGCGTGCGTATTGGGAAACACCCAGTCACACCTATCGCTCCAACAGGACGCGACACGCCGGCGGACGACCCGGTTATCGGCTGGTCAGATTTGACGATGGCGAATTTTAAACCAGCGCCGCTAAAAACTACTAGCGCAAAATGGGCACGAATCCTGGTGAGGACACTCTTGACCAACCAGCCTGGCAGTCAGGGATTTAACTGAGAAATTCGCGATAAACAGCGAGATGCCGCGCGGCAAAGTCTTCGCGGGTAAAACAGCAGGCCCGCTCCAGTCCCAGCTTTTGCAACTCACGCCAACGATCGCTTGATAACAAGACAGTCTCGATCGCGGCGGCGATCGATTCGACATCATGCGGATCGAAATACTCCGCAGCCTGTGCGCCGATCTCCGGCAGTGACGCCGAGCGTGAACACGCGACCGGAGTACCGCAAGCCATCGACTCCACAACCGGCAATCCAAATCCTTCTTCGAAAGACGGCAGCACCGTGAGATCGGCGCCAGAATAAACGCTGCGAATTCGTTCGTGGCCGACGTGCGGTACATGCACAACCTTGTCTTCCAGCTTGAGCTTGCGAATCAGCTCCATCATCAACTGCCGTCCAGCCGCATCGTCCCCAACAATCAGCAGGCGATGCGAAACCTTGGAACGCTGCTGCAGGACTGCAAATGCCTGCAACAGCCCCTGAACATTCTTGTTCGTTTTCAGATTTCCTACGAACAAAATGTAGGGTCCGCTGAATCCGAAATCGCGATTGGTATTCGCTCGCGCCGTATCGCGATCTTCTGGAAAAATGTGCGCGCCGATGCCGTTATAGACAACGCTGATGCGCTCCGCCCCAACGCCCAGATGTTCGACAATCTGGCGCCTGGAATATTCCGATACCGTGAAGATGTGATCCGCGCGCCGCGCCACCAGGCGCAACATAGGCTGGGCGTAAAGCATGCTCTTGATAGTCCGGCGATAGGTTCGATCCAGGATGTGATTCAGGTCGTGGATAGTTACCAGTAGTGTCCCTCTTCGAAGTAAAGGAGCATTGTAGTGCGGGACATGTAAGACATCGGAACTTCCTACCGCTCGCGGAACCTGCAACTGCTCACTCAGGGAATAAATAGGAGCGTCGATGACCTTGATTTCGCGATTAAATTGACCCAAGACTTCTCGGCCTTGCGGTGAAGTCAGAAGGCGCAGGGGAATATCCGAGTGCTTAACCAGCTCGCCAATCAGATTGAGGGTATAGGTTCCAATGCCGGTGCTGAGCATTCGGGCATCCAGCACTAAGGAACGCATCTCAGATCTTTCTGCGGTTGAAGCCGATGAGCGCCGGTGCGAGGAGGTCGAGATCACGGATGGTAAGGTTGGACGTAGCTCGGTAATAGGGAATCAATCCGCCTGGCAGGCTGCTGAAAAAGTCGAGAAGCAGATCCCTCGTCGGCCTGAAGGCCTCCTCGTGATGACAAAAACAAACGACTTGCAACGGCGCAGCTAAAGCTGCGCCCCTTCAAAACATTCCACAATCGACTTTTTCAGCAGCCTGTGAAGCCGACTCTGACCCGAAAATAAAACGGCTTAGACGCTGGCCTGAAGGCCAGCACTACCCGAAAACCGCACGTCGTTGACGACGTTTCAGCCTACTAGCTAGCAACGCGTTCGATCACTCCAGCCGGCAACCGATCGCGCCAGTCATAAATGGCTCGGCCAAGAATCCGGTCAAAGCCGCGCAGAAAGCGCTCCGGCGCAAATTCCATGGCTCGACGTCGCAGTTCCTCGTCACAGAAGGTACGGCTCTCAAACCGGACCATCGCTGCCTGCAATCCTTCCACGGTTTCGGTGGAGTACAGTTCCGCGGTCTGCGGAGTCATGGAATCCAAAACCCCGCCTTTAGCAAAAGCTACAACCGGACATCCAGCTGCGATCGCCTCCACCGGAACGATGCCGAAATCCTCGACGCCGGGAAATAGTAAGCCGCGAGCCTTCCTATAGTATTCACCCAGGCGCGTGTCATCAACAAAGCCCAGGAACTCCACGTTGGCGTGCAGATCTCGAGCCAGCGCCCGCAGCTTTTTCTCTTCCGGTCCGGCGCCAATGATCTTCAATTCCCTGCCAAGTCGAGCGCAGGCGGTAATCGCCTGGTCTACGCGCTTGTAAGGCGCCAGCGCTGAAACCATGAGGTACCACTCTTCGGGCGCGCGGCTAAGCGCGATGTAGCGATGCACATCCACCGGCGGAGCCAGGATTTCCGTCTCGCGACCATAATGCCGCTTCACTCTATCAGCGACGAAGTGCGAATTCGCAATGAAGACATCGACGCGATCGACCGTCCCGCGATCATAAGCCTGAAGCATGGTAGCGACCGGCTTGAATATGCAGCTCGATGCCAAGGCCCCAACCTTATCCGGACCGAAGTAATCATCAAAGCGATCCCAGATATATCGCATCGGGGTATGGATATAACAAATGTGGAGCGGCCGCGAATCGCTTCCCTTCCTGACCATACCTTTCGCGACGGCGTGCGAAGAGGAGATCACGACATCGCAATCTTCCACTTTCGACAGCTCGGCGAACAACGGGAAGAGTGGCAAGTATTGCCGATACTTGGTGCGGGAAAATGGCAAGGATTGCAGCAGGCTCGTCTTGATCTGCCGATTCGCGATGGTGTTGCTGACCGATCCTGGAATGTACAGCAGCGTCGAGAGCGGGGCGTTGGGAAATCTGCTACAGAGGAGTTCCAACACCTTCTCGCCGCCGCGCATACTCACCAGCCAGTCATGAATGAGAGCGATGCGCAGAGATCCCAGATCCAACGAAGTCGGCAGCTGTTTCTCTTCGCCGGCATAGGCGACGCCGGCTGGTTGGGATTGCGAGAGCGCTGAATTACTCGGGGGCATTGGCCGGGATGATCACGGTTGCAGACAAAATTGATCCACAAACGTTCTGGTCGTAGTTTACAGCAGCCGGCTCGGCTTCTCTTGTCGAGAGAGCCGAGCCAGCTGCATGATTTGCGGTTGAGTTAGTAGGTGGCGCGCAGGATGTCGTTATCGGCCTGCGTGTTGGTGAAACTGCCACCCGTGCCGGTATACGTACCTTGACGCGCATTACTGGTGAAGCCTACGTACAAGCGGCTGCTGCCGGAGGCTGAGCCTCCATGAGCGGCCACGCTCGCATTCTCGACGTCCTGCAATTCAAGGAAATAGTAGGGAGTTCCATCGCCTTGCAACGAATCGTAGCTGAGTTCAACACCACCGTGCTCCCGGGCGTCGTCGAGCCAGCCGGTACCTGATTGACAGCCATTCTCGTCCTGTTCTTGTAGAGGTCCGAAACGGTGGCGTAATAGGCAACGGTAACAATACCCTGGCCGGGATCGTAGGCGATCGACGGGGCGAAGCGATCTTCACTCGTACCGTAGATGTGATGCAGCGTCCAGGCGGGGCTGGTAAGACTGGTGTTCGTCGCCATCACCACCTGGGACTCTGGACAGCCGTAGACTCCGGACGTGTACGCACCCGCTTTGCAATCCGACCAGACCAGGAACAGGGTCTGGCCACCGCTGTCGGTCCGCGCCGCGATCTGCGGCCAGGGATCTATTGCAGGCAGCGGATTGTTGGTCAAATTGGTGAAGATATTGCTATCGCTGGTGACGGTGTGGGAGCTTGTACAAGTGGGCGGGTTAGGCGCGCCATTCGGCGTGCAGGAGAGGAAATGCAAGGTATCGGGTGAGGCGGTAGCATAGCTGATCGCAACGGCTCCGGCATTGGGTCCGCCGCCAACAACAGCAACACTGGGCAATCCACCGCTGGTGCTGCCGCTGAGAATGAGCGGGCTGGAACAATCGGAGATGCTGGCAAAGGTGGCCTTGCAGGCAGAAATCAGAATCACGGTGCGAAGTCTGCGGACGGACGAGGAAACCAGATAGATGTCGCCGGCGCCGGCTCCGCTGGTGCGCGGGTCCTGAGCAATGGCCACCGAGTCGGAAAGGTTATCCTCGCTGGCGAAGACGACGATCCCATTGGTACCAGCGCAAGTTGCCGACTGGGTCGAGTTCAGAGTTCCGGCCGGACACTTCGAAGTCGATTCCCAGTTGCTAGCCGGCATCCGCCATAGGCCTACACCTGAGGTCAAGGTGTCCTCGCGGGTGTCGGCAAAAATGAACTGTTTGTGCGCCGGGTTCGGGTCCGCGATCATTTGCCCAGTCGTGCCGTACATCATCTGGGTGTGATCGTTGGGATCGGTAATCGTCGGGTTGCTCATTTCGAAATCCGTGCCGCCGTAGCAATCCTGAGTGCCATCGCGGTGCACATAAATTGCCGCCATGGAATCGAAGGTGCCGAACTCGAAACGGTTATCCTGGCCATATTCAGCCACCAGGTCTTTGCCGGAGCCGAGTTCGCTCAGGATGAAATCCACGCCCGGCGCGTATTGCCCCACAGCATTGGTTGCGGACTCAAGGTTCATCACCGTTCCGGTGGTGTTGCCGCAACCCGTCGTCGTGACCGCCGGGCGGGAAACCAGGTGGGCAGCCGGTCCTACCGGAGCCTTCATCAACGGTTCCTGCGGATACTGGCTGACGGCGTCGGGATGAAACCAGTGCAGGAAT
Organism: uncultured Acidobacteriaceae bacterium; assembly: GCA_963697175.1. Lineage (GTDB taxonomy): Bacteria > Acidobacteriota > Terriglobia > Terriglobales > Acidobacteriaceae > Bog-257. Next base: position 50,877 of record CAVONC010000011.1, on the reverse strand, counting down.
CCCAGCGCTGCCGGGTTCGAGGAATGCAGCAGGAACTGCTTGCCGCGTTCGGAAGCCAGAAACCGCGTGGTTGGGGAGAGCGGACCGTCTACTCCTTGATAGATTCCGGTATTCGCTGGGAACCTCGAGCTCTCCTGCGCGATCGCTTGGGTTGCACATACGGCCAGTAAAGTCAGAACAACGAGTGTCAGCAATGTCGGTCTTGATCTCATGCTTCCTCCTGCAGAGTTGGCGCTGCATGCGCCAAAGGTCATAAATTTTGGTGAAACGGCCGATCCGGGGAGCGTGCCTGAATCGCTAGCGAGCGACGGCCAGGACGGCTCGCACGAGGGCAGCGATTTAGGTCAACGAGATTCCCAGCTTGGTTGGAGCTTCGGGATTATACTGCGATTTTGATTTCCGGCGTACGTTTTTTTGACATTTGGAGACAACTTCCGTGTGGCGCCATTTCGGCGGGCGGATTTCCTTCCCTGCTTGTCCGGCTTCCCGACGCGTCGCATTTTGTTAGACTCGATGCTTCATGCCAGGCCTGCGCATTTCTGCCATTTCCTTCCTCAACACCGCGCCCCTGATGTGGGATTTCGAACATGGTGACGCGGGACGCCACTTCCAGATCGAGTACACCCTCCCCTCCGCGTGTGCGGCGGCACTGGCCGCAAACCAGGCCGATATCGGCATCATCCCGGCGTTCACCTACGCGCAGATTCCGGATCTCGTGATCCTGCCCAACATCGCAATCGCCGCCAAAGACCGCGTCCGCTCAATTCTGCTGGTCGGCAAGATGCCCATCGAAGACGTGCGAACGGTGGCAGTCGACACCTCGTCGCGAACCTCGGTTGCGCTGTTGCAGGTGTTGTTCACGAAATTCTTTGGCGGCGAGCGTGAGCTGAGACCTCATCCTCCCCAGCTTGATGAGATGTTGCGCGATCACGACGCGGCGCTGCTGATCGGCGACGCCGCGCTCCAGGTCCCGCTCGATGCCGGTTACCATGTCTACGACCTGGCGCATATCTGGCGGGAAAAGACCGGACAGCCGTTTGTCTTCGCCTTCTGGGCGGTGCGGCTCGACGCTCTCAACCGCCAAGTCAAGGGCGTTTGTTTGACCAAGGTGTTCCAGCAGTCCCGCGACCATGGCCTAGAACCGCAGAATCTGGATGTCATTGCGAAAGAGTGGTCGCCGAAGCTGGATCTGAGTGAGGACGACATCCGCAGCTATCTCACCGAGAACATCCATTACTTCCTTGATCGCGAGAATCACGCCGGGCTGAAGCTCTTCCTGCAATATTCGCAGGAGATCGGATTGATCCCGACGGTCCCGGATCTGCGATTTCTCGGCCCCGTAGCGTTTGGTAGTCCGAAGAAATAGAGCTCATCTCATAAGTCAAACGGCCCTGTGTCAGGGCACGACTTCAGTCGTGCCGAAATCGCCGCCAACAGGATCGGGCTTCAGCCCCTGCGGAACTCAATAGCCTAGGGGCTAAAGCCAATCTCTCTCGGCATGCTTCCGGCACGAGCAAGGTCGAGCCCTGACACAAACCGATACGTCAACCAAGTGATTCGCGCGATGGTTTTACCTGCCAGCGAAGTTGCGTTATTCGCTTGACCCGATCCGTTTTCCTCTGTTTTGCTTCTAATCAACTAGACGTTCGCTCGTAACCTGACCACAGGAAGAAGCCATGCAGCTCCTCGCCGCCGCGATGTTTAAGAAGTCGCTGATGCATGTGGTCACGCGCCTGGGCGGTCCGGGACTGATCGCTCTTGGATTGGTGGACAACTCGGTCATCCCGCTTCCGGGTGGCATGGATGCTGCCACGATTCTGCTGGCGGCCGCGCACCACGAGCCCTGGTGGTATTACGCCATTATGGCGACGGTCGGCTCGTTGATCGGCGGCTACCTCACTTATCGTCTGGGCCTTAAGGGCGGCGAAGAAACGCTACAGAAAAAGCTGTCGAAGCGGCGCGCCGATCAGGTATCGCGCATCTTTCAACGTTTCGGCTTCTGGTCAGTCGCCGCCAACGCCGTAATCCCGCCGCCGATGCCCATCGTACCCATCCTGATCGTTGCCGGAGCCCTGAAATATCCTCGCCAGAAATTCTTGTGCGCGCTGGCAGTGGGCCGCGGCGCTCGCTATCTCCTGCTGGCTTATCTGGGGCACCTCTACGGGCGAAGCATTCTGCATTGGCTGAGCAAGTACTATCAGCCGCTACTCTACATCCTGATTGGATTGGCAGTGCTGGGGAGCGTGGCCGGGCTCTATTTCTGGTGGCGAAGTAAACACAAGAACCAATCGGGCCGCCGCGCGACCGTTAAGAGAGTCGCGTAGCTGCGCGCCAGTTCCGGCGGCACGAGACTTTCTATCACGCCTTCCGTATCTTCTGACATATTGTTTACATCTCCGAGACAATTGCGGTGGAACGAATTGCTACACTCCGTCCGCCATCGGCAGGATTCCACCGTCACGGTCCGTCGTGGCAGGGATAAGAGCCGGCAGGGCAAGGAGGCAATATGGTGAGCATCGTTAGGCTGGCATCGCGCCCCGGGAAATCGCGTTCCACAGTCCCCCTCCGCGTAGTTCCAACTACGTGCATCCTGCTTCTTCTCCTCGCGGCAGGGAGCCTTGCCCTGTCCGCGCAGACACTCATCACGCTGCATAGCTTCAATAAAACGGACGGCAGCAATCCCTATGCGGGGCTGATGCTGGCCAACAACGGCAACCTGTACGGAACCACATCAGCCGGCGGAGCCAACGGGGATGGCACAGCCTTTCAGATCACCACCAGCGGCACGCTGACCACCATCCACAATTTCAACCATTTCAGTCCCACCGATGGCGCACAGCCCTATGCCGGCCTCATGCAGGCCAAGGATGGAAATCTGTACGGGACGACCAACCGCGGCGGCTCCCATAACGTTGGTGTCGTCTACAGAATTAGCACCAGCGGCACGATGAAGACGTTGCACGATCTGGATTATGATCCTGACGGGGCGCTTCCCTACGCGGCGCTGGTCCAGGCGACAAACGGAGCATTGTATGGAACAGCTGCCGACGGCGGCGGCGGTGCGGGTACGGCCTTCGAAGTCACTGCGTTCGGTCAGTACACCGCGATATACGAGTTTGGCGCCGACGGCGGTTCCCCGGTTGCGGGCCTGGTCCAAGCCAGCAACGGAAACTTTTACGGAGTAGCGTCGTTTTACGGACAGTATGAGTGCGGAACGCTGTTTGAAATCACCCCGAGCGGCCGGTTCACGCTGCTGCACACCTTTGATGGTCATGATGGCTGCTACCCGCAGGCGACCCTAGTTCAGGGTAGCGATGGAAATCTGTATGGGGTGGCGTCCGCCGGCGGACCCTCCGGCGGATACAACGCGGGGACGGCCTTCAAGGTCAGCCAGAGCGGCACATTCACGTTGCTGCACGTCTTCGACGACACGGATGGCTCTGGACCATCCGGAGCGCTGATTCAAGCCAGCGATGGAAACTTCTACGGGACTACGTATGGGGGCGGGGCGCGCTCCAAGGGCACTATCTTCCAAATGACTCCCGATGGAACGGTGACCACGCTTTACAGCTTCTGTTCGGTAAACAACTGCGCTGACGGCGCCAACCCGGTTGCGGGGCTGGTCCAGGGGATCGATGGAGAGTTCTATGGCACAACATATTACGGCGGAGGGGGCAACCATGGCACCGTGTTCAGTCTCTCGGTTGATCTTGGCCGCTAGTGTTTCGCTGTTGATCTAAGAACACTCTGATTAAGTCCGAGGTTGAAGGGGCCTTCAAGGCCAGCGTCCCCGGCTCCTCTTATGATCTGTCATCCCGACCGAGGACTTTAGTCCGACCGAGGGATCTGCGGTTCGAGCCGCGGAGCGGCGGCACGGGTCGCAACACACTCTCTTCAGGCCGTCCGTAAGCTCAGCAGAATCATTCCGGCGTTAGCCGCTGAGGGCCTTTCATGGAACTTAATCAGAGTTCTCCTTAACGCTTACTCTGCGCCGTGCGCCTCGACGTGATGCTTGGCCGCTTCTTCGGAGTGATGCGTCGCGTGCACGTGATGCCCCTGCGCCAGATGGGCATGATGCGCCGCCGACTCGTGATCGCCGTCCTCATGATGCTTGGCAGCTTCCCGGTGATGGTTGGCCGCATGCTCATGGTGCTCGGCGGCTTGGGAGTGATGATGCGCAGCTTCCTTCGACATGTGTGATTTCCTTTCGCTTGAAGGATTCCAAATGGCGAGCTGGAATCTGGGTGCATTGTCGGAAGAAAACGTTGCAGGCGAATTGCGAACGGGTGAATTAATGGTGAATCGCGCGGAGGGGATGCTAGAACCTATCTCATAAATCGATTGGGTTTGTGTCAGGGCACGACTTTCAGTCGTGCCGCACGAGGCCGTTTCCACCTCGGGCTTTAGCTGTGAAGTTTCAATAGGTTGTTGTCCATTCGATCAAGAACTGTGATGCTGAGGTTGCGAACAACAGCAACTACAGGAGACCGAATGGACTACCACCATCATGCTCGACTGACGATCTACAGTCGAGAGCGTCTTGTAAATAGTGTTATAGACGGCCGGCTGAGCTTGAAGGAGGCCGCGGCCGAGTTCAAGCTCAGCCGGCAGAGTGCTGCCAAGTGGCTGCGGCGCTTCCGGGAGGGCGGCACGGCCGCCTTGCGGGACCGCTCCTCGCGTCCCCATCGCTCCCCGCGCAGCGTGTCCCCGGCTGGGCTCCAACAGGTAGAACGGCTGCGACGCGAACGCTGGACTGGGGTGCGGATCGCCCAGGCCACCGGGCTGAGCCGAGCTACGGTGAGCCGCATCCTCACTCGCTTGCACCTGAATAAAGTCAAAATGCTGGAACCACAGATACCCATCGTGCGTTACGAACACGCCGCTCCCGGCGACCTGCTGCACATCGACATTAAGAAGCTGGCCCGCATTATCAAGCCCGGCCACGGCATCACGGGTAATCCCCGCGATGAAACTCGCGGCGCCGGTTGGGAGTTTCTCTATGTCGCCGTTGACGATCACTCCCGCATCGCCTTCACCGCCATGTTGCCGGATGAGAAGGCTGCCTCCTCGGTCGCTTTCCTGCATCAGGCCGTCGCTTACTTCGCCCGCCTGGGCATCCCGGTGCGCCGTGTCATGACCGATAACGGGCCTTGCTTCTATGCTCATCACTTCGCCCATGCCTGTCGCCAACTCTCTCTCAAACATGTGCGCACCCGCATCTACACTCCCCGCACCAATGGCAAGGCTGAACGCTTCATCCAGACCGCCATCCGCGAATGGGCCTACGCCCGGCTCTATCAAAACTCAGCCGACCGCCTCCGCCACCTTCCGCCCTGGACCCACCAGTACAACTGGCACCGGCCACATGCTAGCCTTGATCAGAAACCGCCCATCAGCCGCGCAGGACCTCAGATCGATGTCAACAACCTCTTGCGACACGACATTTAGCCCTGCGGCCCGGGCTTTGCAGGGGCTGAAGCCCTGATCTTACCGCCGCAGCGTTCGGCACGACCGAGGTGTCTGCGTGAGAACCCTGTCGTCCCCGGGGGACTCGGAGTCCTTTTACCACTCACCCAGCGCTGAAGCGCTGGGCTTTCTTATTTTGCGCCCGAGGCGCGGGGCGGCCGGTCGCGAAGGTTCGGGTAGTGCGGCGCTTCAGCGCCGCGTGCAAGCGACTTCCCTCTCCCAGGCGTTTCGACCATTGCATTGCAATAGTCGAAACGCCACCACAACCGAGCGCCGGCTGAAGGCAGGCCTAAAGAGACTGTGTCGCGGCCCGTGCCGCCGCTCCGCGGCTAACCGCAGATCCCTCGGTCGGACTGAAGTCCTCGGTCGGGATGACAGAAACGGAAGGCGCCGGGGACGCGGGCCTGAAGGCCCGCTCTACCGGCCCGATTCCATTCAGAAGGCGTAGTACGGACCGCTCCCGGGGGGAGTAGCCGCTCCCTCAATCGCTACGAAGACGTTCTTCCCATAGAAGAAGGAGAGTCCGAAATCGAAGTCACCGCTTTGCGGACCGCCAAGGGTGCTGAACGCCGTATTGCTACCGCTAAACAGGTTGCTGGCATTCTCGATACTGAAGCTCGCCGAGACCGGATTGCCCACCGGACCGGAATCGCTTTGCCCCTGATTCTTTACGCTGATGTTATCCGGCGAAGTAGTCGGACAGTACCAATCGGAAGCGCCCATAAATCCGCTGCAGACCGAGATTCCCGTGACGCTGGTGTCGAGGAAGAACAACCCGTTGGAGCCGCTATCGACAAAGCTCGGGTACTGCACGCCTTTGTAAGTGGTGATCATGTCTCCGAAGTTCATACTGAAGATATCCGGCACCTGGTAAACCGTCGCCGAGCCCAGTGCGTTGTTGGATTCCGTGCCGATGCCGAAGATCAGCGAACCATTCAGCGGAGGAGCTGAGCCGCCATTTGGTACCGACGGTAGTTGAATCAGCACGCCGTTGTCGTCGCCGGTCGAAGTGAACAGAGACACGGGATTGGGCACTTGCTGCGCCGCCGTGACCAAGGTGGGATTGCATCCTGACGAAGGGCAGTCGTAGTAGACATCCGGAGGGGGACTGTTGCTGGTGCAGCCTGGGCCGCAATCCTGCGGCAGCAGCCCGACCCCGATGATGCCGTTGGCGCCGAAGTCGCTTATGCTGTTGCCTTCGTTCCCATTGCCGCCCGAGGGATTCTGATTGGAGCAGCTCGCCGGCACCGCAGGTGAGCTGGTGGAAGGAATAATGAGCTGTACGTTAACGCTCTTGGCCGACTCACCGCCAACCGTAATGTCTGCCGTCTGGATCGGACCCCAGATGTAGCCGTCGAGGAAAACCAGGCATTCCGCCAACTGATTGCCGGAAGAATCGTTCTCCCCAGGCAACGTGAGGCTGAGTTCCCCGCCGCTGCTGGTCGGCAGCAATCGCAATCCGGAAGAACCGCTGTCGACCATAACGTGATCGATGTTCTGGCAGTTGCTTGTTCCCGGCACACAAACCGTCACAGTAACGAACGCGACGTTGGTCGAGGTGTATCCCAAGCCCGGTGGTCCTGCATCAACGACGATCGGCGCGACGTTGCCGCTCGCAGTGGTGGGATTAACCGTAACAATCGCCGTTCCTCCGACGCCGCTGTTCTGGATTGAGGTTGCGGTGACGGTGTCTACCAGGCTGGTCGTAACCATGGGAGGAGCAGTTAGCACGCCGGATGAGGAGATCGTTCCGGCGCTCGCGGTCCAATTGACGCCGGTGCTGAAGTTGCCGGTTCCATTCACGGTTGCGGTGCACTGGCTGGTAGCGCCCGAGGTAATCGTGCTGGGCGAGCAACTCACCATCACCGAGGTAACGCTACTCGATCCTCCGCCGCCTCCACCACAGGCCGCCAAACCAATGATGCTTGCTACTGCGAGCAATAGTCCAAATCTGCGAATCATCACGACATTTCTCCTTCAGCGGATATCGCTGGTTTGAACGCCCTGCGGGACGAGTTGGGGAATGTAGGCTTGCCCGTGAAAGCTGTGCTGATGTCCGCTCTGCGAGAACACGATGCCCGAGGTTGCGACAGAGACCGGGCCGCGGCGCCGGCGGTTGTCTGATCGCCGGACTGCTCGGCCGCCTTCTGCTGCTGCGATGGCTTGCTGGACTTGCTGGTAATAGGGCCCCAGCAGTTGCTGGAAGTCGGGCGGAAATTGACCTTCCCAGGTCACGGCAAAAACCGCGCCCGCGGGCGAGACGTACTCGCGCACCTTGGCCCCGGATGGCGCGGTGATTTCGTGCAGGACGTAGCTGCGATTGTCGACGCTGGTCACGGTGCCTTTCATCTGCGCCTGGTCGGCGAGCACCGAAGCCGCGTTGTCGCCCAGCGTCGCCCAGCAACTGAGGGGCGCCAGCAGGGCCAGGGTTGCGAGCGCTCCCTGGATCAGTGTTATGGATCTCCCAAAAGCGAGAAGCCTCATGTCTTCCGCCCTCCTCATGGCGGCTCGTCCTGTTATCGTATGAGTTAACATTTCCGCAGATTTTCTTACTGGTAAGATTTGTGCAGAAATCTTACTGGTAAGAAAATCTGCAATAAGAGCGATGCCGGATCGACTCCCGGCTTCCCTAACCGATTGCGTTCATGGCGCTTATAAGTTCCGCAAAGTTGTGGCGACTACACAAAAATCGGGGTGTAACCCCAGGAATTGAATTTGGCCGGCTGGAGCGAGGCTGGCCGCTCTCGATTGGCCACTATTATCCGCCTGCCCTAGGCCAGCGGCAAGCTGCCAACGTTGCTGTCTATAAACGCTGCGGCGACGGCATTGTTGCGCCAAGGCCGATTGAATTCACATGCCGGATGATTGACGCATGAGGTGCCGGCTTCCCTCCGTACCTTCAGAACGTTAGAATGTCTGGAAGGGTTGCACACCGCCCATACGCCTGATGTCTTTAACCAAAGCGCAAGCGCTGGAAATGTTTCGCTCCGATGACCTGATCGGCATCGGCATGGAAGCCGATGCGGTGCGGCGCAAGCTGCATCCCGAGGGTGTCGTCACCTACATCATCGATCGCAACATCAACTACACGAATTTCTGCACCGAATACTGCACCTTCTGCGCCTTCTATCGCCCGCTGAAAGGCAAGCTGGCGAAGGAAGGCTACATCCTCGACTTCGAGACCATCTACGACAAAGTCCGCGAGACGGTGGAGCTGGGCGGCACCGGCGTGCTGCTGCAAGGCGGATTGCATCCCGACCTGAAGATCGAGTGGTACGAGGAAATGCTGCGCGGAATGAAGCAGCGCTTTCCGCAGGTGCACATGCATTGCTTCTCGGCGTCGGAGATCATCTGCATTGCCGAAGTCAGCTCGCTGAGCATTGAAGATACGATCAAGCGGCTGCGTGAGGCGGGGCTCGATTCCATTCCCGGCGGCGGCGCCGAGATCCTCGACGACGAAGTGCGCTACAAGATCGCGCGTCTGAAATGCCTGACCAACGATTGGCTCAATGTTCATCGCACCGCGCACAAGCTTGGCATGAGGACGACGGCGACCATGATGTTCGGTGTCGGCGAAACCTACGAGCACCGCATCAATCATTTCCAGGCGATCTACGATTTGCAGGAAGAGACCGGCGGATTCACCGCGTTCATTCCGTGGTCCTTCCAGCCGCAGAACACCGCGCTCGGCGGACGCGGCTGGGATGAAGCGACTGCGGTTGAATATCTGAAGACGCTGGCCATCGCGCGCATCTTCCTCAGCAACTTCAAGAACGTGCAGTCAAGCTGGGTGACGCAGGGACTGAAGGTCTGCCAGACCGGCCTGCGCTTCGGCGGCAACGACGTGGGCTCGGTGATGATCGAAGAGAACGTCGTGCGCGCTGCCGGCGTGCGCAACTGCACCACTGAAGAAGAGCTGCGCCGCATCATTCGCGACGCCGGCTTCCGTCCCGCGCAACGCGACACGCTGTACACAAAATTCTTCCTGAACTGATCTGCTGTTATAATCAACGGTGACGTGCTATGGAGCACGTCCTGCCTCATCGGAATTTCCTCTCTCGTCGGGGAGTGGCTCAGCCTGGTAGAGCACCTGGTTCGGGACCAGGGGGTCGGAGGTTCAAATCCTCTCTCCCCGACCAATCTTTAATAATCAAACGCTACTTCTGGTTTTCACGTCACATCGCCGTGGGCGATTTTGTGGACGGTCGCGTCTTCGTGTTTTTCCAATCACATTATCAATTGAAGAACTGCGGGGAAAACCTTGAGAACTCCGCTAAAACAAATACTGTGCAGTGTCTTGGTTACGGTGTCTGGGGTTGTGGTTGGCGGATGTAACGTTTTCGCACGAGCCTCAGCCACGCTTTCTGGTACCGAAGCCGGAGTAATGCGTCACTAATGGAACTGCTCTGAGCAAGTTTTTTCATCTGCCTGGCACTAGGGACAACGGCGTAACGATTCGCAAACAAAACGATCGACCTGCCGCCAGGGCGCTGAGTGCTTGGGTAGTAAATTCCTTTTATCCGGGAATCACCGTTCCGGAACACCGTGCGAAACCACTCAGTCACAACCTGCGTTGGCACATAATCGATATGTTCGCGGGCGCCGGGCGCTACTTTGGCTGCCAAGCTCTCAACAAAGTTATGTAAGAAGCTGATGCCGTGCCGGTCATAGGCATATTCTTGGGTTTCGGGCTCCTGCTTAAAGAAAGGGATACGATCAGGCAATCTGGTCAAATCTAAAACCTCGACTTCTCGCGAGATGGAAAAGGTGCCTACCGCAATCCCCAGGGCTGGATCGTCATCAATCTCCGCAACTGCTGTCTGTGAATCGTTACTGCCGTAAAACATCACAATCCCGGCAGGGCTCATGCGATTCGAGCGGACCGCATATTTTACCGGCGGAGGACCGAAGTGCTTGGGCAAAGACAATCTCTCCCCGCATTTTTTCTGCCGGGCCCGAAACACCAATGTGCCTACCGGCACAGTCGTGATCAACTGGTGTTTTCGAACTGTCTCGCCGATGAATTCAAGAATCTCTTCCGCGTTTAGGAGCTCGCTGGAATCTACATTCCCTTGCGGGAGGAAAAAGTAACGGCGGCGATGCTTGATGAATTTGCAAAATTGCTCCCAGCTATAGATGAGCCGCTCGTCTTCTCGTAGGCTGTAAGGGTCGCGCTCACACCATGGCTCGTCTCCCAAGCAGTCAGCCAGCATGTTCAACAGCTTGCCGTCGTTATCGTTGGGGAGATTGAGCCCGATGACCTCACTCAACAGTTCCTCACTGTCCCAGTGCTTTCCCTGATAGCCGCCTTCCCGGCTTTCCCAACCCAAAGCCTCCACTGCTAACTCATATTCCCGCTCGATGCCGAGCAGCATAAATTCGACAACTGTATCCAGCGGGGCAGCGATCTCAGCGTTTTGGCTCCCTCTTCCGCAGAAGTCGCAGCTTTTGGACTCGGCCCAGGACCTGATAAATTCGCCGATTTCAGCATCTTCAAAGCATTCATCGCATACGAAATGCTCCTCGCCTCGACGACTCGAATAAACAGAGCATTCGTCAATATCAGCGTCAGACATGTCCCGTCCCCCAACCGAAGCGAATCTGCTGGTATTGTAGTGCCGGTGACCTGCACTGAGTGTTCGTTGCGTGGTGCAAGATCGTCTACAAAATCGACCACGTCAATGTGACGGTAAACCAGTGCTCGATTCAAATTGCAAGACTGCTGATCCGAAAAGGGTCGTGAGTGTGGCCAACGTGCGCCCGGGCTGCAGATGCTTGATTCAACGGGCTCATAACTTCCGAGTCGCCGACAATTCGGGAGTTGGTGGCGAGCGTTGCCCGCTACTAATTCTGAAAACGATAACCGAGCCGCTAACGGCCGGGCTTGGGTGTATCCGGCCAGGTGGGGCTGACCAACTGGATCGTCATGATGGGGCCCTCCGGGTAGAGCGGCCCTCGTTCTCTGGCAAAGGTCGTGGCCTCGCCGCCGATAGTCCATATCTGAATGTCAGGAGGCGCCTTGCCGATGAGCGGGGCCACCATGCCCGCGACTCCACCAAGGTCGATCTTGATGTCATAGTGGATCGCCTTCCGTGGAGAGCCGGCGACCAAGCATTGGTCGTCACCCACGTTGGAGATGACGAGTTTCACCAGCCTCGGCTTCGGTGTGGCTACAACCATGGAGAGGGTTGTCACCGGGGAGTTCGGACGCAGGTTTTCGAGCAGGACGGCCACGATTCCATTTGCCAGATCTGGCGGCAGAGCAAGATGATCGGTCTTGATCTCTTCCTTCCCATCTTTTCCCGTGGAACGCACCGTGACCTTTCCGGTAGGGACGTCAATCAGCACATCCATCGGATGAGGAAAGGAAGGCCCTTTCTGAATGCGGTGGTCGCTGATCAATTGGAAGGAGTGGCGTTGCGAGAAGACTGTCGTCTCATCGTCAATCGAGCCGTCTTTAAACTGGAAGAGCGTTCGCGATTGGACGCGGTTGCCCCGCACGACCCGGAAGGTGTCTCCTGAAGCGACCACTTGTCCATCCTCAGAGCGCAGTTCAAGGAAAGCGTGAATCGTGCCTTCCACAGAGCGCACGGGGACCGAATCCGCGTTTGCGGTCGGCTGCACTACCCAGACCAGCAGGAGGATGAGTGAACAAATTCGAAGGCGTTTCACGAGAAGAATGTTCATGGGCCAGACACCGGAAGACGGTCGGAGGAGAACGAGTTTAGCATGAGGTGCCCTCGCGACATGCTTCTGGTGTAGATGGGAACCATGCTGAATGAGTTGCGCCCAACCCAATGCGGTTAGTCATGAGAATTTTGTGATGGTCGCGCCTCCAAAGTTCAACAGATTTTGCTTGCTCATCACCACGTCCCCACCTGCATCGCACAGCGCGACCGACCACCGGATCGCGTTGTTGAGGAAGAACGGCTCCTCATGAGCCGCGAACCGTTCCGGGTCCAACTCCCTGGCCATATCTCATTTCCTATTTCGACCCTTTGCTTACTGCGGACGGGAAACTGGATTCCGCACCGAAATAACACTCAATCGATTGCAACCTTCCGTTCTTGATTCGGAGATACTCCACGTTCCGGAACGACTTGCCGTTCGTGGTGTAGCAAAGATACTTCACAAAAGCATCGTCCGAGCCAGTCGCGATCCGCTCCAGGTCAAAATCCTTAATGAAATTAATCTGTGTATCCCAGCATTGCGTCTTGAAGGTGCTCTTGCTGATGTGGTCGTCGCCGGCCGCGCTCGAAAAGGTGAAGTCTTCGGCGAGCAGGGCATTGAACGTGTCCAGGTCCTTATTCTTCCACGCCGCATACCACTTCCGGACAAGCTCCTCGTTGGTTGTGTTTTGCCCTCCCCATGCGCTGGCACTTGCTGGTAGCCGCAGGCTCACCGCACCAGCCACAGCGCAGGCTCCCGTTGCGAGCAGCTTCCTGCGCGTCACCGTGCTGCTTGTCATTGTTTCGCTCTCCTTTTCGTGATGTACCTTGAATTCTGGAGCCGCCATCCCGGTTACCTATCCCGAAAATTGGGCTCCGTCAGCACTGCCGATCGCTCCGACGATTTCGCCGTGGTCTAGAGTGGGAGAGCGGTGAGACGACCCCTCTCCCCAATCGGAAATCCAGGTTTGCTGCGTCTCCATGCCGCAGAATTAACCGTCAACTGGCGATAGGTGTTTACTCCAGAGCGGGCCTACGGGGTCCGCAAGAAGCCGTGAAACACCCCGTTCGCGTCCTGAAGGAATCCGGCGATCTGCCCAAACAAGTTGGGAGTTTGCGGAATAGTGCCTTCCTGAGCGGGATTTTTTGACGCCCCGGGAGCGTCGAAGGTGGTGATGACGCCGGAAGGACTCCGCACGAAGGCGTGATTCACACCGTTCGAGTCGATGTAATTTCCCACTACCTCCCCGAACAGGGTGTTGCCCTCAGGCTCGGTGCCTTGGCCGGAGCCTGTTCCCGCCCCCGGGACGTCGAAGGTGGTGATGTCGCCCTTCGCTGAGCGCACGTAGCCGTGAAACACGCCGTTCGAATCAATGTAAGGTCCCGTGATCATCCCCAGGTCGTTGATGCCTGAGCTCTCGGTGCCCTGGCCGGAGCCCGTGCCTGCGGCCGTCACGTTGAATTCGGTGAAAGTGCCATTTGGAGCGCGCACGTAACCGTGGGCCGCGCCGCTCGCGTCAAAGTACTCGCCGGTGAGCGCCCCCTCCAGGTTGATGCCAAGCGCCGCCGAGACAAGCGTGAATCCGGAGCCCGCGGGATCGAATGAGGTGTAGGTGTCATAAGGCGGGGCGGTCACGAAGCCGTGCGACACACCGCTCGCGTCCGTGTAGTTTCCGGAGACATCTCCTTCCAGGTTGACGCTCGTCGCGAAAGTGCCCAGGTTGGCGCTTGTGCCCGCGTCCGGCTCGTTCAAGGTGGTGAAGGTCTTATAAGGCGGAGCGGTCACGTAGCCGTGAATCACGTTGCTGGAGTCACGGTAGAAACCGGTAATCACCCCGAGCGCGTTGTTGCTGAAAGCGTAAGTGCCCTGGCAAGTCTGGGGGACGAAACAATTGGCACCGACGTCGGCTGTGCCTGCGCCCGGAGCTCTCGAAGGTAGTGAAGGTGCGGGGCGAAGTGCAGCCCGAAACGCACAAGAAGGTGTGAACCACGTTGTTGGAGTCAGCATAGAACCCCAGGACGTCCCCCTCCAGGTTGATACTTATGCCTGAGGAGCCCTGCCCAGAGCTTGTACCGGCGCCCGGAGCCTCAAAAGTGGTGATGTGTTGAGCGCTTGCTAAACCACATGCAAGAAGTAGCACGCTTACTACCTTGCAAAGTTGCAGTCGATTCATAACTTCTCCTGTGTTGATTTGAATATGAGTGGTCATACTGAAACTCCTGGGAAGCAGTGGCTAGTGTTTCGGTGTTTGAAGGGGACGGCCTTTAAGGCCGTCCGTAAGCTCAGCAAAATCATTGCGGCTTTAGCCGCTGAGGGCCCTTCATCTAACTTAATCAGAGTTTCCCTAATGGTTGATGATCCGGAGCAGAAGCACGCGGCTGTTTCGCGCATGGCGTGTACGAAAGCATTTGCTGCGCCATACAGTTCCGCTACAGGCCAACTAGGCCGGCTTTAATTGCGGTATGGATGAAATCAGGGACGGACCACCCGCGGCGCAGTACGACCTACACCAAAGCATTGCTTGAAATGACGTTCGTTGCAGAGTTGGGTGCGGAAAGCCGACGTATATCTACAATAAATAAAAGGCTCGCACTAATAATTCTATGGAATAAGGAAGGGCAAGATAGTTGCCATTTCGCAAGCTATAACCAGTTGTAAATAGCAACTAGTTTTATTATTAGTACAAGAAGTTAGCCGACCTATCGCTTTTCTATTTATCCCCTCCTTTTCATTACCTCCTTTTCAGGCATCCAATGATCGCGCGACACATTCGCGGATAGATTGCTCCAACACCACTGGTTCTTATATGCAACTAGTCGTAGAATCATTCGGGGCTATAATGCCAAACGTGAATAGAGGAAGAATGCGTACGGATCACAGGTCAGCGTGCGTTATGAACCGCATGGTCGAGGTGATTGGCGATCAGTGGAGTCTACTCATCATCCGCGACATCATGTTCATGAACCGAAGGTATTTTCGCGAGCTCTTGACCAAGTCTCTGGAAGGGATTGCGACGAATATTTTGGCCGATCGACTTCAAAGGCTTGTCAAGCAAGGCATCATCGTCAAGTCTCATGACCCCCGCCATAAGCAGAAAGTCATTTACAGTCTTACGGAAAAAGGGATCGAAATGCTGCCTCTTCTGATGGAGATGAATGAGTGGGGGCACAAACATCTGCCGGCCTCCAGGCTTAGGGGGTTAGCTCAGGTCCTGGTAGCGGGGGGGCCGAAGCTGAGAGCAGAATTTATGGCTGAACTTCGCGTAACCCATCTTCCCAAGTCCAGCGCCAGAAAAAAGGCCCGGGTCCCGACGAAATCCAGGCGTATTTTTGCAATGCAGAATCTCCAGGCGGCATACGAAGCCGAACTCGCTAAGAGAAAACAGTAGCGAATCACCCACGCCGGATGCAGATCCGCTGGAAGAGGCTAAGGACAAGCGCCAGATATGGGCCGCTGTGATTGCAGAATCACTCGTGGAGCGGGCAAGTAAGGGTGACCTGCGAGCAATCACGAAACGGCACCACTACCCCACTCCGATACTGCTTGACTATCCGACAACCGCAGCATAGACTTCGACCCCGCAAGGAGGCCCGATGCCGCGCTATATGACACTGATCCGGCTCACCCAGCAGGGGGTGGTGAAAATCAAGGAAAGCACGTCGCGGCTCGACACCGCCAGGAAAGCCGCCGAAGCCATGGGCGGCAAGATCCACGACTGGTACTTATTGATGGGAAAGTATGACGGGATGTTCATCTCGGAGTTTCCCGATGACGAGACGGTTGCGCGCTTCATGCTGTCGGTGGGAGCACAGGGTAACGTCACCACGCTGACGATGAAAGCATTTGCCGAGCCTGAGTACCGCAAGATCATCGCTTCCATACCTTGAGGCAGTGATTCTACTTTGCGAATTCCGAACCGATGTGCCCTGATGAGCGCATGTGCTGTCTCGGAAAAGCGCCCTGATGGCATGTCGTCTCTTCGTCACTCCCCGACAGCCTCGGACAGCCTGACGATTTAACCGCTCTTGTATTTTCGGCTCGCAGGTCGATTCCAGGAGGACGTTGGTCCGTGCACATCGATAACCTTCCCATCGGCTGGATGTCGTTCGCAGTATTCGGTCTGGTTTATCTGGCCACCGCCATTATCTTCGCCGCTGCTTTCCGCTTCGCTGGCGGCAAACGCACGCCTATGTTCAAAGGCGTTTCTCCTGGAATGCTTCCTCCGGTGGGCATCATTTTTGGTTTGTTTGTAGCATTCGTGGCTGCCCAGGTCTGGGGCGATACCGATCGCGCCCGGGCCGCCGTCAACACCGAGGCAAATTCGCTAAGCACCGTCATCTTTCTCGCGGCCAGTTTCCCGGGGGAACCTGAACTTCGTATGCGGGAACTGACACGCCGGCATATTGCAGAGGTGGTGACGGTGGAATGGCCCTTGATGGCGCAACGCAACGCGGCGTCATTCAACGTCACCCCGGCCGCGCTGGCGGAGGAACTGCAATTCGTTCTGGCCCTGAAGCCGCAGAGCGAGGGACAGATCACCGCCCAGCGTCAGATCGTGGCTGCCCTGGAAGGTGCGATGGAGGCGCGCCGGCAGCGCATCGCGGTGAGCCGGTCGCGGGTGAATTGGGTCAAGTGGACGGCCCTGATCCTGCAGGCGATCTGTAGCCTGATCGCGATTGTTATGGTCCATATCGAAAGTCGCGCCGCAGCGGCGATTTCGCTGTGGATCTTTGCCACCGGAATTGCCGTCTCCATTCTGCTGGTCGCATCCCATGATCGCCCTTTCAGCGGAGAACTGTCGGTCAAGCCGGATTTGCTGAAGCAGGTATTGCCTGAGGAGGCGGTCACGCAGGGCTCCATCAATCACACCATTCTGGTCCATCTGACCAGCCTGCTGCGTGCGGCCCGGCAGGTCATATCCGACGACGAAGACGCGATGGCCGCCGGCAAATTTCTGAGCGGAAAAGAACTGGTCGAGCGCGCCAAGGCGAAATATGCAGAGCAGACCGGCCGCACTCTTCCGAATCTCGATCCGGCATCCCCAGAGGGACGGATGCTCCAGGCCGAACTGGAAGCCATTCAGGAAGTGATGGACGAGTCCCAGTCCTCCGGCCTTCGTTCTCACGGCAACTTCAAAGGAATGATACCTGCGGTATTCACCTATCAGGTGGCGCAACGTTTCACCAGCAAAGTGGGAGAATTCGCCTACGTGAAATTAACGGCTCCTCCAGAGCTGATTCGTCACCAGCCCAATACGCCCGACGCCTGGGAGAAGAACGTTATTCAAGCCAAGTTTCAGTCACCCGGATGGAACAAAGGTGAATTCGTGGAGCAGGTGGCGGAGCTTAACGGCAAGAAGGCCTATCGCGTGATTATCCCGGAATACTACGAACCCTCTTGCCTGGCATGTCATGGCGAGCCCAAAGGATCGGTTGATATTACCGGCGGGAAGAAGGAAGGCGGCAAGCTGGGAGATCTGGGAGGCGCAATCAGCGCCGCAATCTACTTGAAGTGATTGCCGCATGCGGGCGGCTCCTGCGGCGCCCGCATCCCGTTCAACATCGTTAAAATGAGGAGAAAGATAATGGTCGATCGGATCGACGTAGAGTTTTCCGCAACCGATGGCACGAAGTTGGCAGCGTGGTTGTTTCGACCAGCCAACCGATCCCAATCCCTTCCCGCCGTGACCATGGCACATGGCTTCGCCTTAACCAGATTCCTATGTCGACGCAGCGAATGCCGACCACGGATTCATCTATTCCAATGGCGCCTGGAGCAGCGTCGATGTTGCGGGAGCCACAGATACGGAGTTGATCCGCATCAAGAACAACGGAAACGTCTTCGGAAACTATACTGACGACCTGACCGAAGACCATGGAATCAAAGGTCACTAACCACCGAGTTTAGCCGTAGCTGTATCCCCACTTTCCGCAAAACTGCGTGAAAGTGGGTTTTTTCTTGGCGAAATGTCGGGAAATTCTGTACTGTCAGGCTGTCAGGCAGCCAATTCGAAAGAGATCGAATCAAACGCAGCAGCGTGCGAGGTGGTTTGGGACTATGATGGATACAAGCCTAACCAGACAGCTGTCATCCGCCACGACGGCAGCCGGATCATCTCGAAACGCGGGGTGTGCCAATTGCGATAGTCGAGGATTTTCTATGTCACAGACTAAGGCGGCCAACAGACTAGAACTTCTGACTTCGTGGAAAGAGATCGCAAACTTCCTGGGCAAGGGTGTTCGCACGGTGCAACGCTGGGAAGCTACGCTAGGCCTTCCGGTGATTCGTCCAGCCGACGGCCATTCGGGTATCGTAATGGCGCGACCCAGCGACTTGGAGGCATGGCTTCTCAATGGGCGACAGCGATCGCGCCATAACGGAAACGGCCTGGGCAAAAGGGATGATGAGGTCCGGGCCACGTTTGCCGCATGTGTGCGGGAACTGCGCCGCTACCACGCAGAGGTAAAGGTGCTGCGCGATCAGATGGATGTTACACAACAAACGCTGCGCCACGAGATCCAAAGGCTCAAGGCTCTTTGTCGGGAGTTGAACGACATTCGGGGTAGAGCGCTGGGCGATGCGAATCCGCCCACCTTGCCCAAGGTGAACTAGTTGCAGCGGGTATAATCAGACCGCAGTTTTGTCCCCGCCGTCCGCGGTGTAAAGTCCAGCGCGATTTTTCATACGGCAGCGTCTCAGGACCCTTCGATGACCCCTTCGCGCGCTAATCGCAAGCCGAATGCAAGCCAGACCGCCGGAAGAAAACCGAACCAACTCGCGCAGCAAAAACCGGCTGAGTCGAAAACAAACAATCAAGCTGCCAGTTTCCCCATCGTTGGAATAGGCGCGTCGGCGGGAGGGCTGGAAGCCTTTACCGCGTTTCTCAAGGCCCTGTCGCCAAGTCCGGGCATGTCGCTGATCCTGGTGCCGCATCTGGATCCGTCGCGGGAGAGCGTCTTCACCCAGATTCTGGGGCGCGCCACGTCCATCCCCGTTCTGCTGGCGCAGGACGGGATGCGAGCGCAGCCGGATCATGTTTACGTCATCCCCCCAAATTGCGATATGACCATTCAGGGCGGTGTGCTGCAGTTGAGCAGTCGCAAGGGCCCGCACGCGGTGAACACCACGATCGACATTTTTCTGCGCTCACTGGCGTCGGACCAGGGCAGAAACGCGATTGGAGTTGTGCTGTCGGGAACGGCGACCGACGGCACTCTGGGTTTGGCGGCCATCAAGGGTGAGGGCGGCATCACCTTCGCGCAGGAGCCGCGTACGGCCAAATACGACGGCATGCCGGCCAGCGCTATCTCCGCTGGATATGTCGATTTCGTCTTATCGCCGGAAGCAATTGCGTACGAACTGGACCGCATCCGGCAACATCCCTATGTCGCCGGAACATTATTGGAGCCGGGGGTTGACGGCGAGGCGTCGGTCGACGCCTATATGGGACAGGTATTTCGCCTGTTACGACGAGCCACCGGCGTGGACTTCTCGGAATACAAGCCGCCCACTATCGGACGCCGCATTCAGCGGCGCATGGCGCTGAATCGCGTCCACAAGCTCAACGAATACACCGCCATCCTGCATCGCGATCGCGGCGAAGTGAACGCTCTCTACCAGGATCTGCTGATTAACGTCACCAGCTTCTTCCGTAACGCGGAAGCTTTTGAGGCGCTGAAGAGAGCAGTTTTCCCAGCCATCCTCAAAGCGCGCACCCAGCCGACACATCCAGTTCGCATCTGGGTGCCGGGATGCTCCACCGGCGAGGAGACCTACTCGCTGGCTATCTCACTGATGGAATTCCTGGACGAGGAAAAGACGGAAGTTCCGATACAGATCTTCGGGACCGATCTGAGCGATGGCGCCATTCAGAAGGCGCGGAGCGGCATCTACAAGGAAAGCATCGGGGCGGATGTGTCGCCGGCACGCCTGCGACGCTTCTTCCACAAGGTGGATGCCGGCTATCAAATCAGCAAGACCATCCGCGATCGGTGCATCTTTTCCTCCCAGAACGTCTTCAGCGATCCGCCATTTTCGCGCATGGACCTGATCAGTTGCCGTAACGTAATGATTTATCTTAGCCAGTCGTTGCAGAAGAAAGTCATTCCGATTTTTCATTACGCGCTGAACCCAACCGGCTTCCTCATGATCGGCAGCACGGAAGGCTTGTTGGGCGCCGGATCTGAGCTGTTCGATATGGTGGACAAGAAACAGAAGATCTATCGCAAGAAGATGGTTTCCACGCCGCTAGCCTTCGGCTTCGCGGTGGGCGCGCCTGCTATGGCTCCGGAGGCGGCCGGCGGACCTGCGCTACCCAACAAGGAACTGGAAGCGATGAAGCCTCCGATAGAGCTGCAGCGGGAAGCCGACCGGCTGTTGCTGGCCAGCTACGCCCCGCCGGCGGTAGTGGTCAACGACCAAATGGAGATCCTGCAGACCCGCGGCCGCACCGGCGCATTCCTGGAGCTGCCGTCTGGCAAGGCGAGCCTGCATTTGCTCAAGATGGCCAAGTCGGGACTGCTGTTTGAATTGCAGAAGGCGATCGACGAGACGCGCAAGAGCAATACGGAAAGCCGGCGGCCCAATGTACACCTTGATGCCAACGGCAAATCTCACGCAATCACCATCCGCGTGCTGCCCTTCAGTCCATCGCCGCGTGACGGGAACAATTTCCTGGTGGTGTTCGAGCCCCAGCCTGCCGGACACCGAACATGTCATAACTGTTCCCGCTCCGGCCGGCCCCATGACCGACCAGGAACGGGCCAACAAGGATGAGCAAATAGCTCAGCTGCGCCAGGAACTGACCGCGACCAAAGAATACTTGCAGTCGATCATCGAGTCGCAAGAGGCGACGAACGAGGAGCTGCAGTCGGCCAATGAAGAGATCCAGTCGGGCAACGAGGAACTGCAGAGCACCAACGAAGAGCTACAGACCTCGAAGGAAGAGCTGGAATCGGCGAACGAGGAGCTGCACACCGTCAACGAGGAGATGCAGCATCGCAACGATCTGCTCTCGCAGCTCAACAACGATCTCAACAACTTGCTGAACAACGTTGATTTGCCCATCGTGATGGTAGGCGCCGACCTGACGGTGCGACGCTTTACTCCTCCCGCCGGCACCCTGTTGGGCTTGATGAACACCGACGTTGGCCGGCCCATTCCGCGGCTGAAGTTTAATCTGGACCTGCCGTGGTTGGAACAGGTGATGCTGGATGTGATTCGCGATGCGCACAGCAAGCAATACGATGTGGCGGACAAGAATGATGAACGGCGATATCGCTTCCGCTTCAGCCCCTACAAAACCCTGGATAATCGCATCGACGGCGTGGTGCTGAGCATCGTCGAGATTGAGGAATCCGAGAAGCGTTCCGGCAAAGCCGCAGGTGCGAAGAAGACCTCGGCAACAAAGCGGAAGCCGGCGAAAAAGTCGCGGAGAAAGTAAAAGACCGGCAGGAAAACACCGACAAATCATTTGTTGAAGTCATACGTCCAGCTCAAGCTGATGTAGGACTTCAACGGCACGCCGACAATCTCTTCGGCAGCCGCGCTGCCCGCGGGATACGACAGCACCTCCGTCGTTTGCCCGGTGTACTCCTGGGAGGGTTCGCGATTCTCGCTCGCACCCGACTTAGCGTATTAATAAAGAGATTGTGTTTCCACGAGAAACCAAAGCATAATCGCTGACGGCTGCGTACGACATGGAACGTCGCCGTCACGGAACGCAATCTCGCGTTAGAACCCTGGTCACGAGGAGCTTGCTCAGATGAATGAGCACTCAACAACTTCCCCGCTGCAACGCCGCGAAGTGGTGGATATGATCTGCCAGATCGTGAGCGAAATTCCCGGGGCGCCTCAAAACATCGACGAGAATACCCACCTGTTCGGCGCACAGGGCTTTCTTGACTCGCTCAAGCTGGTCAATGTCGTGCTCGACGCGGAACAACAGATCAACGACAGCTACAACCTCACCATCTCTCTCGCTGATGACCGCAGCGTCTCCCAGCAGCGCAGTCCATTCCGCACCGTCGCGTCGCTGGCCGATTACATTCTCGCGGTCGCTGCCGAGCAGCCCCGGGCGTGACCGTGAGCGAACGCCCAGTCGCCCTGGTTACCGGCTCGCGCACTGGAATCGGCCGCTACGTCGCGGAACAACTCGTCGCTGCCGGATACCATGTCGTCGGCTGCAGCCGCCAGCCTGCCGATTGGGCGCTTGAGGGTTACAGCCACTTCGAAGCCGACGTTGCCGATGAAGCGCAGGTGAAAGCGTTGCTCACCAGCATTCGCCGGAAGCACAAGCGCCTGGACGTCACCTTCAACAACGCCGGCGTCGCCAGCATGAATCACAGCCTGCTGATGCCCGTCGACACGCTCGACCGCATCATGAGCATTAACGTTCGCGGCACGTTCCTTGTCTCACGCGAAAGCGCCAAGCTGATGCGGCAGCGAAAATGGGGACGCATCGTAAATCTCTCGACGGTCGCGGTGCCGCTCAGTCTGGAAGGCGAGGCCGCGTACGTTGCGTCGAAGAGCGCTGTGGAAGGGCTGACCCGCGTCATGAGCCGCGAGTTCGCCGAGCTGGGCATTACCGTCAATGCTATTGGGCCGGGGCCGATTGAAACCGCGCTGATCCGAAACGTGCCGAAGCCTGCGATTGAATCGCTGCTGTCACGGCTGCCGATCCATCGCATGTGCAGCTTCGAAGATGTCTTCCACGTTCTCCAGTTCCTGATCGATCGCAAGAGTGACAGCATCACGGGCCAGGTCATTTACCTGGGAGGAGCTTAGTCGCCTATGCATTCTCTCGACTGGCTCTACCGCGTGTTTGACAGCGCTCTGATCGAGATTTCATCATCTGGCGCGAGCGACAGTACTCGTACGCGTTGGCTGCGCGAGCACATCGACGCGTGGAAGTCGAAGCTTGCAACGGCAAATCTCGTGCGCGGGACGGTGGTTGCCATCGAGGGGGATTATTCTCCCGAGGTCATCGCGCTGCTGCTGGCCTTGATCGACAGCGGTTGCGTTGTGGTGCCACTCGCAGGCAGCAGCGCGCCGCAACGTGAGGAATTCAAGTCCATTGCCGAGGTACAGGCGGCGATCTGCTTCTTGGAAGGCGATAGATTCGAGATCGTTCAGTATGATCGTGCCGTCGAGCAATCCGCTGACCCAGAAGCTCATCGCGATGGACGATGCCGGCCTCGTACTGTTTTCGTCCGGATCCACGGGCAAGAGCAAAGCGGCGCTTCACAACTTCGCCAGTCTGCTAGAGAAATTTCAAGTTCGGCGTAATACCATGATCACGCTGACGATGCTCCTGCTGGATCACATCGGCGGACTCAACACGCTGTTCTATGTTCTCTCCAACGCAGGAACCGTCGTCGCCGTCGAGAATCGCGATCCGGAAAGGATTTGCTTCGCCATTGCGCGGCACCGAGTCGAGCTGTTGCCTACCTCGCCCACGTTTCTTAACCTGCTGCTTATCTCGGAGGCATGGAAGCGTCACGATCTCTCATCGCTGCGCCGCGTCACCTACGGCACAGAGGTTATGCCGGAGCGCACGCTGCAGCGGCTTCATGAGATCCTGCCCAATGTCGATCTGCTGCAGACCTACGGACTGTCGGAGCTCGGCATCCTGCGGTCGAAGTCGCGCAGCTCGGATTCGCTATGGGTGAAGGTTGGAGGCGAAGGAGTCGAGATCAAGGTGGAGCATGGCACGCTCCGCATACGCACGCGCTCGGCGATGCTGGGATATCTCAATGCTCCGTCGCCCTTCGACGAAGACGGCTGGTTCGACACCGGCGACAACGTCGAGGTTGACGGCGAGTTCTTGCGCATCCTGGGCCGTAAGAGTGAGGTCATCAATGTCGGCGGTGAGAAGGTCTTCCCCGTCGAGGTTGAAAATGTTTTGCTCGACATGCCTAATGTCAAAGATGTGACGGTCAGCGCAATGCCGAATCCCATCACCGGGCAAGTGGTAATGGCGCGCTTCAACCTCTTCGAAGCTGAGGATCTGCCGGCCTTTCGCCGGCGGATGCGAGAGTTCTGCGCGCCGCGTCTGGCGGCGTACAAGATCCCGGCCAAAATTGAAATCGTGAACGACGCGCAATACGGCGAGCGCTTCAAGAAGATGCGTCGCGGCAATCCGACGGCGCTTGAACCCTCCGAGGCGGCACGACGAACCGAATGATTCGCAAAACTCTCGCCACATCGGATCACTGGTTTCCGCGGATGGTGCGCTCCGTCCGGCAAACGGTAAACAACTTCAGCGTGCCGGCTCCGAGAGTTCTGGCGATGCCGCTGGTTTGGATCGTAGTGGCGATTCGCTCCGTGTATTACTTCGTGGCGCGGGTATTTGTCTGCGAGCCATTCTTCAAGTCTTATTGTGCTGTGTACGGTCGAAACCTGCATACCGGCGTGTTCTTGCATTGGATACAGGGTCGCGGTGAGTTGATCATTGGAGATAACGTGACCATCGATGGAAAGTGCAGCTTTCATTTCGGGGCGCGCCATGCGGCCCGGCCGAAGCTGACAATTGGCTCCAATACAATGATCGGCCACGGGACCATCTTCGCGGTCAACAAACAGATCTCAATTGGGCAAGGATGCTTGATTGCAGGATGTGTCTGCATTCTTGACGCTCCGGGCCACCCCATAGATCCTGTGGCGCGACTAGCGGGAGCGCCGGTTACGGACGACGAAGTCAAGCCGGTCGTGATTGAGGACAACGTCTGGCTGGGATATCAGTCGGTGATCATGCCCGGCGTCACGATTGGCAAGAACAGTGTCGTGGCATTCGGTTCGGTCGTGACCAGCGACGTTCCGCCCAACACTCTGGCGCTGGGCAATCCTGCCAGGAAGTTTCCGCTACCACAGAAGGAAGCAGCAACCGAACTACGCGCCCCCGTGTAGCCCTTGTCGGCCCAACTTCAAAGCATTTTCGGCGTCGATTTCCCGACGGCTGCGGGCGTTGTCTTACTACGCCATCATGGGGTTCATCGAAGGGCGCACTCCAAGCGATAGCGGCATCTCGCGGCTCGGGCATACGCATATTGTGGATGAGGGTTTCGGCGATCGTGGGGAGAGAAGCGCGGCTTCCGGAGCCGGAATCAATCCATCGATCTCTCTGAGGAAGGATCGGACAAAGGACGGATCGGATTCAGCAACGAAACGGAATCTCGCCGCTTCACGCCACTCCTGGCGGAGCGCTGGAGAGCACTCGTTACTCGACGGGCGGTGAAATCAGCGCCGAAGGCAAATCGCAAAACTGGTCCGAAAGTATTGGCGGCAGCGACCCCGACAAAGAAGAGCCCGGGTACGGAGGACTCAAAGCCCGCCGAGACTGGCGGAGCGTGTTCCACCGCACGCAGTTGTGAGCCAATCTCTTCGCTCAGGAAGGTCAATCGATGCAGGTCAACGCGATAGCCGGTAGCGGCGATCACATGGTCGGTCATGTGTTCTATGTCCGAGCCATCTGGCCCACTGAGCAACAGACGGACTTGACCGTTGCGAACTTCGGTGCGCTTAACCGTATATCCCAGCATCATCGGCACCCGGCCAACGATCCGGTCCTTGACCGTCCAGCCGGCGGCCGGCCCGAACGTGGTTTTTACCAGTCGCAGGCGTTGAGCTTTGGGCAAGTAGCGAAAGAGCCCAGGGAAGTCGGCGAAGAAACGGGAGCTCAGACCGGGACCGAGTCCGGAGGATGGACGCCGAACCCGCTCCCAAAGAGAGCGCGCGGCCACCGCCGGTCCGGTGTGGAAACGCAATGAGGAGCAGCGCGCGACGATGGTGACGTGTGCGCCGCTCTCCGCCAGGATCGCGGCTAAATCGGCTGCTGATGCGCCTCCGCCGAGGACAGTCACATTCCTTCCACGAAACTGTTCGACCGAGCTGTGAGCCGAACTGTGGGAGAGGAATTGCGCCGGCAAGCCGGCCAGCTCCGCCGGCACATGAGCAAAGTGGCTGATGCCCACGGCCAAAACCACATTGCGTGCAGTCACTACTTCGCCGGTGCCCAGTTTGAGAGAGAAGCCGCCCGGAATCCTGTCGATTGCCGTGACCGGCGTCTGTTCGAGCTCCGGCACGAATCGTTTCTGGAATTCGAGTCCGTAGGCCGTAAAGGTGTCCAGCCGAACGGGGATTTTCGTATCGTGGTAAGGGATTCGCTGCTCGGCGCAAAACTGCCGCAGCGTGAAGGAGCCCTTCGGGTCCGAAAGGTTCGAAGCGAAGCCGTCGGACTTCAGATGCATTCCCGGGGGCATATGCTCGCGCCAGGATTGCATGGGAAAGCCAAAGATCCGAAAACTCAACCCTGCGGCCCGCAAATGCGCGGCAATCGACAACCCGTAGGGACCAGCACCAACAATGGCTACTTCCGCAAGCTCGTTCACAACATTCCCTGGAAAGACTACTATTAAACGGCTACTCGCTTGAGATATTACTACAATGCAGTAATTTACATGCCCGAATAGACCAATCGATGAAGCCCAAAGTTCTGCTGGCCGCTACTACCAACTGGTTCTCGACTGCCCGGCTAGCCATATCTCTTGCTAACGTTGGCTTCACTGTTGAGGCGGTGTGCCCCTTACGTAATCCGATCGCCAAGACGAAGCTGGCCCCACGGACCTATGTTTACCGTGGACTTGCTGGTCCATCGTCGTTTCAGCGAGCGATAGAGGCGGCTCGCCCTGATTTGGTGATTCCTTGCGATACCCTCGCCACCGCGCATCTCCACGGCTTGTATGACAGCCCGCTATGCTCGGGGCAGGCTGCACGGGCCATCCAAGAGCTGTTAGAGCGTTCGCTGGGAGACCCTGCCAGCTATCCCATTCTTGCCGCCAGAAGCAGATTCATCGCTCTGGCCCGGGAGGAGGGGATAGCGGCACCGGAAATGGTGGCGATTACGTACGGCCGGCGAACTCGCAACATGGTCTGCTGGTCATGCGTTCCCGGCGGTGCTCAAGACCAACGGCTCGTCGGGTGGGGCGGGAGTGCAATTCGTGGGTTCTGCAGCGGAGGCTGGCCACGCCTTCCGCTTACTAAGTGCTCCACCTTTGGCATCTCGGGCGGTGAGCAGGGCGTTTTTCGACCTCGATTTTACTTTGCTTCTGCCCTGTCTGCGGCGCAAGAGACCCGTTGTCAATGTGCAGGGCTTTATCGCCGGACCGGACGCTACCATCCAGGTCGCCTGCTGGCAGGGCAAGGTGGTTGCCAGCATCGCTGCCAAAGTGCTGGCGGTGTGGGAACCCAAAGGCCCCTCGACCGTGCTGCAGCTCATTGACAATCGCGAGATGGCGGAAGCCGCAGAAACGATCGTGCGTCGCCTTCGGCTCTCGGGGCTGCATGGCTTCGATTTCATCCTGGAGGAGGGTACGGGGAAAGCCTATGTCATCGAGGCAAATCCGCGCGCCACGCAAGTCTGCCATCTGCGGCTGGGAGCCGGCCACGACTTGCCCGCATCGTTGTACGCGTTTTTCACCGGAGAGCCGCCTGACGTCACCAGTGTAATCGACCGCCAGGTAATCGCCTTGTTTCCCCAGGCATGGGTGCAGAATCCGGCGAGTGAATATCTCCAGTCCGGGTATCATGACGTCCCTTGGGACGAGCCTGAACTGGTGCGGGCTTGCATGAAGGTGCGACAGAACCGCTGGCACTCTTATGCCAATTGGGTTAGTTTCTGGTCAAAGCTTGGACTGTACCGTCCCTAATTGCGAAAGCAGATCAAACGGAGATTCCGTTCTGGCATGGACTGGGATCGGAAACGGTCGGCGTAGCTGTCGTGTCGATACGCGGCCAAAACAAATTCCGCTTCAGGGGCTCAGACTGTCTTACGCGCGAAGCTGAGTTTACCCTTGGTGACAACCGTGTCCTCGACGGTGACGATGCCTTCGATCAGCGCCATGTCCGGCAGCATCTTCACAATTGTGATTTCCAGAATCATGGTCTGACCGGGAAAGACCGGCGCGAGGAATCGCATCTCGTTGACGGCGGCCAGAACCAGGAACTCTCCCGCGTTGAGTCCGGTCTGCGTCGTGAGGCTGAAGAGAATGGAAGCGCATTGGCCGATGGCTTCGATGATGAGCGTTCCCGGCATGACTGCGCGCTCCGGAAAGTGGCCGAGAAACTGAATCTCGTTGCCAGTAACGTTCTTCACCGCTCTGATTCGTTTGCCGGATTCCACCTCCAGCACTCGATCCACCATGATCAATGGGAATCGTTGCTTCAGGCAGGCTCGAACTTCCTCGAAGGTCATGCTGGTCATAGTTAAGCTTTGGTGAAAATTAAAGCTGCTCAGGAATTACTGTAACTCGGTTGATCTGGGTAATGCGGCGCTTCAGCGCCGCGTTGGGCTGCCCTTCCTGGCTGGAGCCGGCTTTACAGGCCGCTGAAAAGTCGTTCCACGGGCGTTTTGTAACAGGGCACGACTTCAGTCGTGCCGATACGCCGTTTATTTCCTCGCCTGAGCCGGCTTCAGCCGGCGGCACAATCCGGCTTATCCGAGTTTTTCAGCAGCCTGTTTGGCCGGCGACCAGCCTGCCGTCGGCTGTAAGCCGACTCTCCTCGTACAGCCGACTACAACGCGGGCCTAAAGGCCCGCACTACCCGATCACACCAAAAACAAACCTGCTGTCGTGGCCGTCAGCGCCGGCGCAGGATCATCGCCGTTGCGCGCGGCAGGTAACGCGCGCCGACCGGCGGAGCGCTCGCATCACTCACCAGGCGCGTCACACGAAGACCCGCGTCCTCCGCCATCTTCAGCGGATCACTCTCATTATTGAATTCGTAGACGTGATCGCGCTGCGCCGATTCAATCGCGGTGCTGAAGAAGACGATGCCATCGTCGGCAAGCAGATGGGCGATGGCGCGGAAGAGCGGGCGCGGATCCTCCAAATGCTCCGCCAGCATGGCAGCGATGATTCCCTGATACTGCTTGCCGGTCTGCTGCTCGATCTCGAGCGCGTTCTTGACCTTGAAGGTGACGCGGCTGCCGTGTCCGGAAGCCTTAAGAATGCGATTCGCAACCGCGACCGCGGGCGGGCTGATGTCGATACCTTCGACGCTGATGTCCGTGCGCTCTTCCGCTGCCATCAAGCCCATCACGCCGTGGCCTGCCGCGATCTCCAGAACTTTGGCGCCTGGAGCGAGCGCCCTTACAAAGTCGTCGCGGTACATAGCGAGGTGATTGATCATCGAGGGCCAGAACGGATAGATGAGGATGGCCGCCCACATGTAAGGCACCATGTAGCCTTCATCTTCATAGACCTCGGAGATGACATCGGGCATGGCCTCGGGCGTATATTTGCCGGCCTGCTCATAGACCTGCTGGGCCTTGGCGACTCCCAGACAATATTTCGCGTAGCCACGCGCGGCGTCATCGAAGACGCCGTCTCCGTAAGCAGCCGATGCCCACCGGGCCAGCGGATCCAGCAGCCACGAACCCAGTTGCTGGTTCGACGCGAAGGTGGCACGCGCTGCGGGTGCAAGCCACTTCGCCTTTCGATCCAGCGCACCGAGGAATGCACTGCTGTCCGCCATCTTATTCGTTCCTTCCTTGCTCTCCGTCGACCGGGCGCAGATGTCGAACCATGCGCACCATAATACGGATCAGGTCAACGCCATCCCACGGCGGCCCGAAGACGTGCATGCGGCCGAGCGGGACGATGCGATCGATGCCGCGGCTTGCCGCGAGCGAAGCTATCGCGCTCTCCTTCTCAGGATCGGCAATCGCGAGTCCTAGAGTTTGCACGTTGCCGTCGAGTCGCGCAAGCGCCGCAAGCAAATCATCCACTTCCAAGACCGTCAGGGTCTTGCCCTGAGTGGGCTGCGGAATCTCTGGCCCGTGTCCGACGAGAATCGTCCAATCAGGAGTTGCGGGGAAGACAGCGCTGTTCGATTCATCTCTTAGCAACCACGCGGCGCGAGCCTGACAGATGGCTGAGGTCAGCGCGCCTTCAATGGTCTCGCGAGGATGAGCGCGGTTTTCTGCTTCGAAGGCTGAGCGGAGAGCCTGCACGAACTCGCGCGTCGATACGCCGTCGTTCTTTTCGAGGAAGAGAACTTGAGGCGACGAGCAGGCCTGCTGATCGAACTGCCACACATCACGCGCGATGCGACGGCACAATGCCTCGCAGGTTGCAGGATTGCTCCAGGACGCGGAGTCCATAGCTGCAACGGAGATTCGAGGACCAAAGACAGCCAGCCGCGCCCACGGCGGAAATGGCAGCGAACGGATTGACGAGACGGCTTCCTCGCCGCCCCAGATCATTGCACCGTCTACCGATTGCGCCATCGCGCGATGAAGATCGAGGCGCTCGTGGTCGAAGGACAGCAGGCGGATTCGGCTGGTCAGGATATTTTTGCCATCACTTGCGATCAGCTTATCTACGAGGCGAGAGGTGACATCGCGAAGCCCAGTGGGAATGCGCACCAGGCAAGCGTTTCCGCCGAGCAGCGCGCAGGTCATCGAGAGCAGTGGCTGGATCTCGATGTTGCCGGCGGGCCAGTGACCGACGACGCCAACGGGATAAGCTTTGAGCCGGGCTCGGCCGTCCTCGGTCCACTCGCCGTTGAGCGCGCCTGCGCCGAGTTCTTTGGTGAGAATCGGCTCCAGCGTGTTGCGCCGCAGCCATAGGCGAAGGAACGGAACGCCCGGCAGATCAGCCGTGTCGGACTGGCCCAAGGCCGAGCCCCAGGTCTCGAAAACTTCGAGGCTCTGGTTGGGAGTGATCGAAGTTGTATCGACAATCCGGCGAAGTTCCGCCGCAGCGGTTGTGATGTCTTCCGGAGAGTCGACGTTGCGGATGAGGTCGTTCATCGAAGGCATTCACGGGGTCGCCACATCAATTACTGTCGTCCGGGTAGAGCGGCCTTCAGGCCGCGCTCGCTGCCGATGAGTAACCCACAGGATGCGATGCGTCGATTTCATGCCGATCGCACCTCCAATTGCATTGGCGGTCCTGGACGCCGGCCTAAAGGCCGGCTCTACCATGCGTGCGGCTGATGTTGCCGCAGCCGCGCATCTCGGCTTTCGGCACGCGACCGACGAAGCGGAAGCCGTGCCGCGTCTTCCGCAGCGGCATCCATCGAGCGCCACGATCTCCGCGACATCCTCGGTAAGAAGAAGATGGCCGGGAAAGCTGGTCGGCAGCACGCTGCACACTTGCACCATCCCGCGCTTCCCTTCTCCCACGGGCTCGAGGGTCAGTGGGTCGCGCACGATTACATCCCGCAAATGCAGGGACATGCTTGTTGCCCTCGGCGCAATCGGGATAAATCACGCCAACATTCTCCACCATGCCGTAGAAGTCGATGACGCGGTCCGTGGAGCGCAACCGAAGACCTGCGCCACTCCGCGATTGAACGACGCCTTGTCGACGGCCTCATCCTGCAAGCGCTTCCAGCCGCCGCTGTGCAAGACGTGAACGTTCGGCATCTCCAGGCTGATCGATTCCGCGAGCAGCGGCTTCACCAGATACCGCCAGAGAATGTAAGTAAAACCGTATACCAGAACCGGAGAGTCACGGTGGGCCCTGGCAAATTCCAGCAGCTTGTCGCGGTCCAACACGAGACTTCCGTCGCCGTCCGGATTCATGCAATAAGTCAGCTGGGAGGCGAAAGGCATCAGGCCTTGAATCGCGGCGCCGCGTGCTCCCATTTCAGGTCCTTGTGCAACCGAGCCCGGGACATCGGCGACAAGATAGGGTCTGCGCTGCTCGCCGAGAAAATCCTGCGCGATGGCGATGACCGCTTTGCTCATGCGGCGCGAGGTCGGCGCGTCGAGGGCAATGCGGCTGGGAATCTGTCCGGTGGTGGAGCTCGAGGTCAGGGTCTTCTTGATTTCGCGCGCTTCAACCAGCGCGAACGGGGGATCGGCTTTCAGCAGCGAGACCGGCAGGTAGGGCAAGTCGGCGACTCTCGGCGCGGCGCGCGGATCGATGGGCCAATGCCGAACATAGTTGCGGTAGGCGGCACTGCGGCTGCACGCGTATTCCAACTCGTCCTTCAATAACGCAAGAAAGGCGGGCTCGCGATCCTCCGGCGACAAGCTATAAGGCGGCACGGCCAGAAGCTCGTCGATCCTCGCTTCCAGCGCGTTCATGACGCCCGACTGACCTCGCGCGCCAAGGCCTCGCGCGATATCTTGCCGTTGTCGGTCTTCGGAATTTCGGAGACGATGCGGATGGAGTCGCAGGTCCAGTGAATCGGCAGGCTGCGGCGCACGCGCTCGGCGAGGCTGTCTTCCTTCGCGTCGGGCACGATGTACAAAACCAGCGCTTCGCCGGCTTCGGGATGAGCGACCGCCGCCGCGGCGCATTCGTAGACGCCGGGCACGGCCGCCACGCGGGCTTCGACCTCGGCGAAGTTGATGCGCACACCTCGCATTTTTAGGAAGGCGCTCTTGCGGCCTTCGATCCAGAGATATCCGTCTTCGTCGAGACGGCCCAAGTCGCCGGTGTGCAGCCAGCCGTCCTTGAAGACACACCGCTCGGCTTCCGGTTCGTTAAGATATCCCAAGGTGACCGAGGGACCGCGAACGGCGATCTCACCGCTGTGCCCAGCCGGGACGTCGTCGCCATCGGCGTCACAGATGCGAATCTCGAGATTGTCTAATGGCCGGCCAACGCTGCCCAGCTTCTCATCGAGCATCGCGGGGTCGAGACAGGAGATCCTCGCGGTCGCCTCGGTCTGGCCATACATCACATAGAACTTCGCGTTGGGGACGATGGCGCGCATCTCCTGGATCTGGTCCGGAGCCAGCGGCCCTCCAGCCTGTAGAAACCGCCGGAGCTGAGGCATCGGGATGGTTCGGAGATTCGAGCGGCGCAGCAGGATGTTGTAAACGGTGGGCACACCGGCAAATGTTGTGCACGCGTAATGATTAATAGAATGAAGGACTTTGTCGGGAAACATGAAGCGATGGTCGAAGACCACGCTGCCCCCTTGATAAAGATGCGTCTGCAGAACGCTGGCGCCGTAGCAATAGCTGATGGGCAAGATCAGCATGGCCCGTTCGTCGTCTTCAAGGTGCTGGCTGCGGATGATCGCTTCCGTGTTGGCGACGAGGTTACCGTGGCTCACCATGACAAAACGCGGCGCCTCGGAAGAGCCGGAGGTGGCGAAGAGGACGGCAAGGTCGTTTTCCTGACGGGGAACGGGTGGCATCGCCTCCACCGGCATCTCGGAAGGGTGTCCGTGGATCAGCCGAAATCTCCGATCTCCGATCGCCGATCCAGTCGAAGGTACGAGGCTTCTCCGTCCACAGCGCTTTGGCGCCGGTCCGATCCATTAGTGCAACCCCGAGCGACGCCAGCTTGCTCTCGTCGACCGGAACAGAGACCAGGCCGGCGTATATCGCGCCCAGATAGGCGATGCTGCTGGCGGGCGACAAGGCACAACCAATGACGATAGGGTCGCCGGGCTTCAATCCGGCAGCAAGCAGGCGAGCGCCGAAGCTGCTGACGAGGCGTGGGAGATCCGCCTGGCGAAACGGTTTCGCCGGTAGCTGCGTCGATCAGATATGAGAGGTTGCCCAGGCCGCTGACTAACCGCCCGGCAAAATTAGTTGCTGGCGAAGACGCGCTCATTCATGCCTGCTGCAGCTTTGCCTGGATGACCCGCACGATGTCGCGCACGTTCTCCATCTCCATCACGTCGTCAACGTCAAGGCTGACGCCGAGGGCCTGCTCCAGATTGCTGACGAGGAAGAGATGGCCGGCCGAATCCCAACCGGGAACGTCGTCAGGCGTGGTCTCGAAGGAAACCGCCTGTGGATCGATACCGAACGCCTGATGGAAAGCGGCTTGAACCTCGGGCAGAATGTCTTGCATTCTCTTTATCGTTCCTGAGTCACGGGTCTGTGCGGACTTCTGTGCGTCCGACGAGGGCGGCAACTCCCTGACGCGCCCGCACTCGGGCTGTCGGTCACAGCAAATCAACAACTTATGAGGCTAAGTTGCGCCCGGTGACGCCGGCTTTGCGCCACTGGACATTCGAATCGCGGCTAGCGTTCGTACAAAAATAGTCTCTTCCGAGTTGCAAAGCAAGCACCTTGGTAGCAGGAGCGGGGTTGTCTCCGAATTGGGGAATGGAAGAACCGAGCGCGTTGGTCGTCGTTCTCTTAGCCGCGGATCGCGGTACCGCCGTCGACGATCAGCGTCTGGCCGACAATGCCGGAGGCGGCGGCGGAGCAGAGGAACTGGGCGGCGGCTGCGACTTCGTCAGGTGTGACCAGGCGGCCGATGGGACTTTGGCGAACTGCAGCGGCGAGCCGCTCATCGCTCTCGGGAAGCGATTTCCAGGCGTCGGTTTCTACCGTGCCCGGCACGAGAATGTTGACGCGAATGCCGCGTGGTGCGAGTTCGACGGCCAGATGACGCGCCATCGATTCCAGCGCAGCCTTCGAAGAGCCGACCAAGGTGTAGTAAGGCAGCGCGCGCGAGCCTCCCATCGAGCTGACCGCAACAATACTGGATCGCGCGGAAAACTGATCGGACAGGGATTGGACCAGCTCGAAGAAAGCACGGACGTTCAGCGCGAAGGTCCAGTCGAAATGACGCGGCGTGAGTTCGGCAAGATTGCGGTGGACGCCCGTCGCGGCGCAATGAACCAGCGCGGAGAGCGGCTGTTCGCCAATGGACTTGCGGATTTGTTCCAGGCCCTGCGGCGTGGTGAGATCGGCGCGGCAGAGTTCGATTGACAGACCTTCCTGGTCAGCCGCAGCTTTCAGCGCGTCGGCGGATTTCTGATCGCGGACATAGTTGGCGATGACCGATGCGCCGGCCCGGGCGAAGCGCAGGGAGATGGCGCGGCCGATACCGCGCGTGCCGCCGGTGATCAGAGCTCGTCCGGAGAGAGCGTAGGTGGGATCGTTCATCGTTTCGTTGTGAAGACGCGAGTGATGATACTCCAATCTGGCACGGCAGAATCGGGAAGGGTGTGCTCGTATCGCACGGCGTTCCCCGCAAATTAACTCATTTCTTACCAATGCCTAGTACAATGTTGGCTCGAACCAGCTCATTCCAGGACTGCACTTTAGGCCCATGTTCCTACTTACCCAGACCACTCACAGGATGACGATTCAATACGATGCCGATGTGGGGCATCGTTACACGCCCAACCTTCGCGCCCGCATTCCCGGCGACGATGGCGGCTACTTTGTCGTGACCAATTCGCTGGGCTTTCGCTCCGACTACGAGTTCAATCGCGCGGCCAGCGCCTATCCGCGCATTCTGATGTTCGGCGATTCGTATACCGCTGGCGATGACGTCTCCAACGCCGACCGTTACTCGGACCAGCTGGGGCGCATGCTTGGCGCCGAGGTGCAGAACTACGGCGTGCCGGGCAGCGGAACCGATCAGCACCTGTTGATCTATCGAAAGTTTGCGCGCGACGTTGAAGCCGATCTGGTAATCATCTGCGTGCAGATCGACAGCTTCCATCGCATCCAGGTTTCGCATCGGCCCAACATCGATCGCGTTACCGGCAAGCAGATCATGGTTCCCAAGCCGTATTTCGATTTGCAGAACGGCGAGCTGGTGCTGCATCAGGTTCCGGTGCCGCGCGAGCGTCCCGAAGACACAGGTGCGGTTGATCTGGAGGCTGGCAAGGAAACGCCGAGCTGGTACGACAATCTGCACAACGCGTATCATGAAGGTTCCGGGATTGAGCGCGGTGCGGCATTCGCCGCTGTTCAAGGAGCTGGGATATCGCGCTGTCTCCGAGTTGAATCGCGCGACCGGCAAGCATCCGTATCCCGACATTCTTTCCGACGACACGCCGGGATGGAAGCTGATGTCGGCGATCCTGCGGAAGTTTATCGCCGAGGTGAAGACGCGGCCGGTGGTGATCGTGCCCATTCCGACTTCGGAGTTTTATTACCACGGCGTCAAGCCGGTCTATCAGCCGCTGTTTGAGACGCTGGAGGATCGCGCCGCTGGCGTCCATGTCTTCGATGTGAGCACGCGGCTGGTGAATCTGCCGTACAAGATCCGGCGCACGCTGGGATGCGAGATTGGCGGCCACTTTACGCCGATGGCCAATGGGCTGGTGGCGGACACGATGGCAGCGGAGATTCGCAGTCGCGGATTGCTGCCGGCGTCGAAGACCAGCGTTGCGGTGAGCGGATTGAAGCCGTCGAAGAATTCGCGCCAGGCGATGCCGGCGGTGCGCAGCGACTCGATCACGATCCTGGGAATCTCTTGCTTCTATCACAACTCGGCTGCGGCTTTGATTCGCGATGGCCAGATTGTGGCGGCTGCTGAAGAAGAGCGCTTCACGCGGGTGAAGAACGATCGCCGCTTTCCGCACAATGCCATCAACTTTTGCCTGGAAGAAGCGGGTATCTCGCAGAAGCAGCTGACCGCGGTCGTGTACTACGACAACTCCGCGCTGACCTTCGAGCGGCTTGTGCCACTCCATCATGGCGGTCGATCGCGATGCGGCTTCGTCGATGTGGCAGCAGATCATGCCGTCGTGGCTGCGAATGAAGCTGCATTTGCCGAAATTGATTCGCAGCTTCCTGAGTTACGACGGACCGATCCTGCAGGGCGTGCATCACCGCTCGCATGCCGCGAGTTGCTTCTTCCCTTCTCCGTTTGAGCGCGCGGCGATTCTGACCATCGACGGCGTGGGCGAATGGGCGACGGCCAGCATCGGGCGCGGCGAAGGCAATCGCGTTGAGCTGATCAAGGAGATGCGCTTCCCGCACTCGCTCGGGCTGCTGTATTCGGCGTTCACGCAATTTACCGGCTTCAAGGTGAACTCCGGCGAGTACAAGATGATGGGCCTGGCGCCGTATGGCGAAGCGGTCTACAAGCAGCAGATTCTCGACCACCTGGTGGACCTGAAGAGTGACGGATCGGTGGAGCTGAACCTGGAGTACTTCGGATTCCTGCACGAAAGCTCGATGACCAACGGGAAGTTTGCCGAGCTGTTCGGCGGACCGAAGCGGCAGGCGGAGAGCCGCATCACGCGGCGCGAGATTGATCTGGCCAAGTCGATTCAGGAGGTCACCGAGGAAGCGCTGCTGCGCATGGCGTGCGAGGCCAAGCGTCTGACCGGCGAGAAGAACCTTTGCCTGGCAGGCGGCGTAGCGCTGAATTGCGTGGCCAACGGCCGCATCCTGCGCGAAGGGCCGTTCGACGACATCTGGATTCAGCCCGCTGCTGGCGATTCCGGCTGCGCGGTTGGCGTCGCGTTGGATGTTTATCACACGTATTACGGGCGCTATCGCGTCTTCAAGCCCGGCGTCTCGGCGCAAGGCGGATCGTATTGGGGACCGGAGTTTTCCAGCGACGAGATCGCGGCGTATCTCGAAACCTACGGCTATCCGTATCGCAAGCTCTCCGGAGCTGAGCGCAATCAGTTCCTCGCGCAGAAGCTGGTTGAGGGCAAAGTGGTCGGGCATATGTCGGGACGCTTGGAGCTGGGGCCGCGCGCGCTAGGAGCGCGATCGATTCTCGGCGACCCGCGCAATCCCGATATGCAGGCTAGCTTGAATCTGCGAATCAAGTATCGCGAGTCGTTCCGGCCGTTTGCACCGGCGGTGCTGGCCGAGCGGGTGTCTGACTATTTTGAGCTCGATCGCGAGAGTCCGTACATGCTGCTGGTGGCGCCGGTGAAGAAGGAGCGGCGTCTGCCGCTGGACGCGAAGCTGGGCAACGATGACGATCTGCTGCCGGTGGTCCGCCGACTGCGCAGCGATATTCCCGCGGTCACGCACGTGGATTATTCCGCTCGCATTCAGTCGGTTCGGCAGGAGCATCATCCGGAGTTTCATGCTTTGATCGCGGAGTTCGAGCGGCAGACCGGTTGCGGCGTCGTGGTCAACACCTCGTTCAATGTGCGCGGCGAGCCGATCGTCTGCACGCCGCAGGATGCGTATCGCTGCTTCATGCGCACGGAGATGGATGTGCTGGCGCTGGGCGATTACATTTTGCTGAAGCCGGAGCAGCCAAAGTGGTTCGAGGGCAAAGGCGAAGGACTGGAGAACGAGGATGTGACGCAGGCGGCAGCAGAACAGGCACCGGAGAAGCTGCTGCAGGAGCTGTCGCAGGCCTTCGATAACGATTTCTGGCCGGCGGCGGAGAAGTTGAAGGCTAACGGCGGAGTGAGGATAACCGAGGAATTTCGCAAGACTCCCACAATGTGGGAGGACGCGAACGAGCCCGCGGATCGCAAGCCGCTGTTTGAGCTTGGCGCGCAGGCGTTGAGCGAGGATCCGGATCCGGTGAAGTTTGCCGATGAGTTGACTGCGAACTGGTTGAGCCCCGAGGCGGCGAGCGTGTTGAAGCCGACGGTGACGAAGCTGATCAGGATCGGGCTGAAGAACCAGGTGGAAGTGGAGATTGACGAGCAAGTCAGCGAGTCGGTGTATGTGATGTTCTAGACGGTTTTGGTGGTCTGCGCCTGGTAGTGCGGCGCTTCAGCGCCGCGTAAATGGCGATTATCATCCCTCTGGGGCCTCCATCCGCTGCTGCGCAGCGGATGGAGGCCCCAATCTCTTTAGGGAGACCCGATTCGCGGGCCTGAAGGCCCGCACTACCCAGACGCTAGCGAACCTGTTTCGCCGGAGTCGGTACGCAGCCGTCGATGACCACAACATTTCCCACGCGGCCGTAGGAGTGGGTGCCGATCATCTTCGGCATGTCGTGGGTGTCGATGATCAGCGCCGGGGCGCTCGGCGTATTCGCGTTCGTTCAAAACTGTAATTTCGTTGAAGATCATGCGACGCCCGTAGCTGCCGCTGCAATCCTGCGACGGGCGAATCAGCTTGCCATTCTCGCGGAATATCGCGCCGGCACCGCGACTGAAGCGGATGTCGGTGGAGATGGGACTTCGCGGATGGCGAATCAACTCTCCCGTCAGCGAACGCGAATAGAACAGCCAAAGCTGCAGGCCGCCGCCGCGCGGCTCCTGTAGCGTCACGAAGAACCAGTACAGCCCATTCTCGATCCACACCGTCGGGTCGACCGCAGGCGCGCGCAGCAAAATCCTTCACCTGCTTCCAAACATCCGGAAATCGCTCGCAGCGATATAGCTGAACGGTGCCGTCGGCGACGCTCTCGGGGACCATGTACAGCTCTCCGGCGTCGCGAAAGATGCAGGGATAGGAGAGATGGTATGGCAGCTCGAGGACGGGGATGGTTGGCGAGAGAGTGCCGTCGCGGTTGATCTCGGCGCAGACGATGATTCCCTTGTCGGTGCTGTACGGCAGGTCTTCGAAGAAGACCCACGGCTTGCCGTCGTGCTCGATGACAAACGGGTCGGCGTAGAAGTGGCCGCGCGGCGACTGGATCCAGCGGAATTCGCGCAGGTTGAGTTTGGCCGACGACGAACTGTTTGTCTTCACTCCCAACATCCAATGCGGCAGCTCTTCGCCGACGATGGAATGTCGCACGCGCTGAGCGCCAGTGCGGACGAGTATTTTGCTGAGCCATGGCAGCATCTCGAGATCGGTAGGAGTCGAGTAGGTCTTGGTGTTGTGAACTGGTTGCGGAATATCAGCCTGCGACGCTGTCCCAACCAGACTCGTGCAGTTGATGCAGCTTCTGGATGAGGAACGTAGTTGATCCCCAATAGGGCTGGACGCGGTTGCGCGCCCACGAGCTTCCCTGAATCGTGGCAAACACACCCCTGCAGAGAATCTGATTCTCACTCGGTTCGTCGGCCAGGCGCTCCAGCGCAGTGCAGGTCAGAAGATTATCCTCGTAGACCTCCCAGAAATATGGCGGGCCGCCGCGATAGCGATCGGGATCGCCGTGATGATAGGTCCAGACACCGTATCGTGCGGCGTTCAGAATCTCTCCGCGCAGCTCGCCGAAGCCGAACTTGACCAGCACGTCCAGATTCTTCTCGCGAATGCGGGCAACGGCGTCGTTGGAAAATCGTTGGGAATCCTGATCGACGATAGGCGTTACCGAGAGCGTCTCGACATCTTTGAGGTAGCGCGCGCAATCGATCTCCGCAAGCGGATTGAGAGCTTCGGAAATTCGCTTGACATCCCAAGCGACGTAGCGCGCGAAGAGCCCGGTGTTCTTCTTCGCAATGCGCGACGTGGCGGCGTTGAAAACTACCAGCTCCACGCGCGCGAAATTGCTGTTGGCGATGTGCTCCAGCGTCTCCGCCAGGTGAGCCGGTAACGTGGGGCCGTCGAGCAGAACACCGATGCGCAGGTGCGGATCTCGGCTGGTGGAGTTCAGAAACCACGGAGCATGCATCGATAGAAGTTGTAATTGTTTTGGCTGGGTAAATCCAGCGTATGACAACAAGGCCGGTATTGCGTTCGCGCAAGCATCAGTGTCGCCGGCTGAAGCCGGCTCAAGATGACAAAAATAGAGCGCTTGAACGCGGCGCTGAAGCGCCGCACTACCCGAGCAAAGCACGGCACAGAGTTTTTCAGCCGCCTGGACCATGGCCCGAAGGTCATCTCTACCCTAGCAACAATCAGGCGTGAACGACGCGATTGGATGTATAGTATTGTGCGCCTGATGGCCAACTCCAAAGACAGGTCAATACAACATGCTTGAGGTTGGGATTTCCCGGCGTTTTCTTCTCATGCTCTGCGTCATCGCGTTGATTGCGCCGGCGACGATGGCCGCGCGCCCTTACCCGCAATCGCAGGGCGCCAGCCAATCCTCGAAGGCGAAGCAGCCGGCGAAGGCTGAGTCGAACCAGGAGTCCGCGGATTCGGAAGATCAGGACGCGCAGGAAGCTCAGAAAGAAGCTGAAGAAGAGGAAATGGCGCCGGCGGCAGTGGAGATCGACGTCTCCAAAGATTCGCCGCTGATCCAGGAACTCTATCGCGCCACGCGTGAAACCAAGGACAAAGCCATCCTGGCTCGGCTCGAGACTGCGAAGTCCCTGGTGGCCACGACTGACGTGAAGGCCACCGATCCACAGGGACGGACTGCGCTGCACTGGGCGGTGTTTGGCTCCAGCTATAACACCAACCAGAAGATCATCGTCGCTTACGAGGCGATCGCCAACGACCTGATCACGCGCGGCGTCGATATCAACAAGGAAGATGTCTACAACGACACCGCGCTGGATTACCTGCTGTACTCGCCGAACTTCGAGATGCAGACGTTGCTGGTCGAGAACGGCGCCAGCAGCGGATTTCTGGCCGCGTTCTACAAGTTCTTCAATCAAGCGCCATCGAGCGGTTTGCCGCCGACTCACGCTGAAGCGGTAGCCATTTCGCGGCAGGCCGATCTTGCTCCGGGTGCAACCATGAGCATCCGGCTGGCGAGCCCAGCCTATAGCGACCGCTCGCGCACTGGCGATCCGATACGCGGCGTCGTGACCTATCCCGTTTGCAAGGACGGCGAGCAGGTGGTGTGCAAGCCGGGTGAGCTGCTAGTCCCGCCAGGTACTACGCTTGAGGGCACGATTCTGTTCGCACACAAGGCGCCGGACAAGTATTCGCAGCCGCGGCTGGTGCTGGATTTCTCTTACATCGTCCACAAGGATGGCAAGAAGTCGCCGCTCTACGCGCGCGTCATTGACGTGGACAACGCGCGCGAGACGGTGCGCAACAACGAGATTTTGGGAATTGTGCAACCGCATGCTTCGAAGAAGGTCTCGCTGGCGATGGCCGCGTTGAGCGCAGCGAACCCGATCGCGGGCTACACCATTAAAGGCATCCAGACGGTCTACGGTCTCTCGATCCGCCGCGAGGTGTATTTCCCCGACGGCACCGATCTGCAGATTCAGATCATTCGCCCCTCGATGCTGGCGGAGAAGGAATCGTGGGCAGGATGGCAGCAGATGCCGGTCGATGCGCAACTGCAGGAGCTGGTGGTGAAAGCACCGCTTCGCACCAGCACGCCGAAGAACGTTCCGTCGGACATGACCAATCTGATGTTTATCGGATCGGAACAGGATTTGCAATCGGCGTTCGGTGAAGCGGGTTGGTACGAAGCCGACAACGTGCAGGTGATGTCGGCCCTGAAAGCGGCGCAGGCGACGATTCGCCAAACTGGCTATGCAAGCGGGCCGGTCTCGACGCTGCTGCTGGAGGGACGGCAACCGGATCTGGTCTTCCAGAAATCGCTGGACACGTTTGCCAAACGGCATCATATCCGCGTTTGGAAACTGCCGGTTGAGTACAACGGCCAGCAGGTCTGGGTAGGGGCCGCTACGCACGACATTGCGACGACCAACGGCAGAGGCGGAACGAAGTGGGGACATCGCATCGATCCACATGTCGACCGCGAACGCGACTGGATAGAAACCGATCTGCTCTTCGTCGGAACCGCCAAGTCGTATGCCGACGTTGACCGGCCGGACGCGCCGAAGAAAACCGAGAACGCGACCGGAGATGAGATGCAGACGGATGGCAAGATGGCGGTCGTCCTGCTGGCGACAGCACCTCCGGCACAACAGACAGCAAGTGCGCCGGCCCTCAAAGCTCGGCCCGCGAAGCAGTAGGCCGCTCGGCACACCGTTGGGCGAGGAAGGGATGAAGTGAGAGTTGTGTCGCCCCTGAAGGGGCTCTGGTCATAATTCCATCCCTTACCCACCGCTTCCGCGGTGGGCTAATTACTTTTGTCTTCGCCTGCTGCGGGATCTCGTTCGACGCGGTACGGACATTAAGAGTTCAAAGCTAGATGCTAGTTGCTAGTTGCTAGCAGCCAGTAGTGTCCGGTTAAGTTTCCCGTATTCGGCGGTAAGCCGATGTTGCACGGCAGTTTAGGTTGAGTTGGGAGCGTAATCGATTTGAAATTACTGACCCCATTCCGGTCTGCTGGATCGCCAGCGAGGCGATATGAACAGTGGCCGGAGTTTGTTTTCGCAACTCATCGATCATCTTTCCCTTCACGAATTTCGCAAGTGTGTGGCCCGCTACGACGGCAATCATCGGGTGCGCACGTTCTCCTGCTGGGACCAGTTCCTCAGCATGCTGTTCGCGCAACTGACCTACCGCGAGAGTCTGCGCGATATCGTCGCCTGCCTGCGCTCCCAGCAACCCGGTTTGTATCATGTCGGGATTCGCGGCTCCATCTCGCGCAGCACCTTGGCCGACGCCAACGAGTCGCGCGATTGGCGAATCTATGCCGATTTCGCGCAACTGCTCATCCGCCAAGCGCGGGCCCTTTATCTCCACGACGACCTTGGAATGGAACTGGACAACACCCTCTATGCCCTCGATTCCACCACCATCGATGTGTGCATGGCACTGTTTCCCTGGGCGCGTTACAAGCCCACGCAGCACGCCATCAAGCTGCACACCTTGCTCGATCTGCGCGGCCCCATTCCCACGTTTATCCGCATCACGCCTGCACAAATGCACGACGTCAACATCCTCGATCAACTGACCCCAGAGCCCGGCGCCTTCTACGTCATCGACCGCGGCTACCTCGATTTTCAGCGGCTTTATCGTTGGACGCTGGCAGGCGCCTTCTTCATCACCCGCGCCCGCAAGAACTTCCGCTTTCGCCGCCTCGTGTCCCATGCGGTCGACAAAAGCAGCGGCGTGCAATGCGACCAGACGATCGCCTTGACCTGGTTTTACTCCTTGAAGGGACATCCCGCCCCTCTTCGCCGAATCCGCTACTGGGACGCCGAGCGCGGCAAGCGCCTGGTGTTCCTCAGCAACAATTTCACTCTGCCCGCGCCCGCCATCGCCGATCTCTATCGTCGCCGCTGGCAGGTCGAGCTGTTCTTCAAATGGATCAAACAACACCTGCGCATCAAGGCCTTCTACGGAACTTCAGAAAACGCTGTCAAGACCCAGGTCTGGATCGCCGTCTGCTCCTATCTGCTGGTCGCCATCGCTCGCAAGCGTCTCGACCTGCCGGTGAATCTCTACACCATGCTGCAAATTCTCAGCGTGTCGGTGTTCGAGAAAACTCCGATAAAACAAGCTTTTTCGCTCAACCACCCGCCTTCCGAGGGAGGCGACAACCATAACCAATTGCGATTACTAGACTTTTAACCGGAC
The DNA here is from genome assembly GCA_963697175.1 of uncultured Acidobacteriaceae bacterium. GTDB lineage: Bacteria > Acidobacteriota > Terriglobia > Terriglobales > Acidobacteriaceae > Bog-257. The sequence continues at coordinate 6,803 of CAVONC010000011.1, read as the reverse complement.
ACTACTTGCTACACCGCTAGCAGTTAGTCGCTGCCTTTGTAGGCGGTGCCGACGCTGACGTTGCGGAAGCGCGCGGGCGCGGCGCCGTGACCGGTGCCCATCACCTGTTGCGGCTGGCCTTTGCCGCAGGTAGGAATGCCCCACAATGTCCATTCATCACGCGAGCAGATCGCGTCCATCGAATTCCAGAACTCGGTCGTGATGCCGGAGTACGACGGATTCTTCAACATGCGGCGGCGTTTGCCGGCAACGATCTCCCATCCGATTTCGCAACCAAACTGGAAGTTGTAGCGCTTGTCGTCGATCGACCACGAGCGGTTGGTCTCCATCAGGACGCCGAGGTCGGTCGAGGCAACGAGTTCCTCCAGCGTCAGCGGCGAATCGCCCGGCAGAATGCTGACATTGGTCATGCGAACGATGGGCAGGCGATTCCAGCCCTCAGCTCGCAGGCATCCTCCACTGCGTTTTGCGCCAATCGCAGCAGCGGTGTCGCGCGAGGTGAGATATCCGGTGAAGAGGCCGTTGGTGATAATCGGCGTCGACTGCGCGGCGACACCTTCATCGTCGTAGGCGAAGGTGCCGAGTCCGGGACCGTGCGCTTCGGTCGCGTCGGCGACCACGTTGACGATCTCGCTGCCGTACTTCAGCCTGCGCAGCTTGTCGAGCGTGAGGAACGACGTGCCGGCGAAGTTGGCTTCCATACCGAGCACGCGATCGAGCTCGATGGGATGTCCGACCGATTCGTGAATCTGCAAGGCGAGCTGCGACGAATCGAGAACGATGTCGAACGTTCCTTCCGGACACTGATCCGCGGAATGCAGCGCGACGGCTTGCTCTGCGATTTCCTGCGCGTGCTCGAGTAAATGCAGCTCCTCGATCAGCTCGTAACCCTTGTTCTGGAACTGTCCGCCGAAGGAGTTGGGATAAGAGCGCTTCTGAATCGCGCTTCCCTCAAACGAATGCGCGGCATAACCAGCGCCGGAACTCGTGATGGTCTGATGGATCTCCGCGCCTTCCGTGGAGAAGAACCATTGCTCATAGCGACGAAAGTTCATGCTGGTCTCGGCAAAACTCACGCCTTTCACTTTGCGCAACTCTTGGTCGATGGCAAAGAGCAACTCCAGATTCTTCTCGATCGGAATGGCGAAGGGATCGATTTTGCAAGGCGAGGTCCAGTCGGCCTTGGCAGGTGGTTCGGGAACCATCAGCAGATCGCCGGTCTTCACCGTCGCGGAAGCTTTGGCGATGTCGACAGCTTTGGCGGCGCAGGCTTCCACCCCCTCTCGCGAGAGATCGTCGGTCGCAGCAAATCCGAAAGCGCCATTGGTGATGACGCGAATGCCGATGCCAAGCGACTCGGCGTCGGAGGCCGCGCCGATCTTGCCGTTCTTCGTAGCCAGCGAGCGATTGCGCTCGTCAACGATGCGAGCTTCGGCCAGCGATGCGCCGCGCAGTTTTGCCGTCTCCAACGCCCATGAGGCGATCTGTTTCATTGCATCTCCAAGAATGAAAATGATAGCGCGTTAGGGGATGGGCGCATTGCCACGTTACGGGACAGGCGCATTGCCACGTTACGGGACAGGCGCATTGCCACGTTACGGGACAGGCCTACCGGATCCCAGGGACAGCGTCCGAGCGCGCAAGACGCGAACCTGCGTACGACGAACGCGGCAGAAAAAATATTCCTTCGAGCCAGCATGATGATTCTACGCACCCACGGATCACGATTCGGAATCATGGTGCAATTTTGAACATACACGGATTTCGTGATGGGTATACACACAGGATGAGCAGAGTTGTTCGAGTTGGGCGAATTATTCGTAGTCGACCTGAAGGCGGCAGTTGTTTGAAGCTGGCCCCCTCTCCTATCAGTGCGATTGGTAACTGAACGCCCGGCATCGAAAATTCTCTCCCAGGTCTATCTGTAATGGGACGGCCAGCCTTTCTATTCAAGCAGGCTTCGACTTAACTGCTACCTCAAGTCCTGCGCCCGAGACAATTCGCATCATTCCGCCTGAGCGCCTGAGCACAGCTCGATCGCGTTGAGGTTTGCCCAGGTTAACCGAAAGGCACGCATTCCGCCTTAGTAAGGAGAAGCTATGACTCGCAGACTGCTCGCCGGAGTCGTGATGCTTCTGGTTGTAGTTGCAATCAGCAGTGCGACAACGACTCCTTCGTACGTGGGCGCGGGTCCATCGGTGACCAAGCCAGGTCCGCATCCCGGACCGCCTGGTCCTCCAGTGCCCCGACCCAATCCGCCTATTCCGCCTCGGATGCCCGTTCCGCCGTTGATGGCGGGGGTTCATAATCCCACTCCGCCTATGCCCAATCCGCCACGGCATCCAACACCGACTCCGCCGCTGAATCCGCGGCCGGTTCCGCCAATGATGGCGGGGGTTCATAATCCCACTCCGCCTATGCCCAATCCGCCACGGCATCCAACACCGACTCCGCCGCTGAATCCGCGGCCGGTTCCGCCAATGATGGCGGGCGTTCATAATCCCACTCCGCCTATGCCCAATCCGCCACGGCATCCAACACCGACTCCGCCGCTGAATCCGCGGCCCGTTCCGCCGATGATGGCGGGGGTTCATAATCCCACTCCGCCGATGCCTAATCCGCCACGGAGACCGACACCAACTCCGCCGCTGAATCCGCGGCCCGTTCCGCCGATGATGGCGGGGGTTCATAATCCCACTCCGCCGATGCCTAATCCGCCACGGAGACCGACACCAACTCCGCCGCTGAATCCGCGGCCGGTTCCGCCAATGATGGCGGGCGTTCATAATCCGGGTCCGCCAGCGCCCATTCCGCCGCGTCATCCCATGCCGAATCCTCCGCGCAATCCGCGGCCGATTCCTCCGCTGATGGCAGGGACAACTGTACCTCCATCTCCACCTCCTCCTGGGCCTAATCCGCCGCGGAGACCGGGACCAATTCCTCCCAGGAATCCACGGCCCATTGCGCTTGCGTAGCGCAAATACTCTTTCCCCGGGACATCGTTCCCGGGGGCGCTGAAGGCCTTGGCTGACGAGCCCGTTCGCGACCCCAACCAGCGCAAAGGCGGCACTGATTGGAGCCCACTCGCAGCCAGGGCCTTTCTGTATGCGATTTCCTCCGGCGCGGACTACTCGTGCAGCACGACACGCAGTGAGTTGTGCACGTGCATGCCGTTGTCGTAATCGATGAACCCCAGCTTGCGGAAGCGATTCATGAAGTACGTCACCCGCGCGCGCGTGGTGCCGATCATCTCGGCCAGCGTCTCATGGCTGAGCTTCTCCACCACCGGCAGCGTCTCGCCGTTGTCGCCGTTGCGGGCCATCAACAGCAGCAGCCGCGCCAGCCGCTTCTCGCTGGTGTGGAAGAGTTGGTCGAGCAGATCCTGTTCCATGCGGACGTGCCGCGCTAGCAGATGCGCGATGAAGCCTTCGGCAAACCCCGGCTCGTGATGCAGTAGGCTGATCATCGCTTCCCGCGGCACTCGAATCACCGTAGACGGTTGCACAGCAGTAGCCGTCGCCGTGCACAGCGGCTGGCCCGCCAGACATTCCTCACCAAAAAAACTGCCGTGCGCCAGAATGGCGCTCACCGCTTCTTTGCCTTCGGGCGACACCACCGCCAGCTTCACTTCGCCACATAGAATCCAAAATAACGCGTCGGCGATCGCGCCCTGCGAGAAGATCGCTTCACCGCGTTCGTAGTCGCCACTGGTTCGTCCTAGAGGAAGTTTTGCCAGAAACGACCGCGGATCGAAGGTCGCCGTGGTCCCGGCAAACTGGCTAAGCTCTGCTGGATTGAAAAAATCGGCACCAGGATCTGGCACCGGACCTTGGGGGCTGTGGCGTTGTGGTGTGACTGCAGTGGTAAGCCTGTTCATTGGCACCTCCACAGACAAGCGCGGACCACGCTGATACACAGAATTATAGTTAGCACAACCCACAAAAGCGCTGCCGCGTGATAAAAGTTGCGCCACACTTCCCGAATTGGAACGGCTCGTCGTGTTTGCCGGTGCTCCAGGTCGTGCCACGCTTCACTGCCTACTTGCTCGCAGTCTTTGTGCCTGGCCGCGAGTCTAGAAACGTCACGATCTGCCAGCGCTCTTGCTTGGAAAGTTGCGACCAGGACGGCATACCTGAACTTACCTTGCCCGTGGTGATGAACCAGTAGACCTCGCCCGGCTTCGCGTTTCGCACCGCCGGCGTGTCCAGAGCCGGCGCCGGACCCATTCCCTGCCTGCTGCCGCCGTGGCACTGTGCGCAATTTCTGGCGTAGAGCTGCTTACCCGCCGCTGTGGCCGGAGCGCTTCCGGCATAAGGATTCTTGTCAGCGGCAGCCGACGCCGGCGCATTGCGGAACGTGGATTGTTGTGCAACCGAAACTGTGATCGAAAGTATTGCGAACACGATGAGAGCTGAAAAAGTAAACCGACCGCGGACGAAGTTAGCCACTATTTTCCTCCTGCACTAATTCTACAAGTGCAAGAGCGGGCAGCTTCGCCGTCATACGTTCGATGCGGGCCGCTAGCATCGTACCCGGCCCTTCCCGTGCCGCCTGACGCTGGAAGAGGTGGAGCACGCCTTGAGGCGTGCATTTTGCAGGCTGATTTTGAATCGCGCTGTAGCGCCTGAGGTAAATCTGCCCTTACCGCAGCGGCTGAAGCCGGAAGGCTCCGGGTGCTTCCGTTGCACGCCTGAAGGCGTGCTCCACCCACAATCGAGGAACGTAATTCTGGCAATTCTCTGTCACATCTGATAACTTCACGCGAACATGCCTGAACTTCGGCCTCAGGAATCCGCCTCCGATCGCTGGCATGCCATGAGCGCCGGCTTTCTCGGCTGGACGCTGGACGCCTTCGACTTCTTCGTCGTTATCTTCCTCTTCGACACGCTGGCCGCGCACTTCCACGTTCCCAAGCGCGACATCGTCCTCAGCGTCACCGCGACGCTCATGATGCGCCCGGTTGGCGCGCTGCTGTTTGGCATGATGGCCGATCGCTACGGCCGTCGGCGTCCGCTGATGGTGAATGTGATTTACTTCGCTGCCATCGAGGTGCTCTGCGGCTTCGCCCCCAACTTCACCGTCTTCTTTATTCTGCGCATGCTCTTCGGCATCGGCATGGGCGGCGAGTGGGGCGTCGGCGCGTCGCTTGCCATGGAACATGCGCCGGTGCGCTGGCGCGGCGTGCTCTCCGGAATTCTGCAGAGTGGCTATTCCATCGGTTATCTGTTGGCCGCACTGGCGGCGCGAGTGGTGCTCCCCAACTGGGGCTGGCGCGCGATGTTCTGGGTCGGAGGCATTCCTGCGCTGTTGGCGCTCTACATCCGCACCAAAGTCCCCGAGTCCGAAGCCTGGCAGCAGAATCGCGTCACGCGCACCCTCGACGGCCCGCGCATCGCCTGGCAGCACAAATGGCTTGCGCTGTACATGATCATTCTGATGTTCCTGATGAATTGCCTGTCGCACGGCACCCAGGATCTTTATCCCGACTTCCTCAAACACGGTCACGGCGTCGCACCCAACACCGTCGCCTATATCACAATGTTCTACAACGTCGGCGCGGTCGTAGGCGCGATCATCTTCGGTTTGCTGTCGGAGCGCATCGGCCGCCGCTATAGTATGCTCGCCGCGCTCGCGGTTGCGCTGTTGATCATGCCGGCCTGGGCATTTGGCAGCACGCTGGCCATTCTCGTCATCGGCTCATTCGTCATGCAGATGGGCGTGCAGGGCGCGTGGGGAATCATTCCTGTACATCTCAACGAGCTCTCGCCCGACGCCGTGCGCGGACTTATTGCCTGGCTTCACTTATCAGATCGGAATCCTGCTCGCGTCCGCGACGCCAACGGTGGAGTTCGCTCTGCGCGACCGCCTTGGCTACGCGTGGGCGCTGGCCGCGTTCGAGCTGGTGGTCATCGCCGCACTTTCGCTGGTGTTGATCTTCGGCATCGAAAAACGCGGCCGGAGCTTCGTGCGTGAGCCTGACACCGTCGCCGCGTAGTCGTGCAAAGACACTCCGGGTTTGGCCCGCGAGGGCACGGACTCGAAATTACTGCGATTGAATCGCTCGAGAAACTCTGATGGGTTATGAATGGGCGGCCGCCCGAACAGCAACTAATTACTTCTTATTCTTGTTGGCATACTGCGCCGCTAGCTTCAGCTGCTGATTCGCCTGGTCGAGCAGGTCTTTCGCTTTCTGCGCATGGCCTTCCATGTCCCACTCGTTGTCCTGCTGCGCGGCGACGATCTTCTGAAAGGCCTGTTCGGAGAGCCGCTGGGCTGCGGCAAGGTTGGGATGGCGGCCCGGGTTGACGTTCTGGGCGATCGCCACTCCTCCAGCCAATAGCGATGCGGCCACCAGCAATTTAAGCAGGGTCTTGGTCATGCATTTCTCCTTCGAATTTTCCGACACGCATTCGAGCTCACGAACGAACCTATGCCCGTCAGAGGTAAACAACTCTCGCAGATTTTGCGGATTCGCGGCACGGTTGCAAGCGCGCCATCGCTCACTAGAAACACGACATTGGTTACAGAGTTTCGATGGAGGAGGGATTGGAGCGGGAGACGGGGATCGAACCCGCGACCAACGGCTTGGGAAGCCGTGACTCTACCACTGAGTTACTCCCGCTCAATAAAGCAGCTCGCCTTCGAGAAATCCCATAAGAGATCCCTCACTGCGTTCGGGCTTTCGCCGGCCAGCTCAGACGCGCCCCGAGCGGCTCAAGTTACTCCCGCTCACAGCCGACCAGCAAAGTCTAACACCCTGCAATTGCGCTCGCAATTTTGGCTTGCGATGTATGGATCCGACG
>CAVONC010000010.1:0-130463 GCA_963697175.1 uncultured Acidobacteriaceae bacterium | reverse complement strand
AGTAACTGGTCTGCACGTGCGGAGTGGAAATACAACAAGCGATCCAGAGCGGTAGTCGGGAACCTCTCTCGGACGAGAGTGACAAGTGCTTTGGTAACCGACTTTTCGCTGAGGTATCGCTTTCGGAAGATCGCCAAGATGTCCCTGACGCGAGACCGGGACGCCTTCCCAAATATGTTATTTCGGTGCACCCGGTTGATGTTCTCCGCCACTGAGGCTTCGACATCCCAGTGTGAAAGCAGCGTCTTAGTGTCGGCAACTAACGCTCCTGCCTTGATGATTCTGGAGGAATATAGGGCAGTAGACCGAAACGGTTTCCGAAGTGGGCCAGTAAGCATGGACTCCAGGTGCGGATGTGCGCAGGAGGCTTCCAGACACGGACTGCGCCCGGCTTCGCCTCGGGGCCTAAGATTTGCCTGTAGTAAGCCCACCAGAATACCCTAACCCACGCCCGGATGGGTGCCATTTTCTGGAGCGTTGGGAACGGCACCTTCGCCTTTAGCGCCAATGGCCGGTGTGATCGGAGCACTTGTCAGTTGGCTCAGAAGCAGGTGAATATTCAACTGAATACCCCCTGCAGGCCGAGGTTACGACCTAAGTGGCAGACGACAAATTAGGGTCAGAGCGCAGGCACGACGCACTGATTCTGGTCACTATCATCCAGGACATCCGCGAGCAATTGAGGATTATTATTTTCAAGCGTAAGGATCTCTTCAGGGGCGAGTATCGGAAATATTTCCCGGGACCGTGACACCGTGCGCCTTGATGGGCTTGCCGTGCATCTCGCATCGTGCTATCGCCATATCGATTTCCTGATCTTCAGCCTGTCGCCTTCGCGCCAGCAGCAACTTCAATAGGATTCAATCTGCCCTGGAGTTCCGTCAACACCCGATTTCCCCGTTTCTCGATAAACTCCAGATAGTTGTCGGCCCATACGCCAAACTCATCGAGATCATCGATGAGGTGTGTTTTCATCGTTTCTTTAAGGTTCGGATTGCCTCCCTTGAACGCCGCCATGTACGTGCTCGGTGGTTTGGCTCCAATCTCGCGCTTGTTGAGGTAATCATCCACAAGGGTAATATTCAGCACCGAATTGGCGCGCTCCTCATCCACTCCGTTCTTATCGAGATACGCCTTTGGGAAGAAATGGTGGTAGTTCTTGCTGGTAGCGAGTCGCAGCCATCGATTGTCGAGCGTCACTGGAGCGTCTGTATTAAACCGCCGCGGTTGATAATGAGCGTAGAGGCACAAGATTGCTTTGCAGAACGCCTCATTCGAGCGGAATCCGTGCCATCGTAAATCGTCCATACTGAGACGCAATTCCTCTCCGGCATAGCTCGGAACACGACCCGCGAGGATTTCATCCATTCGGAGAATGTCTTGCGCTATCTTCGTTTCGGCGGCCGAGGAGAACCGATTCGACAGCGACGCCCACCAGAAGTATTGCTTCAATAGTGCGTTCTCGAACGCCGAAGGCTGCCGTCCTTGCTTACGAATAAATAAATAAGAAAACGGCACCAACAGCGCGTCGTAAGGAAGGAGTCTCGAAACGGGCACGCGCAGTTCGGTACGCAGATAATCGATTGCGGTAAAGATCGCTTCCTTCACAGCGGGCCAGCTCTCGATGACCACTGTTCGTTCTAGTTTCAGGATGTCTTTTGCCCTTACCTGCTTATTGATGTGAGCAGCTATGCACTGAAGCATTGTGGTATCGGAAATTGTGTCGTACCCGACATCCTCAAGGTCTTTCTCTTCGCCTTTGCTGTCGAGTAGCCGCTCGTACTCACGAAGTAAGTCGAAGTTTCTGTCTTCATCGTAAGTCTTGGCCACCATGATCTCGAACAGCGTCAATTCCGTACCGCCAGTGTTGATTCGTGTGAACACCTCACACGCAATCTCGATGGGGTAATCGCGGATGACAATTGTGGAGAAATCGTATGTAGTAAGGCGTTTCTGATAGGTATCGACGCGGTTCAGCAGTTCTGTCGAAGGGAACCTTTGTGCGAGTTGGGCTGCGGTCGCATTCAGAAGATCGAAAACGCTGATATGCGGCCCTTGCGGTGCCGTGTCGGCGCAAACGACGGGCTCCTCGGCGTCTGGCTCATAAGAGAGATCAATGAAGATACGCTTGTAATCGATCTCCTCTCCCTCACGATTGACTCGTGCGCCCTTCTTAACGGCATACAAGGAGGTAATCCGCTGCTGCCCGTCAAGCACGTACAATGCCGGCTCGCCCTTTGGCACGTCTGGCAGGGTAACATTCCCAATATTCTTAATGTGACGCAAACCGTCCCTGGTTTGCCAAAAGATGAACGAGCCAATCGGAAAGCCCTTGATGATACTGTCTATCAGCTTGGCTGTCTGCTCATTTCGTCCACACGAAATCGCGCTGAAACATCGGCATTTTCATGCGTCCTGTGTCAATGTCTGTGAACAAGTGCTCGTATTTCTTGTTCTGATTCTCCGGTTGCAGCATCTTCACTCTCCGTCTGCCTGACTCTTCTGTTGCTCAGCAGTGCTCGTACATCGGCCTTCGCGTTCAAGGATCGATGAATCTCCAATAAAGACCCGAACTCGCCGTGTTTCATGGCCGGGCAGCTCCAATTCTTTGTGCTTCTTCGCAAGCTCTTCTTCTTCCGGCGATACTCGGCGAGCGGGTTTTGTGCTCATAGGGCGAGCGGGTTTTGTGCTTATAGGTAGCCGCAAAAAACGATTCGAGGCGCGTCGACCGCCAAGTCTACCTCACGAGTGCTCGCCTACTCCAATGCGAAGTTTAGGCACGTCGAACGTAAGCGTCTGGGCAACACACCTTTTCGACGAGAAGCGCGTGTGGTGAAGTGGCTGGATGAATGGAAAACAGAAAATGTCGGCGCGCCGCCGCCGCACCCGCGCGGAAGTTCAGCAGTTAGTGGCGGAGTTTGTGCGCAGCGGCATGCGCCGCAGCGAGTTTTGCCGGAGTCGGGGTTTGAGCTTCGGCACGCTTGATCGTCACCTGAAGAAGCAACGCTGGAAGAGAAAGAGCAGAAGAGCTTCTTCGGTCGGCCGGTTGGTGCCGGTGGAGTTGGCTGCCAGGAAATCGCTGTCGCAACACGAGCCGAATAGTGGGCTGGCCGTGGTGCTGTCGGGTGGGCGCCGGATCGAGGTACATCCTGATTTTGATGCGAACACCTTCGAGCGCCTGGTAAGTGCGTTGGAGCGAGCGTGAGCCGTGTTTGGATTGGGTCCAGCCCTCTATCTGGCCGCCGGAGTCACCGACATGCGCAAGGGCTTCGAGGGGCTATACGGCTTGGTCCAAGATCGATTGTCGTGTGAGCCTCTTAGTGGCCACCTATTCCTGTTCTGCAACGCCCAGCGCAATCGGTTGAAGGTCTTGGTCTGGGATGGTAGCGGACTCTGGGTCTGTGCTAAGCGGTTAGAGAAAGGGCGTTTTACCTGGCCGCAATCCGGCGATGCGCAGGGCAAGGTGGTGCTGAGTCACGAAGAACTCTCTCTTTTGTTAGGTGGAATCGATCTGGCCAAAACCAAGCACAAGCGGTGGTACCGGAAGGTTCCGCCAGAAGGAAATGCTGCCGCATAGACTCCTTGCACGTCGTGGGCCGACTCTGTTAAATCAGTAGCCCATTGTGAGTGTGTCTCCCATTCCTTCAGCGCCAGCCGATCTGGAACTCATCGCACGACTGACGAGCCGGCTGCAGTACGCGGAGCTGAGGATTCGTGTGCTGGAAGAGCAGCTGCGGCTGATGCGCATCGAGAAGTATGGAGCGGGCGGCGAAAAGCTCTCCCAAGCGCAAATGGCGCTGTTCGAACTTGCTCCTGTCGTCAGTGAAGTGATACTGCAGGCGGAGACTGAGTATGCGCCGGTGCGGTGCTCGAAGAACAAATCCTGCAAGCATCCGGGCCGCCAGGAATTACCTGCGAATCTTCCTCGCGTAGAGCGGGTCCTGCCTTGCATGCCGGACCAGCGCGTATGCAAGTGCTGTGGCAAAGAAACCATAGTGATCGGCTACGAGGAGAGCTCCCAACTGGATGTGGAGCCGGCGAAGTATTTCGTGCTGGTTACGAAACGAGAGAAACGGGCTTGCCGGTCGTGTGAGGAGCTAGGCGTGGTCTCAGCCCCGCTGCCACCGCGGATCATTGAGAAGTGTCTGGCGAGCGACCGCATTGTCATAGACACGGTCATCAGCAAGTACTGCAATCACACGCCCCTGCATCGGCAGAGCGTGATTCTGGAAAGAGACATCGGCTTGGAAATCAGCCGAGCGACGCTGGACGGCTGGGTTCTGAAAGTCGGCGAGCTGCTGATTCCGATGGTCGCCGCGATGAGGCGAGAGTTGATTAGCGGAAGTTACATTCAGGCGGACGAAACCCCAGTCGATGTGCAGATGCACGAGGGCCGAGGTAAGAACCACCAAGCGTATCTCTGGCAATATAGTCGCCCCGGACGGACTGTGGTGTTCGACTTCCGTCTAGGCCGCGGGCGCGATGGACCGAAGCGGTTCCTGGGTCAATTCCAAGGCATTCTCCAAACTGACGGCTATACGGCCTATGACCAAATCGGCGGGACGGGAATGGTACATGCCGCTTGTTGGGCGCATGCCAGAAGACAGTTTTTCGAGGCAGTACAACTAAATCCACGAGACCCGGTTGCAACTCCGATTGTGGCGCAGATGGACGAACTGTTTGCCGTCGACGCGGAAGCTCGCCGCAGAGCCTTGGTCTCACTCGGCCGCCATCACCGCGTCAGGAAAAAGCGATATCTCTGCTGGGTGATATCCGGAGCAAGATCGAGGCAGCACAGTCGGCGGCATTGCCCTCCAGTGCGCTCAGCAAGGCCTGCCAATATGCGCTCACGCTGTGGAGGAAACTGACACAGTTCCTGGAGTATCCAGAACTTGAGCTGAGCAATAACCTTGCGGAAAATTCGATGCGTCCCGTGGCACTGGGCCGGAAGAACTGGATACACATCGGCAGTCCACAGGCAGGGCCGAAGATTGCAGCGATTCTCTCGGTCGTGGAGAGCTGCCGCAGGCTGAAACTCCCGGTACGCGACTATTTGGCCGCGGTCCTCCCAGGGTTTGCCGATCTCCAGGTCCAGCGCCTCCCGGACCTTACTCCCGCTGCGTGGGTCGCCCAGCATTCATAGACTCAAACGCCCAGGCGCTAGCGTAAAGGTGACTTGCGACCACAACCGCATAATTTCTTGTTCGCCTCACCCCCCGAGAGTCGGAGCGCTCAACTCACGCGAAGCGCCGTTTTCGTCAAGTGAGATTTCGAGGAAGCCGACGGCTAGAGCGAACACATTCTTAGATAGTGGCGGACTTCTCGGAAGCAATCTACCACAAGCCAATTTTGTGGATAGTTTCGTGTTACCGACGATCCAGTTCAAGTTCCCCCTCTGGCAACCAGAACGGGGCTGTGACGCGTGTCACTGCCTATTGTTCACCTGCTCTGCTTTCATTACCGTGAAGGCACTCAACTAGAGCCAGACCGCTAAATATTGTGGCAGCCGGGTCCTTCCCTGCAGTAAGGTGGCGGCCCCGGTCGGGCTTTCCGTGCCTTCGGACCGTCATATGAGGTGTCGAACGGCGGAGACACCGCATCGCGGAACCGGCTCGCGCTCCCCCTCATGGCTGGAGGCGTAGTGCGCTCCTCGTACTCTATGCTCTCACTCTTGGAGTATCCAGTCGTCTTGCTCTCGCTGCCGATTCCGCACAGCCGAAGAACGTGCTCGTCCTGTACAGTTTCTCGGACCGCAGCCTCTTTGATCCGGTCGAGAATCTCAAAGCTGCGATTCGGTCCCGTGTTAATTCGCCGGTGAACTTCTATGTGCATTACTTGGAGGCACAAGGGCTGGAGGACACCAACTACGACCACAGCTTGAGTGAAAATTTGCGCAGTGAGCTCAGTGGCGTGAAGTTGGATGTCGTTATCACCGCGGTGTATTCGTCGTATCAGTTCGCCTTGCGGCATCGCGATGAGTTATTCCCCGGCGTGCCGATCGTATTCTCGTATGTCCACGCCAGCAGAGTGGACGGGAAGCAACTGCCTCCCGGCGTAACCGGAGTTACGGTTTCCGTGGGTATCCGAGAGACGCTGGAACTGGCTTTCAAGCTGCATCCCGGTACAGAGAATCTCGCGGTGGTGGCGGGAAGCTCGGAGTTTGAGAGATTTTGGCGGGCTGCAGTTCGCAACCAGTTTGGTCCGTATGCAGAAAAGGCGAAGCTGATAGAGATCGTTGGTCTGGGGAATACGGACATCCTCAAGCAAGTCGCCGCCCTCCCTCCGCATACCGTGGTTCTTTTTATCGTCATGCCCAGGGATTCGTCCCAGCCCGAAGTTGGCGTGTATGACACGGTAGCCGCTATCGGCCAGCGTTTCCCTACGTATTGCATCTTCCAGAACTACTGTCTTGGTCATGGCGGCGTCGGCGGCTCGTTCTATGACTGGGGCGAGCAGACGTCGAAAACTGCCGGCATTGCGGCGCGAATACTTTCCGGGGAAAAGGCTGGCAACATTCCGGTAGTTCATGATTCGGGAACCCACGTGAATGTCGACTGGCGCGAGCTTGTTCAGTGGAACGTCCCCGAGTCCGCACTTCCTTCTGGCGCCGTCGTTCTGTTTCGCCAGCCTTCATTTTGGCAACGTTACGAAAAGTACATCGTTGCTGCAGTTGTGCTCATCCTCTTCCAGGCCATGCTGATCGCAGGACTGCTGTGGCAACGCGCCCGAAAAAGGGCTGCAACGGCAGACCTCCGAAGGCTGGGCGGCCACCTGATACACGCTCAGGAGGAGGAACGCGCCCGCATCGCGCGTGAGCTTCACGACGACTTCAGCCAGCGCCTGGCAGTTCAAAGCATCGAACTTACACAATTGGAGAAAAACCTTCCCGTTTTGCGAGCTGAAGATCGGGCCCGGACATTACAGCTATTAAAAGAGACGAAGGAGATGTCAGCGGACATGCGGTCTCTGTCTCATCAACTGCATTCCAGCAGGCTAGACCTTGTGGGCCTGGTTCCGGCCCTAAGTGGTCTCTGTGAAGAAATTACCAAGAAGTACAAGATCGATGTTCATTTCGTGGAGCATAGCTTCCCCCGCAATCTCAGGAAGGATGTAGAACTCTGCTTGTTTCGAGTCGCCCAAGAAGGCTTGAACAACGTAGTGAAGCACAGTGAGGCCAGCAGCGTCCAAGTCGAACTGAGCGCCAACCGGAACAACCTCAGTCTTCGCATCTCGGATGCCGGCAAGGGATTTAACCCTGCAGTGAAGAATCTGCATTCAGGAATTGGGTTAGTCGGTATGCGCGAGCGGCTACGGCTGGTTGACGGCAAACTCTCGATTGTCTCGGAGCCCATGCGAGGAACAGAAGTTCTCGCCGAAATACCTCTGTCCACCGCAATGGCGGTAGAGCACGTAACCGCACTCGCGGAAGAAGAAATAGAGTCATGACTCGTCCACGGGTACTGCTGGCTGATGATCATCGCATGTTGGCGGATGCGCTGAAGAAGGTTCTGGAGCCTCGTTGCGAAGTGGTGGGTACAGTGAACGATGGACGTGCACTTCTGGAAGCCGCCGCTAAGCTGACTCCTGACATTATAGTGCTGGACATTACGATGCCCCACCTGAACGGCCTCGACGCTGGCCGAAAACTCAAAGCTAAGATGCCCAGAACGAAGCTTATCTTCATGACGCAGCATGAAGATCCTTATCTTGTGGGAGAGGCTTTCCGTTGTGGCGCTTCTGCGTTTCTTTTGAAGGAGGCTGCAGCTTCTGAGCTGATCGATGCACTTGACGAGGTATTGAAGGGCGGTTCATACGTAACTCCCAGCGCCGCGGAAGGTCTGACTACGATTGCTCTGCGTGACCCGCGCAATCGGGAGCATATGCCGGAACCCTCTCCCCGGCAACGCGAGGTGATTCAGTTGTTGGCGGAAGGCCACTCCATGAAGGAAGTTGGTGACGCGCTGAAGATCACAGTAAGAACCGTAGCGGCTCACAAGTACGCGGTAATGGAGCTGCTACAACTAAAGAGCAATGCCGATTTAGTCCAATATGCGATAAAACACAGGCTTGTCTCCTCTATTTAGGCGTTTTCAAAGAATTCTCTCCGAATTGGTAGTTCTGACAATAGACACCCCCGTCGGGTGGGCGCATCGTGGATGCGTAACTCCAGAAATCGCCGGTGAAACTGAGATTCCAGGCCAATGATGACCGGGGACGGGGCTTGCTCCGAATTTCAATCTACTGGCGGAAACCGACGAACCAGGGGAGCAGCCTTCCGTGGCTCTAAAACGAGTACTCGTGGCCGATGATCACGCACGCATTTTGAAGGCGGTATCAGCGTTATTGGGGAAGTCATTCGATGTCGTTGGTCTGGTTTCCGATGGGCAAGCTGCTGTGCAAGCGGCACTCAAGCACGATCCCGATCTCATCGTCCTGGATATTTCGATGCCGGGCATGAGCGGAATAGAAGTTGCACGTGAGCTGAAGAAGCGCCACAGTGCAGCAAAGATCGTCTTCCTCACGGTTCACCAGGACGCAGAGATTTTGGCCAGTTGCCTTGCCGCGGGCGGAACGGCTTACGTCGTGAAAGAGCTCATGAATAGCGACTTGATTCCAGCTATCGATGCGGCGCTATCCGGCCGCACGTTCGTGTCACAGTTCTCTTCAGAAGGCGAAGCACCATAACAAAGAAATAAGGAGAAACACAATGGACTTAGGAGCAAGTGTTCGAAAAGTGTCCCTGGGCGCTCTCGCCATCTCCAGCATCTTGCTGGCTGGCGGAGCGGTTCCCAGTGCCGCACAAACCGCTGACAAACCCAACATCGTCATGCTCATGACCGACGACACCGGGTGGAGCGATTTCGGGGCCTATGGCGGGGGCGCGACCCTCGGCCATCCGACCCCGAACATCGATCGCGTTGCCCGGGAGGGCGCGGTCTTCACCAGTTGGTACGGCCAGGCGAGCTGCACCGCGGGCCGCGCCTCGTTCATGACTGGACGCATCCCGATCCGCACAGCCCTATCGGTCGTGGTAGTACCGGCTGACGAGAATGGCCTGACGAAGGACACCCCGACGATTGCCGAGTTCTATAAGAAGAACGGTTACCAAACCTACTACTCCGGCAAATGGCATCTGGGAGATCAGCCCAAAATGTATCCCATCGAACACGGCTTCGATGAAATGAAGGAATTCGCCGCCTACTACCCGGGCGTCTATACCTACGACGACACCAGTAATTTCGCACATCCTTGGTTCCCAAAATTCAACAAGGCCTATTGGGACGAATATCAGAAGATCTGCAACCTCAACGAGTGGGAAGGCGTTGCCGGCCAGCCTGCGACCAAGGTAGCGCGCATCGACTACGACTATCTTCATGAGTTCGATGTGCGGCAAGCCGATTCCGCCGTGGAATACATCAAGGCGCACGCCCATTCAGGCAAGCCTTTCTTCATGGATGTCAATTTCATGAAGATGCACAACCCGAACATCCCGGCCAGGGCGTTCGAAGGTAAGTCCCACCTCGGCAACTATTCCGACGCAATGATGGAACTGGATTCCAACATCGGCAAGGTCATGGATGCCATCCGCGCGGAGGCTCCGAACACTATCGTCATCATCACCGCCGACAATGGCGCGTGGCAGGATGCGTGGCCGGACGCGGGCACGGTGCCGTTCCGTGGTGAGAAAGGTTCACCGTTCGAAGGCGGTTTCCGGGTGCCCGGCATCATGTGGAGCCCGGGCAGGATTCCGGCCGGCGTGCGCTACGACGAAATGATGTCGCACATGGACGTGTGGCCTACGACCGCCAAGATGGCAGGCCTTACTCCGCCGCCGCACGGCGCATGGAAGGACAACGACGGCAAAGGGATCTACTTCGACGGCATTGATAACACTGCCTATGTCACGGGCAAGGCGAAACATTCGGCGCGCAAGTCTTGGATCTATACCGACGGTGAAAACTTTTACGGCGCTCGCGTCGACGTGGGCGACGGACCTGATGGCGATATCCACATGGCCTGGAAGATGCTCTTTACCGCCAAGGACACCTGGCTCGGCCCCAGGATGGATCTCGGCGCCATCGGCTCGTACTACAACCTAACCATGGACCCGTTCGAGAAATATGACATGACGTTCAACGGGGCGATGTCAACGCGCAGCACAACCACCTCACCGGGCCGTTATGCCGGCTATGACAATGGCTGGGTTATTTCGTTGCTCTCGCCGGTGATTATGGAGTTTGACAAATCCATCGTGGATTTTCCGAACAAGAAACGTTTCCCCGGCGGAGCGTCGAACGATATGAATCCGGATCTTCAACATCCGGAGAACCCTGTGCCGTTGATGGATCTCAAGAAGACCATTTTCGCCATCGGCTCCGCAGACTAGCTGGAAAAGGGTCAGCAACCCTCACCCAAGAACGCGGACTTGCCAGAGTTCGCACAACCGAAGTCGGAGGGCGAGGAGGGCGGTACGGCCTTCCTCGCCTCCAGACTCAAGACCACTCAAGACCTGGCCGGGACTTAGACGCTATGACCACGATCAACAATCCGCTGTCACCATTGCCGATCTATCCCGGAACGACGCCGCGGTATCACGCCATGGTCAAGCCGATCGGCGCGATCTGCAATCTGGACTGCACCTATTGCTATTACCTGCATAAGGAACAGTTGCTGGGGAGCGATAGCAAGTTTCGCATCAGCGACGAGATTATCGAAACCCACATTCGCCAATACATCGAAGGGCAGCGAGGCGACGAAGTCGTGTTCTCGTGGCAGGGTGGCGAGCCGACGCTGCTGGGTGTCGAGTTCTTCGAGAAGGTGGTCGCGCTCGAAAAGAAATACCAACGTCCGGGCCTGCATATCGAGAACGACCTGCAAACCAACGGAACGCTGCTGAATGACGACTGGTATGTATTTCTACGCAAGAACAAGTTCCTGGTCGGGTTGAGCATCGATGGCCCGCAGGAGCTCCATGACACCTATCGCGTCAATAAAGGTGGCAAGGAGACCTTCGACAAGGTGTTCGCCGCGGGACTGCAGTTGCAGAAACACGGAATCCCGTTCAACACCTTGACGGTGGTGAATCGCGTCAACGCCAAGAAGCCCTTGGATGTGTACCGCTTCCTGAGCCGCGAGCTGCATCCGCGGCAGTTACAGTTCATCCCGTGCGTCGAGCCCAAGGTATTTCACAACATGGCTCCGCAAAAGTGGGACACGGCTACGCTACCACCGCAGGATTCTCCGGCCGCGCACCCCGGCAGCCCCGACTCTGTAGTCACGGACTGGTCGGTTGATCCGGACGACTGGGGTTACTTCCTCTGCAAAGTCTGGGACGACTGGTATCGCCGCGATTACGGCAAGGTGCACGTCAACCTGTTCGAGACGGCAGTGGCGCAGTGGATGGGTCGGGATGCGCAACTGTGCGTCTACAGCGAGTTTTGCGGCAAGGGAGTAGCGGTGGAGCACGACGGCAGCGTGTATTCCTGCGATCACTACGTATATCCCGAATATAAGCTGGGCAACATCGCAGAAAAGCACGAGTCGCGCATGGTCTTTTCGCAAGAGCAGAAGAGGTTTGGCTTTGCCAAGCGCGACGACCTGCCGCAACAGTGCCGCGATTGCAAATATAAGTTCGCCTGCTGGGGAGAGTGTCCCAAGAACCGGCTGATTCGGACCCGCGACGGCGAGGCTGGGCTGAATTACCTGTGCAGCGGACTGCTGAAGTTCTGGCAGCACATCGATTCCGACATGGAAGACATACTGCAACGCGTGGAGCAAGCCGGGATGCCGGCGAATCTGCTGAATTATCGTGTGTAGAACGGGTTCATTGGTCGCACCTTTGAGTCCGGGATAACGCGGAAGCAGGATGTTGCGAAATTGATGAAGGTGACCGGGTGCCGCCAAGGAGGTCAGAGAAATTGTCACGACAATCCAACTCCGCCCTGCCTGACCGGTCTTCAAACACCAGCCCTCAGGTATTTCTTGATCTGTTTCGCAACGCGAGTTCGCAAACCCTCGCATGGACCGCCGTGGCAGTCGCGGTCGCCTGGGTGCCGTTAGCAATCCTTTCGGCACTCCATGGCGGCGGTGCATTTCCTTCTTTCTTGACGGACTATGCCACGCAATCTCGCTTTCTCATCATCGTTCCCGTGCTGATCTTGTCCGCGCCTGCTCTGCACGAACGGCGCAGTCAGGTTGCCCAACATATTGAGTCCTTCCTTGTCCCTCGTGGCCAGTACCCCAAGTTTCATGACGACTGGACCTCGAGCGACGAGCTCCGAAATTCCTGGTTCGCTCGAATCCTGATCGCTGCACTGGTTTACGGAACGGTGATTTGGCTGGATCGTTATTTGAGCCCCAATGGCGCTGAATTCACGGGTTGGTGGAAGGGAGGCGGAGGCTTGCGGTTTATGTCGCCGGCTGGTACGTGGGCCGCATTTGTCAGCTATCCCATCGTCATCTACCTGATCCTTCTATGGCTTTGGCGGCAGCTGCTCTGGTTGCGATTTCTGCGGTCAACCACGTGCCTGAACCTTCAACTGGTAGCTGCTCACCCCGATGGCTTAGGAGGTCTAGGATTTCTCGAAGGCGCGTTACGTGGACAGCTGCCCTTCGCCTTCTGCCTGGGAGTCGGGCTGGCGGGCGCTGTCGCCAATCGGATCTTTCACGATGGACAAAAGCTGGTTGCATTTCGCCATTTGCCCATAATCCTGATTGCGGTCGTGCTTCTGGTCTGTGTGGCGCCCTATTTCCTTTTCACCGGCACTCTAATGCGGATGCGGCGCCATGCCATGTTGCGTTATGGGGCCTTCGCTCGCGCCGTGGGCGAGCAGTTTGAGAAGAAGTGGCTCCATCGGGCCGACAGCCTGGATGAAGATGTTCTGACCGTCCCTGACTTCTCCACCACCACAGATCTCTACGGTGTGGTGAACAACATCAACAACATTCGCGTGATCCCGGTCGGGAGCGTCGATCTATACGCGCTCATTATCGCAACTCTGATCCCGGGAATTCCGGTCGTGATTGCTGCGATCCCCTTCGACACTGTCATTCAGGACTCCATGAAGCTCTTGTTCTGAGCGCGGTGACTAGGGAAATAGAGAGAGAGCTACTGAAAGGAAAATGAAAATGCAAACCACCGCCGCGTTCAAGGCCGAAAGACGCAAGCAAGGGAAAGCCCTTCGCGAAAAGTGCCCTCGCGCTTCCCAGGCCGAATGGAAAGCTCGCCCCAAGTCACAAGACATAGTCAAGCTCCTTGAGGAGTCGGATGCCGATCGAATTCCGGGTCTGATCCCAGTCAAATATCAGAGGATGTCGGTGTCACCCTTCACGTTTTATCGCGGAGCAGCCATCATTCAGGCGCGGGACCTGGCGCATGCGCGAGTGTCGGGTATCACGGTGCAGGCGTGCGGCGATTGCCACCTGGCGAACTTTGGCGGCTTTGCCTCGCCCGAACGAGTGCTGGTCTTCGACATCAACGACTTTGATGAGACCTTCCCTGGTCCATGGGAATGGGACATAAAGCGGCTGGGGGCCAGCCTGGTACTGGCAGCAAGGGACCGTAGCTTTTCCAAGTCCATTGCGGACGAGGCGGTTCGAGCAGCCGCGGCGTCGTATCGCGAGCGGATGACGGAATTCGCCGAAATGACGGTGCTCCAAACCTGGTACGCACAAGTCAACTACGAAGCGCTGAAAGAACATTTCCGGAAAGATCCGGACATGTCAGCACGTCTATCGGCCAAGCGCAAGCAGGCCCATTCACGAAACTCTGAGGCTGTAGTTCCCAAGCTCACGGCAGTATCGGACGGGCGCCGGAAGATTAAGGACGATCCGCCGGTCATCTACCATTTCGACGAGTTCGCGCCTGACTTTGAAAAGCAGCGCCTGAAATTCACCGAGGAGTACAAGAATTCCTTGCAAGCTGATCGACGAAGGTTGTACGAGCGCTATCGCTTTCAGGATGCTGCAATCAAGGTTGTGGGAGTGGGCAGCGTGGGAACGCGGTGCTACCTTTCGCTGCTCATGGCCGATGAAGACGATCCGCTCTTCCTTCAATTCAAGGAGGCGCGCAGGTCGGTGCTGGAGCCTCCGCGCGGCAAGAGCCGCTACTCGAATCAGGGTTACCGCGTGGTGGAGGGGATACATCTCATGCAAGCTGCAAGCGACATCTTTCTTGGATGGGCGCGCACTAAGGGGCACGATTACTACATCAGACAGTTCCGCGATATGAAGGTCTCTGCCGAAGTTGAAACCTTCCGCCCCAGCACTCTAGTTGGATACGCGACCATGTGCGGCTGGGCCCTGGCGCGCGCCCATGCCAAGTCGGGCGATGCCGCCATGATCGCCGGATACCTGGGGTCGACCGATCAGTTTGACGATGCCATAGCCCAATATTCGTATGCTTACGCTGACCAGGCTGAACGCGACTACGAGACTTTTCGAGTGGCCATTCGTTCTGGACGCTTGTCGACGGAGCCGGCGAAGGGAGCAGGGCTGGATTTCCTGCTGTAATCCACGTGCGGATGTGTTGCTAAGGTGAGTGCGGTGCTGAATCGAGAATGCGACATTCTTTCAAGTTCGCCGGGCTGGCTGTCCTCTGGCTGGCTTGTCTAAAAGTGGCGAGTGCGCAGGACCTCTCGCCGCGGGCTTACGTCATCACGCCAATGCATTCCAATGCAGTCACGCTGACCTGGTCTTTCTACGACGGCAACATTGACTACAACGGCGCCCTTCCCGTTAGTGGAGCTACTGGAACCTACAGCGTGCCGATCTTCAGCTACTACCACGGTTTCGGCTTCTTTGGTCGAGCGGCCAACATCGTTGCCTCTTTGCCATATGGCGTTGGAAATTTTCAGGGGACGGTACAAGGCGCGGGAGGCCATCTTTATCGCTCCGGTTTTCTGGATTCGGCCTATCGTTTCTCGGTCAACCTGAAGGGCGGCCCGGCCATGCCGCCCGAGGAGTTCATAAAGTGGAAGCAAAAGGTCTTATTGGGCGCAAGTCTCAAAGTGTTGGCTCCCACAGGTCAGTACGATCCGACAAAGCTAATCAATTGGGGCGCGAACCGTTGGGGTTTCAAACCCGAATTTGGCTATTCCCAACGCTGGGGCAATTGGATATTGGATGGGTACTTTGGAGCCTGGTTCTTTACCACGAACCCCGACTTTTGGTCGCGCAATGTCTACTATGCCGGCACTAGGTCCCAGTCTCAGAATCCGATCGGAGCTGTTGAAGGACACTTGAGTTATAGCCTCAAGCCCAGGCTCTGGGCTTCGCTTGACGGTAATTTCTGGTTTGGCGGAAAAACAGCTGTGAACGGCGTCCAAAGTCCGCTCACACGGCAAACAAATTCCCGCCTCGGCGGTACGGTCGCGGTTCCCATCACCAAACATCAGTCTTTGAAATTCAGCTATAGCGATGGGACCTACATACGGTACGGCGGCAACTACCAGAACGTCTCAGTGGCTTGGCAGTACTCCTGGTTGGGAAAACCGAAATAACGGAGAGCACCGCCTATTTTCTGAGATGGAGAACGATGACGTGATCATGAAGAAACCACGGAACATGACAGCGCGAGCTCTGGCCCTGACCTTTGTACTCTTTATTGCTCTTCCTCTAGTTGCGCGGACAAAAACTGACGTCGTGGTGATGAAGAATGGCGATCACCTTACTGGCGAAATCAAGGGCTTAAGTTAAGGCGTGCTCTACCTCGACATGGAGTACATATTGGGAACAAGCTCAGTTCAATGGTCGAAGGTGCAGCATCTGGAGAGCAAGCAATTGTTTCTGGTGAAGACCGAGAACGGCGCGGTGTACACCGGCACCCTTAGCACCGCAGAAACGTCAGATGTCCGCCCGGTTCAAATTCAGGTAGTAGAAGCTTCGGGAACACAAGTTGTGATCGACCGTACCCACGTCGTTGAGATGGACACAACCTCAGAAAAATTCCTCCAGCGCTTTAACGGATACATAGACACCGGCATCACCTACTCCAAGGGCAACCAAGCAACCCAATACAACTTGGGCTCTGAGGTCACATATCCGCGAGAACGCTGGGGGGCGAGAGCCAGCTTTGAGTCCACGCTGTCTTCCAGTACCGGCGCGAGTGCCTCCACGCGAAACCAGTTTGATGTAGATGCCTTCCGGCTTATGCCTTGGAATAACTGGTTTTACGAGGGGCTCGGTACTTTTCTGCAAAGCACAGAGCAAGGCATTATCCGGCAAGGCACCTACGGCGGCGGTTTAGGCCGCTACCTGAAAAATACCAACCGAGCGCGCATTACGCTTCTCGGTGGCTTTGCCGGGCAGAACACGCAGTATCAACAGAACATCGATTCACAGAGCCTTGCTTCCGGCTTGATCGCTGCGGATCTGCAATTCTTTTGGTTCAACAAAACCAACGGCGAACTCAACGCTGTTTTTCTGCCTGTCATTTCCGATCCCGGTCGGGTGAAGTTCAACATGAATGCAACCTACTACGTCAAGCTGACGGGCAACCTGTCGTGGAATGTCTCGTTCTATGGCAACTGGGACAACCATCCGCCCGACGGCCTTTCCAGCAGCGACTATGGTTCCAGTTCGGGACTGAGCTGGAAATTCGGCAACAAGTGAGCGGATCGTAGGGTGGCACGATAGATCTTCGACTCGTGTTAGTCGCGGAGACTCGTGTTGAGGTGGAACCTCGGTTGCGGCGTTTCGGAATGCTCAACTGTTGGCAAATCGCCTAAGTATGCGCAAAGGAATAGCTGCAACCCTGCGGATTCCAATCTGTCAACCGTGCGTTTCCTCTGACGGTTACTTCTTCAACGTCGGCGCTGTCCCATTCCTGCGGATGGCTTCTACGAATGGCAGAAGAGTGGGAGGAGAAGACAACCGTACTGCTTCGAGATGATGCAGCAGGAGCCTTTCGCCTTCGCTGGACTGTGGGATAGCTGGCGAACGCCGGACCTCGCTTGCTTGCGGTCCTAAGTGCGTTTTTTCTTTCCACGTCTGACGTTCTGTGCGACTTTGGCGTTACCCGCAAAGTGCTTCACAGACTCCAGCGTGATGCCTTCCATGTCCATAACAAAAAGCTTACGACCCGGTGACCGCACACAGCATATCTTGCTGAAATCAACTTTTGCCCCGCCTAAGCCGACCATCACGTTGAAACGAATTCCGCGCACTAAAAACCAATAGTCCTGATAATTAGTAGGCGCCACGAGCATTGTCGGGAAGAGAACTTGTAGCTGCGACAAGCGATCGGTGCAAACGCTTACGACCACGCCCACGTTGTCAGGCAGTGGAGCTTCCCCAAGCAGATACTTCCGCATGCTCTCTAAGTTTTCTGGCGAAAGAACAACGGACGTAGTCTGCTGTCCAATCGTCTTCCAAATGTGCACTCCGGCCCGCCACACCACGCTCACTGCGTAATAGGCGAGCTTATCCGTGTCGATGCCTATCTTCTCCGCTGACACCTCTACGTGTGTCTTTTCGACTTTGTACAGAGCGAGTTTTATCTTATCGAGAAGTGGAAACTTGTGTTTGCGGTACACGAGCCCTGTTACATACCGTTCGCCGCCCTTGCTAAACCTCTCTTCACATTCCTTGCAGAAGACATATTCGCTAACCTGTAGCGATGTTTGCAACACGACTTGGGGCGTCATCACTATCGGGTCTTCGCCCGCTTCCTCCCGGATTAGGCGATAAATTGCCCGTCCGATCAGATGACTATCCTGCAGGTCCTTTTCCAGGAGACATAACTTGCATATTCCAACGAAGGTCATCTGTCTTAGTTACCCGCACCTTGATTTCGTATTTCATTGACCAGGGCGATCGTCCGCTCAACATTCGGCGCGCGGCTGGCAGTCCGAGCCAGGAGGCGGAACGCCTTCCGCGTATTGAACTCGACGGCGGGGCTTGTCATGATGACCCGTTCCGGCCCTGTGACGATGCACGAGTTCCGTATGCGTTCCGGTATAACCTGTCCCACCCACAAATCGAACTCGATTCCGGGGATGTAGAACTTGTAGTGTCCGTAGCCCTTCCGGCGGTGTCCGAAAGGAGTGTAAGCAGTCGGAAGCGGATCGCAGGATGGCCATACGGTTACCGTGAGGGCGACGTTATGCGGGAACGGAGCTTCGTCCAGCAGAAATAGGCGAAGCCGCTCTTCAAATGGACCCAGCGTCAGGTTAGGCATCACTCCGGTCGGATGCCGCCAAGCGTGTGCGGCTCCTCTCCAGAAGACGCTGATGCCGAAGTACGCGAGTGCATCCGGATCGGCGCCGGGAACCTCCAAGCCGCGATAGTACGACATGTCGCCGTGCCCAATGAACGGAACCGTTCGCTGAAGAGCCTCATACAACGGAAACCGGCCTTCGCCCTGCGCCATGTTAGTCAGTACCCATCGTTCGCCTCTTCGAGAGAATAACTGCTCACATTCGCCACAGAGAAGCGGCTCTCGGAACTGGTCGGAAGTCTGGAACGCGACTTCGGGCGTTATGAGGATCGGGTTCGGATTCTTGAGCACCTCCCCACGCAGACGGCGGTACACGCCGGCCGGTAGGTAGTGGCTTTCCCGTAGCTCCGACTCACTATGGCAGAGTCTGCAAATCCCTGGCATTTCCGCACGTCCTGTGGATTGACACTTCCCGCTAATCTCTTATGCCTAAAGTAACCCTCAGATAAACATACCCATTATCCCAAGGTCGCATCAACCGCAAAGAATATTCAGAACCATTATGAAGTTGCTCGCCCGATGGTGGGCGCGACGCCGGTGTATCTGGAAACAGGATTTAGAGGCCAGTTTTGTTGCCGGCCCCGAAGGAGGATGTCCAGCCAGCCGAACCCACCAACACCGGATAGCTTTGCGACGTTAAGGGTATCAGTGTCAGTAGCCTCGCCGATCTGCGCAAGCAATACCGGAGCACACACAAGCCCACCAAGAAGCATCCCGAGAAACACCCCAAATCCACCCCAAGAAACGCAGCAAAATAGTTTCCGTTAGACAGGCATAATGCCTATCGTTATGGTTCCGGTGCACACGCTCTTGAAGCTTGGACAATTGCTGCTGATCTCCGAGGTAGGACCGCACCACCCAGCTTTTCTGCCTGGAAAGTAATCCCGCCGCGAGCTAGGCAGTCTGGCATGGCAGATTGAAAAATGTTCCACGCGGAACATTAGTTCCACCACTAAATTGTTCTACGAGGAACATTAGTTCCACTACTGAACGATTAGTTCCACCAACGTATTGACACTCAATTCGGAAGGCATATACATATTCAGCTATACACCGAAAAGCACCGATGTTCTCAACGTGCTAACCGGGCCGGGGGGATGAGTGTTTCAAATGGCGACCGCAGAAACCAAGATTTGTCTGCTATCGGTCCAAGAGTCTAGGGCTTGGACTTTCTATTCAATCCCATCCGCGGCCGGTCGTGTCTGATTCCCGAAAATCCCAAGAGGGGTTACGAAGTCCGTTCCTCTCGAGGCTATGTCGGCCTGCAGTTGGTTGCCGACTGACGCAGGGGCAACTCATACCTGGCTGCAAGCAGTTGATAGCAGGAAGCACCCAGGGACGGTTTGAGCACTTCAGATGATTTCGGAACGAGGAGCGGTTTGGTTAATCGCAATGTGCACCACAGTTGAAGTCAAATCGCGGACTCCCGCAAGGGAATGGTTCGATCTCCGCAGCCTGACGCTGTATGTTGCAGTGAGCGAACGGAAAAATTTCTTCTATAGGCTCGGCAAAAGCTTAAACAAGAACCGCCGCAAGGCGGTTTTTCTGTCTCTCGCGTAAACCAAGAACAACAAAACCGGTGCAGGCCGCCTTCGGGCGGCCTTTTTCATTGGAGTTAAGAATATGGAAACCGAAACGGGTAACAGCATTCTCAGTGAGTACATGACCAAGGCGGAACTCGCCTCCCAACTACAACGCAGTATTCGCAGCGTGGACCGCTGGTCCCTAACAGGAGACGGACCGCCGTTCGTCCGCATAGGACGTAAGACCTTGTATAGGCGAGCCGCTGTAGTTGAGTGGCTTAGAGGCTTAGAAATCACTCCTGGCCGGGGTGGGAGGAAAGCCCAGGGGCGCAAAGTGAACCCGCCGGCATAACGATCATGCACAAGCGCCGCCGAAAACGATACCCGAACCATCGCCGCGTCAAGATCCACCGTAGCTACACGGTGGAGGAGATCGCCAGCTTGTTCGGCACCCACAAGAATACCGTGCGTGCCTGGGTCAAAGCCGGTCTTCCAACCTGCGACAACAGACGGCCGACATTGATTCGCGGCCCTGACCTTGTCTCATTCCTTCAGGCTCGCCGAGCGAAAAACAAGCGTCCGTTACAGCCCGGTGAAATCTACTGCGTCCGATGCCGCGCCCCGAAATCCCCTTTGAATGACTACGCGGATTATCAGCCTATCACCGACAAAACGGGGAACCTGACGGGCATCTGCCCCGACTGCGATTCCATGATTTACCGATGCGTCAGCTTGGCCAAACTGGAGCAAGTTCGTGCGAAATTGGACATCACGTTTCCGCAAGCACTGAAACGTATAAGTGAGAGTAATCAATCCACCGTAAACAGTGACTTGAGATAGGAGACATCGAACATGACAAAACACCACGCCGGTAACGAACGAATCAAGCGCCACTATTTCGCCTTTCTGAAGGATGCTAGGGGCAACAGCCACCACACCATAGATGCGGTTGCGAAGGCCCTAAACCGTTTCGAGGTCTACACCAAGCACCGGGATTTCAAGTTGTTTCACGTTGAGCAGGCAATGGCCTTCAAGAGGCATCTTGACGAACAGAACGGCCAGCGATCGGGGGAGAGGCTAAGCAAGGCCACGCTCCATGCCACGCTCACGCAACTCAAGGGGTTCTTCCAGTGGCTTGCGCGTGAGCCTGGCTACAAGTCAAAGATTCAGTTTTCCGACGCCGAGTATTTCAATCTCTCCGAGAAAGACACCCGCATTGCCACGACCCAGCGGGAACAAAAAGCGCCGACATTGGAACAGGTCAAGCACGTCATCGGTTCGATGCCGTCGAGCACGGAGATAGAGCGCCGCGACCGCGCCCTTATCGCGTTCACGCTTCTTACTGGGGCGCGGGACAGCGCCATCGCTTCGATGAAGCTAAAGCATATTGATCTGGTCGCCGGCAAAGTTAATCAAGACGCGCGGGAGGTGAACACGAAATCCAGCAAAACCTTCCCCACTTACTTCTTTCCGGTGGGCGATGAGATTCGCGCGATAGTGGCGGAGTGGGTGGCCTACCTGCGGGAAGAGAAGCTATGGGGCAATGACGACCCGGTTTTCTCGAAAACGCGCATCGCGGTGGGCGCGTCCCGGCAGTTTGAAGCCTCCGGTCTGGAGCGGGAGCACTGGAGCACAGCCTCGGCCATTCGCGGTATATTCCGCACAGCCTTCGCCAACGCTGGCCTAACGTACTTCAACCCGCACAGTTTTAGAAACACGCTTGTCCAGCTCGGCCAAGATGTCTGTAAGACGCCGGAACAGTACAAGGCATGGAGCCAGAATCTCGGACATGAACAGGTTTTGACGACCTTCCTCAGCTACGGCGAAGTTGCCTGTCAGCGTCAGGGGGAAATCATACGAGGGTTGGCAACACCGCAGAAGGCCGTGCAATCAGATGCGAACGAGATCGCTGAAGCGTTCCTGAAGAAAATCCGCGATTCTGGTCTGGAGGTGCAGGTTAGATAAAGTCGCCGCCGGGTGCGGATGAGTGTCTTGACTGGAGCGGTTGGGAACGGCGGTGCGGCATTCAGAAACGGGCCGTTCTTCACCGTGCTCCCGCTTTGAATGCGCTGAGGTTGGGCTTCAACTCCGCTGCACGGGCGCTGAGGTGCGCGTCGAGCAACTTTCGGACTTCCTCCCGCGGCACCTGAAATACCAACAGCGCCGACGTCGCAAGCTCTATGGCAGCATTGGCCCTCTGCTGAGCATCGAGGACGCGAGCCGCGAGGCCGCTCTCCGCAATCTCCTCGGCTGAAAACAGCTTCACCATCGCGAGCGTGTCAAGGTAACCTGCGTTCACCGGAAGGTCCGCCATCTTTGCACCGATGCGTTTCAGTTCAATTCCAGTGTGACTTAGGCTATAGCTCTCGACCCTGAAAACGCCCTCGTGAATCCTGACGCGCAGCCTCGGCTGTTTGTAGGTCGAGATTATCTTCTTGATGTCCTTCAACACCGGAAGCGGCACCTGTGCGTATCCCGCCTGAGCGACATCCGCGTCCACCTTCGTTTCTGTGCCGACGGAACTGAGGTCGAGCAGATTAGCGGCGGCTCGAAAGTCCGCGAGGTCACTGTCCATGTGGGCAGCGCGACCAACCAGTATCAGTCTGATAGCCTTCTTGAAATCTTTAGCTGCAACGGTAAACTCAACCATGCCTACTTTGAACCTCCTCGGCCTGAACGTCGCGATATTCAGGAACAGCTCGATAGAATGCGGGAAATTCCTGATCTTATGGCAGCACTTCTTGATGGCTCTCGCGCACTTAGGTAAACCTCACAAAACCTGGGGAAAGCGGTTGCTTGCCTCGCGCAATGGATTATCGGCCAGATGCGCATACCGGGCGGTTGTTTGAGGCTGGGTGTGCCCCAAGAGCTTGCCCACAATCGGCAAAGACACGCCGCTGCTCACCAGATGCGATGCGAAGCTGTGGCGCAGATCGTGTACGCGGACCCCCGAGAGTTTGGCGAGATCGGAAAGCTTGGCCCAAGGCCCTTTCAAATCGCTTAGGTGCGCGCCCTTCCTCCTGCCGGGGAAAAGATACTGACCATCGCGGGGCAGCGACTCCAGCAGCGCCAGCGCTTGTTCATTGAGTGGCACATGCTCGACTCTCTTTTGCTTGGTGTGATGGCTTGGTTTCGTCCATACGCCCCGCGCAAAGTCGAAGTCGATCCACTTGGCAGTGAGGGCTTCCCCTTTGCGGCAACCAGTGACCACGGTAAGGCGAATGGCGTTCATGGCACGCCGTGCCTCCTTGCGCAGAAACTCGCGCTGCTTCTCTGATACGTCGGCTTCAGCCGCGCAACGCTCGGGATAATCCTGCATTGCGCCTATCAACCGTTCAAACTCCTCCTCCGACAACCACCGCTCCCGCTTCTCTTCGTGGAATCTCGGAATGCCAGCAGCCGGGTTCCGGGTCACACCCCACTCGTTGTCATCGCCGACCGCCGCAACGGAAAACATCTTGTGCAAGAGGGCGAGCACACGGTTCGCACGGTATTAGCCGCGATATTTAGTTGCTCCACTGGTGGCAGGCGAGGATGCTGTTCTTCGTGTGGCCTTGTCGGTGAGCACTTTTTGGCACTGCTGAGAGAGCAGTGTCGCGGAGCGCGAATCTTCTATCCGTCCGTGGCTCTTCCTTAAGAAGTGATCGTCAAGACGAGGGCACTGCTGGTTCCACCGCTCGAGCAGGCAAGGGTGCCTGTCGTCCCCCCCGGAGTATTGACTGTGACATTTGCGGTTCCCGGACCGGAGATCTGCGCAGTCGTGATCGTGACTTGCAACTCCGTACTGCTCACGAACGTAGTGGTTAGTCCCGTCCCGTTGATGACCACGACCGAAGCCGTTACAAAATCGCTACCATTTACAGTGAGAACAACACCCTTCTGTACTTGAGCAAACGTAACCGTGGTGGGAGAGAGCGTCCCAATAACCGGGGCCGGACGAGCACTTCCGCAGAGGGGATTGACTGCGTTGCAAGCTGGTAATAGTAAGGCGAGCAGGAGCGCACTGAGCACTCCCAAGAAAACCCTGATTTGTTTCATAACCGCATCGTACACGGCGACCGCCTCAGAGAGAACACAAAAGATGGCCATCACACCCGATCGTAAGATTCTGACCATGATCGTGTGAACTCGCGAAACGGCGACCATCCCCTCGTGGCTCGACAGGTTGTGAAGTATTACGCTCGGCGAGACAGCCGCATAAACTTACTCGCTTGACTGCGGACGAAAACGTGTCACACTTGCCGTTCGCAGAGGAGCAGTTATGTCCGACAAGAATGTTGCGCTGATCCATCGCTGGTTTGGTGAAGTGTGGAATGAAGGTCGACTGGGCACGATTCAGGAATTGATGGCGCCGGAATTCATCGGGGTCGGCCAGAGCGGTCCGGAAGCGGTTATCCGAGGGCCGCAGGGGTTTCGCGCTTTCGTCGAGAACTTGCGCGGCTCGTTCCCTGACATTCATGTGACCATCGAGGATGCCTTCGAGGCTGGCGACAAGGTTGTTGCGAGATGGTCGGCAACCATGACGCACCAGGGCGATCAGCTAGGGCTGCCGGCAACCGGGAAGCAGGTGCGCATTACCGGAATCTCGATAGGACGAATTGTTGACGGGAAGATTGTCGAGGGCTGGGACAATTGGGATCAGCTCGGCATGATGCAGGCAATCGGAGCGGTTACGGAAGCGAAGAGCGCGATGCGCGCTGCAGGGCTGTAGACGAAGAAAGAACTATCGTGCTTCGCCAACGGCGATGATTCGTGCAAATCAATCAGGACCGAAGTTGTCCAGGGAGCAGTCTGGCGGTTGTCCTTTTAACGTATCGGCCAAATCATAGTGGCTGTCACTGAGGCGTTCACAGAAGGCCCCGAGGAATCCGCTTTTGCCCGGTTTCTTGTCGGGCCAGGAGCGGTCGAAAACCTGCCATGCAAGTTCGGCATGACCTGTGTAAATGAGGTCTAGCATTGCAGTCCAAAGTGCAGGCGGGACATGTTGTTTCCAGGATTCGTCGCTCTTGATTTTCACGATCATGTCGTCCAGTTGCACCTGGCTGGGGGCTGGCTTGCGCATAAGATCAAGGGCGAGCTTGTACTCAACGTAGCCATTCTGCGAGGTGACCGGACGCAAGATCACTTCTGGCGCTGGCGACTCCGCGAAGCTGGTACGCCAATAAGCAAAGGTCCACTCGTTGGAAAGGAATTCGTATTTCCCATCGTGATCGATGTCCTCAAAATGTGCGCCGTCTGAATCTCCGGCATCGAGCCTAGCCACAACCTTAAACTCTTTGCCAAATTGCAGAATTCGAAAAGCGTAACAGCAGTGAGCGCCACCACTCCAAGAACCTATAATCACTTGCGGTTGGCCGCTGCCTGTGATGTCCGTTCCGGGCTTGATCTCGGGTCCTGCGGAATTGCCATCAACCTTGTTGCCGATGTAATAGGCCAGGATATCGCCGTCGTCCCTGCGGTAGATCACGTCGCCGTCCTTCCGCACCTCCAGGCAGCCTTTATAATCCTCTCGCATCGTGCGCACCGTGTACTGCTGAATGGTGACCTTGTGTTCGTCCGTCCCATTCAAGGGACACGCGGCTTCCGCTGCATATGCGGCAGTGCAGGACAGAAACGCCAGCAGAGCGAGCGACGAACCCGCTAATACCTTCATTGCTTGTGCTCGATCCGGTCACGCTGCCGGTTCGCCTTGTAGTCATAGTCCCGCGAGTGGTCGATGGTTCCGAACAGCCTTAGAATCTCGACCTGCTTCCTCCGCCGGATATACTCATCTAAGGCGGCTGTGGCCGCATTTTTCTTGGTTGGCATAAGCTTACCGAGGTGTAATGTAGCACACTCAGTTATTTGTCATTCCTCCACACATTGAGATTGGAAGCTTACAACTTGAAGCTCACTCTTGCCGCGATCATTTTTCTTATGACACTTTCTGCAGTTGCCCAGCAACCCCTCGCCGCGCCCCAAGCCATCACCAATCCCAGCAAGCTCGAAAGCAAGAATGTTACCGATATGCAGAACTTCTCCATCGAGAAGCTCTACATGACGCGGCAGATTGGCGGCTCGACGTGGTCGCCGGATGGCAAGCAGGTCGCGTTTATCTCCAACATCAGCGGGCGCAATAACCTTTGGGTTGCTGCCGGCGACCGGCGGTTGGCCGACGCAGCTGACCATCAGCGATCAGCGGCAGGCGCAGCCGGTGTGGTCGCCCGACGGGACGTGGATCGCCTACATCTCCGACCATGATGGCGACGAGCAGTGGGACATCTTTCTGGCTTCGCCCAAGACCGGTGATGTGACGAATCTGACGACGTCGCCGGATTCGGCGGAAGTTTGAGCGCGGCATGGTCGCCTGACGGGAAGCAGCTGGCCTATGCAACGAAGCCAAAAACAGGATCGAGCTATGAGATTGAGCTAATCGATGTTGCGACGCGGCACGTTCGCCATCTGACGAAGAACACGCCGAAAGAGCTGAGCAATCGCCATCCCATCTTTTCGCGCGATGGCAAGTTCATCGTCTATACGCAGTGGCATGCCACGGGAAAGATGCCAATGTGTTTGTGGTCGATCTCGCCAGCGGTATGAGCACAAATCTCACAGCCGCATCAGGGACAGAACAATTACATCGCCGCCGACATCTCGCCCGACGGCAAGACGGTGCTGATTACATCGGACGCGCACAATGGGTACGACAATGTGGGAGTCGTCGATATTGCGACGAAAAAGATTGAGTGGCTGACCGACGAGAAATGGGAGTTGAGTGCGGGCTCGTTTTCGCCCGATGGCAAGTCGCTGACCTGGACTGCGAATGTCGACGGCACGACCAACATTTATTCCTACGACATCGCGAGCAAACATGCCGAGGCGCTGCCGCTGGAGCGCGGCATTAACGAGTTGGGCGGCGATCCTGTGGCGTATACGCGCGACGGTTCGCGCTTGCTGTACTACCACAACGGCGCCAACGCTCCGAACGATCTGTGGGTATATGACATTGCCGCGAAGCAGTCGCAGCAGATCACCCACGCGCTGGTGGGCGGGCTGCGCAGCGCGGACATGGTGCAGCCGTATCTGGTGCACTATCCCAGCCGCGACGGCAAGTGGACGATCTCGGCATTCGCGTATGTGCCCAACAACATTCAGCCCAACGGGAAATTTCCTGCGATTGTCTACATCCACGGTGGGCCGGCGGCGCAGTCGGTTGACTCGTTCAATCGCTTCATTCAGTACATCGTGAACCAGGGTTATCTGGTGATCGCGCCGAATTATCGCGGATCGACGGGATACGGCAAGCAGTTCACCGACGCCAACATGGGCGATGCCGGCGGGCAGGAGTTGAATGATGTGCTCGACGCGGCGGAGTGGATCAAGAAGAGCGCGTTTGTCGATCCCAAGAAGCTGATCGTGATGGGCGGCAGCTACGGCGGGTATCTTAGCATGATGGCGGTGACGAAGGCTCCGGATATGTGGGCGGCGGCGGTGCCGATTGTGCCGTTCGTGAACTGGTTTACGGAGATCGAGAACGAGGATCCGCACCTGCGCGAATATGATCTGGCGACGATGGGCGATCCGGTGAAGAACAAGGCGCTGTATGAGGATCGCTCGCCGATCTATTTTGTCGACCAGATCAAGGCGCCGCTGCTGCTGCTGGCGGGCGGCAACGATCCGCGCTGCCCGGCGGAAGAGGCGCAGCAGGTGGCCGACGCGGTGAAGAAGCACGGCGGGACGGCGCAGTTGAAGATCTACAAAGATGAAGGGCACGGATTCGCGCGGGTGGAGAACCAGATTGACGCGTATCAGCGGGTGGCGGATTTTCTGAAGGTACACGTGCCGTCGCCGGGGTGCGGGTGCACGGTGTATGAGTAGCCGCGGTTCGCTCTTACTCTTCGGTTTCGCTAGGGAATTCACACCAACAAATTGTCATCCTGAGCGAAGGAGGGATCTGCTGTTTGCCGGAACTCGAAGGATCAGGTTGTTCGAGGCGAAAAGCAGATCCCTCGCTTCGCTCGTGATGACAACTTCTTGATAGGACAGTTGCTTCCTAAGCAACGACGCGCGGACGACCTTCGCGCGCCATGGGTGTCGCCGGCTGAAGCCGGATCATAACGTGAAACGCGGACCCGAAGGTTCGCACTCGATCGCTGACATTCGCGATACGGATGTAACCTTCGCACTACGCTTCGAGTGGCGGCGGACGCCGCCACGACAGCCAGCGGGAGGCCGGCGCTACACTATCGCGCGGTCTACGGTCTCGCCGACCTCGTAGATGCTGTACCACGGCGTGGCGGCCTTCAGCGCGTTGTTCACGTTGCTGATGTTCTTCACGCCTTCGTCCTTCAGCCACGCCTCGAAGGCCTTGCCGCCCTGCTGCGCGTAGATCGGGATGCCGTCCTTCCAGGTGGCGCGTCCGCAGAGCACGCCGTTGAACTTCACGCCGGACTCGGCGGCATACTCCAGATCCTCGATGAACTCGGGATTGCTGACGCCGGCCGACAGGTAGATGAACGGCTTGTTGGTGGCCGTCGCGGTCGCGCGGAAGTGATCGAGCGCTTCCTTCTTGCTGTAGACCTTCGTCCCTTTGAACGAGCGCGCGCCCTCGACGTACTGCATGTTGATGGGAATCTCCAGCTTCAGCACGTCGACGTTGTAGCGGGACTTGGTGAACTCCTGCATGTATTTGGTCACGATTTCGGGCTTGATCTTGGCGTAGTCGGCGCTCTTTTCGTCCATGCCCTCTTTGTAGCCGACGATCTCCAGGAAGAACGGGATGTCGTTGGCGACGCACTCGTCGCCGATGCGCTCGACCCAGGCATGCTTCTAGATCGTTGATCTTCTGGTCGTCGTAGGGCGAGTAGTAGAGGAGAATCTTGACGCAATCGGCGCCGGCTTCCTTCAGCCGCTTGGCCGACCAGTCGTCGAGCAGATCGGGCAGGCGGCCGGGCGTCTGCTTGTCGTAGCCGGTCTTCTCGTAGGCCAGCAGCAGGCCGGAACCTTTGGCGCGACGCTTCGCGGCCGGCAGGCCCCACTCGGGATCGAGCAGGATGGCGCTGGCGTGCTGCGTCAGAACTTCGCTCACGTAGATTTTGAATTCCTCCAGTTCCTTGTCGCCGGCGTTGGCGCCGAGAGCTTTCTTCAGCGAGCCGCGCTGGTCCATGGCGGCGGCAGCGATGACGCCGCGATCGTTCGAAACAGCCTTGATGCCCGCAAGTTTTCCAGGAGTCAGTTTCACGTTAGAACCTCCACGGGCAGATCGCCCGATTCGCTAGAAAGGATTGTAGTGCCGTCCTGCAGCAGGCTGGGTCCTGAGAAGTGCAGAACAGGAAATTCTAAACGAATCGCGAGAAGGGCGCGAGGGGGGATCAGTGGGTTGCTTGGGATGACGGGTTGTAATCAAAGTGAAAGCGCAAGGCCAGGTACGGGCCGCGAAACTCCTCAGGCAATGGAGCAAATGGCACGCTTGCGACGATGCCGCCCCACGCTGCGCGATCGAGGGCAATGTTTCCGGAGGGCTTGGTTATCTTCATCGCCGCGATCGTTCCTTTCGGAAGAATCACAAACTCGATCGTAGACCTTTCCTTGCTTTACGCTCTGGCTTGCGCGCTTCGGGCGGGAGGAGGTTGTACCAGTTCTTGCGGATCTTTGTGAGAATGTTTCTTAGGTAAGGCTGTAAATCCACGCCCTCGGGTGTCGGACAGTACTTCCAGTGGAGTAACTAGGTTGGCGGGAGGGGCGTCGCTGTTCTTCGGCGGAGCTTCGAGTCTTCGGTGCTGAAGCGGCTTCCTGGCCAGCCACCGCCAGTACCTGAGTGCGAAAACGAGTGCGGTAATGCCTATAAGCCTGCGCATTGCTCCCCGCCGCAAATGCTGTATCCGAGTCGGCTAGCTTACGACGCTTTGGACAATGCCGCCTTGACGTTCGTGGGCAGGCGCAGTGCGACGAAGTAATCTGCGGGATAGAGATAGTCTTCGCCAGACTCGTCAATTACTCGAAGCAAGTTGTGCTTCGTCGCTGCCGCATCCGGGACTATGGAGTACAGCTTCCGTGGTTCCAGGGATGCCGCGTAGCCCTCATTACGCAGACAAAGTACAAACGCCGTCGCGGCTTAGTCGTCTTGCGCGAGGAGCCGTTTGATTTTGAACTCTTTCTTGCCGAGGCCATGAGCTTCATACCAATGTAACTCTGCTATCACTCGGCGCGCCATCTCTACGGACTTTGATGCTTGCGACACCTTTCACTTTTCGCCATCGAGGCGCGACTCATAAACCTTCCGACAACCGCTTTTCGCTCATCGCACTTGCCCAGGACACCAGTAGCGATGATCTCAACCTGCTTAATCTACGCCACACGATTTCGAAAATACATTTCAGGCGACCTTAGTGCTGATACGGTTATTGCCTGAGCGGCAATCCGCTCAGCACGGCCTGCTGCTTCAAGATCAGCGACTCGATGCCCTGGCGCGAGAGAGCCATCATCTTGGCGAGCTGCGCGTCGTCGAAGGGACGGCGCTCGGCGGTGGCCTGGACTTCGATCAGCTTCTTGCTGCCGGTGGCGACGACGTTCATGTCGACTTCGGCACGCGCGTCTTCTTCGTAGCAGAGGTCGAGCATGATCTCGCCATCGACGATGCCGATGCTGGTGGCGGCAACGTAATCGCGGATGGGCGCGATGCTCATCGAGCCGGCCTCGACCATGCGGCGCATCGCGAGACCCATGGCGACGAATGCGCCGGTGATGGACGCGGTGCGCGTGCCGCCGTCGGCCTGGATGACGTCGCAGTCGAGGAAGATGGTGCGCTCGCCCAGCTTCTCCATGTCGGTGACGGCGCGCAGCGAGCGGCCGATGAGCCGCTGGATCTCGTGAGTGCGGCCACCAGCGCGGCCTTTGGTGACCTCGCGCGGCGTGCGCGTCAGCGTGGAGCGCGGCAGCATGCCGTACTCGCTGGTGACCCAGCCCTTGCCGCTGTTGCGCAGGAAGGGCGGCACGGTGTCTTCGATGGTTGCGGTGCAGATGACGCGCGTGTTGCCCAGCTCGATGAGGCACGAGCCTTCGGCGGTGGAGATGAAGTCGGGAAGGATGTTCACCGGCCGCATCTGGTCGGGCGAGCGATTGTCGGAGCGGAAGATCATAAGGCAGTTGCCAGTGGTCAGTGGCCAGTTTAACCACCTAAGTCTACATGTTCGACATTATCTACCTGGCGGCCGAGAAAGCGAGTGGCCAGGCGCTTGAATTTGTCGGTCGAGTCGGTGACGTAGAAGCGGAAGGTGCGATGGGCGGCTGGCGGCATCGTCGCGGCGATAGGGGTCCCTCGACTCGCTTCGCTCGCTCGGGATGACACAGCGTTGGAAACAGTTTCGCTTGCTGCCAGTGGGCCTGCTGCGATAGGGGTCCTTCGACTCCGCTCGGCTGGCGCCTCGCTACGCTCAGGATGACACATCAAATTCTAAACTCGGCAGCTCGCTGCGCTCAGGATGACAGCTTCAAATTCTCTTCGATCATCTTCTTCACCACGCGCGCGGTGGATTCGGCGGAGTCTACGATTTGCATTTCCGGCGGAACGATACGGCGCAGCATGGGCGCGATGAGCGGGTAGTGGGTGCAGGCGAGGACCAGAACGTCGGCGCCGTTGGGAGCCTGCGCACTTGCTTCGTTGAGATAGATTCGCGCGACCTGCTCGGTGACGGGATGTTCGATCCAGCCCTCTTCGACTAATGGTACGAAGAGCGGGCAGGCTTTCTCCAACGAGTCGAGACCGTGACGTTCGAGCGCGTCGCGATAGGCGTGGCTGCTGACGGTCGCTTCGGTTGCGATGACGATGGCCGCGCGCTTCTGGCTGACTTCGGCTGCCATGGCTGCGCCCGGCTCGACTACGCCGACCACCGGCACATGGGCCGCAGCTTTGATCTGCGGCAGGGCCAGGGCGGTTGCGGTGTTGCAGGCGATGACCAGGAGATCGATGTTCTGGGCCTCAAGAAAACGAGTGGCGCCGATCGCGTAGCGGGCGACGGTTTCAGCCGACTTGGTGCCGTAGGGCAGTCGAGCGGTGTCGCCGAAGTAGAGATAGTGCGCGGGCAGCTGCGCGGCCATCGCCTTCAGCACGGTGAGGCCGCCGACGCCCGAATCGAACACGCCTATGCGCGGTAATGTCACTGCATGTCCTTCACGACCTGGCCGATGTTGCCGGCCTCATAGAATCTTCGCAGATCGGCGTGACCGGCAAGCGTGTCGCGCTCCTGCCCGTTGACCAGAATCTTGACCTTTCCAATCTTGTTGTCATTGGCGTTCAGCGTCATGACGACGGACGCGACCGTCAGTTCTTCAGCGAGCACGCCGGAGGGATGAGCGTCAGCGAACGAGAGTTGGTGTCGACGATCGCCGTGTCGTCGCCCATCAGATACACCTGACGGACGTCGGAGCCGGCGCCGATGGGATGGGTCGACGGCGTCTTCAGATATTGCGCGAGCAGCGCTTGCAAGACTGCGCGGGCACGCTCGCTGCGCTCGGCCGGCAGAGCAATCGTGATCTGCGTTTTGCGCATGGTGCCGTCGCTGTCATTGGCGACGTAGAGCGTGACCGGCTCGGGAGGGCCGACACCGGGAGGTCCAACTGCCAGCTGTTGCTCGGCGGCGGCCTGTGCTTCGCGTGCAACTCTTCGCTTCAAATGGAGCGCGTAGAGGCCGAGGACAATGGCTGCGACCGCCAGTGCGGCGAACATGATGACGAGGTAGCGAGGAATCTTACCGACGCCATGCTTCTCCGGAGGCGGCTGTTCGATCAAGTTCATGGCCTCGTCTCCGGCAGCTTGGAGCGGACGGCGGCGATGCCGGCGGCGATCGATTGCGCGACCTGCTCCTGATAATCGGCGCTATTGATGTTGTCGACGTTGTCGTCGGGGGGCGCGATCTCGATGGCGATAGCCGGCGCGGCGATGTTGTTCATTGGCCGCAAAGGCGCTACCAGCGTGGTGTTCGGCAGCTTACGCGATTCCAACTCGGCGGCAACCGATCCTGCCGCAACCCCGCTGAGATCGAGATAGGCCGCCTGCGCGGTGTCCCAGGGCAAGAAGCCCTCGCGGGTTTGTGTAGTGGGCGGCAGCATCGCGGTGAAGACGTGGACGCCGCGTCCGGTGTTGGCGGCATGGAGCGTGATGTACAACGCGGGACGGGCTGCGTTCACTGATGTGGCGCGCTGGTCGAGCGGGATCGCGATGTCGGAGTTGCGCAGCATGCCGGCGGCAATGTGTTGACTCGCCAGATCGCGTTGCACGCGGCGCGCCAGCGCCAGGACGACATCTTTTTCGACCAGCGAGGGAGTGATGGAAGCTCCGCTGTCGGTGCCGCCGTGCGCGGGATCGATCAGCACCAGGAATCGCGGACCTGTGGGCGCCTTCGGCTGCGGCGTCATGATTTGCGCCGGGACTTGCAGCTGCGGCGCGGGAACTGTGGCTACCGAGGGAGGCGGTGGAACGGCGGAGACGATGATGGTCTTGCCGCCGTCGGCGAAATTGGCGATGAGCGGAGCGGTGGCCGTCGACGTCGAGTTCGGCCAATCCATCGCGCTCGGCAAAGACCGCGCCGGTGATGACCGGATCGTCGAAGTTGACGCTGTCCTGGCCGTTGGAGATCACCGGCTCGCGCTTAAAGGTGAAGCGGACATGGCCGGGCTCGGTCGCAATGGAAGGATTTACCGCCGATGGAAAGCTGATGGTCAGCTTGGGTGGAGTGCTCTTGTCCAGATCGAGAGAGAAGCGAATCGGGACATCGCCGATGAACATGCGACGGGCTGTGGGATGCAATTGAACTGGCTTAGCCAGCAGCTTGCTCAGGATTTCCGGCGCGGAGCTCATGGGCACGTAGCCGCGGCCGTTCTGCAGAACGAAATCGGCGGGAAGCTTGTAGTTGCCGCCCAGAATTTTGGCTTTGTCTTTGCCTTCGTTGAACTGCGCCTCGACCGCGTGACCGCCGGGAGGCGTGAAACGGAGCTTGTACTTCTTGCCGTCGGGCTTAGCCTCGATATCGCCGAGCGGCTCGAATAGGTCGACAAGGCCGACGTAGGGCAGTCCCTTCACATCGAGCAGCGGAACGGAGTAGTTGCTCTGTGCGGAGTAGATGCTGAGCTGCTCGGCGTTCTGTCCGTGGATGATGGCGAAGTGGGCGATCGCGGCAACGAGGGCGACTGCCGGCAGGATCAGCCTGAGCCAGAGAGACAGATTTTTATCGGCGAGCGAAAACCTCATCCAGTCGGTCCACGAACCATGTAGAAGGCTTCCTCAACGATATATGGATTGGACGGGGATGCAAAGTCAGTTGTCGGGTGTCAGGAACCCAGGTTAGCGTCCAAACGAAGGACGCGAACCTGGGGCACCGGAGAGTGATGTGACTCGCGACGGACCGCAGATCCCTCGGCTGCGCTCGGGATGACAGTGTTCTGGGGACGACAGGGTTCTGAGAACGGCAGTCTTCTCAGAGTGGCGGTCCGCCCAGAACAACGGTCTTGACGATCCGCACTACGCGAGGGCGGGATCGATCTTTTCGGTGTCGACGCCGAGATCCTGGAAGGCCTGCTGGGCGCGGTGGGCGTCGAACTTGCCTTCTCGTGCCAGACGCGACAGAGCCGCGGCAGCAATCGATTCGGCGTTGACTTCGAAGTGCCGCCGGAGATGTTCGCGGTTGTCGCTGCGTCCGAAGCCGTCCGTCCCCAAAGTAACTAACCGGTTAGTTAGCCACGGGGCTAGCTGGTCGGGCACGGCCTTCATGAAATCGGTAGCGGCGATGATGGGACCTTCAGCTCCGTCGAGCGCGCTGAGAATGTACGGCTGCCTCTGCGGCTGGGAGGGATGCAGGCGGTTCCAACGCTCGATGGCGAGCGCGTCGCGACGCAGCTCGTTGTAGCTGGTGACGCTCCAGACATCGGCAGCGACGCTGTACTTTTCCTCCAGCAGCTTCTGCGCGCGCAGCGCTTCGTTCAAGATCGGACCGCTGCCGAAGAGCTGAACTGCAGCCTGGCCGATCACGGTGGGCTGATACTTGTAGATGCCGCGCAGAATGCCTTCCTCCGCGCCCTTCGGCATCTCGGGCATCGCATAGTCTTCGTTGTACAGCGTGATGTAGTAGAAGCGATCTTCGCCCTCCTGATACATGCGGCGGATGCCGTCCTGCACGATCACCGCGATCTCGTAGACGTACGCGGGATCGTAGCTGTGGCAGGTGGGAACGGTGCTGGAGAGCACGAGGCTGTGACCGTCCTGATGCTGCAAGCCTTCGCCGGCGAGAGTGGTGCGTCCGGCGGTGCCGCCCATCAGGAAGCCTTTGCCGCGCGCGTCGGCGAAAGCCCACACCATGTCGCCGATGCGCTGAAAGCCGAACATCGAATAGTAGGTGAAGAACGGAATCATCGGGACTTTGTGGTTGAAGTAGGCAGTGCCCGCCGCGGTCATCGAGGCCATCGAGCCCGCTTCGGTGATTCCTTCTTCCAGAATCTGCCCGTTCTTCTCCTCGCGGTAGTAGAGCAGCATGTCCTGATCGTGAGGTTTGTAGAGCTGGCCCTGGCTGGCGTAGATGCCGACCTGGCGGATGATCGACTCCATGCCGAAGGTGCGGCCCTCGTCGGGAATGATGGGCACGATGAACTTGCCGATCTCGGGATTCTTCAGCAGCTGGCGCAACATGCTGACGAAGCCCATGGTGGTAGAGACGCCGCGGCCTTTGGAGCCGGCCAGCGATTCGGCGAAGTGATCCAGCCCCGGCGCGACGATAGGCGCTGCCAGGCGAATGCGTTTGGGCATGAAGCCGCCGAGTTCCTCGCGGCGCTGGCGCATGTACGCGATCTCGGCGCTCTCGTCGGGCGGGCGATAGAGCGAGCCGTCACGCGCGGCGTCTTCGGGAATCGGAATCGAGAAGCGCGAGCGGAAGGCAATGAGCGCCTGATCGGCCAGCTTCTTCTCCTGATGGGTTGCGTTACGCGCTTCAGCGGAGCCGAGGCCGTAGCCCTTGACGGTGTGCGCCAGAATCACCGTCGGCCCACCACCATGCTCCATCGCGCGCTTGTAGGCGTTGTAAACCTTTTGCGGATCGTGGCCGCCGCGCGACAGGCGATGCAGTTCGTCATCGCTCATGTCGGAGACCATCTCCAGCAGCTCAGGATATTTGCCGAAGAACTCGCGGCGAATGTACTCGCCGCCTTTGGCTTTGTAGCTCTGATATTCGCCGTCGACCACTTCTTCCATGCGCTTGAGCAGAATGCCATTCTTGTCGCGGGCGAAGAGCTTGTCCCAATCTCCACCCCAGACCAGCTTGATGACGTTCCAGCCGGCGCCGCGAAAAGCGGCTTCGAGTTCGTTGATGATCTTGCCATTGCCGCGCACCGGGCCGTCGAGACGCTGGAGATTGCAGTTGATGACGAAGATCAGGTTGTCGAGCTTCTCGCGCGCTGCGAGGGTGAGCGAGCCCATCGACTCGGGCTCGTCGGTTTCACCATCGCCGACGAACGCCCAGACCTTGCGCGGGGTCGCCGGGATGATGCCGCGATTTTCCAGATAGCGCATGAAGCGCGCCTGATAGATCGCGTTGAGCGGGCCGAGACCCATGGAGACCGTCGGGAAGCGCCAGAAATCCGGCAGCAGCCAGGGATGCGGATAAGACGGCAGGCCGGGAGCGCCGCGCAGCTCGTGGCGGAAGTTCAGGACTTGCTCTTCGCTGAGGCGGCCTTCCAGATAGGCGCGCGCGTAAACGCCGGGAGAAGAGTG
The DNA here is from genome assembly GCA_963697175.1 of uncultured Acidobacteriaceae bacterium. GTDB lineage: Bacteria > Acidobacteriota > Terriglobia > Terriglobales > Acidobacteriaceae > Bog-257. Next base: position 93,991 of record CAVONC010000010.1, on the reverse strand, counting down.
TCCCTGGAAATAGATGAAGTCGCCGGGCTCATCGCCGTAGCGCGCGTGGAAGAAGTGATTGAAGCCGACTTCCAGCAACGTCGCCAGCGAGGAGTAGGTCGAAATGTGGCCGCCGATTCCGGGATCCTTTTTGTTCTGGCGATGCACCATGGCCATCGCGTTCCAGCGGATCAGGCTCTTGATGCGGCGCTCCAGAAGGCGATCGCCGGGATAGGGAACTTCTTCCTCAACCGGAATGGTGTTGATGTAGGGCGTGTTCAGCTGCACCGGAACCTTGACGCCCGACTCGCGGGCGCGATTCATCAGCGCAGGTGAGCAGATCGCAGCCGCGATTCGCGCCTTCCTGGTCGACGACCTCGTCAAAGGCTGCGAGCCATTCGGCAACTTCTTCTTCGGAATCAATCTGGGGATTCGACGGAAACTCGAGTACGGGATGAATTTCGTGTATAGCCACTTGTTCCCTCAACCAATCGTAAGAACGCCTGCAGGTTAAATCGGCAATTCGCGAACGCCGCTACAGCAGGCTGGATCAATGGATCAATAGGATGTCTATGTCGCTACATGTTCTGATGCGTAACCAGAAGCTGAGCTTCATTTATGCGCCGGCAAGTTCGCAGCTGCAAACCAGTGGAGAGCGACGTCAGACACCAGCAGGGAAGGTGAACGCGTGCGTTGCCAGCCTCACGTGTTGAGTCGATTTTAGCAGAGCGAGGACGGGAGCAAAATGTTTGAGCAAGATACAATGCCCATGGGAGTCGAGGCATGAGCGATCGCGACAAGCTCCAGCAGATTGGGGGAGCTGCCGAGGAGGTCAGTCAACTGAAGGTTGACCTCAACAACATTAACGAGAAACTCAAGCAGTCGTTGAGTGCTTACCAGGCGCTGGCGCAGAGCGGAGGGATCGAGAGTTGGCATGCTCAAGATGGAAAGCTGGTTGTCGCGCCACCGGCAGAGTTCCGGGGACAAGACCTTTCCACCGACGGACTGCTTGGGCTGAAGGAACTGATTAAGGTCCTGGAAGAGAAGCAGCGCATACTGGAGACTTTGAACGCGGCCATCTCGAAGCTTCGGGGATTAGTGCCGCATCTGCTGTAAGGCTCTCGAATCCGAAAAGTGATTAGCCCAGCGCGGAAGCGCTGGGTCATCCGCAGAAAAAAATACAACCGGCCCCTTGAGGGGCGACACAATGAATGTCACGTGCGTCTGTGTCGCCCCTGAAGGGGCTCGGCATTATCAGGAGCGTTTGTCCCAGCGCTTCCGCGCTGGGCTAATCACTTTGGGGAGTACCCTCGCGCAAGCCACTACGTCAGTGTTCCAACCAAGCTCGTCTCCGTACTGCGGGGACACCTTCCTCCCGTTATGCGTAACTTATAAGTTACAATGAGCCGATGATCGTGATTCGTCAGGCCATGAGACGCAAGGCCAGCATCTCGCACGAGAAGGCTTTACTCCGCGAACTGCGCAAGAACCCGGAATTGGCCGCTGAATATTTGAAGGCCGCACTCGAGGATGCAGATGATCCCAGCGTTCTGTTGATCGCATTGCGTCACGTTGCTGAAGCGAGAGGTGGCTTGGCGAAGATAGCTAAAGCAGCCGGAGTGGAACGCGAAAGTCTTTATCGAGCGCTATCCGGTCGCGGCAATCCGCGGTTGTCCACGCTTGTGGCCGTGACCAAGGCCATGGGATTGAAGCTCACAGTCGAAGGTGCCTGAGCAGCCGAAAACTCGCATGGCGTCGAGCCGCCCACTTGGGCAGCAAGCCAGAACGAGACGCGGCCCTTAGTGACATGCCACCTGCGAAGTGGCAAAATTACAATCGGAAATACGATGAGCTCCCAGGTCAGCAGCCCGAATACGGAAGCGGCGATTCTCGCCCGAGTGATTCAACTCGGACAGCACGAACTGTCCCCGAGCGCTGCGGAATATCTCCTGTCCATTCGATTCGATGAGCACGATGTTGCTCGCATGAATGAGCTCTCCGACTTGGCTCAGGAAGGCAAGCTGACGAGCGCAGAACAGAATGAGCTCGACAGCTACATTCACGTGAGTAATTTGATCGCGACGATCCAATCCAAAGCCCGGCTCGCTGTGCGGCCCGCCGACAGATAGCCGCAGAGTGGATACGAAACTCATTCGACAGGTTTGGCAGCGAGCCCGATCGCGGGAACCCGCGGCTGTCGACCCTCGTGGCAGTAACTAGGGCCATGGGATTGAAGGTCACTGTGGAAGCGACATGAAAGAGTATTGGAGTGCCATATGATACGAAGTTGCTTCTTCCTCGCCTGCTTATTTCTATGTTGTAACTCGGCTGCTCTTGGCGACTCGTGTTCGGAATCTTCGTTTGGACCGTGCTTCTCATTTCACGGCCGATATGCTTTTTACTCTGGTGACGGACAGGAAACTCTGTGGCCGGTTGGAAGCCATCGGCTGCTACGGCCGACATCTGGTACCGAACCTCTAGACAAACTTCTTGGATCGGAGCAGGATTACGTTCGCAACGCTAACGAATATTTCGTCTTCGGAGATTTCGAGGTTTGTCCACTCGAAAAAGACACGCCAGGCGCGCAGCGCAGTGTCTGCATTAAGCACGCCAAGAATCTTAAACTCGTCAAACGCCCAGTAGATCGTTGACTTGGGCTGAGACGTTGACCTGAGTTCGTGCGGTTGTGACACGTCTCCGCCTTTTACTTGCGCCCACTCCTAGCCGCTGCATATACTTTGAAGGTTTGGCCCAATTCAGGACGCGCGGCCTTTCATCTCATCGCGCGTGATTCATACTGCACGTATCTGCAGTCATTTTCGGAGATCCTATGGCTACCACGCATGTGTTGGAACAAGAAAGCAATCCCTGGGAACAACAAGCCGCGCGCTTCAAGATCGCGGCCGAGAAGCTGAAGCTCGATGAAGGCCTGTGGCGCGTGCTGCAACAGCCGAATCGCGAGATCATCGTCCACATTCCGGTTGCCATGGACAACGGGCAGCTGGAAGTCTTCACCGGATATCGGGTGCAGCACTCGATCGCGCGCGGGCCGGCCAAGGGCGGGGTTCGCTATTCGCCGGATGTCACCCTGGATGAAGTGCGTGCGCTGGCCAGCTGGATGACGTGGAAGTGCGCGGTGGTCAACATCCCCTTCGGCGGCGCCAAGGGCGGCGTCATTTGCGATCCCAAGAGCATGTCGCGCGGCGAGCTGGAACGCCTGACGCGGCGCTATACCTCCGAGCTGATCGAGTTCATCGGGCCGGAGAAAGACGTTCCCGCGCCCGACGTCAACACCAACGAGCAGATCATGGCATGGATGATGGACACGTATTCCATGCACATGCGCCAGACGGTGACGGCCGTTGTCACCGGCAAGCCGCTGAATATGGGCGGATCGCGCGGGCGGCGCGAGGCGACTGGCCGCGGCGTGATGATCATCTGCGACGAATCGATCAAGAAGCTGAACATGCAGCGCGAGAGCACGCGCGTGATCATTCAGGGATTCGGCAACGTGGGATCCAACGCGGCGCTGCTGATGCACAACTCGGGCTACAAGGTGGTTGGCATCGGCGAATGGGACGGCGGTTTGTATAACGCGAATGGCATCGACATTCATGCGCTGTGGGAGCATCGCCAGAAGGAAGGCACGATTCACGGCTTCAAAGAAGCGGAGAAGCGGCCGACCGAAGAACTGCTGGTGACGGATTGCGAGATCCTGATTCCCGCCGCGACGGAGAACGTCATCACCTCAGCCAACGCCAACAAGATCAAAGCCAAGATTCTGGTCGAGGGCGCGAACGGTCCAACGACCGCTGCCGCCGACGACATCCTCGCCGACAAGCACGTCTTCGTGATGCCCGACATTCTGGCCAACGCCGGCGGCGTGACCGCGTCCTACTTCGAGTGGGTGCAGGACCGCCAGGGCTATTTCTGGAAGGAATCGGTGGTCAACTCGCAGCTGGAGGACATCATGGTGTCGTCGTTTGAGGACGTGGTGCGCTACGCCGAGACGCACAAAGTCAACAATCGCATCGCGGCCTACATGCTGGCGATCGATCGCGTGGCGTATACGATCCGTCAACGCGGCATCTACGCGTAGTTTAGAATCCGGTAAACAGTCGCATTTTGGAACAGCTCCCTGACCGGAGCTGTTCGACTTTTGTGGCAAAAATAATTTCTTGCAACACCTCGGCAAGGCATCTCCACTTGGGGCATAATAGCGTCCAAGCTTTTAGAAGCCTTTTGGGTCGCTCCCCCTAAAAACAGGGACACCATGCCGCATCTAATTTTCTTCCTACGGCTGTTTGCCGTGGCGGTGGCCTTTCCCGCCATTGCGCTGTACATCGTTATGGCTACGCTGGTGCGCTGCGTCTTTCAGGACCGGCGCGGGCTGCGCACGCCGCTGCGCATCTGGATGGGCGTGCTCGACTGGGCAAAGGGCGTTCCAGTGGGCTACAGCTATTGGGAGCAGTATGAAGCGCCCATCATGCTGGATGAGATCGTCGTTCACCACGACGAATAAGCTCCGCGTGTTCCCAATTCAGGCCTCTTTTCCGCGATTGCTTTCAATCTAACCAGTAGCGCATAATCGCTGTTGGAGTGCGCGCCGTCGTGGTGTGCCTGTCTGCTTTTTTGTGAACCTCCCGACCTACATCACGCTCACCCGCATCTTCAGCATTCCTGTGTTGATCTGGATTCTGTCGAGCAATCGATTCAGTTCGGCGAATGGTGAGCGCGAGCTGCTGGCGTCGTTCGTCTTCATTGCCGCATCGCTGACTGATGCGATCGATGGCTACCTGGCGCGGCGTCGTGCGCAGGTTACGACGATGGGTATGTTGCTCGATCCGGTCGCCGACAAGCTGCTGATTGCCGCGGCGTTCATCACGCTGGTGCAGTTCAATCCGCGCATCGTGCCCGCGTGGATGGCGGTGATCATCATTGGCCGCGAGTTTCTGGTGAGCGGGCTGCGCTCCATCGCGGCTTCGGAAGGATTCACCATCCAGGCCAGCGAACTCGGGAAGCTGAAGATGTTCGTACAAATTTTCTGTGTGGTCGCGGCGATCGTCGACCATCACTGGGCCTACGTGTGGTGGCTGCCGGGCGTTCCGGTCCGTCCCATCGCCATCGTTTCCATCTGGGTGATGGTGGCGCTGTCGCTGTGGTCGGCGGCCGATTACTTCTTCGCTTTCTGGAAGCGAATCGATCAGACGGCGGAAAAACGCCGTCGCCGACGTTCCTTTGTGCTGAGCCGGCGAAGGAAGCGTAACGATGTTCCCGCAATCTGAAGACGCCCGTCCTGCAGTAGCTACAGAAACCTGGGAATATTCTGCGGAAGAACGCGCCACGCTGTTGGAGCTCGCCCACCGTTCGATCGAGTCAGCACTTGCCGGCGTGGAGGTCGATCTTGTCCCGCCGAACCAGCACCTGGCCGAGCACCGCGGCGCTTTCACGACATTGCATCTGCACGGCAAGCTGCGCGGCTGCATCGGATATGTGTTTCCGACGCAATCGCTCTACGGCACCGTTGCCGAGACAGCGCGCGCGGCGGCGTTCGACGATCCACGGTTTCAGCCGGTGGAGCTGGAAGAAGCTCGCAGGCTGAAGGTCGAGATCAGTGTGCTGTCGTTGTTGCGGCCGGCTGCGCCTGAGCAGATCGTTATCGGAAAACATGGTTTGGTGGTGCAGCACGGCAGCCGGCGCGGATTGCTGTTGCCTCAGGTTCCGGCGGAATGGGATTGGGATCGCGAGACCTTCCTGGCGCAAACCTGCATGAAAGCCGGATTGCCGCCGGATGCCTGGAGGCGCGGCGCGGAACTGCAAGTCTTCACGGCAGAAGTGTTCGGCGAAGAGTAGGGGCTCAGGGATTTAGAAGATTCGCGGCTAAAGAGGCTGCTGAAAAAGTCGAGAAGCAGATCCCTCGCGGACTAAAGTCCGCTCGTGATGACAAGAACAAAAGACTTTCAACAGCGCAGCTGAAGCTGCGCCCCTTCAAAGACTGTGCCCCTTCAAAGCAAAATCCTAATCAGATTTTCCCTGGCACCACAGGCTTACGGGCACGTCTCGCCGCTGCCGAGATCAATGCATCCCTCGATGGTCTTGCCTTCGGCAGCGTCCCATCCCGTGAAGTAAATCGAGCGGTCGCCGATCCGCTGAACTTTCAGCTCGTCCTGCACAACCCGCTTAAACCAGCTGAGCCCTCGCGGTCCGTACACGGCCAGTGCGGTTTGCCCGCCGAAGATAACCAGCTTCTGCTCCGGAACAACTTTGACGAAGAGAACCGGGAAGACGGGCAGTGGGTCGCACGTCTCCGGCGCATCGGGATGAACAGCATATCCGGCGCCCCTTGCCACCACGAACGCTGTCGAAGGATCAGGAGAACTTACCACCGTCGTCGGCGCATCAGGCGCATCGCTTCCAAACGCAAAGCAGCCGATCCATGCCCCGCCTTGCTGAGGCTGAAATCGCAGCAGCAGGCCTTCCTTGCCTCCCGCAGCTGAATCGGCAGGATAGTAGCGAATAGCCGGGTGGCCGGCAGGCATCTCCCGCAGCCATTCGACCTCGAAAGAGTGTGGAAGCTGCAAATGTAGCTGCATGGCTTTCGCTCGGAGCCGAGTATACGCCAGCGTAGTAGTGTCGGCAGAGATTAAAGGCAAAATTGCGAGCAGCGGGAAGGTTCTAGAGCCATCTCTGCCCCGGTTGAGAACTGAGCTCTTGGCAGCATTTTGCCGCAATCCAGCAAGGTCCCGGCACCTCAGTCCGCATCACGATGCGGAACGGGACCTTGCTTCGATCCGCCGCGCAGAGCCTGTTGCGCAGCGGTGGAGCGGCCGTCAGATTTAGTTTCAGTTGTCAAAGAACGAGGCCGAACTCATGCCTGGGCCCGTTCGTTTTGTTTCGCGACCGATCCGCACCGTCGTGTTTCTCGATCGCAAAAGCAAAAGGCGGCAGAAGAAGCTACGTCTAGCTTGTTCTGTCGCCACAGGGCAGACTAGCATATTAAAGCTATTTGTCTATACCACTTTAGCAGTATGCGGACACCTTCGCCAGGCGTGATAAGCGTTTCCGCCCCTAGTAGCGGCGCTGATTCGTGCCCACTTATGAACTTTTACAGCGCAAATTCAAATTTCTGTAAGAACGGTATTGCAACTTTCTTTGTGCATAGTTACCATCTGTCAGCTACATGCGCGAGTCTTCAAGCACTTACGCATCACGGATACGCCGCTTCCATCTGCCGCGACTTTGTGTTGCGGTAGTCGGCTCCGATCCCGCCACCATGCTCGAGCGTGCCGAGTCTTTGGTGCGTGATAACTCGTTTCTGGAGTTAAGGTTAGACTACCTGCCGCAGCCGCTGGCGGCGCTGCCGAAGATCAAATCTTTCCTCGAGCTGCATCCCGAAGCGACCTTCATCGCGACCTGCCGTCGCGCCGTAAATGGCGGGAAATTCAAGGGTTCCGTCGCTAACGAGATCGCGATACTGCGCAAGGCTGCGGACTGCGGCTTTCCTCTGGTTGATCTGGAGCTGCAGAGCGCCGAGGCGATGAAGACGGACGAGCTGCGCGATCTCTACGACCGCGTCGGGATTATCCTGTCGCATCATAACTTCAAGGCTACGAAGAAGTTAGACGAGCAGTTCGCGGAGATGAGCCAGTATCCGGCGGACTTCTACAAGCTGGTTTCGACGGCGACCAACCTCTACGACAACGTCGTGATGATGAAGTTCCTGGAGAAAACCTCCGGCAAGCACGAGATGGTCGGCGTCTGCATGGGCGAGCAGGGAATCATCAGCCGGGCACTGGCGGTGCGGGCAGGCAGCGTCTTCACCTTCGCTGCGGCGACCAAAGGCGAGGAAACCGCTCCCGGCCAGGTTACGGCCAGCGAGCTGCGCGACGTCTACCGCATCGAGATGGTCGACCAGGCCACGCAAGTCTATGGCGTGGCAGGAGATCCCATTGCGCATTCGCTTTCGCCGGTGATGATGAACGCCGCCTTCCGGCGCGAGACGGTCAACGCCGTCTACCTGGCGCTGCATGCCAAGAGCCTGAAAGACCTGCTGGCCTGCGTGCAGGATATTCCTATCCGCGGCCTGAGCGTGACCATGCCGTACAAGCAGGACATGGTGGACGTGCTGGAGAACTCCGATCCGGTCACCCGCCAGATTGGCGCCTGCAACACTGTAGTTCGCGCTGCCGATGGCAAGCTTTACGGTTTCAACACTGATGTTGCCGGGATCGTCGTTCCGCTCGAGCAGCGGATGACGTTGGCCGGGACGCGGGTGCTGATCCTCGGAGCTGGGGGAGCGGCACGGGCGGCGGCATTTGGGCTCAAAGCCAGGGGCGCAGAGGTCTTCATCACCAACCGCACACCGGAAAAAGGCCAGACGCTTTCGCGACAATCCAAGGCAAAGTATCTCAAACGCGCCGAAGTCGCCAAGCAGCAGTTCGACGTGATCCTTAACGCGACGCCGGTGGGCATGAACGGCAACAAGCAGTCGCCGCTGGAAGAGAAAGAGCTGAACACTAAGTACGTCTTCGATCTGGTTTACACGCCGGCGGAGACCAAGCTGATCAAAATGGCGCGCGCGAAGAACATTCAGGTCATTCCCGGGCTGGAGATGTTTGTCCAGCAAGGCGCGCGGCAATTTGAGATCTGGACCGGCAAGCCCGCGCCGATCGCCGAGATGGGATACGTCGTGACCAAGGCTCTGGAACGACGCGCCGCCGAAGAAGCCGTCGAGGAGCAGCCGGCGCCCGCGAAGAAAGCTGCCTCGAAGCCGTCGTCCGCCCAGAAACCAGCCGTTGCCTCGAAACCAGCGTCCACCGCGAAACCGAAAAAAGCCGCACCGCCCGCCAAGAAATCCGCCAAACCCGCGCGCAAGAAGTAAACGCGATTCGCGTTGCGCGGGAAGCTTGCAAGCAAATCCCAGGAATCTGAGAGTAAATTAGCCCAGCGCGGAAGCGCTGGGAAAAGAGTTCTAAGAAAACGTGAGCCCCTTCAGGGGCGACAGCGCGGTTTGTGCCGCCCCTGAAGGGGCTCTTTCTTAACTAGGGGCCCGGTGCCCCAGGTTCGCGCGCCTTTTGCGCTAACCTGGGCCTATCCCCGCCGCATCCGCCAGCTCCGCAATTGTTGCCGCTTCCGCATCCGCACGCGCCTCCACAAATTTCGATGCTGCTGCTTTACCTTGTCTCCGATTCACCCACACCGTCTCGATGCCCATGGACCGCGCAGGTCCCACATCGTGGTACAAGCTCTCGGCGACGTGCAGCAGACGCTCGCGCGGGATCGCCAGCCGCTCCAGCAGCGTCTCGAAATTCCGCAGCGACGGCTTGTAGCTGCCGACCTGCTGCGCCGTGACCACACAATCGAACGGCACTTCCAGCTTGGCCGCCGACCAGGCAAAGAGATCGTCGTCAATGTTGGAGAGGATCGCCAGCTTGTATCGCGAATGCAGGCGCCGCAATCCCGCGACGGTATCGGGGAACGGCTGCCAGTTGCGAATCGACTCGGCCAGCCCGGCAGCTTCCGCTTCGCTCACGTCGAAGTGCAGCTCGCGAGCAAAATCTAGAACCACGCTCGCCAGAACCTCGCGATACGGCCGATATTCTCCAGCCTGCTCCCGCGGTTCAAACTCCGAATAGAGATTGAGGATCTCGTCATCGCTGATTTTGCAACCCCTACGTTGTAGGAGTTCGCGAAAATAGCCAAGAATCCCCGACTCCCAATCAATCAACGTGCCATAGCAATCGAACGAGAGCCATTCAAAACGCGAGAAGTCGAACCCGTTCACGGAACCAGTTTATACACGATGCCCTCGTCGAATGGACAGAGCCCGAAGGGCGAAACAAACTTAGCTCAGGACGTAAGTCCTGGTACCGCACGTCACGCTGCCAGGCTGACTATGGAATGCGTCAGGGCTGCGGTTCGCGGCGTAGTAGCTGGCTCAGGCGACGTGAACATGTGTCCCAGGTCGCAGAGGTATACGGTTTCGACGAAATATTCTGCCTTCCGCACCGTCAATTTCCTGCGCGGAAGTGCGATTACATCGGTGCTGCCACATACTGGACACGACGTACGTGCTGCCATTCTGAATCCTCTTTCCACAACCCTTTCGCACAGATAAAACACACGACTGCTTCGGTAGTTGTGGCAGGAAATAGAGAGTTGCGAAGATTTATCCCGGCCGCTGGAATTCCATCACCTGATACATGTGTTGCCGCGTCTGGCGTTGATTCTGGTGCCGCAGAATTTCCAGCGTGCGCAAGATTGCCCGATGCGTCGGCGATACCTCCAAGTAGTAACGCAAAGTATGTTCCGGCCACGTCGCCATCATCTGCGACTCGGTTTCCTCAAATGCGTGTCCGGGCGAGATGTCATGGACACTACGCACAAACCAGACATGCCGTATCTCGCCCGAGTCCAGTTCATGGCGCGCAGCCGCGATCGATTCCGGTGAATCCAGCGCGCGCACGCGAAGGTCTTTGGGCAGGAAGAATGCAAGTGTTGGCTCGTCGAAGTTCACCGCATCGATCCACACCACCGTATCGTCCGGACGAGAATGCAGTGCGATGTCTTCAGCGATGCGCTGGTTGGGCGTGAGATAGGCGAGATTCAGAATGTCCCGCGTCCCGAAATAAGCGCCTATCCCCGCCAGATTCGTAGCGATAAGCGCGACGCCCAGAATCACGGCGACACGACCCTTCGCCGTAACCCCGGATGCCAGCGCGAGCAGAAACAGCGGCAACAGGAACAGCAATCGCGCGCCCATGAACGGCGTCGTCACCCAGCGAGTCGCTCCGAGGAATGCCACCGCCGCGGCGAAGAGTCCCGGCCATAGCCACTCACTTCGCAATCGCGCGCCCGAGACAACCAGCCACAGGCACGGCAACGCCAGCACCAGCGTGATCGGCAGCAGCCAGATGGGAATCGATTCTCCAAAGGTGAATGAGAAAAACAGGTAGGCGACCTTGATGCCCTGCTCAGCCCAAAAACCTCCGGTCAGATTGTGAACCTGGTTGTGTTCCCATTGTTGCAGCGCTCCGGCCAGCGTTATCAGCCAGGGAAGATAAAGCGCGACGACCAGCGCATTGGCCGCCAGCCAACGTTTGTAGGCCGACTGCCCAATCCGCGAGCGCTGCAACAGGATCAGCAAATTCGCTCCGGCGCAAACTGCGATGCCCGCCAGATAATGCGTATAAAGCAGCGCCGCCAGCGAAAGAACAAACGCTGCCAGCTTTTTCGCGTCGGCTGGCTTTTCGGCGAAGCTCACGACGCACCAGATCGCGACCGCCGCAAGCAGCATCTGCAAGCTGTAAGACCTCGCCATGCGGCCAAGCAGCAGCAGGCAAGGCGAGAGCGTCCAGAACAACAGAAACCAGTTGCGCAGCCTTCGCGGAGCGGCTCGCAGCCACAACCGGTCCAGCACCACCGTCGTCAGGATTACGAACACGACCGAAAGCGCCCGCAGCCGCACCAGAACATCGGAGCCGATGGGAAGCCGGATCCACCAGTGCGCCAGCAGAAAGTACAGCGGCGGATGAATGTCGTCACGGACAATGGCGATGATTTGTCGAGGAGTGTGAGAAGCGGTATCGAAGGTAAAGGTCTCGTCTTCCCACATGGGAAGCAGGTTCAGACGAATTCCATACAATGCGCATTGCAGGACGACGCACAGCAGCAGGGTGTACGCGCGATAGCGTTTTTCCGCGAAACCACTTTGCGAGAGTGGCGGGCTATCGAGGATGGTCTGGGGCGGAATGAGCCTGTCCATCAAACCGAAACGACTCTAGTGCGGCTTTTCCGTGATCGGCGTGGGTTTGTGCGATTCGAACTTACGCTGCAAAGCTTCGAAGGGTGACTCCGCCGGTTTCTCCTCGGCGTGACCGTCACCCGCGGCTGCTGAATGTGGCTCCTCGGCTTTGCGATTGCCATTGTCGGTATCGTCTGCAGTCGACTCCTGCGTCGCACCGTTGTGCGCCGCGGAATTCACCGCCGCGGCTACAGCTGTTTTGGGTACTTCCACCAGGCGTGATCCGGCGAGCCCCCGCTCCAGAAATTTCTTCGTGTTCAGCAACGGCCGCGCCAGCGAAGGATTGTAGCTAGTCCACGGCGTCTCCAACTCCGCCTCGCGCTCGAACTGCGCCCGCATGCTTTCCATCTTCGAGTCGAGATCGTCGAGATAGTGCAGCATCAGCGCTTCCGGGAACATCGGCAGCTTGGGCGATCCGTACTCATATTCGCCGTGATGGCTGATGATCAGGTGCTCCAGCAGCACCTTCAGCTCTTCGGGAAATCCCGGCAAAAGCTTGAGCTTGTCGTGCAGCATCTCCAGCTCGATGATCATGTGCCCCAGCAACTGTCCCTTGGTCGTGTAGGCAATCGAGCGTTGATACGTCAGCTCGTGCAGCTTGCCAATGTCGTGCAGAAACGCGCCGCTCAGCAGCAGATCGCGATTGACCTGCGGATAGTTACGCGCCGCCAAGTCGCACAGGTTAAACAGCGACACCACGTGATCCAGCAATCCGCCGACAAACGCGTGATGCAGCGTCTTGGCCGCGGGCGCGTTCTTGTACGCCGCCACCAGCGCCTCATCCGCGCAGAATTCTTTCAGCAGCGACTTCAGCCAGGGATTTTCGAAGCTGTCGACAAAGTTGCAAACCGTCTGCCACAGCTGCTCCACGTCTTTCGAAGTCTTGGGCAGGTAGTCGGCATAATCGATTTCCGATTCGCCCAGCCGGCGCATCTTGTGCACCGTGAGTTGCCAACGTCCGTTGTACTTGTGGATGACACCCTTGACCTTGACGAAGTCGTCCTGATCGAACGCCGCGAGCGCGTCGTTGACGTTGTCCCACATGTTGGCCTGGATCTGGCCGGTGCGGTCGGCGAGGACCATCGACAAATACAACTCGCCGCTCTTCTTCGACTTCACCTGTTTGGCGGCGACGACGAAGAGCGAGGTGATGGTCTGGTTTTCAACCTTGGCGCAATCGCAGATGTAGAATTCCTTCATCCCTGTGGCGCTCGATCGGAGGAGCCAATACTACTGATGGCCTATGGTATCGCACTCGCGCAAGTATTTCCCGCAGAAAGATTTAGTCGGCAAGGGATGTCGCCCGAGGGTAACCGCGGTAACCAAACAGGGCGACGGCCGAACCTTGCTCCAGAGCAAACATCGGAACGACTGAGCAACGGTAGCGCGCTTTCTATTGACTTGTTCGCCGCATAGCAGAAGAATTGTCCGTTCCAGATGTGTACCTGCGCCAACTACAGGAGGATTTGTGAACCGTCTAGCTTTCTGTGCCGTTGTGATCATGGTCGCCACATCGATGTGCTTTGCCCAAGGCACGGCGGCCGCGCCGAGTCCTTCAGCCACCGGCGATGCCGCCGCTACTCGCCCGCAGGGAATCATGCCGGTGACGCTGACCAAATCGCTCGATTCCAAGAAGCTGAAAGAAGGCGATGAGGTCACAGCAAAAACCGTCGCCGGGATGCACTCGCCTACCGGTGGCGATCTGCCCGCCGGATCGAAGGTGGTTGGGCACGTGACCCAGAGCAAGGCCCGCTCCAAAGGCGATTCCGAGGCGTCGCTGGGAATTGTCTTTGACAAGATCGAGATGCCGGGCGGAAAGTCCATGGACATCAAAGGCGTTCTGCAAGCCGTCGGACCCGCCCCTGACACCGGCCCGGATACCGGAAGCAGCATGGGCGGCAACAATATGAATGCCGGCAACGGCGCGAGTGCTCCGGCGGGCAACGGCATGGGTATGCAGCCGGGGCAGCGGCCTGCGGGCAAGATGCTCGATCCCCACGCGTCGGGCGTCGTCGGGATCAAGAACATGCAACTGGACAGCAACAACTCCGTGCTGACGTCCACCGGTAAGGAAGTGAAGCTGGACAGCGGCGCGCAGATGCTGATCAAGATGGAATAGCTCGATCGCGGGCACTCGGATTAGGTGTAGCGCCTTTTATCGAGTCGGCTTTACAGGCTGCTGAAAGAGTCGATTGTGGAATGTTTTGAAGGGGCGCAGCTTCAGCTGCGTCGTTGGCAGTTTTTTATTTTGTCATCACGAGGAGGCCTTCAGGCCGACGAGGGATCTGCTTCTCGACTTTTTCCGCAGCCCGTTAAGCCTGCTGTTTGTGCTTCTCGAACATCTTCGCGTTAACCTGCTCGCTCTGTCCCTTGGGAATGCTGAGCGATTTCCACTCCGCGCCCTTCCAGTGCTTGGCCAGAAACGTGATCTGCCCAACATGGTAGGCGCAGTGGCCACTGGCGCGGTTCAGCGCCTGCAAAACCGAATGCGGCTGGCCGCGGATGGTGACCTTGTGTTCCAGATCTTCCGGTCCCAGGGAATTGACGGTCTCGAACAGAAGCTGCCAGCTCTGCTCCCACGCACGCAACAACTCCTCGCGATTGCCTTTAGCGGCGGCGACAAATTCCTGATCGCGATTGCGGTCGGCCTTCTCGCCGTCGGTGGTCAGAAAGTCGGTAAAGCGCGAGCGCAGATTGCCGGCCATGTGCTTCACGATGACGGCGACGCTATTGGATTCCGCATCGGGCTGGGCGAAGAACTGCTCGTCGCGTGAGCTGGGCGATGGCGTCGTCGGCCAGCCGCTTGTGACCGCGCAGGCCGCGGAAAATTTCGTCGAGATAAAGGGCGCCCAAGTCGGGCATAACATCTCCTCAGGATCGCTGCCAGATCGCTGCATCTCGCGAACCGAGTGAACGGCGGAATGAACGGTTGAGAGCGTACGTCGGAGCGAAGGCCTCCATCAGCTTAGCATTGTTCCTGGAAACTACCCATTCTCGTCGCGCTCGCGCATAATCGTTCTATCGCTCGCATGTCGCCAACTCGCATTGACACTCGCGCCGACAGCTCAACCGACGCGCGCCTCAGCCGCATTGTCCGCTTGCTCAGCGATAACGCCATGGTGGTCGTCAGCGGCACGCGCGTGGCGGAGGAGCTGGGGACGTCGCGCTCCGAGGTCTGGCGCGCCGTGCAGCATCTGCGCGAACTCGGCGTACAAATCACCGGCCACCTCGCTACCGGATATCAACTCAACGCCATGCCCGATCTTCTTCTGCCCGACATTCTCGATCCGCTCATAAGCGGCACCATTTTCGCCTCGAAGATTCATCACTACTTCCGCATCGGCTCGACCAATACGGCGGCGATGCAGGCTGGCGCCGACGGCGAGCCCGAAGGCTCCGTCTTTCTCGCCGAAGAGCAGACCGCTGGACGCGGCCGCGGCGGGCACAGCTGGGAGTCAACCCAGTCGGTCGGGATCTACTGCTCGGTGGTGCTGCGCCCGCAGATCACGCCTGCCGACGCGCTCTACCTTTCGCTGATGACCGGCATCGCCGTGGCCGACGCGGTCGAGCAGACCACCGGCCTGCCGCCCGATCTGCGCTGGCCCAATGACGGCCTGCTCGGCGAGCGCAAATTCTGCGGCATTCTCACCGAGATGAACGCCGAGCCGACCCGCGTGCGCTATGTCGTCATCGGCATCGGGATCAACGTGAACCAAACGTCGTTCGCCGGAGAGCTTGAGCCGATTGCGACCTCGCTGCGCATCGAAGCCGGGCGCGAGTGGTCGCGGGTGGAGCTGACCGCCGCTTTGCTAAAATCGCTCGACGGGCACTACCGCAAGTTCCTGCAAGGCGGCGAAAGCGCTCGCGGCGCGCTGATCAAGGAGTTCGAGAAGCGCTCGTCGTGGGCTCGCGGGCGGCATGTCCGCATCCAGGAAAACGGCGGCTACGAAGGCGTAACCGAAGGCCTCGACGATCGCGGCTTTCTGCTGCTGCGCACCGATCAGGGACTGCGCACGGTGCTCTCGGGCAATGTCCGCGCGCCGCAGGAAGAGTAAATGGCTGATCGGCAGTCTTGGTTTGAAGGGGGCACGGCTTCACCGGCGCCAAGAAAATCCGGGGTTACGAGCGCTTTGTGTCAGGGCACGACTTTAGTCGTGCCGATAAGACGTTTCTAAAATCCCGGGCTTTAGCCCCTGCGGTTCTTCGAATCTTTCGTGGATGAGTACAACTTCATGCTTCTGGTTCTCGACGTCGGCAATACCAACACGGTGCTCGGTGTCTTCGAGCTTTCTTCGAAGGATGCCGGCGCGCCCAGCGGCCGCCTCATCGCGCACTGGCGCGTCTCCACCACCAAAACGCAGACGGTCGACGAATACGGCGTCCTCTTCCGCAATCTCTTTGCGATGAACGGCCTCGAATTCACCGCCGTGAAAGGCACCGTCATCTCGTCTGTCGTGCCGCCGCTCGATACCATTCTGCGGGAGGTTTGCGAGCGCTATTTTCACTCGCAGCCGCTGTTCATCGAGCCCGGCGTCAAGACCGGTATGCCGGTGCACTACGACAATCCCGCCGAGGTCGGCGCCGACCGCATCGTCAACAGCGTCGCCGCATTCGAGAAGTACGGCGGCCCATGCATCATCGTTGACTTCGGTACCGCGACCACCTTCGACGTCGTCTCGAAGAAGGGCGAGTATCTTGGCGGCGTGATCACGCCCGGTATCGGCATCTCGGCCGACGCGCTGTTTTCGCGCACCGCTCGCCTGCCGCGCGTCGATGTACGCAAACCGCCGCGCGTGCTGGCGACCAACACCGTCAACAGCGTGCAGTCGGGACTGTACTACGGCTACATCGGGCTTATCGACGGCATCCTCGAGCGCTTGCTGGCCGAGATGGGTGACAAGGTTGCGGTCGTCGCCACCGGTGGGCTGGCGCCGCTGATGGGCGAAGGCTCGAAATATATTGAGAAGGTCGATGACCTGCTGACGCTGGAAGGACTCCGCATTATCTACGAGCGCAACCAGGCACACACGAAGCGCCGCAGCGAAGGCGCGAGCGCGAACAGTCCAGAATCACAACCGAGTGGGGCCGCGGCCTCAAAACGTAGTTGACCTGAAGGATAAAACGATGGGTGCCCCGTTCTAGCCGTCTTTTGGCTAGGGCGGGGCAGTTTGCTTCGAGTCGTGGAAAACTACTTCAACTACTTCACCGAAATCGAGGAACACTTCCAGCGCCGCCGCGGCACGCTGCTGATCATATCGCCGCTCGACTGGGCGCTCATGGAGATCTGGAAGGACGCCGGCATCCCGCTGGAAGCCGTGCTGCGCGGCATCGACGCCACCTTCGACAAATGGGAGCGCCGTCCACGCAAGACGCGCAAGGTCAACGGCCTCGCGTTCTGCGCGCAGGAGGTTCTGGCATCGGCCGAGGAGATGAAGGACGCCGCCGTCGGCGCGCCCACCCCTTCAAAAGAGAAGCGCAACACCGGACTCGATCAATCCGCCGTTGCCGAATATCTGGCGCGCACTGCCGATCAACTTGATCAGGTCGATCTGCCGGAATCTGCGCAGACGCTCGCGAAAGAAATTGCCGCGACGCTACGAACGTTGATCGCCTCGCTCGCAAATCCCAAGGCCGTGCAGATGGAAGATCTGGAGCGGCGCCTTACGGTCTCCGAAGAAAAGCTGTTTGCCGCGCTGCTGGCCGCGACTCCGGACGAAGCGCTCTACCAGGTTCGCGCCGAGGCCGATCGCGATCTCGCGCCCTATCGCCGTAAGATGACCGCCCCGCAGATCGAACAGCTGCACAAACAATACGTCCACAAGCGCCTGCTGGAGCAGTATCACGTCCCGCGGCTGAGTTTGTTTTATATGTGAGGAGTGGTCGTGCGGCGCTTCAGCGCCGCGTCTTTTGGCAATCCCAATAGACTGCGGCAAGTCGTCCCAAAGCCTTGCATCTTCAATGACTCGGGATGTGGCTTGGCGCCGGCCGTTCACAGCGTGCTGTTGCCTGTTGCCAAATCCGAAAGTAATTAGCCCAGCGCGGCAGCGCTGGGAAGGCTGCTAATTCTCGACCGCGAGCCCCTTCAGGGGCGGCACAATCTCCGAATGTGTGTTCGCCCCCGCGGGGCTGGTATGCTTCTCTGGCCATGACCCAGCGCTTCCGCGCTGGGCTAATCACTTCACAGCCTTGGAGCCGCGAAATTGTCTTAGGCGTGGGCGTGAGCCCGCGCTCAACCTGCAACACCAGACTGAGCCGCGGAGCGGCGACACGTACCACTGGAGCTGTCATCCTGAGCAGAGCGTCCGCAAAGCGGACGCGCAGCCGAAGAGCCTGCCCCGCGCGAAGTTGAGGGGACTGTTCGTCTCAATGGAAGGAATCTGCTTTGCAACTTCAAATCGAAAAACTGGTTTACGGTGGCGACGGCCTGGCGCGCCTGCCCGCTGACGAACACGGTCCCGGCAAAGCCGTCTTCACGCCCTTCGTAATTCCCGGTGAACAAGTCGAAGCCTCGATTGCCTCATCCCGCCCCGGATTCGTTCGCGGAGAGCTGAACCGCGTCCTCGTGCCTTCACCCGATCGTGTCGAGCCCGGCTGTCCCTACTTCACCCGCTGCGGAGGCTGCCACTACCAGCACATCGACTACGCCGCTCAGCTGCGCTACAAAGCTGAGATCCTGCGCGAGACCCTGCGCCGCACCGCAAAGTTCGAGTTGCAGCAGGAGATCGTAATCCACTCCGCTGAGCCGCGGGCCTACCGCAACCGCACCCGAATGCATGTGCGTCACGAACCGCAATTCGCACTTGGTTACTTCCGCCACGATTCGCACGCGCTCCAGCCGGTGGAAAGCTGTCCCATCAGCTCGCCGCTGATCAACCAGGCAATCGTAGCGGTATCGGCGCTGGGCCGCGACCGCCAGGTCCCGGAGCCTCTACACGGCCTGCAGTTCTTCGCCAATCACGATGACACCAGAATGTTGGTCGAGGCCTACGTTCGTCCCGGCACAGATGCGAAGCTGCTCCAGCCCTTCGCCGCCGCACTACATAGTTCCTTGCAGCAGATCGGCGGCGTGATCGTTTTCGCCGCCGCTCCAACCGAGGACGAGTCGCTCCAGCACGCCCCGCTCACATCGAGTCATTCCGAAAAATCGCAGGCCATCGGCGAAGATTTTCTGATGTACCACGCTGTGGGAGTCGACTACCGCGTCTCCGGCGGCTCGTTCTTCCAGACCAACCGCTTCCTCATCGACAAGCTGGTAGAAGTTGCAGTGACCAAGCAAACCGGCCGTGCCGCGCTCGATCTCTATGCCGGCGCCGGTCTGTTCACGGCGCACCTCGCCCGCAACTTCGATCAGGTTCTCGCCGTCGAATCTTCGCCGCATTCTTTCGCCGACCTTCGTCGCAACGTCCCGCACAACGTGAAGTGCATCCGCACGACGACAGAAATCTTTCTCGCCGACCGCGCCGCCAAACTCGCACCCGATCTCGTAATCGTCGATCCGCCACGCGCCGGCCTCGGCGAAAAGGCGACCGCGGCGTTGGGTCGCATGTCCGCCTCGCATGTGACCTACGTCTCATGTGATCCGGCAACCCTCTCGCGCGACCTTCGCCGGCTGCTAGAATCGGGCTATCGGGTCGAGCAGGCGCACCTGGTGGATCTGTTTCCGCAGACGTATCACATGGAAACGGTGCTGCATCTGGCGCGCTAGCCGCGATCGGTAGATGTCGCCGGTTGTACTGGCCGCTGAAGAGTCCACCGGAGCGTTACTTTCGGGTAGAGCGGGCCTTCAGGCCCGCGTCCCGGTCGTCTTTAAGACCAGAGTCGGCTTTAGCCGACGACACACTGCCGCCGGCTGAAGCCGGCTCAAAGTAGAAGGAAGGGCTGAGACGCTGGCCTGAAGGCCAGCTCTACCCGACCCGATGACCCTCGATATCCAGGTTCACAACCCGCTGCTTAAAGAGCGGCGTAGGAGCTATTCATGTACGCGATCGCCATCATTCGTTATCGCAAGCCGATGGAAGATGTCCAGAAGCACGTGGACGCGCACCGCGCGTATTGCCAGGGCCTGAAGCAGGACGGACTGCTCCTCGCATCTGGCCCGCTGGCGCCGCGCAACGGTGGCGCCATGCTGCTGCGCATCCCCGATAACGAAGCGCAGGCGACGCTGGACAGTATTCGCGACAACGACCCCTACACGCGGGCCGGCGTCGCGCAATACGAAGTGTGGCCCTGGACTCCTGTTTTCGGCGCGGAGGACCTGGACCGCCTGTAACTCGAGTTGGCATTCTGGCGGACGCCGTGTCTACAGCCGTACTCTCCGACGAGCGCGAAGTCACTGCTGCGCAGCCGCTGTCTTCAGCCCACGCATCGCCGCAGCCCATTGCAAAGCCTTATTGCGGCGGGCAGGAGCCGATCTTCCTCGCGGCTGTCGCATTCTCCGCCGGAATCATCGTTGCCGACTTTGTCTGGCGATCTCCCCTCATTTGGCTTGCCGGATTCTTAATTGCTGTTATCGCTGCGGCGCTTTCGCTTCGTCGCTCTTCGCAACTTGGCTTTGCGCTTTGGCTGATATCACTCATCCCACTCGGCGGTTTTTATCTTCAAGCTCGCGATGCCGCGCAGACGACCGTCGCCGAGAATCTCCAGCCCTTCGCGACCGGGCAGGATGAAGTTGACGTAACCGCGCACGTTATTCGCGAAGGCTTGATCCGCGATAGCCCCTACGGCGGCAAGCAGGAATCGGTCGACGTCGAGAGCGAACAGCTGCGTCTCGACAATCGCCAGCTCTCGACTCCCGTCGGCATCCGGCTCACGATTTACAGCAAGCGCAACGAGGAAGAAGAGGCGCACGACAGCAACCAGGAATCCCCGCTCCGGATTTACACCTATGGCGAGCGGCTGCACCTGATCGCCAAGCTGCGAATGCCGCGCAACTACCGCGATCCCGGCGCGATGGATCTCGCAGGCTATCTCAACGCGCAAGGCATCCGCCTGACCGGCTCGGCGCGCGCCGGCAACGTTGAAGTGCTGCCCGGATTCGCCGGCAATCGCATCGGCTTGTGGCGCAGTGCGGCGCGGCGCAGCGCGCTGGCGCACATCATGCAGTTGTGGCCAGGCGAGCGCGGCGCACTGATGCAGGCTGCGCTGATCGGCGGCCGCGCCTTCTTTGGCCGCGACATCAAGACCGAATTCCAGCGCACCGGCACGTATCACATCCTCGTCGTCTCGGGGATCAACGTTGGCATCCTCGCCTTCGCCGTCTTCTGGACGCTGCGCAAGCTGCCCTTCGGCGAAACCTGGGCGACCATTCTGACCATCCTGCTTTCCTGGGGCTATGCCTTCGTCGCCGATCTCGGCTCGCCAATTGTGCGCGCGACCATCACGCTCAACATCTACCTGCTCACGCGATTGCTGTTTCGCGATCGCGCCGGACTCAACGCGCTGGGCATCGCGGCGCTGGGAATGTTGCTGGCCAATCCTCGCACCCTGTTCGAGGCCAGCTTCCAGCTGACTTTCGTCTCGGTGATCGCGGTTGCTGGGATCGCTGTCCCGATTCTCCGTCGCACGCTGTATCCGCTGCAAAGCGCACTGCGGAATCTTGATTCGCCGGAATTCGATTTTTCGCTGCCCACTCGTGCCGCGGGCTTTCGCGTCGAGATGCGCACCTTACGCGATACTCTGCAGGACGTCATCGGCCGCGTGGCGGCTAACTTTCTGGTGGTCCGTCTGCTTGCTGTTGCCCTGGTCACCACGCAACTTCTGTTCACCTCAACTATCATTCAGCTCGCGCTGGCTCTCCCGATGGCCTGGTACTTCCATCGCGCCACGACGATGGCGCTACCCGCAAACGCGCTGATGATTCCCATCGCCTCGGTCTTGTTGCCGAGCGCGGTATTGGCGGTCGTTCTTTCTTATGCAGCGCACTGGCTTGCATACGTGCCGGCGTTGATTGCGGGATACTCGCTCGACGTTCTCACCGGAACGGTCCACCTCATCGGCCATTGGCGGATCTCCGAAGTGCGCGTGCCCACGCCAACACTGGCCGTGTCGATCGCGGCGGCATTCAGCGTCGGACTTGCCCTTCTGCTCGCGCGTCGCCGCATCCTGGCAGCAGTCGGAGTCGCTGCATTGCTGGCGTCGGCGGTTTGGATTGTGCTGTTTCCACCCAAGCCACAGTGGCATCCCGGCGTATTTGAGATCACGGCGATCGACGTCGGCCAGGGCGACTCGCTGCTGCTGATCACGCCGCAAGGCAAAACCCTGCTGTTGGACTCCGGAGGCATCCCCGGCAACTCGCATTCCGACTTTGATGTCGGCGAGGAAGTCGTCTCGCCGTATCTCTGGTCGCGCGGCATTACGCGGCTGGATGCGGTCGCCATCTCGCACGCGCACAGCGATCACATGGGCGGTATGCCCAGTATCATCGCCAACTTCCAGCCGCGTGAAATCTGGTATGGAGTCGACTCGCCGACGCCGGGCTTTGTCCTGGTGAAGGAAACTGCGCAGAAGTTCCACGTTGAGCCAAAATCCTTTTCGTCAGGCGCGGCCTTTGATTTTGGCGGAGTCAGCGTGCGAGTGCTCAATCCGCAGCCGGGATGGCAGCCTCGTCCGCACATGGAGGATGACGAGTCCCTGATCTTGCGGATGCAATATGGTGAGACCTCGGCATTGTTAGTAGGAGACGCGCATCAGCGCATCGAGAAGTTTCTGATCAACGAGTCGCCGCAAGCTGATCTCCTGAAAGTCGGCCACCATGGCAGCGCAACGTCGAGTACTCCGGATTTCCTCGATGCCGTTAAGCCTCGTTTCGCGGTGGTATCGGTGGGTTTCTACAACTCGTTCCTGCATCCCCGGCCAGAGGTCATGCAGCGTTACACCGCTGCGCATATCACAACCTATCGCACGGATCTGGCCGGAGCGGTGTCCTTCTATCTCGACGGCAAGACCGTCACTGCTGCGCCGGTTCCTCGCTGACCTCCTCGTCCTCATCGGTCGCGGGTTGAGCACGGTATGCCTCAATTGTCGCGCGCGCCTCCTCGGCCTGGTCAGGGCGCACCATCACCACCACTCCACCCACGCCGGGCAAGATGTCCTGCGGCGCTTCGCGGTTCTGGGTCATCGCTTCAATGCCGGCCGTCTCCAGCAAGCCGCGCACCACCATCGCCTCCGATTCCTCGTCGGTATCGAAAACCTTTACCAGTTCCTCGTGCTCTTCTGCCGGCTCTGCCATGGTGCCTCCAATGAGTTCGATGCAACGAACAGTATCATAACCGTTTCGCCTTGAGGATTTGCGGCTGACGTCCGCTCGTTTCGGTGTATGATGCCGTCCACCAAGCTGTCTGAGACCGAAACTTGCCCCGTACCTGGCCTGCGCAACAGAAGGGCCGCGGCGGACATCAAATTGTAACGAACACGAGTCGGCCGCCGCGTCAGGAGCGCCGGGCCGGTTCCCGAGGCGAATCTCATGGGGCTATCGGAACGCAAAGATCCTGCACTATCGCAATCCGCCGGCAACGCTCAGCAGCAAACCCAACATGAACAGGATGACGAACGCCGCAAACTGCGCCGCCTGCAGATCATGATGAACATGGTCATGTCAGTGATCAGTCAGGACCAGGATCTGACCATCGAGGAGGCTTCGGAACTGGCAGCCAATGCCAAGCGGGCCGCGCTGGCGCTTTTTCCCGACAAGGAGTTCGCTTACGACATCCTCTACAAGCCGCGCCTGCAGCGGGTTATAGCGGAACGCTTTCGAGTACAGTAAAGCGGCTACTTGGAAATGCTGCTCAAGTAGATGGTTACCGTCCCGTAGAACACCTTCGCCCGCATCTGAATCGGCAAATGCTTGTCGTCATCGGTGTACCAGATCCAGATGCGGCCTTTGTTCCTCAGCAGCGCGCCCGAATCGCCCTCCGGCCCCACGCGCACTGTCTGAAACGTTCCCGCAGGCGTCTTGATCTGCTCTTTGCCTTCCACGTGTGCCTGCACCGTGACCGTCTTGCTGCCATCGTTCAGAGGAAAGGTGTACGTCGATCCCACCTGCAATGGCAGGCTTGCGACGTAGAGAATTCCCGACACGACGTCGGTCACGCAGCCGGGAATGTCACTTTCCGCGCGCTTCTGCTGGTTGTTGAGGCTGCGCTCTTCCAGGACGGCCTTGCCGCGGCTGTAGTCGTAGGTGATCGTCGTGTCGCGGCGATGCGAGCCCTCCTCGCTGTGCTTGATCAGCTTGTTCGAGCAGAGAGTCTTCGCGTCGGCGTACGAATTGAAGCGATCGGCCACTCGATAGAGCAGCGCAACCACTCCGGTGGAATCCACCGCAGCCGAAACGTGATTCTGCGAACCGGATTGCTCAATGCGCAGCGTAGCGACTCCTGCCGTCCAGAAGCGCCATTCGCCGTCGTAGTGGAATGTCTGTCCGTAGGGAAACTGAAAGCTGGCGCGCAGCGGCTGAATATGCGACGCGCTGCCGATCTTCGCTTCGGTTTGTGCCGGTGCAGCCGCATGCGCCGCCTGCGGAGTCGCGTCCGCCGGAGCACCAGGTGAAGCAAGAGAGACCGAAGACAGCAGAGCTAAAAGTAGGATTGAGCGCGCGATGACGGTCGTTACCTTCCCCCAGGCAACCAGAGAATTTTCGCAATCAGGACGGCCAATATTGCGGCGGCGCCCAACAGGGAGTTGTACTCGCGATGCCGCAAGTATAACTCACGCGCAAAACCGCTGGTCACGCCCCGGAACCACAGAGTGCGCGGCAACAGGCTTGGCACCTGGCGAGTGTAGTCGGAGTACTCTGGAAACTTGCCGCGCAGGAAGTTCTCCTCGCCGCGAATCACCGGCACATAAACTGCCACGAAGAAAATGATCAGCACCACAACAACCCAGACATCGCGCGCCGCAACCGCGAATCCAACGCCAATCACGATCGAGCCGAGATAGAGCGGATTGCGCACATACGCGTACGGACCCGTTCGCGTCAGCACGCGATCTTTCTGCACATGTCCGGAAGCGAGGGCCCGAATCGCGATGCCGAGAATTGCCACCACCGCGCCGCCTGCGATGCTTGCCCAAGTCGGCCTTGCGCGCCAGATGTAGAACGCCGCAAACAGGAATCCTAGCGGCACGCGAATGCGGCGGGCAATGCGGTTCCAGGTCCAGACTTGCTTCGCCGTTTGCGTTTCGTTCTTCAAAGCTGGAGAGGCGTTTACCGTCAACTGCGTCCTCGATTTCGCAACTGCGCGAGCATCTCGGTTGTGGAATGGTCCTTGGGGTCGCCGACAATCTCAACTCTGCCGCCGTACGCGAGCACTTCATCGCGCTCAGGAACGTTCTCGCGTGTGTAATCGGTGCCCTTCGCCTGAACGTCAGGACGAATCTCGGCGATCAGCGCGCGCACATCCGGCTCATCAAAGATCACGACCGCGTCGACGTCGGCTAGTGCGGCAACAATCTCCGCTCGCTCCTGCTCGGGCATGAACGGACGTCCTTCGCCTTTGATCTGCCGCACGCTGGCATCGGAATTCATCGCGACGATCAGTTTCCCGCCGAGCGCTTTCGCGCCGCGCAGATAGCGAACGTGCCCGACATGCAGCAGATCGAAGCAGCCATTGGCCAGCACGATCTGCTCTCCGGCGTGTCGCCATTCCTCTACCTGCTTGCGCAAGGCTGTCGCGCGAGAAAATCTTCACCGTACTCTCGTTCACGCTGTTGTCGCCGCCGAGTAATTGTCGATTGCCGCCAGCAACTCTTTGCTGGTGACCGTTGCCGTGCCGCGCTTCATCACCACGATGCCGCCGGCAAAATTCGCCAGCCGCGCCGCTGACACGGTATCCGCTCCTGCAGCCAGCGCAGCTGTGAACGTCGCGATCACCGTGTCGCCGGCGCCGGTTACATCCACCACCTGGTCCGAACCATAGATCGGAATCGCCACCGGCGCGGCATCCTTTTCGAATGCCACCATGCCATCGCGCCCGCGCGTGATGATCAGCGATTCCAATCGCATCTCCTGCATCAGTCGCCCGGCCGCCGCAAACAGCTTGTGATCGTCATGACCGATCCGGGTGTGCAGCGCCTCTTCCACCTCCGGCTCGTTCGGCGTCGCGGCCGTCGCTCCTTCGTAATCCAGAATGCGATAGCGCGAGTCGACGGTGATGGGCTTGTTCTCCAGGCAGCCATTCGACTTCACAAACGTCAGCAACCGCGGTGTCGCGGCGCCATATCCATAATCGGAGACCAGCATCGCATCCGAAGCCGTCGCATATTCTCTCGCTGCGTTCACCAGATTCAACAGCGCGGGATGCATCTCTGCCCAGCGCTTCCGGTTCGCGATCGACGCGCACCACCTGCTGTCGGCTGGTATGCGACATGCCGGCGAGAATGCGAGTCTTGGTTGTCGTGGTGTAGCCTTGCAAGCGCTCGATGCCGCTGACGGCAATTTTCTTCTCGTGAAATTTTTCCAGCAGAAGGCTGCCGGCCTCATCATCGCCAACAACCCCAACCGGCAGAACGCTGACGCCGAGCGAAGCCAGGTTCATCACTGCATTGGCGCCGCCGCCGGGCACCACGGTTCGCTCGCGACGCTTCAGGATCAGCACTGGCGCCTCGCGGGAGACGCGAGCGATTTCGCCAAAGACAAATTCGTCGGCCACCAGATCGGCCAGCACGGTGATCGAGACCTCCGAAAACTGCCGGACAATCTTCTTCCAGCGTTCCGCGTCTTTGGCGAGCTTGTTCATGAAGTCAAATGAACGCCCGGTGCATGAATCGAGCCACCGGGCGCAAATCAATCTTAAATTGTCTCATGCGATGCTGCGATTACGGGCTGCAATCCGCGCGAGCATCGCGCTCATCGCCGACTCGGCATTCTGCAGCTGCATTCGAACCGGCACGACGTGCAGCGGCGCCAGCGCTGCCCTATGCGATTGCAGATTGATAGCGTCTTTCTCGGTTGTGACGAAGGTCTCTGCTCCGCTGCGCTTCCGCAATGCCAGCAGCTTGCGCACATCGGATTCGGTGTAAGCATGATGATCTCTAAAACTCCGTGTGCCGGCCAACTTCACCCCCGCCGCGCGCAGCTGATCAAAGAAGTTTGCCGGCCGCGCAATTCCGCAAAAGGCGAAGCAAGGTCCACTCAACTCCACCGGGATAACGACGTCCCGCTGCACCCTCCACACCAGATACGGCGCCAGCAGCAGACCGTCGCATGTCGCATCGTTCGTCAGCACCACCGCGTCGGCCCGCATCAGCGACGACAGCGGCTCCCGAAGTCTTCCCACCGGCAGCAAGGTGTCCTGCGTGTCCTGCGGATTCACCATCACGATGTCGAAGTCGCGCGCCAGTCGCCGATGCTGGAAGCCATCGTCCAGCAGGTGCAGCCGCGCGCCAAGTTTCTGCTCCGCGAATTGCCCAGCCGCGTAGCGATCCTCACCGACGATCACCGGCACGCTGAGCTTGCGCGCGATCAGCAGCGGCTCATCGCCGAACTCACGCGGCGAGCCTGCCGGATCCACCAGCGCAACACCAGTTGTCGATCGCCCGTAGCCGCGCGAGAGCACATCGAACTCCGACGCCATGCTGCTTCAGCAACTCGCCCAGCGCAATCAGAAAGGGCGTTTTGCCCGATCCGCCAACGCTAAGATTGCCGATGCTGATCACTGGCCCTTGCAGCCGGTGAATCTTCAGAGCGCCGCTTTCGAAGCGCCGATTGCGCACTTCGATGATTGCGCCATAGAGCGCTGAGAGCGGGTTCACGCTCGCCTCTCCAGCGAAGCCATCGCGTCTGGCGCGCGCTCCGCCAGCAATCCCAGCAACGCCTCAACCGACTTCTCTGTTGCTCCGAGTTGCGAACGCATCACTTCCAACGCGCGCTGGCCCAGCCCCGCGCGTTCCTGATCGTTCTCCAGAAGCTGCAACACAGTCGTCGTAAGCGTTTCCGGCGTGACGACGCGCAACGCATCGGCTCTGCGAAATACGTCGACGATGTCGCGAAAGTTTTCCGTCGATGGCCCGACGAGAATCGGTTTGGCAAACTGCGCCGCTTCCAGCACGTTGTGCCCGCCTCGCGGCACCAGGCTGCCGCCGACGAAAGTCAAATCAGCAAAGCCATAAAGGCTGGCCAATTCGCCGATCGTATCCAGAAGAAAAACGCTCCCGGCAATCAACCTCTGGCCGTCCCACTGCGACCGGCGCTGGAAGCGGGTTCCCGCAGACTCCAGCAAAGACGCGACGGCATCGAAGCGCTCCGGATGTCTGGGCGCAATCACCAGCATGGCATTGGGATACTGCGACGCAACCTGCTCGAACATTCGCAGCAGCTCGGTTTCTTCGGGATCGAGCGTACTTCCCGCGACGATCAGTGGTCCGATCTCCGCCCGCTGCACTGCGGCGTCAAAGCGCTCGGCAATGTCGGAATCGCGCGGAGGAATGATCTCGAACTTCAGATTGCCGCTGACCTGCACCCGCTCGTCCGGCGCTCCGATCTGCACCAGCCGGCGTGCGTCCTCCTCGCTCTGCGCCAGGAACAGATCGACATTCTGCATTACCCGCCGCAGCACGCCGCGAAAGCGAAGATAGCCGGGCAGCGAGCGGTCGGAGACGCGCGCGTTGACCACGGCTGACGGCCGCTCCCGAGCGCCGCGCCCAGCGCAGCAGATTTGGCCAGAATTCGCTTTCGGCCAGGACCAGCATCTGCGGCCGCAAGGCGCGAAAGTACGCTCGCACCGCGAACGACAAATCCAGCGGCAGGTAGAAAACGTTGTGCGCGCCATATCGCTGCTGCGCCAGCCGCTGGCCGGTGTCGGTCGTGGTCGAAACGACGATCCGCCAGCCCGGAAGCTGGGCCTTCAGCTCTTTAATCACTCGCGAGATCGCCAGCACCTCGCCCACCGACACGGCGTGCACCCAGATGGTGTTCTCGCTGTAATCGTGCAGCAGGCGATCGGGGACTACGCCCAGCCGCTCGCGCCAACCTGTGCGGTACTTGCCATGACGCCACATCTGCAGCAGCCACCAGGGCGTGCTGATGATCAGCGCCAGAAAAAACAAAAGGTTGTAGAGCAAGTACACGCAGCGATTGTAAAGCCTCGGAATCTCGGGCGGCCCGACTCTAGCGGTTTTCGAGGCCTGGGAGATTCTCGGCAAGCCGGGCAGCATTACTGTTCCTCATCCCGTTCCTATTGACATTCGACAAGAAGAGGTCGGCCGCAGCCGCTCCGACATCGTTTGGCATCGGCCCGGCGGATCCGGTCGCACTTGTCGCTGTCATCCTGTTGCTGATCGGCGTTGCCTTGGTCGCGACGTGGATTCCCGCACGCTCCGCTGCGAAGGTCGATCCCCTTGTCGCGCTGCGATACGAATGACCGGACGCATCCAATAGCCAAACAAATATTCGTTGTTGTGATCGCTGAACTTGCCTGACGCCCGAGCTCCGGTTTACCTTCGCGTGCGGAGCCCTCATGATTCCTCGCTACATTTCGATTTGGATTTTGTTGCTGAGCATTGGTAGTGGCGTGTTCGCTGCTGCTCAGAAGGTTGAGCGCAGCGGAGCGCCAACCGGCGTCTCGGACGCTTTGCAGCAGGCGATCGAGAACAAAGGCTATCGCGCGACGCTCGACGCCGGCTGGACTGCCGAGTTCTGGTTCGCCAAGCAGTTGAAGACCGAAACGAAGGACGTTGCCGGCGCGCTCTATCCCGAACTTACGAATGGTGAGTTCGTCGGCGTGGTCACCTTTGCGCAAGCGATGACTGACTATCGCGGGCAGAACATTCCCGCCGGGACGTATGCGCTGCGCTATCAGGCGCTGCCACAGGACGGCAATCATATGGGCGTAGCTCCCAATCCTGATTTCCTGCTGGCGATTCCCGCGGCGAGCGATTCCGCTCCCGACGCCACGTATCCCTACAAGAAACTGATTGCGCTGAGCGCGAAGAGTACCGGAACGAATCATCCTGCGGTCATCGCGCTAAGCAGCGCAGGCGAACCATCGACGATCACGAAAAACGAGCACGGCGATACGGTGTTCTCCGTCGCCGTTCCTATAGCGCAGGGAGCAACTGAGAAGCTGGGCATTGTTCTCAAGGGAACCGCCGCGCAGTAAGCCAGTTTGATTCGGGGTTGCCGCGGGGTCGGTTGAGATGTAGCTTGCCGACTGTCGCGGTGTTACTGTTGTGCCTTCCGATCACGATCCGGTCATCGCCCTTCATGAACCGACAGACGCTCAGCCGCGCGGCGTCCCTGGCTGCGCATTCGACGGAATGGATCGTTCTCGTCGTCCTTCTGCTGGCCGCTATTCCGCCTATCCTGATACGCCATGAGTCGCTCACTATCGTTCCAGGCCTCAACTTGATCGACGATTCCTGGACCCTCGACAGCAGCTACAAAGCGGCAGGTGGGATCTGGTTCGGCCGGGACGTGGCCTTCACGTATGGGCCGCTCTTTCAGTGGCTGTCAAGCGCGCCGGCGCGCTGGATGGGCATCTCGACCGGTTCTGTCTACGCCACGTGGTACACGGTGCCGTTGTTGGTCATCATCCTCTCGACTTTCCTTACGGCGCGATTGCTGCTGCCGGAGGCCGCGCCGTGGAGGCGTGCGCTGCTCGTACTGCTTGCGGTCGTCTTCTGGTCGGCGCCGGATGTGCGGGTGTCGCTCGTGCTGCTGGCCTTTGCAATTTTTGTCCGGTTCACCGATAGGGAAGTTGCTTCGGTGGGCGCTCTGCTGGCGACAGGTTGCATCGCTGCTGCAATCTGCATTGCCGGTTTCCTGGTCTCGGCGGATACCGGGCTCTATTCGGTGGCCGCGCTGTTGTTGTGTGTTGCCGTCCGCCTGATTGTGACCGAGCGAAGAGCGTCAGTTGGCGCAATTTCTGCTCATGGCGGCAATCTGTTTTGCGCTGCTCATGCTCGTGACCAATACCTGGATGTCGTCGACGCTGAACTTCAAGTTCTGGCGATCGAGCCTCGTCATCGCCAATGGTTATCGCTGGTTCGAGCCGATCCCGATGGTCCAGCAGAACAAGTGGTTGCTGTTCAAGATTCTGGCGATGGGCGTCGTTGTGTTTGGCGCGGCCTGGTTACGGCGCAGGCCCGACGGCCCGTGGACGCGGCGGACGGCGTTCCTCATCTCCGGCTTCTGTCTGGCATTCCTGATGATGCAGAGCAGCCTGGTGCGCTCCGACTATGGCCACATCATCATCGGGATCTACCCCATGATCTTTCTCTGCGGAGCTATCGCCATTGACGAGGTCAGGTCAGCGCCGCTGCTGTCCGTCGTGCTTCCAGTGGCCACCTTGATCGCCACGCTGGCGTTCGCACATCCCTATCCGCTGTTTCTACCTGGCAGCATCGCAACGCAATTGCAGCAGATTGTCCATCCCACGCTTCGTTGTCCGGAGGGCTCGGGGGAATTCGACCGCGCCTGTTTCTCCCCCAAAGATGCCGAATTGGTGCGCAGCGTCTCCACCTATGTGGACCAGCACACGATCGCCGGCAATTCCATCGCCGTGTTTCCCTACGAGACCGCTTTTGGCTTGACGTCCCGGCGGCAGGTTGCGGGAGGCGTGTTGCAGAGCTACCTGGTCAACGGAGAGTACCTGACTGGAGTGGAATTGGCAGGACTGCGGCAGGCCGACCCGAAGTTTGGCCTGTATCTTCCCGACGGCGCTATCAGCCTGGCATCGACTTCGTTCCCAATTTCACCCGCAGTCCCGACGTATGGTTCTACCTGGTGCGTCATTATCGTTCCGAAGGCAGCCCCGCGGCAGGAGTGCTTGGGCTGGTGCGGGATGACAGCCGGGATGCGCGTTTGACGCTCGCGGGGCAAACCATCGCGAATCCTCCTCCGCCGCAGCCGATTACCAAACGCAGCACTTCTCTCGATCTCGGCGAGATACGTTGGCCGAGCGCGGGAGCCGACTTCGTGAAGTTGCGTCTGCGTGTGGAATACCCGCCGTGGTGGAAGCTGCGAAAGCCGTCCTGTCTGACGTTGCAGATGTCCTTCGCGGATGGGTCGGCGAAGTTGCTCCAGTTTGTAGTTGAGCCGAATCGGACAAGCGATGTCTGGGTGTACCCATGGGACGACAAGGAGATGGGGCGTTACTTCCTGCCGGAGGAATCGCAGTGGAGGGCGGAAAACCGGCCGGCGCTCGTCAGGTTGAAATTGCTCATCACGCCGTTTGACTGGATTTCGGTCAGGCCAAGCAGGATCGAAATTGAGAGCATCGAGGCAGTTCGCGTCGGCCTTCAGTAGGGCTGAGCTCTCTACGCCAGCCTGAGTTAGAGCCTTTTTCTGCGATTGGAGCCGGTTTTTCGAAGATTTATTGCTCTAGTCGACTGCTGTGTTCTTCCATGGTTGTAGCAAATCGCATCACCATGATGAAAATTGCAACAGAGTTCTGCAACCATCGATTTGCCGACCTAACTCTCTGATTCAATTGATTGCGAGCGCCTACATCCAGCCCCTAAACGACTCCTTGCCGCAACTCCCGTAAACAATCACAACAAATCTTGCCGTTGCAGAACGCCGCTCCCGCATCGATGAGTTTCACAACACACTTCTCTAAGTCGCGCTGCACACGTCACTTGCAGATGCGAAAAGCCGCACCCGCCAGGCGCAGCCGCTTTGGTACGCCGAATGCCTTACAGAAAGTGCCAGACGCAAGAAACAAAGCGCGGCAAGGTTCATAAACAGGAGACTCGCCATGACAGTCCTACTCGTTCTTATGATGTTCGCCATCTTTCTGACCATCGATTTCTTCTACTCCAAGGCAAAGCATCCGGCTTTGCAAGTCGCGCCTGCGATGAGAAAGCAGCCGGTGGCCGCTCCGGCTCTGAGGCCCAGCCTGGTCGGCGGCTTCTCGGTTCCCGACAATCTTCGGTATCATCCCGGACACACCTGGGCATTGAGCGAGAGTCCCAACCTTGTCCGCATCGGCATCGACGACTTCGCCTCCAAGCTGGTTGGCAAGGTTGAGCACGTGACGCTGCCGCAACGCGGCCAGTGGATTCGCCAGGGGCAAAAGGTGTGGAGCATCATCCGCAACGGCGTGAAGGTCGACATGGTATCGCCGATCGAGGGCAGCGTGTCCGACATCAACGAAGCGGTACTGGCCGATCCGTCGCTGGCCGGCAGAGATCCTTACGGCGAAGGCTGGATGGTGACGGTACAGTCGCCCGATGCCAAGACCAATTTCCGCAATCTGCTGGGCGGCGCGCTGGCACGGTGGTGGACCGAAGAGTCCTCGATGCGGCTGCAGCGGGTTATGCCGAGCGCGCTGGGAGCGCTGGCACAGGACGGCGGAGTGGCGATTGACGATCTGGCCAGCACCATGCCCGACGAGCAGTGGACCAAGATCACGCGCGAATTCTTCCTGACCTAAGATCGAACGCCCCGGAGGCGTCTCCTGCTCCGGGGCATCCTGAAAATGCAGTTCTTCCCGGCCGCGTAGCTTCGACAACCACGAAGAGCGCGGCCGAAGTTCTTTTGGCGGTGGCCGCAGTCCAGAAATTCCAGCCCGCGAGCCCTTCATCACGAACCTGGAACAAACCACAACATGCCTGCGTATGATCCGCCAGCGAGGAGTCTGCCCGGAGGACGAGATGGCCGTTATTAACAGCTGGCGAAGCATGGCCGTGGGAATTGTTGTCGGCATTCTTATGACTGCAGGTATTGTTCTTTGGGCGCGCCCAGCGACACAGGACACCCACGGCAATCAGCAGTTCGATACCGTTTCCGCGCACACCCTGCGTATCGTCGACGAGCAAGGCCACCCGCGCTTTGTGATCGGCGCGCCACTGCCCAATCCGGTGGTCCAGGGTAAGGAGTTGCCGCGCTCCTCGCCGGTGGTGGGGATCCAGTTCCTGGATAAGGACGGCAATGAGACCGGCGGCCTGGCCATCATCGACCGCATGCAGGGCGCCGCGCTCTGCTTTGACTACAGCGGCGGCGAGGCCATGTGCTTCACCAAGGCCCGCGACTATAAAGGCATCACTCTGCTGGATCCTCCTGCTGCCGGGCGGCCAGCTTGGCGTAGCGGGGAATTCGCGCGTGGAACTAAGCCTCGACAAGGGAACGCCGCGCCTTGCTTTGTCGGACAAGAATGGCAAGGACCGTTTGGTATTGACGATCGATAACAAGAGCAATCCCGTGATTCAGACTCTCGACGCCAACGGGAAGGCGATGGTCACCATGACCAAGTAACGAGATAGAAGCCGCCTGCACAACGTTGTTGTTGTCGGGATTTTTCTTGGCCAGAGGACTATTTCGGCTCCTGCCTTGTGATCAACCCGCCCCGTCGTCCATAGCCGTTATCCGCTAACAGAAATTCAACTGAAAGCAGTTTGACCGTGCAAGAGACCTGAGATAGAGTGTGGGCAATTTGAGTAGTTGCAACGCCAGTTGCAATTGGGAGGACTCCTGTGACCCGCAGCAAACAACATTCACCTCGCAGGCTTGCGCGCCGAGCAGTGGCCAGGTTCGCACCACTTCTGACGTTGTCGCTTCTATTCGTACTGGGCATGAGCCTGGTAGCGCAGGCGCAGACCTTCACCATTCTGCACAACTTCACTGGCGGTTCAGACGGCTACTATCCCACAGCAGGTTTGACCTGGAAGGGTTCGGGAAATCTCTTTGGAGGCGCGGGCCCCGACGCCGTCTTCCGATTCTCGCGTGCGGGTACCGGTGGGTGCAGGACGGAGCCAATCCGTACGCGGGCGTCACCCTCGACAGCAAAGGAAACCTCTACGGCACCGCCTGAACGGTGGCAACCTGTCCGACTGCAGCGGCGTTGGCTGCGGCGTGGTATGGGAGATTACGCCGTAAGTAATAGCGTCTCCGCCGCTTTCCCCAGGACGCCGGCCTTTTCTTCGGCTTCGAGCGCAAAAACTTGCCGGAGAACCTGAGCTCGTAGAGGCGATTGCGGCATCCAATCGACTTTCCAGTCCAAGCCGATTCATGACTCAACTGCAGGATTTGACCTCCGACCCGCGCGTTACGGTTCGGCGCGCCGGTGCGCCGGCTGCCAGTGGCCGCTGTGTCGTCTACTGGATGCAGCGGGCGCAGCGCGCGCTTGATAATCCCGCATTGGATGTCGCCATTGCGGCCGCGAATATTCTTCGTCAGCCGGTCGTGATTTTCTTTGCGCCGGTGCCGTTTTATCCACACGCCAATCTGCGGCACTACGCATTTCTGGCGCAAGGCATTCCTGATATTGCGGAACGAGCTCGCAAACGCGGCATCGGATTCGTGCTGCGGCGCTATCCTGAGCACTCGCTGCTGAAGTTTTGCGACGAGGTGAAGGCGTCGCTGGTGATCGGCGATGAAAATCCAATGCGCGAGCCGGAACATTGGAGACAGCTAGCTGCAAAGAAGCTCAGCGTGCCGCTGTGGACGGTCGATGCCGACGTGATCGTCCCCTCGAAGCTGCTGGAGAAAGAGCAGTACGCCGCGCGGATCATCCGGCCGCGATTGCAACGACGGCTGCAAGAGTTCCTGACGTCCCTGTCGAATGCCAAAGCAAAGATCGAATGGCGGAAGCCGCGCGGACTGAAGGCGCTGCCGGACGATGGCTCTCTCGACCTGACCGAGGGCTGGAAGAACCTGGATCGCTCGGTCCAGCCGGTCAGCAGCTTTCTCGGCGGAACGACGGAAGCGCTGAAGCTGCTTGACGACTTCGTTTCGCACAAGCTGGCTCATTATCCTGAGCGGCACGGCAAACCGGAGGTCGATGGAACCAGCCGTCTGTCGCCCTATCTGCACTTCGGACAGATCGGGCCGCACACGGTCGCACTCGCGGTAGAGAAGAGCCGTGCGCCGCGCGCCGCCAAAGACGATTTTCTGGATCAGCTCATCACGTGGCGCGAGCTGTCCATCAACTTCGTTCACTTCAATCCGCTGTACGACTCGATCGAGAGCGCACCCGACTGGGCGCATCGCACGCTCGCAAAACATGCCCAGGACAAGCGGCCGGTGATTTACTCGCGCGAGCAACTGGAGCATGCTGAGACACACGACGACTTATGGAATGCCGCGCAGCGCCAGATGCTTTACGCAGGATGGATGCACAACTACATGCGCATGTATTGGGCAAAGAAGATTCTGGAGTGGAGTCCGTCGCCGGCGGTGGCGTATCAGACGGCGGTCTACCTCAATGACAAGTACTTTCTGGATGGCCGCGATCCCAACGGCTATGCGGGAATCGCGTGGGCCATCGCCGGCAAGTTCGACCGGCCTTGGTTCGAGCGGCCCATCTTCGGCACGATTCGTTACATGTCCGGCAAGGCGGCGCAGAAGAAATTCGATGCCGACAAGTACATCGAGCAGATGGCGGAGCTGGCCGGCCCGCCACAACGGCCGGTTCAGGGCAGTCTAGCAGGCTGCTGAAAACTCATTGCGCGCGAGGCAGATCGGGTAGTGCTGGCCTTCAGGCCAGCGTTTAAGCTGTTTATTTCTGTTTGAGTCGGCTCAGCCGACGACATTTCCATCCCGCGAGTAACATATCTAACCGGGCAAGGAGCGCTACATGAAAATCGCAGATATTGCTGAATTGGAGAGGCGCCTGGGGATACTTGGTGTCGCCCAGGTATCGGCCGGCCGCGGCGGATTGGCAAGAGTACAAATCACTGCGCCGGCAGCCTCAGGAGAAATCTATCTCCACGGCGCGCACGTTACCTCATGGAAGCCGGTCGGTAAAGAGGAGGTCTTCTTCGTCAGCGCAAATTCGCTTTGGCAGTACGGGCATGCCATTCGCGGTGGAGTGCCGATCTGCTTCCCATGGTTTGGCGATAAAGCTGACGATCCCCATGCGCCGGCTCACGGTTTTGTGCGCACCAAGGAATGGAAGCTGGAGAAGATTACCGCCAACGGCTCAAACGTCTCGGTGGAGCTATCTACCGAAAGCGGGGCAGACAGTCGCGAGTGGTACGCTCCCGATTTCCGCCTGGTTTATCGCGTGACTTACGGCTCCGAATTAAGCCTCGAACTCATCATGTCGAATACGGGCACCCAGCCGCTGCGTTTTGAAGAGGCCCTCCACGCCTACCACAATGTGGGAGATGCGACCCAAGCCTCAATAGCCGGCCTCGACGGTATTCATTATCTCGACAAGACCGACTCGTTTCGCAATAAGGCGCAGACTCGGCGACGTGCATATTACTGCGGAAACCGACCGCGTGTATCTCAATACTTCGCATTCGTTGACGCTAACCGATCCTGTCCTACAACGTAGGATAGTGGTGACAAAGAAAAACTCTCTTACTACGGTTGTCTGGAATCCGTGGAGCGAGAAGGCTCTGACAATGTCAGACATGGGACAAGATCAGTGGAAGAAAATGCTCTGCATCGAAACCAGCAATGTCGGCGAATTTGCGCTTCAGCTTGCGCCGGGGCAGCAGCACACGATGAAAGCCGTCGTCACTCTGTCTTGACTCGCACAAGTCAATTCGGGGCTTTCAAAACGGCGCCGATATTCGGGCGGCTTGCAGTCGACTGGGAGAGC
Organism: uncultured Acidobacteriaceae bacterium; assembly: GCA_963697175.1. Lineage (GTDB taxonomy): Bacteria > Acidobacteriota > Terriglobia > Terriglobales > Acidobacteriaceae > Bog-257. The sequence continues at coordinate 56,728 of CAVONC010000010.1, read as the reverse complement.
ATGCGCCGCTTCAGGCTCTCGTAAATCGGCTCGCTTTGAAGCAGCATCGCCACCAGCATGGCCATGAGCGACGCGCCAAGCAGTCCCAGAGTAAGGTCGGCGCGGCCGGTCATCTCCACCGCCAGCACAATGCCGGTCAAGGGGGCGCGCACACTGGCGGTAAACAGCGCTCCCATCCCGACGATGGCGCACGCCACCGGATCCAGATGTGCTCCTCTTGCCAGGTGATTTACCACTCCTGCAAATAGCGCGCCTGACGCTGCACCCAACAGAACCAGCGGTGCGAACAGTCCACCCGGAGCTCCCACAACGTAGGACAGCTGTCCTATTAGAAATCGGACCAGGAAAATTACGACGAGGCTGCCCACCTCAAAACGGTTCGACAGAATTGCCTGGGTCAGGCTGTCGCCTCCGCCGACCATGCCGGGCACAAACCACGCGACCAATCCCACCACGGCGCCAATGATGGCCGCACGTTGCAGTGACGAAATCCGGGAGATCTTGTCCGCAGCCCGCAGCAGTCCCATGATGGTCGCGTTGTAAATCGCTCCCACGACTCCCAAGAGCGCTCCCAGCGCGACGAATGGCCACTTGCTCCAAACCTCGGTCGGACTCACCTGCGGCACAACAAAGCTCAAGGTGTTGCCCAGTATGATTCGCATAAGCCACACCGCTACTGTGGCCGCTGCCAGTGTGGAAACGAGCAACCACGGGGTAAAGTTGCTGGTCAGTTCTTCGAACACGAAAATCGAGCCGCCGATCGGGGCATTGAAGGCGACCGCGAGACCGCCTCCCGCGCTGGCGGCATCGACGATACGGCGATCCTCGTCATGCTTGAGCAGGAAGCGCGATACCAGGACGCCGAAGGATGCGCCCATCTGCACGGTTGGACCTTCGCGTCCCAGAGCCAGCCCGGAACCCATGGCCAGCAGCCCGCCAAAGAACTTCACGGGAATAATGGCCATGGAGGCGGGCTGGACTTCGCCGCTGAAGACGGCTTCCACGCGTTGCACACCGCTGCCTTCGGCAGTGGGAGCAAACTTGACGACCAGAAGGCGCGCCAGATAAGCGCCGACGGCTCCAATGGCGACCGGCAGCATCCACGCAAAGTAGGGCCAATGGTGCGCCCACGCGATCATCTGTGTACGCCAGTTGTCGGAGATGATGAGGCAATAGCGGAAGGCCCCGCCCACGAATCCGATCAGAAGCCCGCCCAGAATGCTGGCTGCTGCGAGTCGGATCACGCGCGAGTTTAAGAGCGTCATGACAAATGGGACACGGCGAGGCCGCGGCTAGTTTACTTCGAACGCCAGGGCTGCAACCTTGCACGTACCGATTTCACCGGCATCACTGCCGCACATCGATCTACTGCTGATCCCATCCGCCGCCGAGCGCCTGGTAAAGCTGGACGTAGTTTTGCATTTCCTGGAACCAGGCCTGGGAAAGTTGCAGTTCGGAGCTGAAGTAGTCCTGCTCAGTCACCAGAACTTCCAGGAAGCTGGTGACGCCGCCCTGATAGCGGACCGTAGCCAGGCGCGCGGTTTCTCTGTAGGTCTGGGTCTGCTCCTCAATTTTGGCGCGGAATTTACGGGAATCGTTGTAACCAACCAAGCTGTTGGAAACGTCGCCGAACGCGTTCAGCACAGTCTGTTTGTAGACCAACTCCGCCTGATCGCGCTGCGCCCAAGCCAGGCGATAACCACTTCTGATCCGGCCGCCTTCAAAGATCGGCTGCGCAATTTGTCCGCCCACCGCCCAGAAGGTTGCTGGACCCAGGAGAAAGCTGCTGATGGCCGTGCTCGCCGCGCCAAACTGGCCGGTCAGAGAAATCTGGGGAAAGAACGCTGCCTTGGCCACGCCGACATTGGCATTGGCGGCAACCAGACTCTCCTCATCGCGACGCACATCGGGCCGGCGTTGCAACAGCGCGGAGGGCAAGCCCGCCGGAACATCCGGCAGATGCGGCTGATCGGTCAAAGTAAGACCGCGAGGAATCGCCTGTGGGTTCTTGCCGAGCAGGATACTGATGTTGTTCTCGGCCTGCTCAATCGCCTGTTGCAAGCTGATGACCTCAGCCTCAGCCTGTTGCACCAGCACCTGCGCCTGATAGACGTCGGTGATGGCCGCGTCACCGCCCTTGTACTTGATGGTATTGAGTCTCAGGATGTCTTTGTCCGCCTCGACCGTCTCTTGCGAGTAGACGAGCTGGGCATCGTATTGGCGAAGCAGGAAGTAATTCTGCGCAACCATCGAAACCAGCGTGGTCTGGACGACATCCCTGCCATACACAGTGGACAGCAGAACGGCTCGCGCGGCCTCGGTAGCACGCCGATATTGGCCCCAGAAATCTACGATGTAGTTGAGCTGCAGCCCGGCGGTGTCAATCGTCGGAGAGCCGGTAGCAAGCGGCGTCGACTGCTGATTCACGATCGAGAAAGTTCCGCCGACGGTGGGGAACTGATTGGCGCGAACGATCCCCAGATTGGCGCTGGCTTGCAGTATCTGCGTCGCGGCAATCTGCATGTTGTAGTTGTTGGCCAGTGCCTCTTTGATCAAACTTTGCAGCGTCTCATCCTGAAAGACGGCCGACCACTTCATCAGCGCGAAGTCTTCAGTGGCTTGCTGCTGCGTAGTCTGATCGGGAGCCAGCCCACGATACTGGTCCGGGACAGTGAGCGGCGGGCGCTGGTAGTTCGGTCCCAGCTTGCAACCGGACAGCGCAAGCAGGAGCACAGCCACGGTGGATATCTTCATCCTAGTCATGGGCCGCTCCTTTCGCGGTTGGCTCTCCACCGGGTTTGGGCGGCTCTTCTTTCTTGCCTCCAATCCATATGCCGAATCGCTCCACCACATCGAATGAAACTGGAATGAAGAAGATCGCGAGAATTGTGGCGGCGAGCATTCCGCCGATCACCACCGATCCCAGCACCTGCCGCGAGATGCCGCCGGCGCCGGTAGCTATCCAAAGTGGCACGCAACCAAGAATGAAGGCGAAAGCCGTCATCAGGATGGGCCGCAGGCGCAGCCTGGCGCCGGTAAGAGATGCTTCGAGGAGGGTCGCACCCTTGTCGTACTCCATCTTGGCGAACTCGACGATGAGAATCGCGTTCTTGGCGGAGAGTCCGATCAACATGACCAGGCCGATCTGCGCGTACACGTCGTTGTCGAGCTTGCGGAAGTAAAGAGCGACGAAAGCTCCAAAGACCGCGATCGGCACGCCCAGCAAAACCGAGAAGGGCAGCGTCCAACTCTCGTATTGCGCTGCCATGATGAGGAAGACCACCAGGAACGACAAGCTGAAGATCGTGGTCGGACTCACGCCTTGTGCGGCTTTCTGCTGCTGGTACGACATGCCGCTCCAGTCGTAGCCCATCTGGGTTGGCATGGTCTTCTTGAAGACGTCTTCCAAGGCCGCCATCGCCTGGCCGGAACTGTAGCCGGGCGCGGCTGAGCCGTTGATCTGCACGCACTGGTAGAGGTTCTGCCGCATGACAAATTCCGTGCCACTGCGCGAATCCGTGCTGGTCAGGGTACTGAGCGGAACCATTTCGCCCGCATTGTTCTTAACGTAAAACTTGCCGAGATTGTCCACATTGGTTCGGAACTTGCCGTCGGCCTGCACCCACACCTGCCACTGCAGGCCAAACTGGTTGTAGTAATTCACCAGGGCGCCGCCCATAAAGGCCTGCAAGGTCTGGTACACATAACTCAGGTTCACCTGTTGGGTCAGCACCTTCGCCTTGTCCACATTCACTCCCACCTGCGGCACGCCGAAGAGTGCAGTGGTCATCACGCCCGTCAGTTCCGGACGCTTGCGGGCCTCGGCCATGAACGCCTGAGTATTCTTGGCCAAAAAGTCGGTGCCGCTGCCTGACCGGTCTTCCAGAATGAAAGTGAATCCTCCCGACGTACCGACGCCGAGAATGGCAGGTGGCGGAAACGCGAAGGCCAGCCCGGAGTTGACTTGGGACAGAGCCCGCGCCAGGTGCATCTTGATGCCGTCATAGCTGGTTTCCGGAGTCTTGCGTTCGTCCCAAGGCTTGAACGAGACAAAGAAAAACGAGCTGTAGGTAGTCTGGACCCCGCTCAGCAGGCTGTATCCAAGCACCGAGCTGACGTTCTCGACGCCCGGCGTATCCATGATGATTTTCTCGGCTTGCTTTGCCGCTTCTGAGGAACGCTGCAGCGAGGAGGCGTCAGGCAGTTGCAACGCCGCGAAGACATATCCCTGGTCTTCATCAGGAAGGAAGCTTCCCGGAACCTTCGATCCGAAGAACCAAGCGCCGACACACAAGATTCCCAGCAGGATGAAGGCGAAGCCGGCTTTGTGGATCAAATGCCGGCAGACGCCAACGTATCCGTCGGTCGCCCGGCCGAAGACCCGATTAAACCAGCGAAAGAACGCTCCCAGCGGTCCGCGGGATTCTTTCTTCGGACGGAGCAACATGGCAGAAAGCGCGGGACTCAGAGACAAGGCGTTGAAAGCGGAGAAGAGCACCGATACTGCGATGGTCACGGCGAACTGCTGATAGAGCTGGCCTGTGATGCCAGGTACAAATGCGGTAGGAATGAAAACCGCAGCCAGAATCAGGGCGATGGCAACCACCGGGCCTGACACCTCTTCCATCGCCTTCTGCGCAGCGTCGTGCGGGGTCAGGCCTTCCTCGATGTGATGTTCTACGGCTTCGACCACGACGATGGCGTCGTCCACCACCAATCCAATCGCCAGCACCAGTCCGAAGAGCGAAAGCGTATTGATGGAAAATCCGAGAATCGGAAACACGATGAATGCGCCAATCAGCGACACCGGAACCGCCAGCAACGGGATCAAGGTCGCGCGCCAGCCTTGCAGGAAGATGTAGACCACCAGGATGACCAGCGCCAGCGCTTCGAACAGGGTCTTCTTAATCTCGTGAATTCCGGCGGTGATGGCCAGCGTGGTATCCAGAGGAATGCTATACGTCAGGTCCTGTGGAAACCTGCCCTTTTGTTCCTCCATGAACTTGCGGACTTCGCCCGAGGTCTGCAGTGCATTGGCGCCCGGCGTGAGGTAGATACCCAGCAGCGCCGCAGGCTTCCCATTGAAGCGTCCTTCCAGGTTGTAGTTCTGGGCGCCTAATTCCACTCGCGCTACGTCCTTCAGGCGCAGCACGCCGCCCTCGGGGGTAGCTCGAATAATGATTTGACCGAACTCCGCAGGCGAGGTGAGGCGGCCGGGCGCGCGCACGTTGTAGGTGAACGTCTGCCCCGGCGGGACGGGCGCTCCGCCGATCTGGCCTGCCGGGTTCACCGCGTTCTGCGCTTGAACGGCGCTGATAATGTCGGGCACGGTAACCCCGAGGTTGGCCAGCGTGTCGGGGTTCACCCAGATGCGCATCGAGTATTGGCCGGCTCCGAATACCGATACCGAAGCGATGCCTGGCAAGCGCGTCAGTGCGTAATTGAGATTGATGTATGCGTAATTGGCCAGGAAGATGTTGTCGTAGGTCCCATTGGGCGAGGAGAGCGCGAGCAGCATCAGCGGCGACGACGTCGATTGCTGAACCGTCACGCCGTAGTTAGTCACCGCGCTGGGCAGCTGCGAATTGGCTTGCCCCTGCCGCATCTGCGCCAGAATCTGGTCGGTATTGGCGTTTGTTCCCAGTGCGAAATCCACGGTGAGCGTCATCAAGCCGTTGCTGGCGCTGGTGGAATACATGTAGTTCATGCCGGAGACGCCCGACATCTGCTGCTCAATCGGAGTGGCCACCGACTCGGCCACGGTTTGCGCGTCCGCGCCGGGATAGGTAGCCAAAACTTGAATCTGTGGATCGGCGATGTTGGGAAATTGCGCAGTCGGCAGACTGAGCATGGCCACCACCCCGACCAGAACCATCAGGATGGCAATGCACATGGCCACGATCGGCCGATTGATGAAGAACTTGGGCATGGTCAGTTGCCCCCTGGCGCTGGTGTAGCCGGCGGTACATAGGGCTTGGCGACGACGGGGATTCCGGTCTTCGCCAGCTCCGGCGCCTGGGCAGCGGTCAACTGCAATTTCAGAAGCCCATCTACCACCACTCGCTCACCCGGCTTCAGTCCGTCGGTGATGATCCAGTTGGTGCCGACTCGGTCGCCCACCTTCACCGGGCGAAACATGGCCTTGTTGTCGGGGCTAACGACAGCCAGCATGTAGATCGATTGGACCTGCGTAACCGCCGCCTGCGGCACCAGCAACGCTCCTTTGTTCACGCCGGAGGTGATGCGAATGCGGCCAAAGCCACCCGGCCGGAGAGTAGCGTCCGGATTGGCAAATTGCGCCGCCACCTGGATGGTGCCGGTTTGCGTGCCCACCTGGCGATTGACGTAGATGAACTCACCCTTAGCCGGAAAGACTTTATCGTTGGCCTGGATATACTCGATCGGCTTGTCCTGGCTGGACGAAACACTGACCTTGCCGGTAATAATCTGGGTGACCTGCGGAGCGATCTCGAGGAAATGGCTTTCGCTGATATTGAAGTAGGCCCAGATGGGATTCACCTGCGAGACGGTCGCCATCTTGGTTGATGTGCCCACTAGATCGCCGATCTGCGAATTGGAAACGCCGGCGATGCCGTCGATTGGGGAATACACCTTGGTCCAGCCGAGGTTGAGTTCAGCATTGGCCAACGCCGCTTGTTTGGCTTTCAGCTGAGCTTCCCACGACTTCTCTTCTTGAATGTCGTTGTCAAGCTGCTTTTGCGGGATGGCGCTCTGCGCGGCAAGCGGAGTGTCGCGGGCGACGTCGGCTTGCGTCCGAGTGAGATTGGCTTCCGCTACGGAAACATCAGCCTTTGCCTGATCGAGCGCGGCTTGGTACTGCCGCGGATCAAGTTCGAACAAAAGCTGTCCTTCCTTGACGAAGTAGCCGTTCTGGTAATCCTGCCGGAGCAGGTAACCTTGCACCTTGGGCGTGATCTCGGCGTTCACCGGCCCGTTCAGCTGCGCGACGTATTCGTCGACGATAGGGATGTCCTGCTGAAGCGGTTCAACAACCCCGACCTCCGCAGGGCCCGGCTTGGGCGCCTCTTCCTGCTTCTCGCAGGCCGCCATCAGTAGCATCGCGCTGAGCGATAACGCCGCGATCGCGAGCCGGCATGGATTGCGCCGCTTCAAAGCGGAGGACAGCAACGTTTCGGCCCCGGTGGAAGATGTTCGACAATCGTTAAGTTCGGATGCGGTTCGCATTCACACACTCCAGCCTTTTTGCTCGGCGAGTCTAACGTGCAACTACTTTCCGTTGCGGAGGTTAGCTGCTTTTCTAGCTGAATCTCCCGCGGATTGCTACTAGTATTTTTCTTAGTTGCCTGCAGGCCGCGGCACTTGTACAGTTTCTAGAACCCGTATTACTCTCCTGCAATCGCAATCCAAACCCGAAAGTGAGCTGCTCAAATGAAGCATGTGGTTATCGTTGGCGGTGGTTTCGCCGGAGTCAACTGCGCCAAGAAGCTGGCGGAGCATCCCGAAGTCCGGATCACGCTTATCGACAAGCACAACCACCAGCAATTTCAACCGCTGCTGTATCAGGTCGCAGCCGGGTTTCTTGCCCCCAGCAACGTCGCCTACAGCTTGCGCAACATGCTGGTGCGGCATCCCAATATCGAAATCCAGCTGGACGAAATTGTCTCCGCCGACTTGAACAACCGCTCCGTCACCAGCGCCCACGGCAAGACCTATCACGGCGATTTTCTGGTGCTGGCTGGAGGATCGCAGGCCAACTTCTTCGGCACGCCTGGCGCCGACAAGAACAGCTATCCCCTGTATTCGCTGCACGACGCCGAGTTGCTGCGCTCCAGAATCCTTGCCGTGCTGGAGGCGGCGAATCGCGACCAGTCGCTGATCGCCAAAGGGGCGTTGAATTTTGTTCTGGTTGGAGCCGGCCCTACCGGAACGGAAATGGCGGGAACGCTCGGCGACATGATTCACCATGCGCTGCGCGAAGAATATCCCAGCCTTCCGCTGAGTGAAGCCGGTATTTATGTCGTGGACATGGGACACTCTGTCCTGGCTGCGTTCTCCGGCAAATCCCAGGCTTACGCGACCAAAATGCTGGAGCAGCGTGGCGTCAAGATTCATCTCCACACCGCCGTGAAGGAAGTGGGAGAGGGTCACGTGGTGTTGGGAGATGGAAGCATCATCCCGACGCACACGGTGGTCTGGGCCGGAGGGTTGCGCGCCTCTGACTTCTCAGGAAACATGGGAATCCGGCAAGGGCACGGTGGACGAGTCGATGTAGCCCCCGACCTCACGGTGCCGGGGTTGAAGGGCGTTTACGCCTTGGGCGACTTCGCCAACATTACCGGCAAAGAAGGCGAACACCTGCCCCAGCTGGCGTCGGTAGCCGAACAGTCGGGCAAATGGTGCGCTAAGAACATTGCTGCCGACATTGCCGAGCAGCCGCGTAAGCCTTTTTCCTATCTAGACAAGGGCATCATGGCTATGATCGGACGCGGCGCGGCCGTGGCCGAACTGGGGCCGCATCGTCACGAGCTGGAAGGGCCGTTGGCCTTCATGGCATGGCTGGGAGTGCACGTGGCTCTCTTGTCGACCATGCAGGCGAAAATCGAGGCGATTGTCGAGTGGGGATGGGATTACTTCAGCGACGTTAGAGGCGATCAGGTGCTCGATCGCTTCAGTCAGGAAGACATCGACTGGAACGCCGACGCTGCCGAGCCACCACCGGCCCAGGCCAAGCCGGCCAAGAGCTCCTGATGAGTCCCTACTAAAGCATGCCGCCAGTCAGCCAAGCCGTCTTGCTTTCGTGGTCCGTACCTCCGGCGGCGACCTTGGCGTCTGGTCTTTACCGCGCTGCTCTATTTGCGCGGCTGGATCCTGCTGCGACGCGCAGGTGTGCCATTTCTTCCGCCCTGGCGTGCCGCTAGTTTTCTGCTCGGCCTGCTTTCACTCTGGATCGCGCTGGCATCGCCCCTCGATACCTTTTCCGGCTTCCTCATCACCGCCCACATGTTGCAGCACATGATGCTGATGATGGTGGCGCCGCCGCTGATCTTGCTGGGCGCGCCGCTCATTCCGCTGGTGCGAGGACTGCCGGTGTTCGCGGCGCGTGAGTTTGCCGGACCGTTCCTCAACTGGCGGGTGGCAACTCGCATTGGCAATGCGCTGATCCATCCGCTGGTGGCGCTACTGCTGATGGGCGTGGTGATGTTCGCCTGGCACACGCCGCGTTTGTATGAACTGGCGCTGGCCTCGAGTTCGTGGCATGAGGTCGAGCACGCCTGCTTCTTCCTGGCATCGCTGGTCTTCTGGTGGCCCGTGATCCAACCCTGGCCCAGCCGCACGCGTTGGCCGCGCTGGGCGGTTGTGCCGTATTTGCTCATTGGCGATCTGCAAAATACGACCCTGTCAGCGATCCTGGCCCTTTCCGACCGAGTGATCTATCCGTCGTATGCGACGATGCCGCGCCTCTTCGGCTTCTCCGCACTTCACGACCAGTCTGCCGCCGGCGCGATCATGTGGGTGATAGGCGGGTTCGCCTTCGTCTTTCCTGCGTTTGTCATCGCCGTGCAGTGTCTCCAGTCCCGGCCGCAAGACCAACGCCTGCCCTTACCTCGCGCGCCGCGATCCTCATCTCTGGATGGGCTGGCGTCGCTTTCGCAACGGCTGTCGTTCGGTGGACGGCTGCTGCGTCGTCGATTAAGCGCCGGCGCCGTCGAAGCAATTTCATTTCTACTGATTTTTGCTGTGATGGGACTGGGCCTCGCCCATTTGGCATCGAGTTCTTCCGATGACGATGATCAGGTGCTTCGTCTGCACCAACAATCCGGCGCTTTCGCGGTAAGCGTGTTTGCCCCAGCGGGCGATCTCGAAACTGGATCGTCGGATTTCAACGTGCTGGTGCAGGATCGCAGCACGCAAGACGTTTTGCTGGATTCCACAGTCAGTCTTCGCGCTCAACCGACAAACAGTTCAAACTCCACCGAATCTGTTCGTGCGACGGATGATTCGGAGAACAAACTCTTGCAAACTGCATCGCTGAATTTGCCGGCTGCGGGCGACTGGACGCTTGCAATTGAGGTCGCGCGTGGTGGACAGCATGCCGAATTCTCATTGCCTCTTCGGGTGACACGCCCCGAAACCGGTTTCGCCATGCCATGGAGCTACGTGGTTCTGATCGCGTTTTCAGCGCTGTTGTTATTCACCTGGGCGCGACGCCATCTGATGGCGCCAACTCGCAGAACAGTTACAGCAGTTTCCCCACCCATGCCCGACTCGACACCAGCGAAGAAGCTCATCTACTAGAAGTCATCTCATAAATCGTTGTGGGTTGTGTCAGGGCACGATCTTTAGTCGTGCCGATACGAATGCATCCAAACGCCGGGCTTTAGCCCCTGCAAAATCAGTACTTCCAGGGGCTAAAGCCCAAGTCATTTATGAGTGGGATACGGCACGGCTGAAGCCGTGCCCTGACACAAGCATTTATGAGATGACTACTGATCGCGTGTTCCCAAAAGTTGACTCCCGTTTGACCAATCACTGACAACTTCGTTCCTGCGGAATCGTAGCCTCAACTGCATCGCGGCAAGAAGGAGTTAGCGATGCGTGGATACTTGCGATTCGTTGCAACGGCAATGTGTCTGTTAGTTGGGACGGGGCGGATTCACGCCGCAGGTCCTCAACAAAACGCACCCGCCGCCGACATGCAGCCGACACCAGTTGACGGTGAAAGCTGGCTCGATCATCTGCATCGCTCTTTCGGTGACACCAGCATGGGCAAGACGGGACGGCTGGGACCGCCGCCGCCGTCGGACACGACCGATGATCCTGAACGCCCGCAGTCAGAATTAATCGCGCTTCCACCGCCGCAGATGATTACGCTTCGCGGATCGGATCTGTACCGCGTCAATTGCCAGGGCTGTCATGGAGAGGCTGGCCTCGGCGCTCCTCCCGAAATCAATTCGGTTATCAATCCCGTTCGCGCGACTTCCATCCCGCTGGTTGTTGCCCGCATGAAGAGCAGGGGAATGGACATCACGCCGTCCGCAGCTGCGGAGCTGGCCAGGCAATCGAAGTTGGCGCTGCTCCAGCGCCTCCACAACGGCGGAGAAAACATGCCGCCGTTCCCACACTTGAGCGAAGCGGAGATTCGTGTGCTGCTGGCCTACCTAAATCAGTTGGCCGGTGTCACCTCTTCCGGCGAACAGCGGGCTGTCGTGAAGGAATCTCCGCTCCGCGTGGGCGAGCACATCGTCAAGTCCACTTGTCATATCTGCCACGGCGCGACCGGGGTCAATCCCTCGCCGCAGCAATTGGAGGACGGCGCTATCCCTGCGCTGGAGGCGTTGCCGGATCGCGTGAGCGAAGCTGCATTGATTCGCAAGGTGACGCTCGGGGCGCCGATTGTCATGGGCACGCCGCCCACACCACATCGTGGCCGCATGCCCGTGTTCGATTACCTGACGCGGGAAGAGGCCGCGGACGTTTACCTGTACCTGGCGCACTATCCGCCGACACGAGCCGCCTCTGCCACAGCCATCGCGCTGTCGCGGCAGGACCCGCCGCAGTCGAGCGCGCCTCGGGCATCAGGAGGGTCGGGCACTCCAACGATTACGAACACTACACGCGCTGATGTTGCGCAGGCGGGTCGAGATAGTCATCTCGCAGCGATCGTCTGGCTGTCAGCGATTGGTGTCTTCGTGATTGCGTTGTTAGCGGGCGGGCTCGGATTTACTTGTTCGGGAATTCAGGAGACTGTCGATGAAAGCGGACGCAGCACAGATGGTGCGGGCCGTTCGCCACCATTCGCAGCACGATGTCGCTGACCTGGTAGCGCGATGAGCAGTCGATGTAGACAAGGCCTGACCACGAGAAGTTCAGATTGAAATCAGAGGAGGAGCCTGAGATGCGACGACGAACCCACATGGTGCAGAAGGTCTGGCTGCTGATACTGCTGACGTGGCTGACCTGCGCGCTTACCACTACGAGTCACGCGATTCCGGCCTTTGCGCGCATGTATGGCACCAGTTGCAGCACCTGCCATCTCGACTTTCCCAAGCTGAACGATTTCGGCAAGGCGTTCAAAGATGCGGGCTTCAAGTTCCCTAAGGACGACGAGTCGATGCTGAAGATTCCTCCCGTCATGCTGGGCGCTCCGGCGAACAAGGAGCTCTGGCCGCACGCCATCTGGCCGGGAACCATTCCAGGCATTCCGCCTATTGGCCTGCGCATGAACAACTACTTCCAATACACCGGCACCAGCAGCGGGAAATTTGCCTCGCTCACTCCCGCGGGCACGCCGCCGCCGTTCGTTCCAACTACCGACTTCGAGACCGGCCTGTTCAGCATCTTCACCGCCGGCAACTTCGGCAGCGACATCGCCTTTTGGGTTGACGATGACATCAGCGTAAGCGGGGCTAACGCCAACGGTGCGTTGGGCGACGGCTATCTCAAGTTCGTCAACATCGGCCGCTTTCTGAAGCTCCCGAAGAACTCGCTGAACTTCCGCGTCGGCCAATTCGAACTTGAGCTGCCCTTCACGCAGGCGCGCAGCATATGGATCAGTCCGTATGACATCTACACCCAGGCGAACATCGGCGCGATGAATTCGTTGGTTCCGCTGCAACAGTTCGTGAACAACCAGTCCACCATGGCAGACGCGGGTAAGGGAGTCGAACTGAGCGGAGGGCTGCACACCGGCGGCTACAACTATTCGATTGCCATCATCGACCAGAACACCAGTGGCATTGGACAGGACCAGAATCCCGGCAGCCCGTATGTTCCGCAAGCTACCGGCAGCAACAACGGGGGCCTGGGCGTCGCCTCCGATTCCAACTTCAAGGACATCTACGCCAGCTTCAACTACCGCTTCAATCTGGAGCGCGACAAGGAAAGCCGCAACGCAATTCAAGCGGCTGGCCCAACCGGGCCACGTGATCATACCTATCTGAATTTCGGTACGTATTACTTCTACGGCCGCTCAGTGCAGCGACTTCTGGGGGCTGCGCCGGATGGAACCGCCGGTCTGGTTACTGCGCGTGAGCCCTTCTATCGCGTGGGCGGCAACATGACTTTCAATTATCGCTGCTGCCTGCAATTCAACGCGCTGTACATGTTTGGGCACGACATGAACTTGTTGCCCATCAATGCCGCCGGACAACTGATTCCTCTGCAGAATCTGAGCACCGCGGTTCCGACCGGCTTCATTCAAAGCACACCTGCGACCTTCAGCGGCGGCTTTGCTGACGTCGAGTGGCTGGCCTATCCGTGGATGATGGTGCTGATGCGCTACGACGCGGTGAACTCGACCGCGGATCGCATCAACGGACTGGCCACCAACCCCTCGTTCACCGGAGCGCCGTTCAATGCGCCGTTCGCCTCAACGCGTAATCGCTTCACGCCGGGGATACAGTTCCTGATCCATCCCAACATCAAGGCTTCCTTCGAGTACCAATTCCGGCCCTCGCAGTCGGTGGTAGTCGCGACGAATCCGCTCACCGGATTGCCGGTCGCACTCAATCCGTTTCACACCAACACGGCTGTAGCCGGGCTGGAGTTCGTTTACTAGAGGCTATCTCATAAATGAATCGGATCGGTAAACTGCGACTTCCCTCAGGGGCTAAAGCCCAAATGTTTGCGGCTCTGGCGGCACGGCTGAAGCCGTGCCCTTTCAAAGCTGAAGCCGTGCCCTTTCAAAAACGATTTATGAGATAGCTGCTAGTGATTTCGATTTCAACCTCATGCTTCACCCGAAGGAGAATTCCTAATGCGTAAATTGCCTTTCGCAATCCTGTTTCTCACCGTCGCTACGGCCGCTGCTGTCGCCGGGACAATCGAAGGCAGCGTGTCTCCGGGCAAGTCCGTCGTCTATGTCGACGCAATCCCGGGCAAGACATTTCCCGCTCCATTAGAGAAGCCGCTGGTGGGGCAGCAGAGTCTGATGTTCAAACCCAATCTGCTCGTCATCCAGCAGGGAACCACGGTTGAATTTCAGAACGATGATTCGGTCCAGCACAACGTCTTCTGGCCATCGGTCGGCGGTAACAAGAAAGCGGCGCACAATCTTGGCACCTGGCCAAAGGGCGACAAGCGGTCCTTCAAGTTCGATCAGCCAGGAGTTGTGCCGCTGCTGTGCAACGTGCACCCCGAGATGTCTGGCTACATCGTCGTCAGCCCGACGCCGTACTTCGCCGAAACCGACGCCTCGGGCCACTTCAAGATCGACAACGTTCCCGATGGGAAGTACACCGTCGTTGCCTGGCACGAAGGGTCGAAGCAGCAGACGAAATCGGTCGAGGTCGCGGGCACGGGCAAAGTGGACTTTGCGCTGGTCAAGTAGGAGTGATGGGATGCGTCGATTTTCGCCGATCTTGATTCTGATTTTGCTGGGAACCGCGATATCCTCGTGGTCGCAGGTGATGACGCCGATGGAGTTGCCCGATCCCAAGGCGCAGCATCTGCAGCAGCGGCATTTGCAAACGCTGATGGCGATCGGCAAGGAGATCGAAGCCCACAAATTTCCCTATCCCTTCTATTTCAGCCGAGCCATCGATGTCGATCTCGACAAAATGCAGCTGGCCGATCAGCGTTCCATTCGCTTCGACATCTACAAGAACCAGACCGTTCTCGAGATTACCGGCAACTACTACGCCGCCTACGCCGCGGACCGCATGGATGCTGCGGCGCGTCTGAAGGAGACATTCACCCAGGTCGTTGTTCCCATATTGCAAGCCGAGGCGCCGCATTTTCCCGATGACTCGGAGTTCTCGGCATTCGCCATCGAGATTTCGCACCATGTTCGGCAGAAAGTCATGAGAATCTCCTCCGAGGTCCCGGAGAATGTAACGGTCATCGTTCCCGTGGCGATTGCGCAGAAGTTCGTCGATGCCAAGACCGATGATCAGCGGCAAGCCGCAATCATGGAAGCGCAGATATTTCTCAACGGCCAGCCCTGTTCGCTATGGCTGAAAGAGGGAGAGCCAACCGAAGAGTGGAAGGAACAGACTGCTCCGCGCCCGGCCACGAAGCTGCAAACGGTTGCGGCCGCAACTCCAGCTCCCGCCACGCCCGCGCCGTCCGTCTCCAGCAATCTGCTGAAGGCTGCGCCAATCCGCATCATCACGCCGGAGACGCTTGCCGGGCTGCAACGGCAAAATCAGGATGCGCTCGATCAGATTGTGAAGGAACTGGACGCGCAGGCTCATTTTCTTCCGTATGCGCCGCCGACGTTCATCGGCTTTCGCCAAGGCGCCTATCTGCAGCTTTCATTGCGTACGACGCTCGACGCAGTGCCGACGAGCTCTCGCTATAAGTTGGCGGCACTGGCCTTCGACGAGTATGTCTCTCACCTGGTACGGCCGCTGCTGAATTACTTTCCCTCGGACGTGGAGTTTGACGGAGTCGACTTGAGCACCACCGTACATGCTTCCGACGATGCGAAGAGTGAAGCGGTGGAGTTCTTCTTGCCCTTCCGCATGATGCGCTGCTTCGCCAGCTATGATTGCACCGGTCAGCAGTTGCTGGACGCCGGCACCGTGGTTATCGACGGAGAGCGAGCGGCTCTGGATCTGCAGATCGCCGAAGGCAAGAACTGACGGGAGTTGAACTAGCCGCGCACAAACGGAATTCCAGCGAACACAACGCCTCCGATGCATGTCGGCCCTCGGGCCCCGCATAGGCGCTGGTTTATGCGATACGATTGACTCCATGAGAGCCGGCGCTACCGTGAAGCCCGTTGTCTCGACCTGGCTATGAAAGCCTTCCGCTACGCTCTTCCATTGCTCGTGATTGCTGCATTAGTTCCGGTTGCTGCCGGACAGGATGCTCCCGCCAGCAGCTCTGTTCTTGCCAACTGTCAGGCAATTGCCAAGGGAGATGCCCGGCTGGATCTGATCGCGAAGCTCTGCGACTTTGCCTTCAAATACCGTCACGCATTGCCGGACTTCATCGTCCAGCGGAAGACCACGTCAGAGGGATTGTCGAAGACTGTGATGACGGCGCAGGTGACGTACCAGAAGGGAGTCGAGAACTATTCGCAAGTTACGGTTGATGGCCGGCATGCCCCGGCCAACACTTTCTCGACCCACCCTCCCAGCAGCATGCAGTTCAGTTCGACGGGCGAGTTCGGTCCGGCGTTGCTGGATTTATTCAAGGTACCGGGCGCAACCGAATTCAAGTTCAGCCGGACTGCCACCCTGCAGAATGAGCCGGTAGCCGTCTATGAATTTCACGTCCCGCAGAAGAAGAACGTGTTCTGGGCGTTTCGTCTTACCGACGGTCGCTCCTGCAGCCCGGAGTTCACCGGCGAACTCTGGCTGCGGCAGCAGACCGGCGAACCGGTGCGAGAGCAGATGACGCCGGAGAATCTGCCCGCCAACTGGGATATCACTTCCGCCAAAACGGTGATCGATTATGCCAGGGTTGCGATTGCAGAAGCCGGAACCTTCGTTCTCCCGGTCAAATCGGAATTCACGCTCTGTAATCAGGGAATGTTTGGATTGGGCGCGTGTACGACGAATGTTACCGTCTTCCACGGCTATCGGAAGTTTGGCACCACCACCCGGATCGTAAACAGCCCCGACGTTCAGTGAACGAACTTGTCCAACCGCTATTTTTGTTGATGTAAATCCCCGAGACCCAGTTGCAACCCCGATTGTGGCTCAAATGGAGAACTGTTTGCTGTTGATGCAGAAGCTCGCCGCAAAGTGCTGACTACAGCGGCGCGCCATATCCGGCGTCAGGAAACAGCGAGACCTCTTCTCGACGACATTCGCAGCAAGATCGAAGCAGCGCAGTCCTTTGCTGACCAACCGGACAGAATCCTCGGGATGCACTTCAGCGGGTAGGGCGTTATACGGCCAGATGAAAGGAAAGCGTTCGCGGAAGAGGTGCGGGAATGGATCGATTCGCGCGCTTAGCCGAATCGTCGTATTGCTTGACTGCGATCGGAGGACAAACAACTCAGTCGCAGCACGTTTGACAGTCCAGCGCTAGTTGCACCCATCAGCTACTTTCTTCAACTTGGCGACCGTCAGAGTGGGCGGCTGCTGGGACAGAACGTTGTCGCGGGAAGTATGGGGCGGCGGCTCGGTGACGTTTCCACTCACTTGAACCATCCTGGCATTTAGGCGTTTGAACACAGTGCTGTCGCCAACCAGAAGGTACAAGGTATCGCTGGAAGTTCCCAGAGTATAGCGGCCGTCATAGCCAGTCAGACAGCCCACCACCGTAATCGGCTTGCCTGGATCTGGACTTGACGTCTTGGGAGCGGATTGATCTTGCGCTGCACTGCGCAGCGCCGCGTACACAACCAGGATCACGGTCAAAATCTTAAGCCACGTGCCCCGTTGTCTGTAGTAATCCATATGTACAAGCTCCTCGACGCCATTGGTTACCGAATCCCTGACCTTTACATTAACTAAAGATTGGCCTATAGCCGCTCTTTATCGCCAGATCGCATCGGCCATCATTAATCCAAATAACAATGGCAGATAAAAAATGGAGTATCGAAACAGCTGGCGAGCCCGTGCTCTCGAATGGCCATTGGTTACCGGTAGATCCACTGTCTTTAGCTTTGCTGCAAAGTACACAAATGTTAATCCAAGAATGGCCGCGACTATCGCATAAATTGGTCCGGTCATACCAACAGCTGCCGGAACAATACTCACCGGAACGAGCGCCATACTATATAAAAGAATGCGATTGGACGTCGAGTGGCCATCCGGCTCAACCACCGGCAACATTTTGATATTGCCTTTCGCATAGTCTTCCCGGTAAAGCCACGCGATAGCGAAAAAATGCGGGAATTGCCATAGAAACAGAATAAGGAAAAGTACAATTCCGTTCCAATCCAGACGAGCGCGAGCCGCACTCCATCCTAGTAAGCAAGGCATCGCGCCCGGAATCGCGCCGACAAAGGTACAAACTGGCGACATAGTTTTCAACGGTGTATAAGCGAGCAAATAGACCGCCGCAGTCAGAAAAGTTAGTAATCCGGTCAGCCAGTTAGTGACCAGAACTAAGTAGATTGATCCTCCGATAGTGAGAAAGCTGCCGACGATTGTCGCGTGCAGCACTGACATTCGACCTGCAGGTATAGGACGCAGAGCGGTCCGCCGCATTTTACGGTCGACATCATGCTCCATCACTTCATTTAATGCAGCGGTGCCGCTCGATACCAAGGCAATACCGAACAAGGTATGAAACAGCGCCCAACTGATAGTTGGCAAGCCAGCCTTCCTGGCGCCGAAGAAGTATCCACACCAAGCTGTTAGGACGATGAGCGTTGTGATGCGCGCTTTGGTGAGTTGGGCGTAATCGCCGAGAAGCGGGGCCAACCTGGAAGGGTTGAAGGCGAATTTCGCTACGGCTGCGTTCATGTAGTCGCTCCAGTGACCGCTACTTCTCTCACACTAGTTTTGACCGCCGAATGCATCTGCCGGGTCGCGCCAACAACGCTTCCAAAAGGTATCATCGGAAAGGTGTCCGGCCCGCCACTGTTGGAGATTGGCTGTAGTCGTAGCCGCCATACCGCCATCCTGCGAATCGAAAATTACCACCACACCGGCAACCTGGGTGGCTTCCGCAGGATTACCGGCATCGGCTCGCCGCAAAACCGACTTCACGAGGCTCCACCTGGGCTGCGATCCAAACTGATCTTTGTCTTTCGGCTGCACCCAGATGATTTTCACCTGTTTGCCGTTCAACGGCTCCCATGTGCCGGGAAACTGCGCGACTTCTTCCTTGGTCTGGCGCACTAATTCGCCATCGTGCGGATCGCTACTCAACGTGGCGATGCTCACCGACACTGCCCCGGGCAAATCGACATAGTCGCGCTTGATCCATGCCCGGGAAATACCCGAAATCTTGATGTGTACCCAGTCCTTTTCGGTATCCAGAATCTCGAACTCATCTTCCGCTTCGGCCTGGAACGACACCTCCGCGCCGTCCGCCGGTTGCGCCACCACCGGCGTATTCGAACGCTTCACTACCGCCAAATTGTCGGGATGAACCTGCTCATGCAGGATCTGCTCCAGGTTTTGCGCCTGCTGATTCAGCTTCTCCAACCGCTTTGCCGTGCTCGCGTCCACGGGTTTCGACACCACCGGCCTGGTGAGATGTGCGCTGGATGGCGCGCTGGTCAAGCGAGGCGTGTTGAAGAAGGAACCGCCGCTGGCCGAAGGTGTGTCGGGAAGTGGCGCGGCCGGCGCTGATGGCGCACTGGTCGCAGCGCGGGGATTAAGTTTCTCATTCAAGGCATCGAGCAGATCCGATTCCAGGCGCCCGCTCGATTTCAGCAAACGATATCCCGAACTCGCAGCGTCACCCGCATACCACGCCGTGATCTTCGCTGTCACCTGGACGGAAGTGTCGGTCGGACTGCTCGACTTCAACTGCACGCCGTATTCGTAATAGCCGCGCTTGTAGCTGTCGAGCGAACGTCCGGCAGGATCGGCGAATCCATCCAGCACTGGGAGTTTTCCTCCGGGATAGCCGGGCAAGTCGTGCAGAGCTTTCTGCACGACGGCTTTCGAGGCGTGGAAGCTGCGCTCGGGGGCAGCACTCTGCGTTGCCTGAGATGGAGAGCTTTGAGCCCAGGCTGCGGCGGCCAGGAACAGCAGGGCCACAGGCACAAATGCAATCGGGAGACTGGGGTTGCCTGCATGCAGTGGACTGGTCAAGGCAAGGGCTCCAGTTGGCTGTGATGAATCCAGCCGCGATGTCCGCCTTCGGTTTCAACTCCGTACCAGTACGGACTCACAATCACGATAAGAACCTCGCTCTGCCCGGGCACAGACTCCAGAGTGGCTGCGCTGTGAAACGGCGCGGACTTCAATTGCGCACCCTCATCCTTCACCCGCAATTCCACCTCGTGCCGCAGAGCGTCGACATGTTTCTGCATCTCCGCAACGGTCGTGGGCGGGGGCTCGTCGCTTACATTCGCGCCGAGAGCGGCGGAGGTCGCAGGAGGTTGGGTCGCCGGCGGCGCGGCCTTGGCTACAGGCTTCGAGTTCTCCTGCAATTGCTGGCGATGGGCCTGGAGGTTGCGCAGACGATCTTGAATGGCTGCGAACTCGGCGGCCTCGACGTTGCCCAACGAAGCATGATGGACGTTGCGAGCGTCGACAAAGATGGCATCGATCCGAACGATGGCGGCATTGGCATCAGCCGGCTGCACTACATAACGAATACTGATCGTGCCGATATCGCCGGTGTCTTTGAAATAACGCGGCGATACGATTTTGTCGGCCACCTTGTAGAAAACCGTTCCCTGGCCTTGCCAGCTTCCGAATACACGCGCCGCCCCGGCGCTGTGCGCCCCATACAGAATCCGCTCCTTCTCGTAGGAGTAGGTTCCGTGGATGATCTGGTCTTCGGTGACCTCCTGCACCGCAGCCATCACGTCCGCTGCAGGCGCTTCCACGCGCATCATGAGTTTGGGCTGATCATCGGCGTGAGGCTTAGCAAAGGCGGCGGAAGACAGGTAAATGGCCGCAACTAGGATGCAACACGATTGCACGAGGAATGTGCCGGGTGTCCACCGGCGCCTTCCGTTCAGCTCTGTGGGGTCGGTGCACATGTGATGACGTGACGGAGCGCTGCGCGTGGAGAGCATTGATAGCTCGAATGAAGTCGCATTGTCAAGCGATTCGTCATCCGCCAAATCACAGCGGCTGGGACGAGTTGTCAAAAAATGTGTTTAGGTTTGTCAAAGTTTTGTAAAAGATTCTTGTTGCAACTGGGTGTCCCGCCGTTGTAGTATCTGGTCCGCTTTCAGTACCAGTGGGGTTCTGGAAAATTTAGAGACGTGCTCCCACGGTGTAGTCGACCGGCGTCAGCCATTTTCTGACTGCGAGGTAATCGCGATGCAGATTGGCGTTCCGACTGTTGTTAACCGCAAGAGATCCGCATTACAGTCTCTCTTTGCAAGTGTTGCCAGCGTTCTGGCTTTGCTGGTATTTCCACTGATTTTCTTTTCCGCTCCGACGCCGACGAAGGCATTTCCGGCGTTCGCTCGCAAGTATGGCCTGCCTTGCTCCGCGTGTCATGAAGCGTGGCCGATGCTGAACGTCTTCGGCCAGACTTTCAAGGACAACGGGTATCAGCTGATGAACGATCGCGATTCGCCGATTTGGGTGAATCCGTCGTATTGGCCGGTAACATTTCGCATCACGCCCAACTGGCATCTGGACAGCACGAACAAGGTAGCCGTCGATCAGCCGAACGGTAGCCAGGCCGAGCAAAACGTAACCGAGAACGGCTTTGACGTCAGCGGTCTCGACATACTCAGCGGCGGCACGCTCTACAAGAACGTGTCGTTCCTGATGGTGCCATCTTCGGACAATACCGGCGCCTTCCACTTTGAAAGCGTCAACGTCAGGATGGATAACATCGGTCACAGCTCGTGGTTCAACCTCAAGTTCGGCAAGTTTGAGCTGGACAATGTCATCTCGGAGAAACGCATTCTCAACCTCTCCAACAACGGCGGCTTCTACGTGCTGTATCACTTCTCGCCGTTGGGCGACAGCAACATCTTCGGTCAGATGGGCGACAACCAATTTGGCGTCGAGATGATGGGTCACTCGCTGAACGACCGTACCCGCTATTCGGTGTCACTGCTCAGCGCCAATGATGGCAATGTCAATCTGAGTTCCAAGAACGCGTACGCGACGTTCGTCACTGCCAGTCAGGCGTTCAATGCGGGCTATCAGGGCGGCGTGGACCGCGTGGGCGGATACCTGTTTCTTGGCAATGGGCCTACCTACAACTTGACGTCCGGCGGCGCGCCCATCACCGGAGTGGGCAACAAGCCGTGGAACCGCGAAGGCGTCTTTGCGTTGATTTACGTGAAGAAGTTCGACTTTTCTCTCTTCTTTCAGCACGGCTGGGATAGCGCCTACTTCGGCACCAGTACGCCCGCGAATGCGCCTCTGCCGGCGGGCGCGGTGGGACCCTCGTGGAACGGCGGGTTCATCGAAACCCACTACGTCTGGAATCCGCAGTTCATCATCATTCAGCGTGATGAGTTCATTCGCGTATCGCAGGAGGCGTTGTCCACCACACCGGGCAATTTCGGCAACACCAACGCCTACTCGATCGCCGTGCGCTACTATCCGTTCATGTTCAGCCGCGCGGGCTTCGCCTATCACGGCGAGTACGCGATCATCCAACAGCAAGGCGCGTCGCCACTGACGGCTACACAGCTGAGTACCTATAGCGCCTTCCTGGGCTTTGACTTCGATTTCTGAGGAACATCCGATGCGCACACAAAATCTGAGATATCGATGGTTGCTGAGTGCCGGGGCGGTTGTGGTCCTTGGAGTCGCCTGTCTGGCTCAGCAAACTGAGTACAGCGAAAACAAGCGGCTGAACATGGAGGCGCACGTCAATGGCATGACCGGGCGTGCGACTACGGGACAGCCAATGTATAAGCGCTTCTGTATTGGCTGTCATGGCGACTTAGGCGACGGCCAGGGCGAGAACGCACAGTGGATCGATCCCAAGCCGCGCAACTTCACCATCGCCATCTTCCGCTGCCGCTCCACGCCGACGGGAACGCTGCCAACCGACACGGACCTATACGACACCGTTGGCCGCGGCATGCTCAACTCCAACATGCCGCATTGGCTACCGCTCACCAACCAGGACCGCGTGGACCTGGTGGCCTACGTAAAACACTTCTCGCCGCGATGGGAGACCGAGAAACCGGGCACGCCGATCGTGATACCTCCGGAACCGCCGGTCACCGCCGATCGCATCAAGGAAGGCCGAGTCCAGTTCCAGAAGCTGGAATGCTGGAAGTGCCATGGCGTCACCGGGCGCGGTAATGGACCCTCCGCCGACACTCTAACCGACGATGAGAACCGGCCGATTAAGCCGTTTAACTTCCACGACTCGCAACGCTTCAAGTGCGGTTCTACCGATGCCGCGATGTACAAGGACTTCATGACCGGTTTGGACGGCTCTCCGATGCCGTCGTTCTCCGACAATGTCACGCCCGACCAGGCTTGGGCGCTGGTAATGTATCTACGCACGCTGCAGCCTGACGACACGATTGAAAAACAAATCGCCCGGCAACTCGGATTGACGCCGATAAATCCGTTGGAACCATTACCGGACTCCGGCACCCCGGCGAACGCACCTTCGCAGCCGGCGGCGCCTTCCAATCCGCCGCAGTCCAACAATTCCGGGAACCAATGAGCCGTTGTCACAAGGAGACCGCTTGATGAACGTTAAGCTGAAAGTTGGGGGAATGTTAGTGGCATTGGCGCTGATTGCATCCACGGCGTTGATGCATGGGCCCAAAGTGCATGCCGCGGGCACCGGCAAGATCTCCGGAACCGTAAAGCTGGACGGCACACCGCCGCACATGAAGGGCATCGATATGTCGAAGGACCCATATTGTGCGAAGTTTCATGCCAACAGTCCGGCGCAACTGGAACTGGTAGTGGTCGGCAAGAATGGCGGACTGCAGAACGTCGTGCTCTACCTCTCGCAGGGCTTGTCGGGCGATGCAGCCAACCAGAAGGCCTCCGCCACGCCGGTCTTCGACCAGAAAGGCTGCCAATACATGCCGCACGTGATTGCCATGAATCCCGGCGAGGATTACAAGGTAACGACCAGCGATCAGACGGCACACAACATCCATCCCGAGCCCAACCCGATGACTGGCAATATACCCTGGAACCGCTCGCAGCCGCCGGGAGCGCAGCCGATCGTTCAGAGCTGGAAGGCTGAGGAAGTGGCCATCCCGGTGAAGTGTAATATTCATCCCTGGATGCACGGCTATCACGTCGTGGTGAAAGGCCCGTATGCCATCACCGACGACAGCGGTAACTTCACCATTGAAAACGTACCTCCCGGGAGCTACACCGTAACCTCGTGGCAGGAAACCTACGGCACGCAGACGCAGAAGGTAACCGTGGCGGGCGGACAAACGGCAACCGCGAATTTCACGTACAAGGCCAAATAGCGAACGGCTGCGCGGGGATTAGCTTTTGCTCCGCCGATCCTCGCGCAGCCAAGCCCATCTTCGTTGTCCGAGTGAGACGCCCATGGCGAAATTGTTTGCAGTGACGATCATCGTGATCGCGATTGCCTCTGCGATTCCGATCGTGTTACACATCTGGGAGCCGCCGGCGGACATCTCGATTCACGGCAAGATGATCGACGATCAGATGTCGGAGACCATGGTCGAGGCGGGTATCTGCTTCCTGGCTTCGCAGCTTGTCCTTGGTTTCTTTATCTGGAGATACTCCAACCGTCCCAAGACAGAGAAGATCAAGAGCTTCCCGGGCGGAGCCCGCGGTCTGGTTACAGCCGCGGTCATTATCGTCGGCTTGGAGGTGATGGCGCTGGGAGCGTTTGGCACTCGCGCCTGGGCCGCGATCTACTTCACTCCAGCACCTCCCGACGCGGTGCAGGTACAGGCGCAGGCAGGACAGTTCGCCTTCTACTTCCGTTATCCCGGACCGGATGGCAAGTTCGGGCCGCTTCATCCGGAAAAAATCGACGAATCGACCGAGAACTTCTTTGGCCTGGATACGACCAACGATCCCGACTCCAAGGACGACATCGTGACCGCCGAGCTGGCGGTGCCGGTGAACCGCGAAGTTCACCTGCTGATGCACTCCAAGGATGTTGGGCATTCGTTCTTTGTGCGCGAGCTGCGCATTCACCAGGATTTCGTCCCCGGCCTGGATCTCTCGGTACACTTCACGGCGACCAAGGTTGGCAGGTACGAAATTGTCTGCACCCAGCTTTGCGGACTGGGGCATTACAACATGAAGGCCTATCTCGAGGTCAAGTCGCAGGAGGACTTCGACAAATGGCTGAAGCAACAGGCAGCGCTGCAGTAGGTCGTCGAGCCAGGCCGCTCTCGCGGCGGCAATGAGGGTTATCCATGCACGATATGTCCGCGCAAGTTGCGCACCACCACGCGCCTCCCACCGGGTTCATTCGCAAGCACGTCTTCAGTCTCGACCACAAGGTGATTGGCGAGCAGTATTACGGTCTGGCTTTGGTCGCCGTATACATCGGCCTGGTGCTCTCGTGGATCATGCGAATCCACCTGGCGTGGCCGAACTTCGCCATTCCCGGGCTGCAGTTGCTGTCGAAAACCGGAGCCCCCGGCGGCGTGATGACACCGGAATATTACCTGCAGCTGATGACCATGCACGGCACCATCATGGTCTTCTTCGTACTGACCACGGCGCCGTTTGCGGGATTCGGCAATTACTTTTTGCCGATCCAGGTGGGCGCCGAGGACATGCCTTTCCCGCACCTCAACATGATGTCGTTCTGGGTGACGTTTGTCGCGTTCTGTTTCGCGGTCTCGTCGTTCTTTGTGCCCCAAGGGCCGCCGCTCTCCGGATGGACGGCGTACGCTCCGCTGAGCGCGCTGGGTTCGGTTGCGGGTCCGGGACAGGGAACCGGCCAGGTGTTGTGGGCAATTTCCATCGCCATCTTCTGCATCGGACAGCTGCTGGGCTCGCTGAACTTCATCTCCACCACGCTGGACATGCGCTGCCAGGGCATGAGCCTGATGCGCCTGCCACTGAGCGTCTGGGCCTGGTTCATTACCTCCTGCATCGGCCTGACGGCATTTGCGGTGTTGATGCCGGCCTGCATTCTGCTGATTCTCGATCACGTTGCCGGCACCAGTTTCTTTATCCCGTCGAACCTGGTCGTCAACGATCAGCTGCAGCCACACGCCGGCGGTTCGACGCTGCTATGGCAGCACCTGTTCTGGTTCTTTGGACATCCTGAGGTCTACATCGCCATCGTGCCGGCGATGGGCGTCGTGTCACACGTGCTGGTCACTAACATGCGGCGGCCGCTGCTCAGCCACCGGGTCATCATCTATTCGATGGTGGCCATCGCCTTCCTTAGCTACATGGTGTATGGACACCACATGTTCGTCAGCGGCATGAATCCATTCTCGTCGATCGTGTTTTCGTTCCCGACGCTGGCGATCACGATTCCGGCGACCATCATTGTGTTGATCTGGCTGGGCAGTATTTATGGCTCCAAGCTGCGCATTAACAGCGCCTCCCTGTTCGCTCTGGGCTTCATTTCGATGTTCATCAGCGGTGGCATCAGCGGCTTCTTCCTGGCGCAGCCGTCGATCGACATCATGCTGCATGCAACCTACTTCGTGGTTGGCCACTTCCATCTGGTGATGGCGGTCGCGGCGTTGTTCGGAATTTTCGCAGGAACGTATTTCTGGTTCTCCAAAGTCACCGGCCGCATGATGAACGAGACCCTGGGCAAGATCCATTTCTGGTTTACGTTTGTGGGCGCGTATTGCATCTTCATGCCGTTTCACTATCTCGGTATGGCGGGAAACATTCGGCGCTATCAAGCTTTCGTCGACGACTTCATGGCACCGCTGATGCCGGTGCACAAGTTCATCACGATAGCTGCGCTGATTACGGGCGCGGCGCAACTGGTGTTCCTGTACAACCTGATCCACAGCCGCTTCTGGGGCAAGCCGGCGCCGCAGAATCCGTGGGAGGGGACGTCGCTGGAGTGGTCGATTCCCTCGCCGCCGCCGTTCGACAATTTCGGCGGCAAGCTGCCGGTGGTTTATCACGATCCGTATCAGTACGGCATCGAGAGCTCAACCGGCGATTACGTGATGCAGGATTCGCCCGAGCAGATCAACTCGGTGCGCGACGAAAAGTAATGGGTCCCTCGCGAACTAAAGTCCGCTCGGGATGACGGCAAAGGGTTAAGCGCCAGTTTCTTAAAGGCTCAGTATGGCAACTACGGTACCCGAACCACCGAAGATAAAGTCCCCGGACGAAATCGACGTTCGCACCTCGCACGGTGACGGCGGCTGGCATGATCGTCCTCCCTCGCCCGGCAGCCTGCGCTCGGTTTACGACAGCTCGCCGGCGTCGCGAACAGGCGTCTGGGTCGGGCTGGCGGCTATCACCATGAGCTTCGTCGCGTTTACCAGCGCGATGATCGTCCGCGAAGGCGCCTCAACCGACTGGCAGCATTTCGCACTGCCGTCGGTGCTGTACTTCGATACGGTGATATTGCTGGCCAGCAGCGTTACGTTGGAGTTCGCGCGCAAGCGCGTGGCTGCGTTCGTCCACGGCGAGCAACTCGACCGCTCGCCATCGCTACTCTGGCTGTGGACGACGCTCGGGCTGGGCTTGCTGTTTGTGGCAGGGCAGTTCGTTGCCTGGGAGGAGCTTCGTTCCCAGGGCGTCTACATGGCGACGAATCCCAGCAGCTCATTCTTCTACCTGTTCACGGTACTGCACGCGCTGCACGTGATCGGCGGACTGGCGGGATTCAGTCTGGTGCTGTGGCGCATCAGCAAGCCGGTTCCTACGCTGCGCGTCAGCACGTTGAGCACGGTTTCGTATTACTGGCATTACATGAGCGCGTTGTGGATTTATCTGCTGCTCCTGTTGTGGACGCGAATCTGACCTTGCTGAAGGAGAGCTTGTGAGCCAATCCGACGTGACCATGGGTGCTCATCCGGCTGTGCACGTGAGATCGTCGCCGTTCGCGATTCCCACGAAGAAGCTGGCGATGTGGCTGTTCATCATCGCCGATGCCGCCACCTTTGCCGCCTGCCTGCTGGCCTACGGATTCCTGCGCAATGGCTCGCTGAATTGGCCGACGCCGTTCAAGTTCTTCCCCACTGTCGTCAACGCCATGGTGATGACGTTCATCCTCATCACCAGCAGCTTGACGATGTTCCTGGGCGTGCGCGACGCCAAGAACGGCAATCGCCAAGCCGCATTTCGCTGGACCATCATTACCGCCATCGGCGGCGTGATTTTCGCGCTGTTGCACCTGCGTGAGTGGATGGGCCTGATCGGCGAAGGTGTGACTCTGTTTCACAATCCGTGGGGCAACGCCTTGTTCGGAGCGTCGTTCTTTACCATCACCGGATTGCATTTGACCCACGTCA
The DNA here is from genome assembly GCA_963697175.1 of uncultured Acidobacteriaceae bacterium. Taxonomy (GTDB): domain Bacteria; phylum Acidobacteriota; class Terriglobia; order Terriglobales; family Acidobacteriaceae; genus Bog-257. The sequence goes on along the minus strand of CAVONC010000010.1, from coordinate 28,821 downwards.
CCATCGGCGTAATCGTCCTGCTGGTGGTCGGAGTGCGTTACAAAAGCGGGCGCTTCAATGCCGACGATCTGGAGATCACCGGCCTGTACTGGCACTTTGTCGACCTGGTTTGGATGTTTGTGGTGCCGCTGATTTATCTGCTGAATGTTTCCAAGAGCTGAAGGAGATCGCGATGGAAGAACTTACCAAGCAACAGCCAGGCGGGGCGGCGTCCTATGCCGACAGTTTGACCAAGTACCTGATTGTCTACCTCGCGATATTGATTCTGGCGGGTCTGCAGTTCTTCATTGGCTATCAGCACATCGATGTAAGTACCAAGATCTTCCGCATGTTCGCCATTGCCTTCCTGGAAGCCGGGCTGGCGGTCGTCTTCTTCATGCACATGGGATCGGAGAATCGCATGTTTGTGACGTGGGTAGCTCTGGTGACGCTGGTTGTCTTCGCCGCGCTGCAGTATAGTTGGACGGACAGCTATCGCATGGAGCGGAACGCTCCGCGCGATTATCAGATGATGACTCCGGTCAATCCACCACCAACCCAATGAGACGTTTCTGTAAAATCTCGCCGCCGCTCCGCCGCTTGCTAATAGTTGTGGCTGGCCTGATTCTGTTCGCGCCTTTGACGCTGGCAGCGCAGAACTGCGCGCTCTGCTATACCCAGGCAGCTTCCACCAGCGCACGCTTCCTTCACGCTTTGCGCAGCGGAATCCTCATCATGATGATTCCGCCTTTCCTGATGTCGGTCGCATTTACGGTTGTTGCCTACCGCCGGCGAAATACCTTCCACACTCCGCAATAGTGCGCCGATCCTCCATTCTTACCGCTTAGCCAGACTGGCCAAAAAAGCGGCTAGTGCGAATAGGAATGATAGCGCGCATGTGTACACGGATCTGGCGTGGAGCGTGATGAATGCCTTCGCGTGGAATTTCTCTTTTGTGTAGACTCGGCACTCGATTTGCCTTCGTTGGAGCGCCTCTACGACCGCAGGCACCCCTGCCAAGAAATCGTTCTTCTCCTTCTCGTTCTCAATGCTGTCGTCGAGTTTCTTCTTGATCTCCTGGATTCCGGCGAGCAAGGCTCTTTTCGTTCGCTTTGAGACCTCGTCTCCCATCAGAATTCGAATATGGTCCAGCTTCTGCCACTGGCCGTCGAGGGAGAGCAGGGCACCGATTTCGAAGTAGCCCTTTGCAAGAGCTGCCTTCAAAGCCTCGAATTTGTTCTGGTGCACGTCAATCGTGAACTGCTGTACCTGAGAAGATGTATTCAGCGCCTCAACTACTTGCTCGATTTCGCCGCTGGCCAACGCGTCTGCGTCGCCTGCAAGGAAGTGGACTCGGACGAAAGGTTCCGTCCAGCCTGGAATATTCTGCAGTTCGGTAGCACGCTTGACAGTCTGCTGAATGACTTCGAAAGTGTGACCACCATCGGCAATGCCGTACTTTAGCCCGTTCAGATCGTCCAGGTCCTCATCCGGTTGCGGAGCGGGATTTGGCTCGACCAGACGAAGGCGCCCATGACGGTGCAAAAGGACCTGATGCGGCACGCGGACATTAAGACCACGATGAACGTGTACGGCAAGGCTATGGCTGAACCGATGCGGGAAGCGAACAGCGAAGTAGTGAGACTGGTAATCCAGTAACGGAGTGCTAAACGGAGTGCGAGTCGGTCAAATCGATTTCAAGTTATTGAAATTAAATAACTTATGGCGGAGAGACAGGGATTCGAACCCTGGGTACCCTTTCGAGTACACACGCTTTCCAAGCGTGCGCCTTCAGCCACTCGGCCATCTCTCCGCTTTTTTGTGCGAACCTACAATTTACTTGCCGCACTTTCGGGCCTAGCCTGTCACGGAGCATTTATGTGATCGGCGACAACGGCTTCAGGCCAGCTCAGGCATGATTGTATTGTGCGAGTCGTGGAACCGCAACCGATCTACTCCGGGCCTCGAGATTGCAGCACGGCCACAAGGGTCGCATGGCCCGCACCTCACCTAGCGAACGCCGCGCTCCGAATCACCAAAGGTTAACCAGTTCCCGTCCGGGAATTCCGATCCGGGAATTTGCACCTGATGACTCCAAAGAACTGTTTCTTCTTGGCTCATCGCGCGGTAGCCTTATAACAAAATAACAAACTAAACATCTCCGCGGGGACCCTCGCAGCTACTGTCCAATGCGACCACGGCCAGGTTCTCCCATGAACATTCTCCCAGCCGATCACTCGCGCCAGCTAATAAAGTCCCGTATAGGATCTTACCTTGAGCGGTTTCACGCGCTCGGGCAGCATTCAGAAATACCGTCACTTAGGCGGCCCTGGATTGTCTTTCTTGTCGGGCTCGCCGCTATCTGTGGAACGGCAGCGTTTATCGGTGTGGTACCTACGAAAATTTACGGACACGATGTTTTCGTACCGTTGGACGTCGGATGGCGCGTGATCAATGGACAACGTCCCCACATTGATTTTGTGAGCGCCTGGGGGCCGGTCTGGTTCTTAGTTGCGGCGCTAGGTTTGACGATTTCGGGGCACTCCGCAAACGGCATAGGTTATGGCAACGCGATCATGGCGCTGATCGTAGGATCATGGTCTTTCCTCGTGAGCAAGAATCGTTTGGAACCTTATCCGCGAGTAATACTCAGTTGTTTTCTAGCCGCGTTGGTAGTGGCGCCTTATCCTTTAGGGGAGAGTTTCTACGTTTCAAGCCACGCCATGGTTTACAACCGATATGGATATGCGTTGCTCGGTCTGATACTCATGGAATGCGCCGCATCGGTTCGCGGCTCGAGGAATAACCACCGGGAAGAATGGATCGGCGGTCTTTCAACCGGAGCAGCGCTTAGCCTGACGTTATTCTTGAAGGCGAGCTATTTCCTTGTCGCTGTCGTTGTGATCGGCCTGATCTCGCTGCCTATCAGGCGCGTTGGCTACCGACGCTTTCTCGGCATGATTCTGGCTTTCTCTCTGGTTTCGGTGTGCCTGCTTGGGTATCTGCGGTTTGGTTTGGCTGCCATGCTGGGGGATTTGCGGACAGCTGGCGCGGCGCGGGCTACTATGCTCTCCACCCGCCATGTCTTTCAAGTCGCGGTAAATCATGCATCGGTCTTGCTCGGAGTTGTACTTTTTGCTCTCGCTACCGCGTTACTTTTCGGCGACCGCGTCCCGGCTTGGCGCAGCTCCAGGCTGCTCGCTATCGGGATACTTGTCTTTGCGGCCGACGTTGTTCTGATGTCCACCAACTCACAATTGGGTGGCTTTCCCTTGTGCGCCACCTTCGCCATCGTGATCATAAGTGAGATCGCTCAAGACCAGCACTCACTGCCAACGGCGGAAGCATCGTTCCATCGTCCTCTTTACGTAGGAGCCCTGTTCCTGGGAGTGCTCTTGTTTCTGCCGCAATTCACGTCAGACCTTGCCGGTCTCGGCCATGGAGCGTGGGCAAAAGAGTGGCCATCGCCTGCGCCTGGACTGCTAGCCTTCACATCGCCTAATTTGAAGCCGCTGCTGCTGTACGACGGTGAAGAGTCCCGAAGCAATGGCCATGTGTTCACCACTTATGTGAACGACGGGGTTGCGTTGCTGGAACGCACGACCCGTGCGGACGAAACCGTTTTGTCCTTCGATATGACGAACCCGTTTCCCTATGCGCTGGACCGGCCGCCGCCCCGCGGGGGAATTGTGTCCCCTGTTTACCACCTCAATATCGACGATGCGCACCGACCGGCGGACGACCGCTTCTTCGGCGATGCCGACATCGTGATGGTGCCTAAACATCCCACACTTGGAGATGCCACATTCTCAGACTTTCTGAGAGCGTATCAGCGCAGGACTAACCCAGCGATATTATCTTGCCGCGGAAACCAGCTGGTGGTGGATGTACAGGCGCAAATCACTTCGTAGCGACCGGTAAGGCGGCATCCTGTTCGCTACTTGTCTTCCTTCAGTTGCTCCGCCAGATAATTCGCGATGCCCATCTCGCCGATGGCGTGCAGCTGAGCTTCGAGCCAGTCGATGTGGTGCTCTTCATCCATGAGGATCTTCTCGGCCAGTTCGCGGGAGGCGTTGTCGCCCTGTGCGACGCACAGTTTGATGCCGTCGTTCAGGCGCTTGACGGCGTCGTATTCGAGCTGCAAATCGTTCTTAAATTGCTGTTCGACCGTGGAACCAATATTGATTTTGAAGTAGTCGGCCATGTTGGGCGCGCCGTCGAGAAAAAGAATGCGCTCCATACACTTCTCGGCATGCACCATTTCTTCGATCGATTCTTTTTTCGCCAGCTTGGCCAGCCGATAATAGCCCCAGTTTTCGCACATCTCGGAGTGAAGAAAATACTGGTTGATGGCCGTCAATTCGGCTTTCAGTACCTGATTGAGGAATGCAATGACTTTAGGATCGCCTTTCATTTCGCCTCGCAAACTTCAAAGATGAACGCAGCCGGACCTCAAGAGCCAAGTCCGCTTGCGCAATAAAGATATGTTGAATCTGCAACTTATTGTAGCTGGGCGGCAAGTGACGGCCTAGCGAAAAGATGCGATGGCCGAGGGCTCATCCTCGGCGACCTCGAAAATCGTGTACAGCTTGGTGATCTGCAGCAGGTTGTGAACGTTCTTGCTCAGGTTCAGCAGCTTCAGTTGCCCGCCGTGATTGCGCACCGAAGTGTAGCAGCTCATCAGCTCACCGACGCCGGCGCTGTCGATGTGGCGGACATCGCGCAGGTTCAGAAGAATGCTCTTGTAGTCCTGATCGATCAGTCCGCTGACAACATCACGAAGGACATGGGTGCCTTCGCCGAGCCGCAGTTCACCAATCGTGTCGACGATGACCACATCGCCGATCATGCGCGTACTGGTATTAATCCCCACAGATGTCCGTCCCTGCTAGAGAGAGGTAGAGCCGATATTCACGGCTCGGCAACGGGTCTATCGTACATCGCGGAGGAATTCATAAGAAGCAAAAAGCGGTCAGAAAGACCGCTTTTGATTCAGAGTGGGCCTGTTATTGCATTTTGAAAATCGCTACCAGAAAAAAGATCGCTTCGGCGGCAGCAAGGGAAATCCAGATCTTACGGCGGAATCGGCTGCGCCCGATATCACGTACCAGTTGCATTCGCGCGGCCAGCAGTACGGGATCAACCGGAGCTGCTTCCGGAACAGTGGGTAACGGCGCGGGCTCGAAGCCGCCGCTCATCGAGGGCGTTTGCGGCGGCGGATCGGGACGAAAGACCCTTGGGCCGGTTATCAAGCTGGACCAGTCAAGAATCTGCAGGCTTGATTCAGCTCCAAATGCCTCGATCGGATGAGAAGTCAGCTGCAGCGGCGCAGGACGTTCGGGTGAGAGCCGGTCGCGGAGACCCTGCAGAAGGGAGTTCCACCAGCCGTGACTGAGTTCGTCGCCCAGCAACTCGCCAACATCCACCGGACGCGATTCCAATTGCAAAGGCGGCAAGAGCTCCGGAGAAATCACGTCGCTGATGTTGGTGAACACGGTGCGATACCACGGCAGCTCGAGCCGGTCTCCTTCCAGCATGCCGACATCGACCGGCTTGGAGGTGAGCTCCAGGGGCGGAAGGCGCTCGGGAGCAAAGCGGTCCGCCATGTTAATCAGCAGCGAACGCCAGAGAGGCAGAGTCAGTCCTTCCGGCGGTGAGAAATCGAGATCGTACATCCAGTGATTGCCTTCTACTGCGAGTGCGTACTTTGACGCCAGCACGTGAACGGGACCGAGCGCCTACGCAATTTCCTGCGTGGGACGCGCTCAGGCCCGGGTCAATCGCGCCGAGTCAAACCACCTATTAGCTTCTCACAATTCAGGCCGACTGTGCCATGCCGGCTCCTGCAGCCTGGCCGCGGACCATGTAATGCTGCTCGGGAACCGCATATCCCGCTGCGGTGAATGAGTCCTTGATCAGGCGGTTCGTGTCGAAATAGACCTGCCAGTAATCCTTGTTGTTGCAATACGGACGAACCGCGAGTACCGGCCCTGCCAGATTGAACGTCAGGATCTCCACATCGGGAGCGGGAGTGGTCATGACGTTTGGGATGCCGGCCATCGCCTTCTTCAGCAGCGCCATCGCAGCGTGCACGTCGACTCCATGCGCCAATTGCGCGGTCAGTTCGACCCTGCGGTAAGGATTGGTGGAGTAGTTCTGAATCACGTCGCCGAAAATCTTGGCGTTACCGATGATGTTGCGCACGTTGTCCGGCGTGTCGAGCGAGCTGGCGAACAGGCCGATTTCGTGAATCGTCCCAGTAACTCCACCTGCGGTTACGAAGTCGCCCACCTTGAGCGGCTGCAGGATCACCAGAAAGACACCGGCCGCGAAATTCGAGAGCAGCCCACTCCAAGCCATGCCGATAGCGACGCCCGCGGCGGCAATGAGCGCTGCCAGGCTGGTAGTCTGCACGCCAAAGAAGCCCAGGAGCGCGATCACCAGGATGATGTTGAGTATCGCAGCGACGGCGTTCTGGAGATAGCGAATGACGGTGGGATCGATCTTCTGGCGGGTCATGGCGCTGCCGATCATGCGCGTCGCCAGCCCGATCAGCCAGCGGCCAACGATCCATAAGGCGATGGCTTCCAACACGCGAATGCCAAGAGCAACAGCCAGCGTCCAACCAGACTGCACGATTTGGTTCAGTTTGTCTTGCATGACATTTCCTCCAGAAAGCGATGTGACCATGAACGGCGAGATGCGGCGATGACGGACTGGAGCGGCGGAACTGAGTCTTGCTCCGACAATTAAACAACGGCTTTCGATCGTGGGCAACCGTAAGCTCCGCGGTTGTAGCGTTTCTTTTCGGTTCGAGCTCCCACTCCGCGCCGAAATGGCTGTTCGGGCATCCAATCGAATATAGCCCGAATTTGCGACTCTCGAATAAACTGCGCACAAAGCGGCGGTAGCCGTGGCTTTTTGTTGGTTTCGGCACGCTTGTACGCGTGATATTCTTAAGTCGGAGTGGGCTGGCCGAGGGCGACCGGTGTGTGTGGTCGCGCCTGAACCTTCATTTCTTTCCCGGAGCAGCACTTCGCTCTGAATGACAAGGGGTATTCGTGACGCAGCGCGAGAAATTTGAAACCAAGAAACTCCCTATGATGCCGATCCGTGACGTTGTCATCTTTCCTTTCATGATGACGCCTTTTGTCGTTGGCCGGGAGTCCAGCGTGCGCGCCTTGGAAGAAGCCCTTGCCGGCGACAAAAAGATCTTCCTCGCCACCCAGCACGACGCTTCCATCGACGAGCCCAAGCCCAATGAGATTTACCAGGTCGGCACCATCGTCAACATCGTGCAAAGCCTGAAGCTGCCCGACGGCAACATCAAAGTTCTGGTCGAGGGTCTGGAGCGCGGCAAAGTTCTCCAGATCGTCGACACCGATGGCTACTTCGAGGCCACCGTCCGCACGGCCAAGTATCTTGCCGAGCCCGGCCCGCAGGTCGAAGCTGCCATGCAGCGCGTCACCGGCCTCTTCGAGCAGTATGTGAAGCTGTGCCAGTCGCTGAACTACGAGACGATGATCGCGGCCGTGCGCAACGACGATCCCTCGAAGCTGACCGACACCATCGCCGCCAATCTGCAACTTTCCATCGAAGAGAAACAGGAGCTTCTGGAAATCTTCGATCCGGCAGAGCGGTTGAATCGCATTGGCGACGTGCTTGATGTTGAGATCGAAAAGCTCAATATGGATCGCACCATCCAGTCGCGGGTGAAGCGGCAGATGGAGCGGGCGCAGAAAGAGTACTACCTCAACGAGAAGATCAAGGCGATCCAGAAGGAACTGGGCCGCGGCGAGAAGAGTGAGTTCGACGAACTGAAGAAGAAGGTCGACGCCGCGGGGATGCCGCGCGAGGTTCATGAGAAAGCGCTGCAGGAGCTGAAGAAGCTGGAAGCCATGCCGCCGATGTCGGCCGAGTCGACGGTATCGCGAAATTATCTCGATTGGCTGCTGGCGGTGCCGTGGAAGAAGCGCTCGAAAGAAATCCGCAATATCGATGTCGCCGAGAAGACACTGAACGAAGATCACTATGGGCTGGAGAAGATCAAGGAGCGCATCCTTGAATTCCTCGCCGTTCGCCAGCTGGTGAAGAATCCCAAAGGCTCGATCCTGTGCTTCGTCGGACCTCCGGGAGTCGGCAAGACGTCGCTGGGCATGAGCATCGCGAAAGCCACCGGCCGCAAGTTCGTTCGCATGTCGCTGGGTGGAGTGCGCGACGAAGCGGAAGTGCGCGGCCATCGCCGCACCTACATCGGCGCACTGCCCGGGCAAATTATTCAGATGATGAAGAAGGCCGGAACCAAGAATCCGGTCTTCATGCTCGACGAAGTCGACAAGATGTCGATGGATTTCCGCGGCGATCCCTCGGCAGCGCTGCTGGAAGTGCTCGATCCTGAGCAGAACTTCATGTTCGTCGATCACTACCTCGACGTTGAGTACGATCTGTCGCAGGTTTTCTTCATCGCGACGGCGAACGTGCTGCACACGATTCCGCCGGCGTTGCAGGATCGCATGGAAGTTCTGCGGCTGCACGGCTACACCGAGCCGGAGAAGGTCGAGATCGCGAAACAGTATCTCGTCCGCAAGCAGCGCCAGCAGACTGGCCTGACCGAAGAGAACATCAACTTTACCGACGATGCGCTGACCACCATCATCCGCGGCTACACGCGCGAGGCGGGCGTGCGCAACCTGGAGCGCGAGATCGGCAACATCTGCCGCAAGGTGGCGCGCAAAGTCGTGAAAGAGGGCAACAAGTTCTCCGTGACCCTTGCCGCGGAGAATGTTAATGACTACCTGGGCGTAACCAAGTTCCGCGACAGCGAAGTTCAGGAGCGCAGCGAAGTGGGCCTGGTCACCGGACTGGCGTGGACCGAGGTCGGCGGCTCGATTCTGACGACGGAAGTCTCCGTGGTGGAAGGCAAGGGCGGCAAACCCATCCTCACCGGCAAACTCGGGGACGTAATGCAGGAATCGGCACACGCGGCCATGACCTATGTGCGCTCGCGCTGGAAAGAACTCGGACTGCAGCGTGACTTCTATCGCAACGTCGACATTCACGTACACGTGCCGGAGGGCGCGATCCCCAAGGATGGACCATCGGCCGGCATCACGATCGCCACGGCGATTGCCAGCGCGCTCAGCAGAATTGCTGTGCGGCGCGATATCGCCATGACCGGTGAGATCACGCTACGCGGAAAGGTCCTGCCCATCGGGGGATTGAAGGAGAAGCTGCTGGCTGCGCATCGCGCGGGCATTCTGGAAGTGCTGATTCCCGCCGACAACCAGAAGGACCTGGCCGACGTGCCGGAAAACCTGCGCACTGTGATGAACCTGCACTTCGTCAACACCATGGATGACGTGCTGGCTTATGCGCTGGAGCATCCCCTGCCCGAAGTAAGAACTGAAGAGGACGCGACCGCGATTCCAGCAATACCTCCGCCGCAGGAGCAGGCTCCCACGGCGCATCAGTAGCTCTTGAGATCGGTTGTCAATCCGGGCGAATCATTCGCCATGGTCTGGTTTCTCATCTGAGCGAAGCGACGTAATCGAAGTACCGCTCCAGCGACTGCCCGTCGTTTCGCTCGGCCTTTCCGCAACATTGAACCTATGAAGGTGCTGACGCGCTTTGTAACCTCCGCCGCCGACCCGAAGCAGTTTCCTCCTCCGGGCGCGCCGGAGATCGCCTTCGTGGGCCGCTCCAATGTCGGCAAATCGAGCCTGATTAATTCGCTGGTCGCCAACAAGGTCGCGAAAACCAGCAACACGCCCGGGCGCACGCAGACCATCAATTTCTTTCAGGTGCGGCGTCCGGGCAAGCCGCATCCCGATTTCGTCTTCGCTGATCTGCCGGGTTACGGCTTCGCGCGCGTGCCGAAAGAAGTCACGGCGCAGTGGGCGGGGTTTATCAATCCCTATCTGCAGGAACGCGAGTCGCTGGCGCTTTGCCTGGTGCTGGTGGACGTCACGATTCCTCCGCAGGAGCTCGACCTTCAGCTGCTCGAGTGGTTGCGACACGTGGATCGCAGGTTTTTGCTGGTTGCCACCAAAGCCGATCGCATCTCCGGCAATCAGCTCCGCACATCGTTGCACAAGCTAAGCGAGCAACTTGGCATCCCCCACGATCAGATTGTTCCATTTTCCGCGAAGGCGCGCGTGGGGCATGAGGCGCTGTGGAAGGCGATCAAAGCCGCCGCCGGCGTGGAAGATCCCGGGGCGCATGACGTCGCGAAGACAGGGTGAAGAAGCAGTCAGCAATCACCAGTCAGGCCACCTACTCGCCCCTAACCTCTTAGCGTCAGATAAAATGCAAACATCCGAAAACTCCCGCCGTCATGAAAATTAACATGCTGACTGCTGACTGCTGATTGCTGACTGCTGACTGCTGACTGCTGACCGCTGATTTCTCAGCCCGGCCAAATCTCCAACGCCGTCTTGCTTAGGATCTGTTCCTTCGCCGCGTCGCTGATTGGCAGCGAGCGAAACTGCGCCAGATTCCCTTCGATCTCCGGTACGCCCGGTCCCGGCCAATCCGTTCCAAACAGCGTTTTGTGCGCGATCTCTTCCAGACGCGGAAAATATTTCAGCAGCGTTTTCGGTGGAATGCCGCTGATGTCGAGATAGACGTTGCGATGACGCCGCACCAGGAAGAACGCCGTGTCCATCCACAGCGGCCGGCCGCCATGCGCCAATAAAATCTTCAGGCGCGGAAAGTCGACAGCCACGTCGTCAACATAAATCGGATCACCGTACTTGTTGCGCGCGCCCGGAAAGATCGAGGTGCCGGTGTGCACCATCACGGGAATGCCGTTGGCTTCCGCCGCGAGATAGATGATCTCCAGCTCCTTCACCCCATGCACGTAATCGTTGGGATAGAGCAATTGATGCGGCGGGTGGATCTTGATGAGCCGGATGCCGAGCCGCACGATCTGCTCCATGTCGGCCAGAACATTGGTGGTGTGCCGCGGATGAACGCTGCCGCAGGGAATCAGGCGCTTGGGATCCTCTTTGACGTAATTTGCGATGAACTCGTTGACTGCCGGCGTGAAGCCAATCACCTCCGGCGCAACGTAGTTAATAAGCACCGCGCGATCTATGCCGATCGCGTCGAGGTGCTTGAGGAATGCCTTGGGCGAGCGGCAGTATTCAGCAACGCGATCGAAGTCCTTGCGCGACTTCTTCATCAGCGCGAGCGCTTCCGGCTTGAACAGTTCCATCGGCTGGATGTGAATGTGGCAGTCGGTGATCATGAGTCAGTGTGTCGGTTGTCAGTTGGTCGGTGGCTGCAGCGAAAACTAAACCTTAAGCCGTGTCATCCTGAGCGAGCGGCTTCAGCCGCGAGTCGAAGGACCCCTATACTGTTCCACCCCGTCGTTCACCGGCGCAGCCGTCCTTTTCGATTCAGCTCGCGGCTCATAGCTCACAGCTGACAGCTCTCTTAATTCGCCGCGCTCATCACCGCGCGCTTGGTAAACACGCGCACCATCTCCCGCCGGTACTCCGGCGTCAGCGCCGAGGTGGTCAGCGGCTTGGCCGTCCTGGCGGCCATCTCGCCGATGCGCTCAGCAAGCTCTTCATTGGGAACCATGCCGATCAGCTGCGCGTCGGCATCCTTCACCAGGTGGGGCGCAGGATTCACGCCGGTGATCGCGACCCGCGCGTCTGCCACGCGCCCCTGTTTTAGCTTGAAGTGCGACAGCCACTCCGGCCAACGGATAGTCGATGCTGCCCCGAATCCGCAGCTTGTGATAACTGCCATGCCATCCCGCGGTCGACTCCGGTAGATACACTCGTGTGACAATCTCGCTAGGTGCCAAATGCAGACGGGCTATGCCGTCGTTTATGTAAAACTCTGACAATGGGGTACGTCTTACTCCGTGGGAGCTTAGGATCTCAAGCTCTGCTCCCAGACACAGTAACGCCGGTGGCGTGTCCCCGGAAAACGCGGCCCAGCAGAACTTTCCACCCGGGGCGACGTGGCACAGGTCGCCGTTCTTCTTCAGACAAAAGCCACAGCTCTTCCGCCATAGAAGCGACTGGTTATACCACAGGCAGCGCGTATCGAGGCAAATGTTTCCGCCAAGCGTTCCCATGTTGCGCAAAACGGGAGATGCGACAGTCTTCACCGCCTCATAAAGCACGCGGTAGTCCTTACGGATGATTGGTGAATGTTCGATCGCGGTGAGAGTCGTCAGGGCGCCAATTTCGATGCCTTTGCCAGGGACATTACGAATGCCGCGCAATTCGCTGACACCGCGCAAATCCAGCACGTATGGCGGCGTGAACAGCTTCTGCTTCATTGACGGCAGCAGATCGGTTCCACCGGCAACGATCTTTACCTCACCATCATGTTTGGCGAGAAGAGCGACAGCTTCGTCCAGCGTCTTTGGCCTCAGCAGTTGAAAGCTTGGCAGGCTCACTGGCCACCTCCATTAGCCGGCTGCCGCGATGGATCGAGGGGATGCCGCATCGGACCTTTGCCACGGAACCACAGCGAGCCGCCATGCTCGCGGAAGGTGGTTGGGGCCGTCGGATCGACGGATTCGGTCATCTCGATGCGCTTCATGCCCTTCTTCGCTCGCAGCGCCGAAAGGATGCGTTCCGGCGTGAACGGACTCTCACGGAGTCGGACTCCCACAGCGTGGTATATGGCGTTGGAGATCGCCGGAATCGTCGCAGCCAACGATCCTTCGCCGGCTTCCTTGGCGCCGAATGGCCCTTCCGGATCGATGCTCTCGACGATGATGCACTCGATATCCGGCGATTCTGCAGAGGACGGGCTGCGATATTCCAGCATACCGGGATTCATCAACAAGCCATCTTTCCACACCATTTCTTCCTCGAGGGCCTGGCCGAGTCCCATCCAAACTGAGCCGATCACCTGGCCTTCAACAGCGACCGGATTGAGCGCGCGCCCGCAATCGTGCGCGGCCCATATCTTGTGCACCGTCACTTCTCCCGTTTCTTCATCGACGCTGACTTCCGCAACCTGCGCGGAATAGGAATAGGCGGGCGACGGGCCAACGCCTCCGCCTTTGTGCTTGCCGCCGCGAGCTTCGATGGGCGGCGCGTAGGATCCGGTCCCGGTCAGCGCTCCGTGAAAATCGATGGCGGAGACGACGGCTTCCTCAAAGCTCATGTGCTCCTTGACGATCTCTTCCTTACGCTTCTGCAGCACCGATCCGCGAAGAATCTGGCCGTCGACGCGACCACGCGGCGCGTCCTTCTCTTCAAGAATCTCGGCAGCGCTGGGATCGTGATCGCCTGGAACGACGCCACGCTTGTACACACGATCGTTGCGCATGATGACATCTTCCGGAGTGCAATTCATGCGCTTGGCGGCGGCGCTGGCGATGTTCTTCCTAACATCTTGCGCGGCACGCAGCGCAGCATTGCCCGCCATGAAGGTTACTCGGCTGGAATACGAACCGAGATCGATGGGAGTGAGATCGGTGTCAGCGGCGATAACTCTAACGCGTGCGAGATCGCAGCCCAGCACTTCCGCGACGACCTGCGCGGTCATCGTATCGGAGCCCTGTCCGATCTCGGATGCGCCCGTGTAGACGACTACGCCACCGTCGCGATCGATCTTGATGTTCACGGTGGAGTGCGGCATGTCGGAGCGGATAATGCTGTTGGCCGCGCCGCTGACGTAGTGACTGCATGCCATGCCGAGGCCGCGTCCCTTCGGCAGCTTGCCTTTGCGTTCTTCCCAGCCCGAGCGCGCGATGACCTGGTCGATGCATTCCGGCAGGCCGTAACTCAGCACGCGGAGGCCGTTCACGGTGATGGTCGGCGGCTTGAGTAAATTAACGCGGCGCACTGCAGCCGGATCGAGATTCAGCTTGGCGGCGATTTCATCCATCTGCGATTCGAAGGCGAAACGCACGTTGACGGTGCCGTGGCCGCGCATCGCGCCACAGGCGGGCTTGTTGGTGAGCACGCGATAGCCGTCGTAACGAATGTTGGGGATGTCGTAGAGCGCGCCCAGCAACGCGCCGGAGTACAGGATGGTGACGACACCGTAGGAGCAATAAGCGCCGCCGTCCTGAATGACTTTGCACGCGACCGAGGTCACGCGACCGTCGTTCTTGACGCCGGTCTTGAGATCGATGATGGTGCGCGGTCGTCCGCGATGCGCCCAAAAAACTTCTTCGCGCGTGTAGGTGATCTTCACCGGAGCCCTCGCCGCGCGCGCGGCAACAGCGGCGATGATCTCCAGCGGAATGATCTCGCTCTTGCCGCCGAAGCCGCCGCCGACCAGCGGTTTGATGACACGAATCTGCGACATCGGCATCTCCAGAACGAGCGAGAGCTTGTGCTGCAAGTAATACGGCACCTGCGTCGAGGACCAGACAGTCAGGCGACCGAGCTTGCCGGTGTGCGGATCGAGCTCGAAGCTCGCCAGCGTGCAGTGCGGCTCCATCGCGGCGTGGGTGACTTCGTTGGCGATGTAACGGGCCTCGTGCACATAGTCGGCGTCGGCGAAGCCCTGGTCGGGATCGCCGAAGACGTGGTGATAATCCTTCTCGATGTTGTGCGGACGGTTCTCATGAATGAGATCCGACTCGGCCTTCATCGACTGCTCAGGATCGAACCAGGCGGGCAGCGGCTCGTAGTCGACGTCGATCAGCTCAAGCGCGCGCTCGGCAATTTCTTCATTGATAGCAGCGACACAGGCGACGTGATCGCCAACGTAGCGAACTTTGCCGACAGCCAGGGCGGTCTCGTCGTGACCGACGGGAAGAATGCCGTAGGGATTGGGCGCGTCCTCGCCGGTGACGACGGCAACCACGCCGTCGAGGGCCTGGGCGCGAGAGGTGTCGATGCTCTTGATGCGGGCGTGCGGATACGGCGAATGCAGAATCTTGCCGATCAGCATGCCGGGAAGTTTGAAGTCGTCTGCGTATTTGCCGGCGCCGGTAGTCTTGCCGGCGGCGTCAATCATTGCGATAGGTTTGCCGATAATTGAGAAATCGCTCATAAGAAATCAGTAACGAGTAATTAGTAGTTAGTAAAAGCTACTTTGCTTCTACCAGTTCCTGTTTCATTCCTTTTTGTTCTGCGTCGAGGGCGGCACGGATGGCCTGGTACATCTGCGAATATCCGGTGCAGCGGCACAGATTGCTGCTGAGTGCGTCGCGAATCTCGTCCTCGGTGGGATCGGGATTGTTGGCCAGTAGCCACTTCACCGTCATCATGAAGCCGGGCGTGCAGAAGCCGCACTGCGCACCGCCGAAGTCGCCATAAGCTTTCTGCAGAGCCGCCAGGCCACCGCGGTCGGCGACCCCTTCGACGGTGGTGATCTCCTGACCTTCGCAACTGGCGGCCAGCATGGTGCAGGAGAGCATGGGAATACCGTCGACCTGAACGGTACACGCGCCGCAGGACGAGTCATCACAGCCGCGCTTGGAGCCGGTGAGGTCGAGGTCCTGGCG
Source organism: uncultured Acidobacteriaceae bacterium (assembly GCA_963697175.1). GTDB lineage: Bacteria > Acidobacteriota > Terriglobia > Terriglobales > Acidobacteriaceae > Bog-257. The sequence goes on along the minus strand of CAVONC010000010.1, from coordinate 13,406 downwards.
CAGCACATCGAGCAGCAGCTTGCTGGGTTCGACGGCCAGTTCGTAGGTGCGTCGGTTGACGCGGAGTGAAATCAGTTCTTTTTTCATTTGGTAGCCTTCAGCAGTCAGCAATCAGCAATCAGCTCTAACCCCTCCGCCTCACTCTTCCTCAGCTGAGTGCTGACTGCTGATTGCTTCCTCAATACAGCGGCACTGTGGGATCAATCAGTCTTGCCCAGAGATCGATGCCGCCGCTTAGTGATTGCACCTTCTCCAGGCCTTGCCGGCGGAGCCACATGGTGACGTTCATGGAGCGGACACCGTGATGACAAACCACAACAATATGTTTATCGGCTTCCAACTCCTGCTGGAATCGCGCCGGAATTTCGTTCATGGGAATGTGACGGCTACCGGCGATCTTTGCCGTGTCAAATTCCCAGGGCTCGCGACAGTCGAGTACCACAATGTCGGAGTTGGAATCCAACAGCGATTTCAGGTTCTCGGGTGTGATTTCGTTATCCATGTTTAATGCGTTAAAGAAGCGCTTTGCCCTTCGAGCAAACGCGGGTCTCTCGCGGACTAACATCCGCTCGTGACAAAATATAACGATTCATCGGCACGACCGCAGTGTCTGCGTGAGAACCGTGTCGCCGCTGACGCGGCTCCCATTTTTTCCCACCGCTACCCGGGGCTTACGCCCCGGGCTAACTTCTTTCCGCCGCTGCGCAGCTGTTTCGCCGTCATCGTTGGAGATGTCGCTTGCTACGCCATTTCATTTCCCCACCCACTTCGGACGGCGGCGCTCGATAAAGGCCGCGATGCCTTCATGCGCGTCGGCGGTCTTCATCAACTCGTCGTTATAGATCTGTTCGGCGCGGGCGAGACCTTTGTCAAAGTGAATCGCATCCCACGAATATAGCGCTTTCTTGGCGACAGCAATTGCCGCCGGGCTCAGCTGCGAGACGCGCTGGAGGCATTCGGCAACCAACGTCTCAGGATCGTCGGCCAGGCCATTCACCAAGCCTGCCGCGAGGGCCTCGTCGCCGGACAATGTCTTGCCCGTCAAAATTAATTCCGCCGCCAGCTTCTGTCCCACAACGTGGGACAAAGCCACGCTCGCCACCGGCGGATAGCAAGCCAGTTTGATCTCGGGAAAGCCCCACACGGAATCGGGCGAGGCGTAAACGATGTCGCACATCAGCGCCAGTTCGGCGCCTCCGCCGAGGCAGTGACGGCGAACGCTGGCAATCGTCAGCTTCTTGCTATCGACGATGGAGCGGATGACTCCATGAAATAAGCCGAGCATCTCGCGAATTTTGTCGGGCGTGTGGGCCGCGATATCGACACCACTGGAGAAGGCGCGATCGGAGCCGGCAAAGACGATGGCGCTGATTGCCGGCTGTATTTCGATCTGCTCCAATGCGGCGCGCAGTTCCTCCATCATCGGAATGTCGATGACGTTGAGCGGCGGGTTGTTGAGCGTCACGCGCGCGGCCGGAGGGTGCAGCTCGACGGCGATGCGGGTGAAGGCCGAGTTGGTGATCGAAGTCATGTGAGGCGAACCGCAGATCCCTCGTCGGACTGAAGTCCTCCTCGGGATGACAAAATCAAGAACCGGTTACGGCGCAGCTAAAGCTGCGCCCCTTCAAAGCCGCCCGTTTCCCAGCGCTTTCCGCGCTGGGCTAATTACTTTCGCCCTGTCGGGCTAGTTCTTTCGACCGCGACGGTCTCTTCCATCCGTGACAAACCGCAGAACCCTCGTCGGGCTGAAGCCCTCCTCGGGATGACAAAATTAAGAAACCGGTTACGGCGCAGCTAAAGCTGCGCCCCTTCAAAGCCGCCCGTTTCCCAGCGCTTCCGCGCTGGGCTAATTACCTTCGCCCTTCGGGCTCGCTATTTCGCCTTGAAGTTGGCTGGGCGCTTTTCGATATAAGCGGCCAGGCCTTCCTTTGCATCTTCGCTTTCAAAGAGCAGCTGCTGATGTTCGCGCTCCAGTGCCAGTCCTGCTTCCAGCGGAATCTCCCAGCCGGTTTGAACCGCGCGCTTGATTCGTCCGACGGCTTTTGCCGCTTTGTTTGGCGGGCAGAACTGGCTGCGCGTATTCCATCACGCGATCCATGAACCTTTCGTTGGGCAAGATTTCGTTGACGAGGCCCATTGCTTTCGCATCGTCAAGGGAAAATGTCTTGCCGGTGACCATCAACTCGATCGCCTTCGATTTGCCCAAAAGCCGCGACAGACGCTGGGTTCCACCGGTTCCGGGCAGCACGCCGAGGTTCACCTCGGGCAAGCCGATTTTGCCGGCATCTTTGCGCGCGAGGCGCAGGTCGGCGGCCATGGCGACCTCCAGACCTCCGCCGACGCAATGCCCGTTGAGTGCAGCGATCACCAACTTCGGCGTGTTCTCCAGTCGCAATAGCGTCTCGTTGGCGTGCAGGCAAAAGTAGTACTTGTAGGTTGGATCGACCTCGGTCAGCATCTGGATGTTTGCGCCGGCGCAGAAGAATTTTTCGCCGGCGCCGGTCAGCACGATGACGTGGACATCGTTGTCCATGCGCGCCTGCAGGATGGCGTCGTCGAGCTGACGATTCATCTCGTAGCTGTAGGTGTTAGCCGGAGGATCGTTGAGTTCGATGATGGCCACGCCCGAGTCCACGCGGTAACGGATCAGTTGTTTGGTCTCGGCAGGCGCGGTGGTGGTCATGGTCAATGTCCTTAGTCTGCAGGGGCTAAAGCCCCAATTCATTAGACCGGCTTATCGGCACGACTAAAGTCGTGCCCTAATACGAACCGCAGATACCTCTTCGGCAAACCGTTCGACTGCATTCACGGTGACAAACCGCGGCGAACAATCAAGGCCCGGAGTGCCGCCCCTGAAGGGGCTCAATTCTTCAAAGAGCGTCGAACCCAGCGCTTCCGCGCTGGGCTAATTAGTTTCGCCCTAGCGGGCTGGTTTGTGGCCGCCTTGATCTGTTGCCCGCCGTGATGAACCGCAGATCCTTCGACTGCGTTCGTCCGCCTAACGGCGGACTCACTCCGCTCAGGATGACAGACCAAGAAAGAACCGCGATTGGCACGACTGAAGTCGTGCCCTGATACGAACCGCAGATACCTCGTCGGGCTAACGCCCTCCTCGGGATGACAAACTAATGAAGCGGCGATCGGCACGACTCAAGTGGTGCGTGAGAACCCTGTCGTCCCCGGGGGACTCAGAGTCCTTTTACCACTCACCCAGCGCTGAAGCGCTGGGCTTTCTTATTTTGCGCCCGAGGCGCGTGTTTGATGGCTACTCAACGATCGCGACGTTCCACCACGATTTTGTAAACTCAGTTCTCACGCAGACACTGAAGTCGTGCCCTGACACAAACCAGTCGTGCCCTGACACAAACGCATGGTCCTCGAGTTCTACAACTGCCCCCCTCGACTAGGGCCGCTTTTTCGCCTGCTTCAGTTTGGACGACGGCGTCTTTTTCGCAGCGCGGCGGTTTGCGACGGCGCCGCGATTTGCCTTTTCGTCGCCAGCTTCGCCACGGATGCCGCGCAGAAAGATATCGCTAATCTCGCGCGCCAGGATTTCGGCATCGGGATCGACGCGCGGCTTGTACCAGGTATAAAGCCAGTTCATCATGCCGAAGAGGCCCATCACAGCGGTGCGGGTGGTGATGCCGCCGGCGGCACTTGAGTCGGGACCGACGGACTTCAATCCCTTCGGCTTGTGCCAGGTCGTCGACCAGGCCGACGCAGATGCGGTAATACTCGCGCTTGATGGCGGCCAGCTCGCTCCCATAGCCGTTCTTCAGCACGTCGTCCTCGTGCGAGAGTACCTTCATCGCTTTCTGCCGGGTCACGGAATAATCGACGTGATTGTGGACGAAGATGCGGATGCGGGTTTCGGGATCGTTGCTCGCGGCCAGGCGCTCGCGCAGGCGGTCGATGATAGTCGTGAAGGTGTGCTGCTGGATGAAGTAGAGCAGCTTCTCTTTGGATTCGAAGTAATAATAAAGACCAGCGAGCGAGATGCCGCTGAGCCGCGAGAGATCGCGCATGGATGCGCCTTCGTAGCCCTTGTCGGCAAAGACCTCGGTGGCGTAGTCGAGGATCTCGGACAAACGGCGGTCGAAGCGAGAATCGTGCGGCGAAGGACGCTGGGGAGCTCGAGTTGTGCCGGCAGCGGGCATGAGGACGGTTCCGGGAATCCGATATTCGAACGTTCGTTAAAATTTTAACAGGGGATGGCGGAGAGGCGCAATCGCACAGGAACGGGCCAGGAAGAGTGACAGCGCTTCGTAAGCTGCCGCTCACGAACGTCACCAGCGGAGGTTGGCCAATTACATTCCAGTTTTGCTGCAAGTCAGGCAATTTCGCAGCTCGTCCCCGGCGTCATTGACAATGTGGGCCACGAACAGGCAAACTGCTGCATTCCTGAAGATTCGGTTCGGCTGTCGGCAAACACGAACACGATCTCGGCACAAAGAGCGAATTGATGACCGCGCCACAACGCGTTTCATATCGTATGGAGTCCACGCTGGAGAGCGTGAACAAAGCCGAGGAGATGGCTGACCAGATCGCGTCGCGGGCGGGAATCGATGAGGACACACGCAGTGGCGTTTCCATGGCGGTGCGCGAGGGCATGATCAACGCCATCCTGCATGGCAATGCGTACGATGCGAATAAGCGGGTGAATCTCAGCTTCGAGCAGAATGAGGGGGAGCTGGTGATCACGATCGTCGACGAAGGCGCGGGCTTTATCCCCGACGAGGTTCCCGATCCGCTGGCCCCGGAGAATCTTTTAAAGACCTCGGGGCGTGGCATATTCTTAATGCGGGCATTTATGGATGAGGTTCGGTTCCGCAAGCTGAACCCCGGCACTGAAATCACTTTGATCAAGCGGCTGCAGAGCAGTTAGCTGAGCCGCCAGGAGGCTTCCAACGTGAGCATGAAAGCGAGCACGCGGCAGGTAGATGGCGTCACCATCGTCGACTTGAGTGGGCGCATTACTCTGGGCGAAGGCAGTGTGATTTTGCGCGACACCATCAAAGACCTGCTGAGCAAAGGGCAGAAGAAGATCCTGCTGAACCTGGGCGACGTCAGCTACATCGACAGCTCGGGCATCGGCGAGTTGGTCAGCGCGTTCACCTCGGTGCGCAATCAGGGCGGCGAGCTGAAGCTGTTGCACCTGACCAAGAAGGTCCATGACCTGCTGCAGATCACCAAGCTGTATACCGTCTTCGATGTGAAAGACGACGAGGCAGGGGCCATCAGCGCGTTCAGCCGGTAAGGGTTTCCAGCTGCGATCGCAGTGTGAAGGATGGTGAGCGCCCTTCCGCGTGCCTGCGGAGGGGCGTTGCTGTTGGAGCAATCAGCAATCAGCAGTCAGCCGGGGGATCGGTCCCGTTCAGCACTGGCTCGATCTTGATAGAGCCTGAGCTTCAGATGGGCCCCCCGCCCTCTTCTCCAAGGCCGAGGAGAATCGGAGGCCATTGAGCCTGCATGATCAAGCTCGACCGGAGACGATACAGGGTCAGGGGAGCCGGAACCAGCCTAGCGCGAGGAGGCGACCGTGGACAAGAGTGCAGAGTGCGGTATCGATGTAGCGGCCAAACAACTGGTGGTGGTGTTGCGGCGCCAGGGGCAGTGCGAGGGGGAGCGCAGTTTTCCTAACACTGCCGCCGGGCATAAAGAACTAAAACGGTATCTCACGGGCGCCGCCGAGCGGGTGCGGATTGCTCTGGAATCGACCGGGCTGTACGGGCTGGATGTGGCGTTGTGTCTGCAAGCGGACCGCCGGCTGGAGGTGATGATGGCCAATCCGCGGGCGGTGAAGGATTTCGCCAAGGCGCTGCTGGAGCGCAGTAAAAGCGATCCGGTCGACGCCCGGGTGCTGGCCGAGTATGCGGCGCGCATGCCGTTTCGTCGCTGGCAGCGGCCGACGGCGGCGGCGCTGTCGCTGACCGTGGTGGTACGGCGTCTGCATGCGCTGACGGAGACGGCCACGCGGGAGAAGAACCGGCTGCATGCGCTGTCGGTGACCGCGACCAGTTTGAAGATCGTGGTGCTGGAACTGCGGCGCAGCCTGCAATGGATCGAGCGCTCGCAAGCCCGGCTGACGCGGGCCGCCCGCCAGATCATCGCTGGCGATGGGCAGCTGCAACGGCGTTTCCAACTGCTGCTCTCGTTGCCCGGAGTGGGCGAGACCAGCGCCTTGCAGCTGCTGGGCGAGCTGGCCTTGCTACCCGCCGATGCCGAGGTGCGACAGTGGGTGGCGTATGCCGGCCTGGATCCGTGCCAGTGTTCGTCGGGATCGTCGCTGCGCAAGCGGCCGCACATCAGCAAGGTGGGCAATCGTCATCTGCGGCGGGCGCTGTACATGCCGGCGCTGAGTGCGGCTCATCATCAGGCCCAGTTCGCGGCTTATTATGGCGCGCTGCAGCAACGCGGCAAATGCAAGATGGTAGCCTTGGTGGCGATCATGCGCAAGTTGCTGCATGCCGCCTTCGGCATGTTCAAACACGACGCATGGTTTGACGCTAGCCGGTTGTTTCCTGTCCCGCCGGCAGCCGTCGGTGCCGCCGCATAACCGTGCTCGGGGGAGGATCTCTTCTCCCTTCCCCAGAGCTTTTGCTTTTGACTTTGCTTTTGACTTTCTTTCAACAGAGAATCTGAAGCCGACTCAGAAAAAGAAATAAACGGCTTATCGGCACGACTGAAGTCGTGCCCTGTTACAAATCGCTCGCGGGGCGACTTTTTCAGCAGCCTGCGGGAGCTACTGTTGCATCCGCTGCCCTATGTCGCCGTTTATCGTGTGAAGGAGCAGAGCATCGAAGTGCTGCGGATTTACCACGGAGCGCAGGAACGCAGTTGACGTGTGTGGAGTGAGCTTCGGCAGGGCGGCCACGCCTCGCTAGCGGCGTCTCTTCAACAGAATTCCTGCCAATAGCGCAGCCGAGGAGGCGAGCAGCCACTCGATTCGCCAGAGCTGCACGGCCTGCCAGTCCACCAGCGTGTCCGTCTTGTAGAGGATGCCGGTCAGAAGGGCGGCGACCATGCAGGTCATTCCGAGCAGGAAAAATGTCAGGGAAGAGACGGTGAGGCCCAGCTGATCGAGGAGGTTGGTGTGTTCTTCGGTTGCGATGGAGGTGTCCAAGTCATCGGCGATGGTAAACGGCTTCTCGCGCTCGCTGCCGCAGATGTGGCAGAAGTGGGCCGCGGGAGCGTAGTCGGCGCTACAATGCCAGCAGGACGACGGCACCGGCATGGGGCTCACCATCCGCATCACCTCGGGATTGGGTGAGCGCCAGTATTCCTGGCTGCTCCTGCCTGCCGCCAGCGGCATGTCTAAGGTCTCCTATGATCTGATAAGTTGAATGCAAGCCTCCGGCCAAACGCGCCATTAGATGTAAGTTATTTAATTTAACCAACTTATTACACAGCCCGCGAAGGGCGGCGACGTATCGTGCTGGGCAGAAATTGCCTAGCGCGGGTAAACCGTGAAGAGTTTGCGTGAGAACCGTGCCGTCCCTAAAGGGACTCAGGCTTCGTTTAACTGTCCTACCCAGCGCTTCCGCGCTGGGCTAATCACTTTCATCCTGAGCGGACTAAAGTCCGCTCAGGATAACAAGAATAAAGGGCCTCGAACGCGGCGCTGAAGCGCCGCACTACCTTCAGCAAGGAGTACCGAATGCCGGTTCTTATCGGCGTTTGGGCATCGGGATCACTTTGCTTGCGCTGTGCGGGGTGAGGTTGTTCCAATAGCCCAGAAGCAGAAGGTCGCTGGAGGTGAACTCAATCGACGCCGGACGGGTGTTGCCGGGGGTGAAGACGTATTTGTCGAGGAGCTGGTGCAGGCGGAAGATACTGATGCCCAGCGCCGCGGCGGCTTCGCTTTCGCTATACGGCTCCTGAGAGGACCGAGTGACGTTAGACATAGGGCGCATCGTTAAATTCCTTGTAATCCTGTTGTACAGGTTTGGGGCGGAGTCGCGATATCGGGTAAACTTCCCATAAACCGGTCGCGATGAAACCTTACCAACGACTGCTGTTATTGGGGTGCCTCTGCTATGGCTTCTTACTGGGGGGCAGCTTGTGCTTTGCGGCCGCAACTTCATCAGTCCCGGGGCTCGCCGGCGATCCCGGAACGTCCGCTTCCGTGGTTCCGACGCGGATGGAAAATGATGCGAACACCCGCAAGGGGTTCGATCACTTCTACAGCCTCGAGTACGATAAGGCGATCCACGAGTTCGAGCTGGCGCAGCAGGCACATCCCCAGGACCCATTCGCGGTCAATCACTTGCTGGCTGCGGTTATCTTCAGGGAGCTGTACCGCATCGGCGCGCTGGATACGGAAGCCTATGCCGCCGACAACTTCCTGACCAAGAAGCCGGCGGAGCCGCTCGACCCTGCACTCCACGACCGTGTCACGCAGCTGGTCAACCTGTCGCTGTCGCTTTCGCAGGCGCAGTTGGATAAGAATCCCAACGACGTGGACGCGTTATACGCGCGCGGCGCAACGCGGGCGCTGCAATCGACCTATATAGGCGTCGTCAATCACGCCTGGTTTTCAGCGCTGCGCAATGCCGTGGCCGCACGCCATGACGACGAGCGCGTACTGGAGCTCGATCCCAACTACGTTGACGCGAAGGTCGTGCTCGGGACGCACTTGTACATCATCGGCTCGCTGAGCTGGCCGATGCGGGTGGCGGCGTCGGTCACCGGACTCAGCGGCAATAAGCAGAAGGGGCTGGAGTATCTGCGGCAAGCGACCGGCAGTCCGCATCAGGAGGTCGCGACCGATGCCAGGATCGTGCTGGCTCTGTTTCTGCGGCGCGAGCAGAAGTATGACGAGGCGTTGCAGGTGGTCAACGCGATGCAGAACCAGTATCCGCACAATTTCCTGATGGCCACCGAATACGCGCATCTGCTGAATGCCGCCGGCCATGGGCAGGAGGCGATTGCGGCGTATCGCAAGGTGCTGGCCGGATGCCGGGTGAACGCTTACAACCAATGCCGCATTGAGGTTCCGGCTTACGGACTGGGCGAAGCGCTGCGTGGGCAGAAGGATTACGCGGCCGCCGCCGAAGCCTATGAGATTGCTGCCGCTGCCGGCAAAGATCCCGACCTGCGACAGCGTGCGACCCTGGCCGAGGGCGAGATGTATGACCTGCTGGAAAAGCGCGACACCGCCATGGAGAAGTACAAAGCGGTGATCGCCGAGAACTCCGCTTCCAACTCAGCTGAGCTGGCCCGGCAGTATCTCAAGACGGCGTACCGGAATCCATAGGGCACCGGCGCAGTTCGCAGGGCTGGTCTGCCTTGGCCGAAGCAATCTGCCGTTCTTGGCAAGTCTGTCAATTGCGGCAGCAATTGCCATTAATCAGGAATATGTCATAGTCCGACAGATCTGTCATCAATCGCATAATCTGCCACAAAACAAAATCCTGCCAGTCAGGGACCGGCGGGAAAACCTTACGCTGTCACCGATACCGCGTTGGGACCGACCTCAGGCCGTACCTGCAGGTTATTCTGCGCATTCTGCTGGAACTGCTGCTGCAGCGAGGTGAAATCCTGTTGCGCTGCCGTCAGATTGCCCGACTGCAGATCCTGGCCTAACTGACTGAACAGCTGGCTGATCGGGTTTTCCCGCTGGCTGCTCTCGCTGTGATGATGGTGATGATGGCCGTGGGCCGCGCTGGAGCTCTGCATAGCCTGCTGGATGGCGGTGAAGTCCTGTTGCGCCGCCGACAGGTTGCCGGACTGGAGATCCTTTGCCAGTTGGGCGAAGGCCTGCTGCATGGGATTGCTGGCCGTGGAGGACGTTGCCGCCGCGGTGGAAGGAGTTGACGAAGTGGAGGAACTGGAAGCCAAATTCGGATCCAACTGGGTCAGGGTGGCAAAATCCGACTGCGCGCCCGACAGGTTTCCGGATTGCAAGTCCGAGCCAAGCTGTTGAAATTCCTGGCGCATCTCCTGCATCTGTTTTTGGACGCTCTGGGCACTGAATAGATCACTGCTGCTAATCCCTGCGATAGACATGAAGCATCTCCTCTCGTCACGCGGACGAGTTTCTGAGTATTCATCGGCACGGCGCGGCTGAACTTCAGCAGGGCCGGACGAGATGAGAAAAGCAATTCTCCAGCCAAGGCGAGCCTTCCGTATTCGCGACATTCCAGAGGAGTTAGCGACGGGACGGGGGCACGGGTCGATCCTTTGGGCAAAGCTTGCCCACCTTTGATCGGCAAAATCTGCCGTGCAACGACTGTCGGCGGCGGGAATTCTTCCACTGTAACCGGCGCTTCGGCTATGATGCCGTCCGCCACCGCTTTGGCTGCGCGAGGTTCCGATGGAGAAGCCGACGCTCGACAAGTTTCCCCGGGAAGTCCTGGCCCGCATCGACATCCAGAAGGCCTTCATCGTCTCGCGACTGGTGGTTGCCGCGGAGAAGCTGCAACTCTTTCGCCTGCTGCATGGCAAGCGGATGAAGGCGGAGGCGATCGGCCGCGCGCTCAAGATCCATCCCTACTACCTCGAGTCGTTTCTGAATGCATTTGTTGGGTTGCGGCTGCTCGACAAAAAGAAGGGCGAGTACGGCAACACGCGATTTGCAGAGAAGTATTTCATCGCCGAGCGCTCGATTTACTGGACGCGGGAGTATTCCAACGAGTGCCTCGACGACTATGACGCGCTGACCGTGCTGGAGCGGGCGCTGGCTACGGGCAAGCAGCCGCGGTCGCTGAGGCGCGCGCGACGGACGCTCTACGTCGAGGCGATGCATCGCAACCCGAAGCAGGCGGAAAACTTCACCCAGATGTTGTTCTACCTGCATCAGCCGGATGCGAAAGCACTGGCGAAATATCTGGATTTATCGCGACGGCAGGCGTTGCTGGATGTCGGCGGCGGCTCGGGGGTCATGTCGATGGCGCTGGCGAAGAAGAATCCGCGGCTGCGGGCGACGATTCTGGACATCAAGCCGGTCTGCAAGGTTGCCGCGAGAATCATCCGGCGCGCCGGGCTGGGGAAGCGCGTGAATACGCTGCCGGGCAACATTCACGACCGATTGCCCCGAGGCTATGACGTGATCATGATGTGCGATATCGGGCCGGTTTCCGGGCGGCTGTTGCGGAGTGTGTATCGCAGCCTGCCGCCGGGGGGGATGCTGGTGCTGGCTGATCGCTACCTGTCGGAAGACGGAACGCAGCCGCTGGACCGGCTGGTGGAGTACTTCGCCGGATCGTCGTTTGGCGTGGCGACGTGGAAGGATATAGTGGACGCGGTGGAGGCTTGCGGCTTCAAGCAGGTTAAGGCGGAGAATGTGTATCGGGACGTGTGGTACATCACGGGGAGGAAGCCGGAGGGGCGCACGGCGAGGCCGTTCGCTCTTGGAATCGGCTGGAGCACGCCTTCAGGCGTGTGGATCGGCGGCATTGCTCTTGAGACTGCTTCGTGGTGCGGGGAAAGCAGGTCCTTCGACTGCGCGTCCGCCCGGCCGCGAAGACGCGGCCGGATGAATCAGGCGGACGCTTCGCTCAGGATGACAGCAAAGAAGGCGAGTGGCGTCTCATTCCGAAGCCGGAGGGGCGCACGGTAAGGTCTTGAGCTGCAACCGTTTTGCATCCGCGGGAACCTTTGCTTATCCTGCTCGTATCACTCTGTGGAGGGTATATGTACTGCAACTATTGCGGCAAAGTCATTCAGGACGACGCCAATCTTTGCGCCTATTGCGGCACGCGAGTGGGCCCGGTTGCCGCGCGCCGCAAGCTGATGCGCTCGCGGATCAATCGCAAGATCGCCGGCGTCTGCGCCGGATTTGCCGAGTACTTCGATCTCGATGTGACCGTGGTACGCGTGATCTGGCTGATCGTTGCGCTGTTCGGCGGAGGCGGCTTCCTGGCCTACATCATTGCGTGGATCATCATGCCGGAGGAGCCGGTGTGCGTGCCCGCTGCGCCGCCCGCGACCGTGCCGGCGACGCAACCGCAGCCATATCAGGGGGCGTGAGGGGGCGCGAGCGTCAGCGAAGTACGAAAAAGGGAATCTTTTCGGCGGAACGAAGCTTGCTGGATGAATTGGGCTTGACATGTGGAAGCCGCATGATCAGACTAAGTGCGCTCCCATAACCGCTCCCGGAAATCGAGGATGGATATGAAGCGCTGCCCACTGACCATCCTGGCGGTCGTTTACGCCCTGGTAGTCGCCACGCAAGCTCAGTCAACCCAGACAACTCAGGCGCGGGAGGACGTGGTCCGTACAAGCTACGCCAAGCTCATCTTCGCGAATCAGGTTGGTCTCATCGAAACATACTTTAGCTGGCAGAAACTTCAGCACCCCGGCGCCGTGCTCTCCCAAGTGCTCAAGGACCACGAGCTCACTTTCGAGCTGAGCAATTTCAAGGAAGGCGACGTGCCATGCAGCCAAGTGCCGATGTCTGAATTGCAGACCTATATGGGCGGCAAGCCGATTCTAGATGTGGGTGGTGCGAGCTACACCTTCAACAACATGGGTAAAGAGAAATTCGACGAGAACACGGTGACTATTCGCGAAAGCGTCGGACAGGTTATTGAAGCTGCCGACAGAGAATATGCCGGCAAATTTGTGATCTGCGATCTGAATACCCTGGCGAATCCGGGCACTCCCCACTGGTCGAAGTATGTGTCCTACGATGTCGTTGCGACCTACAAAGGGAACGAGGCCAAGTACCGTGCCACGTTCGTTTTCGACTACAACGGCAACACGGCGGCCTACGATCCATACGTTGGCGGTATCGGGAGCATTGTCAAGCCGTCGGTTTATCCCGAAGTTCTGCTGAATACGTCGATGCTCCAGGAAAATCACGACGTGATGGAGTGGGCAAAGGCTAACAGCAGCAGCGAGACGCCGAGCAAGCAAATGTTCTGCGATCTGAAGACGCTGAAGTGCCTGATTCCGGCGGCGGATATCGTGGATAAATCAAAGCCTCAGCAGGCGGGATTAGGGTCACCGCTACCTCCTAACTGAATGCCGGTGTTTGCTCGCTGCAGGCGAACCGCCGATCCCTCGGCTTTGCTCGGGATGACAAATTAACAAACGGGATAACAAATTACTAAACGGGGGAATCATCGAGCGGCACGAGTAAACTCGTGCCCTGTTACAAAGAGCTCGCGGAACGACTCCCGTGTCGTCAGCTGAAAGCCGACTCAGCTCTGGAATAAAACGGCTTAAACGCTGGCCTGAAGAGAGTGTGTCGCGAGTGGGGCCGCCGCTGACGCGGCTCAAACCGCAGATCCCTCGGTCGGGCTAAAGCCCTCGGTCGGGATGACAAGAAAAAAGAAGGAGCCTGGGGACGCTGGCCTGAAGGCCAGCACTACCCCTTACACCGCGACCATCTCGATTTCGGAGATGATGGCGGCGGCGGCTTTGGCTGGGTCGGGAGCGTCGAGGATTGGGCGCCCTACGAC
>CAVONC010000009.1:0-337668 GCA_963697175.1 uncultured Acidobacteriaceae bacterium | reverse complement strand
CTATGATCGCCACAACCTCCGTGGCGTGCTGTGAATGTTTGAATACCGGCCGGGTGAGGCATAGCGAAACGAGTAGATGCTCTGATCGTCATCACCGGCAACGAAGGTCGTTACGCCTCGCGCTACTAATTCCTCTACGAATTCCGTCAACCGGGTTCAAATCCTGATATTCGTCAACAATCAGGTGTTGCATGTGAGTCAACGCGACAGGGACCACGGTACCGGCAGTTATGTGCTCCAGGCATTGCCGGACGATTTCCCCTGGCAGCACACAGGAGTACGTCTGAGTACGGGGGCCATGGCATCACGAAACTCTGACGCTCGGCCATGGTGATCGGCGGATTCGGAAGGGCACGTAATTGGGTGGATTCCAGGTCTCCGTGCTCCAGAATGCTTCATGTTCCCGGCGTATCTGTGCGGATCTTATTTTCCCGATGCCATTCTCTTGCCTGAACTCCGCGTCAAAGATGTCTTCCAACTCCCAACCATCCAGCACTAACGGGTCGGCTGGATATTGTTGCAGATGCTCGCTGCACGAAGAATCCTTAATGCGAGTGAATGCAACGTGCTTACAGGTACTTGGTTTGCCGCAGCGTGCCCGTGCTGAGCGCAATGTGCCTGAATGCGATTGCGCAGCTCTGTTGCCGATGCACGAGTGAACGAAATCGCCACGATCGCGCGCGGAGGCACATTCTGTGCGAGTAGCCAGCAAACGCGCTCTTCAATAGAGAAAGACTTACCCGTGCCCGGTCCTGCAATCAGCCGAACTTGAGCGGAGGCGTCGCGCGCGGCAGCAAGTTGTACGCCCTGTGCTCTTTGTATTTGCTGTGGAGTTATGGGCATGTTGAATGTTGAGTATCGGAGGGAGTACGGGCCTGGTGAGATGTGAAATCTGCCGTCAGTCCTCCGTGCGATTTTCAACGATGTGGACAAATGCTCGAATGAAGTACCAACGATTACAATCGGTAACTGTCCAGAGTCAACCATTGAATCGCCCCGCCATCACCCCAAATACTGAACCTTGTGGAACACGAGAGAAGTACGAACCCGGGGTCTTAGTATCAATGCCCTAGCAGCGCAAATTGCAAGAGGTTTTTCGGAAGACAAGGCCATGGAGCTTCACGATTGGGGTGACTGTTCCGCGGTGCCATCTTTTCGCGGCTTGAGCCGCTCGAATCCCATCTTTTCAATCAGACCGGACGCCGCCATCACACATTCCAGACTGATTTCGGGAACCTGTGCCGATTTTGTTCGATATCCCGCCAGATACTTGTCGGAAGGGTTGTCGATACCAACTCTCCCACAGACTAGATAGCAGACGGATTCCGCTTCAAACTCGCATGGTTTACTCAAACGGCTCCGATCGGGCCACCACTTCTCATTTGGGGTGCCCAGGTGTCCGCAGTAGAGGTGCGCCAACTCGTGAACCGAGGTTGCGTACTGTGCTTCGCGTGAAAGGTTGGCATTCAACAGAAGTTCGTATCGTACGGGGACTTTGACATTTTCCCGTTTCGGTAGAAGGCGGACGACAACTTCGAGCCACGCATCTGTTTGTCGCAAACCCGATCTGTCCGGCACTTTGCGAACCGGCGTTTCGAAGACTAACACGAATGCCATCTCGCTTGGCATTCTCGATCGTCCGCTCCAATTGGTCTCCGATTTTTCCGCCGCGCACCTCAAATGGCGAGACGACCTCCGCCGGCAGGGGCAGGGCTCAGGCAAAGGCTCAGTATCTGAAACGTCAAAGACGAACATTACCGGTCCCATCGGCTGAAGGATCACCAGGGACGCGCGCCAGGTTTGATCCGCTGCCCGTAGTCGTACAGCCAACGATGGGGCGGCGCGACGAACTTAGCCCCTGGCATCTGAATGTGGATCAGCATTGCGTTATAGGGAGCATAGAACCTAAACCGCCGGATGAATTTTAGCAGTCCGTTATAGGCTTTCGTTGAGCTGTACTGGTGGGTAAGTCTGAAAAGTTCGTCCAGAGCACGGCGAGTTGCTTCCTCATCGATCGGTCGGTCAGGGGGTTCCCGAACAGGTCAAGCGGCCCTTGGCATGCATCCACGTTTATCCGCCTTTCTCCAGCCTTCGAGATATTTCTCCACTTGAGGAGATGGCGGCGTATGTTCAAGGCCGAGAGTCAGCAACATGAATTCCTGAATAATCTTTGTGGGGTGCCGTATGATTAAAGCTCCGAGTGCGGCATAATGACGGTAACTCCCATCGTTAGTCCAAGCAGCCCCCACTCTCGCCTCACTCCGAAGTAAATGCCGTATCCCGCAATTGAGAACCACTTCAGTTTTGCCCAAAGCATTCCAAACGCAGCGAGCTGCAAGCTAATCACCGCCTAAGATAAGACCAAATTCCAGACAAAATTGATTCCCATATCAGAACAGGGTTTGTTTCCATCCCAATAGCACATAAAGCAACGGCACAAGCGGTTGAAAAACGAAAGCCGGAATATTCCCCCATTCCAATGCTCTCGCCCATGCATACATCACACGATATTGTACTTGTGCAACTCATCAAGCCAGATCATTGTCATGGGGGCCCTCATTGCCTCCCGCGTGTTGAGGCAAAAACGTGGCGCCCCCGAGCATAAACTTGTGGGTGCCGCTCTCCGCAGAGCGATACCGCCAAAACCAGGAGCAGCAAGAGCCCTTGCTGTCCTCTGGTTATAACCAGTATGGTTTTGGCCAGCCTAATCCGAAACTGCTTGGAGTGCAAGACATTCAAAAGCAGCTCGGAGCAACGATCAGGGAGTTGCGTCGAAGCGAAAGCTGTCCCAGGATGTCTTCGCAGAACGCTCAGGATTGCATCGCGCACATGTCGGCGAGATCGAACGCGGCGAAAGCAACGTACGATTCAGACGCTGAAAATCATCGCCGACACTTTGGCGTCAGGATTGTTGATTTGGGCGCGGAGCTGAGGCCGAACGACATTTCGCTGACTGCGCGTCTTGATCTCGCGTGAAGGGTGATTTGCCCAGTTCTGCTGCTGTCTGCCCCGAAGCCATATTCTAGGGAAAAAGTTGATTCTATACCGCATGGTCGTATTTGGCAGGCAATTTCAACGCCCTCGCGCGTACTGGTAGGCTCGGGACTTGTCTAGGTTTAGAATGCGAGGTATCCAGGGGCTATGCCAGCAATCCATCAACTTGTGCCCCGATCCTCAATCACTGCTTGCCCTTGAAGTGCCTGAGGCAGCGTGGGCTTGGTTTGTGGCCCATCCCCGTCCTCAGCTTGCCCCCATCTAGGATGTTTTCAATCTGGCCGCCGCTCTCACAACCGTTCCGAGGCCGACACCAAGCCGAGAAGCGATCGTCCGCCAACCAACTCCTTGCGCGCGCTGCCGACGCACCTCTGCAACATCAATGTCGACTGATGGCCGCCCCAGTCGCTTGCCCTTCGCCCGTGCGTTGCGCAGACCCGCCCGAACCCGCTCCTGAATCAGTGACCGCTCAAACTCGGCCATGGCGCCGATGATCTGGAACATCAGCCGGCCAGAGGCGTGCTGAGATCCAGGTTGTCGCGGAAACTGACGAACGCAACTCCGTATGCGCTCAGATCAGCAAGAGCATTTACGAGGTGCTTCAGTGACCGGCCGTAGCGATCGATCTTCCAAACCAGCACGGCATCGAACGCCCGCCGATGAGCGTCTGCCGTCAGCCGATTCAATTCAGGGCGTGACTCCTTCGAGCCGGATACGCCCTGATCGACATACTCGCCGTGATATCGTCCACCCGCGGCGAGCAGCATATTCACGGAGTTCCGAAAGCTGCATCTCGGGGTCCTGTCCGTTCAGAGTGCTGACGCGCGCGTATAGCGCGACGCGGCTGATTGTGAGTGGCAGTTCTTGAGTGTGTGGAGATGCGGTGTTACGTTTGTTTGCAGCCATGGGTGCCTCCTATTAGGTGCCCTGGTTAGCGTCGTGTCGGTGTTCGAGCACCGGCACGGCGCGCTTTTGTTTATACTCTCCGGCCATTTCCACGTCAATAGAAATATGGGAATTGCAATTGATTATCCATTGATTCACCGTAGCGCACGGATTATGATTTCCGCATGACCAAGAAAGCTCCAAAGCGTTACATGACCAAGGCGAGAAAAACGCGCCTCGTTTCGGAGGCCGGCTTTGCCCTTGGCAGGATCGGCGGGAAAGCACGCGCGGAGAGGATGAGCCCCGAAGAACGACGCGCCAGCGCTCTGAAGGTCTTCGAAGGCAGCCGCTGCGGCGCGGACGAGAAAAGCGAAAGAGCCGACAGCGGGAATCGACCTAGGAAATGGGCGCGGAATAGCCCGCCGGAATCATCACCTGAGATGTGGACGACCAATGGAATCCCCTATAGATGATGAAAAATACTCTGAGCGCGAAATTCAGGATGTGCTGAACGCACTGAACGGGCTATTTGGCAAAGATCTGTTTCTAGCCAAGTTCGACACCTGCTGTGCAGCTTTTGAAGCCCTGAAGGGAATTTCTGGAGCTGGCGCAGAAGCGCAAGGCACTCGGCAAACACTTTGCGGCGACTGGATTGCGCGCTGTACTGTAGCGCTTCAGAAATGGGTGCCGAAAGATGCGGCACTGGCCCATTCCGCCGGCATGCCCAACGAAAACAAGTGGAAGTGGTATATATTTATTACTGGGAAGCTGCGGTCCATGTGCATTGGCGGGCGACCGCACGGCTCGCTGGGGCGGACCGATTGAAACTTGGGAGCCGATCTGGTCGATGTGCATTGGCGGCTACCGCACGGCTTGCTTGGGCGGACCGATTGAAACTTGGGAGCCGATCCAATGGTGGATTCGCAACGCCTGCCATAAGGCTGCTGTTTTCGGCGTCCTCTGGAGTGGCCCCTGCGAAAGTGCCTAAATGGCTGGCCCACGGTGCCACCGATCGAATAGGTTATTACCATACGATTCTACAAGCGGAACTCGGAAGGGAATTGTCTTGGGCAATCGACCTCGCCAAGATCGAGGCGGCAACAAAGTCGGAAAAAGTCGGCACCGGTTCGACCTGAGGAAAGCCGGGGACTTGTTTCCGCCGTCGGCCCGTCAGCTCTTCTGAAACCAGAAGAGGGGATGGCAATGTTCTGGTCGCGTCTGTCAGAAGATCTAAACAATCCGGCGCCTGCTATTAGGCTGCTCCAAAAATTGGGTTTCAGTGCGCAGGTACGAAGATGCCTTCCTCGTTTTCGGCCGGTATTGCCTGACGTTCTCACCGATTTGAAACGAGCGCACCAAATCCTGACCACCATGGGTTTTCGGATCGTCGATGACCCTGTGAATCCTTTGGGGGATGGTAGTAGTTGGGCACCAGATGTGAGCTCACCGACAAGCTGCCGGACAACATCGAGCCCGCTGATCTGGCAGACGAATACCTCGCATCGAAAGGGATCAAGGTCGCGGCAAGACCGGTTTGGGATAACGGGACGCTGCTGGTTAGTCTGTGGGGTTCCGGGCGATCTTGAGTGCGTAATCCATCAAGACCGAAGGCCTCGGATATCCCACAGAGGGCGCACCGCCGGGCGGCATTTGTAGACCCTCTCCTTCGCAAGGAAGGTTGGTCAACTGGCGATTGGGCCCAGAACTCTAACGTGGATTTTCATACTGCGAACGACTATCTAAGGGCAGAACCAAGCCTACCCGTTCAACTCGCAAGAGATTGGCGCGGAATCGCTGAGCCTAGCCGCTGACGAACTTCCGGAGTAACCGTAAGGGAACAAGTCCAAAACCTTCCCAACTTCTCCCAAACTCTCCAATAGCCCAATTTGCTGCCATCATCATAATGAATAGTAAAGCCGACAGCCGCTAGGGCAAAATGCGGCAGCCTCCAATGGCGATACGTGTCTTCAGCTCCGTTGCCCAATTCGCCGACAGGGTTGGGGTGTTCATGCCAGGCCAGTCCTGGAATAGCGCTCCGGCGTTTACCGTGACACGCGAAGTTGCTAGCCAGTGGAGAAATGAAGGACAGGCAGTTTTCGTCAATAAGGGTTCCGGGATTCAACTCAATACTATCCGCCTTCCGCGGAGCCGACAGCTCGTCGCATGCAGCACGTGCGGCGGTTGGAGTTTTCAAGGCACTTGTGGCCGTTGCCGGCTAGACGAGAAAGCTCTTCGGGCGGAGCAAAGGCAGGTTTGAAACTCAATGAACAGAGACGTTCCCGCCGAGGCGGCCGAGATGAGCGCACTGGAAGCCGCTCGCCGTCTAGAGGTTGACCTTAACCGACTTATATCTCTTTTGCGAATGGTCGCGTAGCTGCATGCAAAAGTAAACGGACGGTGGCAGGTATCGGACAACATCGAGCCCGCTGATCTGGCAGACCAATACCTCGCATCGAAAGGGATCAAGGTCGCGGCAAGACCGGTTTGGGATAACGGGACGCTGCTGGTTAGTCTGTGGGGTTCCGGGGTGAATCTCTAGTGCGTAATCCATCAAGACCGAAGGCCTCGGATATCCCACAGAGGGCGCACCGCCGGGCGGCATTTGTATCACCGTTTGCAAGGAAGGTTGGTCAACTGGCGATTGGGGCCGAACTACGTGGATTTAGACTGCGAACGACTATCTAAAGGGCATACCAAGCCTACCCGTTTTACTCGCAAGAGATTGGCGGAATCGCTGAGCCTAGCCGCTGACGAACTTCCGGAGTAACCGTAAGGGAACAAGTCCAAAACCTTCCCAACTTCTCCCAAACTCTCCAATAGCCGAGTTTCTCTGCTGCCATCATCATAATGAATAGTAAAGCCGACAGCCGCTAGGCAAAATGCGGCAGCCTCCAATGGCGATACGTGTCTTCAGCTCCGTTACCCAATCCGGCGACAGGGTTGGGGTGTTCATGCCAGGCCAGTCCTGGAATAGCGCTCCGGCGTTTACCGTGACACGCGAAGTTGCTAGCCAGTGGAGAAATGAAGGACAGGCAGTTTTCGTCAATAAGGGTTCCGGGATTCAACTCAATACTATCCGCCTTCCGCGGAGCCGACAGCTCGTCGCATGCAGCACTTGCGGCGGTTGGAGTTTTCAAAGGACTTGTGGCCGTTGCCGGCTAGACGAGAAAGCCTTCGGGGCGAGCAAGGGGAGGTTCGAAACTCAATGAACAGAGACGTTCCCGCCGAGGCGGCCGAGATGAGCGCACTGGAAGCCGCTCGCCGTCTAGAGGTCGACCTTAACCGACTCTACATCCTCTTGCGACTCGGTCGCGTAGCTGCACGAAAAGTAAACGGACGGTGGCAGGTATCGAGCAGTGCAGTCGAGCAGCGAATCCGCGACCGTGCGGCAACCGCGGAGGCGCGCGCGAAGGAGCAGCTTGTGGGGCAGCAGAGTTTACTGGCCTTCGGCCCCGTTGCAGGAGCGGGACGTGCAAGCCGAGTGCGGGAAGCCAGGGGTAATCAGTCCGTCTTCTGCACCAAGCGGTTGACGCGGCTTACGCCGCGAGACCGAGGAGGCACGCGGCAGTGAACACGTTCCATAAACCGGGCTCCGACGTGGTGCTGTAAGTCGCTGATTCTGCGACAGAGGCAAACGGCTTCTTGTTGTTCCAGAACCAGATGTTTCTGGAACACGGCGGTCGATGACGCAAAGCGAATTAGACGTGATATAGATGGGCAAGGCTGAGGCCAATTCGAAGCAACGGGTGCAGAAGGAATGGCTCGACCTGCGCGCGCTTACTCAGTATGCGTCGGTTTCGGCACGCACCATTCGCGAATGGATACATAGAACCAACAATCCGTTGCCAGCAGCGCAGGTGGGAAGTAAGCTGCTGATTAGCCGGACTGCTTTCAATGACTGGCTGGCAGGTCATAAGGTCCAACCGCCACAGAGCGTGACCGCAATCGTCGAGGACGTGATGCAAAGGATACGGAGCTAGGCATGGGTGTGAAGGTTCGCAAACTACGTGGCAAGTGGTATCTGGTTATCGACTACCGCGGCAAGCGCAAAACGCGGGTGATCGGGACAGATCGAAAGATTGCCGAGGAAGTGCGGCGCCAGGTCGAAGCGAGGCTCGCGCTGGGGGATAGCGGAATCTTCGGTTCGGATCAGCGTGCGATGCCGACATTTGAAGCCTATGCCGACGAGTGGCTGAGAGACTACGCTCGCTTGGAGTGCAAGACATCTACCGCTGACGGGTATGAGGGCGTCCTCCGGCAGTACCTGCGTCCACAATTTGCGACCAAGCGCCTTGACGAGGTGAAGCGCGACGACATCAAAAAGCTCATCAACGATCTCATTGCAAAGGAACTCTCACGCAACACGATCCGAAACGCTCTCTGTGTTATCCGCGGAATGTTTAACCAAGCGATAGAGGCTGGGCTGATCGAGGCCAATCCGGCCGCCCGCCTTGGCCGCTTCACACGCACGGCAAAATCGGCTGATACCAAAGGCGTGGCGCTCACAACTGCTGAGGCCCAGCAGTTTTTGGATGCTGCCTTAGATGTCTGCCCTGAATATTACCCGCTTTTTCTAACCGCCCTTCGCGCCGGGCTGCGTCGCGGAGAACTGGTCGCGCTTCAGTTTGGAGACATTCAATTCGGCAAAGACCAGGACGACGCTAACCGCTTCATCCTCGTGCGGCACAACTACGTGCATCGGGAGCACACGACCACCAAGAGCAAGAAGCAGCGGCGGGTAGATATGTCACGCGAGCTTCGTCGCGTGCTCATCGAGGTTCGCGATGCACGACTATTGAAGGCATACCTCGAAGGGAAGGATGACGTTTCAGGGGAACTGGTGTTTCCCTCGCCCGACGGCAGCATTCTCGATCCCGACAATCTTTACCATCGCTACTTTCTGCCAGTACTGGCCAAAGCGGGCATCCGCAAGATCCGCCTGCACGACCTGCGGCACACGTTCGGCTCGCTGCTCATCCAGGGCGGCGCCTCGATCGTGTACGTGAAAGAACAGATGGGCCATTCCACCATCCAGGTAACGGTTGACACCTACGGCCATCTCATCCCCGGCGCGAACGTTTCTTACGTGGACCGGCTTGACGCCCCGCAGAAATCCGCAAACAGGACGCAAACGCTCGATGGCGGCATCGAGCAAATCCCTTCGGAACTTACTGATTTAATTGGTGGCGGCGGTAGGACTCGAACCTACGACCTACGGATTATGAGACCGTCGCTCTAACCACCTGAGCTACACCGCCAACCTTCAGACGCGGCGCAAAATCATGCCATCGCTCCTGCTCGAAGATCTCCTGCAGGATGAGTGCACGATTCGCGCGCTTAGGAAAAGAAAGGCTGGACGTGACTGCGTCCAGCCCCAGCTTTGATTCTAGAGTTGAGCATGTGGGCTGTCAACGACTCGCCGCCGCCTAGCCGCGCTTTTAGAATCCCATGCTTCGCGAGCCTTTAATGCAGCGTTGAGTACAATCATCGCACCGCCGGTTTCGCCAGAGCTCCGACGCTGCAACTGACAACTGACAACCGGCAACTGGCAACTGACCTCTAGAACCCCATGATGTTGTAGCCGCAATCGACGTAGATCGTCTCGCCGGTAATCCCGCTGCCGGCGTCGCTGGCCAGGAACACCGCGGTCGCGGCCACTTCCGTTACATCGACGCTGCGCTTCAGCGGCGCCCGTTCCGACTGTTCTTTAAGCATGTCGCCAAAGCCTGAGATTCCTCGCGCCGCCAGCGTCTTAATCGGCCCCGCCGAGATTGCGTTGACGCGAATATTGTTCTTGCCCAGATCGTAGGCCAGATAGCGCACACACGCTTCCAGCGCGGCTTTGGCCACGCCCATGACGTTGTACTTGGGCACAACTTTTTCCGCGCCGTAGTAAGTCATGGTCATGATGCTGCCGCCCTCGGTCATCAGCGGGCGCGCGGCGCGGGCCAGAGCAACCAGCGAGTAGGCGCTGATCTCCAACGCGATGCGGAAGCCGTCGCGGCTGGTATCCACGAACTCGCCTTTCAGATCATCCGCCGAGGCAAAGGCAATGCTGTGCACCAGTCCGTCGATCTTGCCGTAGCGCTCCTTCAGCGCCGCGAATAGCTGCGTGATCTCTTCGTCGCGAGAGACGTCGCACTGGAAGGCCTGCGCGTTCGGCAGCGCGGCAATCAGGTCGTCCGCTTCCTGCTTCAGGCGCTCATTCTGATAGGTGATGGCAAGCTGCGCTCCGGCTTGTTGCATTTGCTGCGCAATGGCCCACGCGATGCTGCGCTTGTTGGCGACACCGAAGACTGCAACCGTCCGCCCTTGCAAACTCTGCGACACAGTGCTGCTCCTCCGACACGGAATCGAATCCATGAGGATACCAGCCGCGCGTAGGATTCAGCCACTACCGAAGCGACCGCGCTTTCAGGTTGCCTTGAGCGGGGCTTTATTTTGCGCAGAATTTGCCTGTTTCTGCTTCCATCCCTGATGGGTTGGGCATATACTCGGCTCCACTCCTCGCTCCCGGAGCAGTGGTGGGCAAGTGCTGCCGGTGTTCGCGGAGATCCGGCTCCATATTCAGATCTGGCCGCTGGCCATGGGGCGAACCGGTCCGGATACGTCCAGGCAAGTCCTGCCTTCGGATGTCCCGGGCTCACAAATACCAGGATTCGCCTTCTCCGGCGAGCCTATTGCGTCCTTCCGTCGAGACTTACAGGAGGCACTATGGCAACCATCCGGGATCTCATCAGCAACCGCACCATCCATTATGTCGGGCCCAGTCAAACCGTCTTCGAGGCCGCCGGTTATATGGTGGATCGCAACGTCGGCGCCGTGCCCGTGCTGGACGACACCAAACTGGTCGGCGTCTTTTCCGAGCGCGACATCATGCGACGGGTGGTCACCGAGGGCCGCAACCCGATGACCACGCGTATCGCTGACGTCATGAGCACGGACCTGCGCACGGTGGGGCCCGGCCGCCAGCTCGGAAGAGGCCATGTGCCTGATGCAGAGCCATGGTGTGCGACACCTGCCCGTATGTGAGGGCCGCACGCTGGTCGGCTTTCTCTCGCTGCGCGATCTGCTGCGCTGCCATCTCGACGAGAAGTCGGGTGAGGCGGATATGATGCGCGCCTACATCCAGACCTCGAGCTAGTGGCTGGCGGTTGCCGCGGTCGAGCTGCTCCGCATTGCCGGTCCGCCGGCGCTGATGCTGTTAGTGTGCGGTGCTAGACTGCCTGTTGGCGCCATGAGCTTGCCCGAAGCTATTTCCGGCCTCCGCAAAATCGTTGGAGACGACGCCGTCCTCGACCGTCCCGAAGATCTCATGTTGTATGAGTACGACGCAGGCGTGCGCAAGAGCACGCCCGGCGCTGTCGTCTTTCCGCAAAACGCGCAGCATGTTTCCCAGATCATGAAGCTGGCTGCCGCAGCCAAAATACCGGTCGTGGCGCGCGGCGCTGGCACCGGGCTAAGCAGCGGCGCCATCTCTCATGCCGGAGGCATTGTCGTCGCCTTCGCGCGAATGAATCGCGTTCTCGAAGTCGATGTCGAGAATCTGCGCGCTGTCGTGCAGCCGGGCGTCGTCAATCTGCAGCTCTCGGAATACGTCTCGCATCTCGGGCTCTACTACGCGCCCGATCCCTCCAGTCAGAAGGCCTGCACCATCGGCGGTAATGTCGCGGAGAACTCCGGCGGCCCGCACACGCTGCTGCACGGCGTCACCGTGAATCACGTCACTGGCGTCGAGGTCGTGCTTCCCAGCGGCGAGATTGTGAAGTTCGGCGGCAAGGCTGCCGAATCCCATGGCTACGACCTGACCGGATTCTTCGTCGGATCCGAAGGAACGATCGGAATCGCGACGGCGATCACGGTGAAGCTGCTGCGCAAGCCGGAAGCGGTGGCGACGCTGCTGGCGATCTTCGAATCGGTCGACGATGCCGCGCGCACCGTCGCCGAGATTACCGCCGAGGGAATCACACCGGCCGCGCTGGAGATGCTCGATGGCTGGACCTTGCGCCAGGTGGAAGCGTATTGCCACGCTGGTTATCCGCTCGATGCCGGTGCGGTGTTGCTGATCGAATTGGAAGGGCTGCGCGAGGCGGTGGAAGAAGAAGCGGTTGCCGTTGGGAAAGTCTGTCTGCTCCAGAAAGCGCGCGAGGTGCGCCGAGCGAAGGACGAAGAAGAGCGCGCGCTGCTGTGGAAAGGCCGCAAGACGGCTTTTGCCGCGCTCGGTCGCGTCAGCCCTTCGTATTACACGCAGGATGGAGTTGTGCCTCGCAGCAAGATTCCCGCCGTGCTGCAACATATCGGCAACGTAGCCAAGAAGCACGACCTGATCATCGGCAACGTCTTCCACGCCGGAGACGGCAATCTTCATCCCCTGATCCTCTTCGATGATCGAGACGCCGGACAGTTTGAGCGGGTGATGTCGGCCAGCAAGGACATTCTGCAATACTGCATCGATGTTGGCGGATCGATCACCGGGGAGCACGGTGTTGGCCTGGAAAAGCGCGATGCGATGCCGTTGCTGTTCACTGAAGAAGATCTCGCGATCATGACCGATTTGCGAAATGCTTTTAATGGCGACGAGGTACTGAATCCCGGGAAAGATGTTACCCACTCCTCGCATGTGCCGCGAAATCGCAGGAAGATCGCGGAACGCCATTCTCGCGCAGGAGGGCCTGTGAGCACCGCGACCACGCCTGCGCAACTGGTTCGCGAACTGCGCGACATCTGCGGCGCAGAGCACGTGATCGAAGATCCGGCCAGGCTGGATGCGGCTCGCGTTCTTGGCGCAACACCGGCTGTCGCGGTCGAGCCGGCTTCGGCCGACGAGATTGCTGCGATCCTGCGGGTTGCGAATCAGCAGGGATTGAATGTTGTTGCTGCCGGAGGATTCACGCAGCAGCAGAGTGGCGCTGTTCCGAACCATATCGATGTCGTGCTCTGCACCTCGCGCCTGAATGAAGTGCAGCATTACGATCCCGGCGATCTCACGGTTGGAATTGGCGCGGGCTGCACCGTCGCACGGCTGGCGTCGATGGTGGCGAAAGATGGATTGCTCTTCGCCGCTGATGTTGCGATGTCCGAGCAAGCCACGGTCGGCGGAATGCTGGCCACCGGAATGACCGGTCCGCTGCGCCACGGCTACGGCGGACTGCGCGACTACTGCATCGGAGTTCGCTTCGTGACCGGCGATGGCCGCAAGGGCAAGGGCGGTGGCCGCGTCGTCAAGAACGTTGCCGGATTCGACCTGATGAAGTTGCTCATCGGCAGCCGTGGCACGCTGGCGATCATTACCGGCGCGAGTTTCAAACTCTTTCCTGCGCCGCGCCAGACGAGGACGTTCGTTGCCGGCTTCGCGAACTCGACCGACGCGATTCAGTTTCGCAATGACGTGCAACGCTCGCCTCTTTCGCCGATCAGTCTGGAACTGATCTCGCCGGGAGCCGCCAATCTCCTGACGGGCACTCTCAACAACCATTTGTCATCCCGAGCGGAGCGAAGCGAAGCCGAGGGATCTGCGGTTCGTCGTGAGGCGGAAGGAGTAGGTTCGTCTGCACTGGGCGAGAAGGCATGGTCGGTATGTGTTCGCGCTTCCGGAAGCGATGCGGTGCTGGCGAGGTATCGCGCAGAACTTGGAGCAGCGATATCGAGCGGGGTGGATGGCGCTGCTGAAGTGGAATTGTGGCGGGCGCTGCAGAATTTTCCGCATACCCTATCTCAGCAGCGTCCGGATTCGTTGCTCATCGCATTGTCGCTTCCTCCCGCTGGCGTGCAGACCGTGTTGAATGACTTCGAGGCGACGACCGCCGCAAACAACCTGACGCTTGCTGTTATCGGGAGAGTCGGAGTTGGTCATCTCCTTGCCGCGATGTGGCCAAGGACAGGTTCGCAAGCGGACTTCGGTGCCGCGCTCTCGAAGCTTCGAGACCGCCTGTCGCGCGACGCCAGCATCTCGGTGCTCTATTGTCCTGCCGCCTTGCGGAATGAAATCGCAACCTGGCAGAAAACGCCGACTCACCTGGAGAGCATGCGGGCGGTAAAGCATGCGCTCGATCCTAAGAACGTCCTGAACCGTGGGAGATTCGCCCTCTGAGCTTCGAGATTCCCATTGCCGAGCATCGCGCTTCCAACTTCGCATCCGGCGAAAAGCCAAGCTGGGAGCTGTATTCCAAGTGCGTCCATTGCGGGCTGTGCCTGGATCAGTGTCCGACGTATCGCGTGCTGGGCACGGAGATGGATTCGCCGCGCGGCCGCATCTACCAGATGTTGCAGGTCGACGCGGGACGGCTGGAGCTCGGGGAATCGTTCGTCACCCACATCGATCGCTGCCTGGGATGTTTGAATTGCCAGACCGCGTGTCCGTCGGGCGTGCATTATGGCAGCCTGCTGGAAAACGCTCGGTCGCAGATCGACCAGAACTATCGCCGTCCTTGGATGCACCGCAAGCTTCGCGATTATTTCTATGGTCAGGTGTTGCCGTCCTTCGGCAAGCTTTCGCGATCGGCGAAACTGGTGCGCTTCTATCAGCGCTCGGGGTTGCGCAGCCTGGCGCGCTCGACCGGAGTGTTGAAGCTGCTGGGTGTTTCCGAGCTCGATGCGCTGGCGCCGCAAATTGACAGCGACTTCTCATTTCGCGACCTGGGCAAGACTTTTCCTGCCGAAGGCACTCGGCGCGGACGCGTGGCGTTGCTGATCGGTTGCATCGGCAGCGTCGCGTTTGCCGAACTGAATCGCGCGACCATCCGCGTGCTGACGAAGAACGGCATCGAGGTCTGCATTCCCGATAAGCAGAGCTGTTGTGGCGCGCTGCACGCACATGCAGGCATGTTGGAACTGGCGCGGGCGCAAGCGCGCCGGAATATCGACGCCATGCTCAGCCCGGAGTTTGATGCCATCGTGGTGAACGCGGCCGGCTGCGGCGCAACCATGAAAGAGTATGCCGTGCTGCTGGAACACGATCCAACGTATGCGGCGCGGGCGAGTGAGTTCACGGCCAAGGTTCGCGATGTGACGGAATATCTTGCAGCGGTGGGATTGACCGAGCCGAAGCGGAAGCTCGCCAGGCGCGTGACCTATTCCGATCCTTGTCATCTGGCTCATGCGCAGAATGTTCGCAAGCAGCCTCGTGCATTGCTCAAAGCCATCGGCGCGGAACTGGTCGAGATGCAGCGCGCGGATTCCTGCTGCGGCAGTGCCGGGGTCTACAACGTCGTGCAGAATGAAATCTCGATGAAGGTTCTCGACGAGAAGATGACCTACGTCGCGATGGTCGAGCCGGAGATTATTGCCACGGCGAATGTGGGATGCATGTTGCAACTCGCCGCGGGCGCGAAGCGCAAAGGCTTGAACGCCGAAGTGGTACACGTGATCGAATTATTGGATCGGGCGTATTGAGGCCTTGCCCAATCCAAGCCTGTCGTGCCCGGGGCACTCCAGATTCCTTTCGCCGTTACCCACCGCTGAAGCGGTGGGCTATCATCTTCCGTCTCGCTGAGCGAGACTGGATCCTGCGGACTCGGCGGTCGGCTTAAACCATATTTTTCTTAGGTTGCCAAGACAGTTTGGCGTAGTAATGAAGACAGCTCCTTCGGATCGCTGATTGGAGGCTGGCAGGAGAAGTTCGTACAGACGACAGCGATGGATCGTTCCTCTTTCAGGCCCGGCAGATTGGGAACAGTTTCCGCTAACACCGGCGGCAGATTCTGCGCGACGGCTTCGCTGTCGGTCAGATGCACGACCGACTTGTTCACGGCGAATGGCGCGATCGCAGCTTTCAACAGCGCGTCGGCCTTCTCGTCTTCGCCGACCACGACTACCTGCGTATGCGCTCGCGACAGCCAGGTCGCCGCGATGCCATAGGTTCCGGCATAAATTCCGAACTGCTCCGCCGCGCCGGCAAACACGTTCAGAGTTCTTTCCGCGATCTCGTGGTACCTCGCCTCATTCGTATAGGCATGAAGCCGCAGCAGCGCGATTGCGGCACCGGGATTCCCGGCCGGTGTCGGCGAATCCTGAAACGGTTTGCGCCGCGCCGACAGCGCACCCAGCTGAAGCCTCTCTTCCAGCGACGCTTCGGTGTCGAAGAAGCCGCCTGACTCCTTGTCCGCGAAACGGCGAATCATTTCATCCGCAATGCGGCGGGCGAAGTTGAAGTAGCTGATCGCTCCCGTGACCTCGTAGGCGTCGAGGCATGCAAGCGCGGTGAAAGCGTAGTCGTCCAACATGCCGCGAACGGCCCAGGTTAGCCCTGAAGGGCGAACCTGGGGCACCGACGCATTCGGTTCGGCATAAGCGATCACATGCGACAGGCCGCGTTCGTCGTCCCACGCCTCCGCCAGAATCCGATCCAGCGAGCGCAACGCGAACTTGCGCGCATCGTCAAGCTGGAGGACTTGGGCCGCCTGCAAGTATGCCGACACGCACATCGCATTCCAGTTCACATAGACGGTCTTGTCGACAAATGGAGTTGGCCGCTGCAACCGCGCGGCATACAGCTTGGTCCTGGCTGATGCAAGCAGGTCCAGCGCTTTGCTGACGTCAACCCCCATACGCGATGCGACTTCTTCCGGCAGCGCTCGCACCCATAGCACATTCTTGGCCGGATCGTGCTGCATCTCGCCCATCGCCTCGATGTCATAGTGCAACGCGGCAGCTTCGAACTCATCGCCGGTGAGAACAGCCTGAGCTTCGTCGCGCGTCCAGGTGAAGTAATCGCCATCGTCATCGAGGTTGATGTCCGCATCCTGCGAGGCGTAGAAGCCGCCATGCTCACGATCGCTCAGCCACTCGTCCATCCAGCGAATGATGTCGCGCGCCACGTGCGCGTAAAACTCGAAGCCGAAGACCTGATAGCCATGCACATAGTTCTTCAGCAACTCGGAATTGTCGTACGACATTTTCTCGAAGTGGGGCACGGTCCAGTGCTCGTCGACCGAGTAGCGATGGAAGCCGCCGGCCAGCTGGTCGTAGACGCCGCCGCGCGCCATGTGGGTCAACGTAGTCGTGATCACGGTCGCGACGCGCTCTTCCCCGGTGCGCGCGTACCAGTCGAGTAGCAAGTCGAGTGCAGAGGGATGGGGAAACTTGGGTGCGCTGCCGAATCCGCCATTTTGCTCGTCGAAGATCGGCAACGCCGACTGCACCATCACGCCAACCAGTCGCGGCGAAAACTGCGATTCTCTGCCGGCGAAGTTCTCCGCGTTGGTCAGCACGTTCATGGCTTCATCGGCGGACTTAAGCACTTCGTCGCGGCGGTTGCGATAGGCATCGGCAATCGCCATCAGAATTTTCGTGAAGCTTGGCCGGCCCCACTGATCGATCGGCGGGAAATAGGTTCCTCCGTAAAACGGCCTGCCATCCGGAGTGAGGAACACCGTCAGCGGCCAGCCACCAGTACCGGCAATCGCGGAGACCGCAAGCTGATAGCGACTGTCGACATCGGGCCGTTCATCGCGATCAACCTTCACGGCGATGAATTCGCGATTGATGATCTCCGCGGTCTCGGCGCTCTCATAGGATTCGCGATCCATCACATGGCACCAGTGGCACCACACCGCACCAATGTCCAGCAGGATCGGCTTGTTCTCGCGCTTCGCAGTGGCGAAGGCTTCCTCGCCCCACTCGTGCCACTGGATGGGTTGGTGCATTGCCGACCGCAGATAGGCTGACGAGGCGCGAGCGAGCGAATTGTTAGCTTCCGACATGAGGGTTCAGTCTAGCAGGGATAGGGGCGAGCGCTGGACGGCGGACTCGGTCGGCAGGATGAAGTAAGCTGGAGCCATGAACAGCCAGCAAGCTTTGGCGAAGGTCGTCGAGGGCGTCAGGAAATTTCAGCGCGATGTTTATCCCGCGCAGCGAGCCGTCTATGAAGGGCTGAAGCATCACCAGGAACCGATCGCGATGTTCTTCACCTGCGCCGACTCCCGCATCCTGCCCAGCGTGTTGCTGCAGACCGGGCCGGGCGAAATCTTCACCGAGCGCACCCCGGGGAACATCGTCCCCAAATACAGTGACCATGTCGGAGGTGTAACCGCCAGCATGGAGTTCGCGGTTCTAGCTTTGCGTGTGCCGCTCATCATTGTTTGCGGTCACACCGACTGCGGAGTTGTGAAAGCGTTGCTGGAACCGGAGCGCGCCTCCGGCATGCCGGCGCTGCAAAGCTGGATGCGGCATTCGCTGCCCGCACGCGAACAGCTATTGCGAGAACATCAGGATGAGGCGAAGTCGAAAGAAGAGAAGCTCAGGCTGTTGACCGAGTACAACGTTCTCACTCAACTTGAGAATTTGAAGACCCATCCGGCGGTCGAGTCTCGCTGCGCCCGCGGCGAGCTGGCGCTGGAAGG
Source organism: uncultured Acidobacteriaceae bacterium (assembly GCA_963697175.1). GTDB lineage: Bacteria > Acidobacteriota > Terriglobia > Terriglobales > Acidobacteriaceae > Bog-257. The sequence goes on along the minus strand of CAVONC010000009.1, from coordinate 319,450 downwards.
CTGGATCTACGACATCGGCGACGGTTCGGTCAGGTCAGTCGAAGCTGAGAGCGGGCGATTCGAACTGCTCGGGTAAAGCAAGCTCTTTGCCCGCATCCGACCAGCTTACAAAGCTGCAGTGTTGGCTTACGGCAGCACAGAAATCAGGTTGGGCGGCGTGACCTTGCCGCTGGAATCCTTCAACCCGACGGCGATCTGCGCCACATCTGTCATGGTCTTGGTGTCGATGCGATGAACCGTTCCGTCGCTGGTGCCGATATAGGCATGAGCGCTGTCCAAAGTCATTCCGCCGTAAAGCGGAATCGTGCCTTTGGGCAATTGCACATTATTCGGTACTAACTCGGCCAGGTTGAAGTTGAGGACCTGGGGAAGGTTACTGAGAATCCAAACCCGGCTGCTGTCGGGACTAATAAACATCTGCGTCGCCGTGAAGTCGCCGGCGCCAAGATCATAGGGTGTGATCGTACTTAGCGTCGTGACCGGACATCCCGCAGTTAAGGTCGAGGGAGTCGAAATCAGATCCACGTTAGGCGAGTCGGCCGCCGCCGCTCCCGTTCCATTGGGCAGCGCTTTGATCAGGGTCGGATTGGTCGCGCTCAAGACGGCCTGATCCTTGACCGGAGTCTGATTGCAAGTGGAATAAACGTAAACCTGCTGTGCAGCGGCACTGGTGATGTAGGTCAGCCCTCCTTGCGCCATGATGTCCAGAGCATTCGCCGTGTTTGCCAGGGTTACGGTGCCCGTGGTTCCGCTCGGACTTCCGAAGCCATAGGTCGGGCCCATAACCCACTCGTTGAAGCCGCTGTCCGGTGTATAGGCGTCGGAGGTTACTGTGCCTGACTGGGACGAGTTATTCGCGCCCGTCGAGAGATTGTAGTAGTTCAGGTTGTCGCCTACGGTATCCGAAACCAGCAGGTGAGTCCCGTCGGGAGAGATCGCCTGGATGACTCCAGGGACCGGGAGCGTGGTCACTGCTCCGGCGCTCACGGTGTAGACCATCAGAGCCGTAGTCGAACCCAGGTAGATCTTGGCTCCCGCTGGACCAGCAATAATGGAGTTGGGCTTGTAGGGTAAGGTAATCGCGGTGCCGGGTACATCGGTGCCGATAGGGAAGGGAACCAGCATCGTGGAATTAGTGCTGGCGGCGTAAACCGTAGTCGATGTGCCGCCCCCCACGGTTGCTTTAACTACATTCTGACTATATTGCGCGGGCAGGAGCAGATTGCAATTCGGGTAACTACAGGTCGCGGTGATATACGCTGTGCCGGGAGCCACCCCCGTAATCGTTCCGGGATTGGGCGCCGAGCCGGTAGCCGCAACCGTCGCCACCGCGGTTGAAGACGAGCCCCAGGTCAGCGTCGGCTTGATGTATTGGTTGTTGGTGTCGTAAACATCGGCCGTCAGCGGTTGCGTTCCTCCTGCTCCGATGCTGAAGGAGGTGTTGGAACTGCTGGCGTCGTGAATCAGGATGGTCGCGACAGGGCAGGTCATATAAGGAGTGCCCACACTATTCACCCCGGAAACGCGGGCGAAAATGGTGGTTGCGCCGGGAGTTCCGGCCATCAACTGCCCCGCGCTGGTGGCCGACACAATGCCGCTGTTATTGGTGCCGAAGGCAATCGGTCCGACCGTAGAAGTAATGTCACACGGTGCCGAAGTTGAACACCCGGGAGCCGTCGTGCTCAGCACCTGGGCGTAAAGCTTTACTTGCTGGCCCATGCTGGTGCAGTTCTTTTCTACGATGACCTTTACCTGGTCTACCTGTTCATGCACGTAGACCAGGGCTGTCGCCGTCTTCCCGCTGACGGTAGCGGTTGCCGTGATCGTGATCTGCCCTACTCCCCCCGGCCCCAGCTTGGGAGTGCAGTTAACGAACGCGGCGTCCCAGCTGCCCCCACAGACCAGTCCGCCTGGCGAGACGGCGGCAATGTTGGAATTGCTGCTGCTAAAAGTGATGTCCGCTGCGACCGCAGCTCCGGTTGAGTCCTCCGGGATTGCCGATAAGGTTGCGACGCCTCCCTGATTCAAGGAAGCGGTCGAGGGAGTTACAACCACTTGCGTGACAATATTAGTAGCGTTATTATTGCCGCCGCATCCGGGCAGTAAGGTTAAGAGAGAAATTGCTGCAACCGCAGCTAAGACAGGTACCGCTGAAACCCGCTGCATGTATCCTCCCCGCCGGAACCGGCAACCGGCGGATGCGCAATCTGTATTATGGCAAACGGAAACAGAAAGTGTAGAGGTTGCTGTCGAGTTTCCGCAAGCCGATCAGCCAAGGCCACTGACTTCCGCGAATTCTGAAACCCCAACCGGGCGCGAATGACTCCACTTCCGCAAAATTCCAACCGGCCCTTGCGATTCATGCCGCAAACGGTTGACGGCGCCGATTCTGATTGCTATATTAAGAGGGTTCTGCGAGTTCTGTTTGGCCTGCCTGTGTAGTGTCTGGCTGTGCTGCTCTGATCCATATCCTGCGGATTGGTTTGCAGGATCCTCGCTGAAACGTGCCTGCGCTTCCACCGGGGCTTCTGGTGGGTATGTGGGCTAAGGCAACGAAACGGAGCGCCCTCGTTCCCGTTCTCCGCATCCGGCGTCAGCCAGTGCGGGACGACCACGGTGCCACCGTCGTTAGCCTAACCTGATCGGAAACCAAAATCCCCGGCAGTATGCCTGGGGAAGTATGGGCAATCGAAACTCTTGCCCAGCCCTTGAGTGGGAAGGCTGTTTGCGCTGCGCTGTTGTCGCAGCGGGCAAGAGATCGCGGCCATGCGCCGCTGGGTTGGCGTTCTCGGACCAACTTTGGGTGTTTCAAGTTGACGAGCGAGAGCCAGCGGTCCAGCGCCGTGGGCGCAAAAGACGTTAGCCGGCGCTTCAGCGCTGCGTAGCAAGAGAAAATTGAGCTGAGTCCCCAGGGGGACGACACAGGTAGAACTGGGCTTCAGCCCAGCGATGTGAGGAGCGAAAGCGAGTGCCTACATTTAATCAGTTGGTGCGGAAAGGCCGGACAGCGCCGAACTATAAGACGGCCAGCCCGGCGCTGCAGTCCTGCCCGCAAAAACGCGGGGTTTGCACCCGCGTGTACACCCAGACGCCCAAGAAGCCGAATTCCGCGCTGCGCAAAGTCGCGCGCGTGCGGCTTACCAATGGCATCGAGGTGACCACCTACATTCCTGGCGTCGGCCACAACCTGCAGGAGCACTCGATTGTGCTGATTCGCGGCGGCCGCGTGAAGGATCTGCCGGGTGTGCGTTATCACGTGGTGCGCGGCACGCTGGATTCGGTGGGCGTGGCCAATCGCAAGCAGAGTCGCTCCAAGTACGGTGCCAAGAGGCCAAAGGCCTAAGGGTAGTGCTGGCCGAAGGCGTAAGGGTAGTGCTGGCCGAAGGCGTAAGGGTAGTGCAGCGCTTTAGCGCTGCGTTCCCGGGCGAAAAACTAGAGTTGAGTCCCTTTAGGGACGACAGGATTTTGAACGATGCCGAGAAAAGGACATATCGCGAAGCGCGAGCCGCTGGCTGATCCGGTGTATCAGTCCACGCTCGTCAACAAATTTGTGAACTCCATGATGTGGGACGGCAAGAAGTCGACCGCCCAGGGCATCTTCTATAACGCGATGAAGAAGCTCGAGGAAAAGGGTGGCGACGAGGCGATGAAGCTGTTCAAGAAGGCCGTCGAGAATGCCAAGCCGGTGCTGGAAGTGAAGACCCGCCGCGTCGGCGGCGCCAATTACCAGGTGCCGATCGAGGTCAATGCCGACCGCCGTACATCACTGGCCATCCGCTGGATTTTGCAGTACAGCCGGGGCCGCGGCGAAAAGGGCATGATCGATAAGCTGACCAATGAACTGCTGGATGCGGCCAATAATCGCGGCGCGGCCATCAAGAAGAAGGAAGACGTACACCGCATGGCCGAGGCCAACAAGGCCTTCGCGCACTATCGCTGGTAAAGGGTAGAGCTGGTCTTTGGGCCGGCGCGGGTAGTGCGGCGCTTCAGGGCCGCGTTTCGGAGGATGGGTAGAGCAGCGCTTTACGCTGCGTTTGGAGAATGGGTAGTGCGGCGCTTTAGCGCCGCGTCCCGCGCGGATTTATCGGATTCGAGTCCCGGCAGGGACGGCAGCGTCATCAGCCCGCAGGGCGAAAGTAATTAGCCCAGCGCGGAAGCGCTGGGTAGGCAAGGATTGGAAGCGAGAGCCCCTTCAGGGGCGACAGAGTAACGCGACCTTCGCGTCGCATAGCAAGAAACGGAAAAGATTGTGCCCAGACAAGTTCCATTAGAGCGTTGCAGGAATATCGGCATCATGGCCCACATCGATGCCGGTAAGACCACCACGACGGAGCGCATCCTGTTCTACACAGGACGTACGCACCGCATCGGTGAGGTCCATGAGGGCACCGCGACGATGGATTGGATGGCGCAGGAGCAGGAGCGCGGCATCACCATCACGTCTGCGGCCACCACCTGCGTCTGGAAAGACATTCGCATCAACATCATCGATACGCCGGGCCACGTCGACTTCACTGCTGAAGTCGAGCGTTCGCTGCGCGTGCTCGATGGCGCCTGCGCTGTGTTTGACGCCGTTCATGGCGTCGAGCCGCAGTCCGAGACCGTCTGGCGCCAGGCCGATAAGTACGGTGTTCCGCGCATTTGCTTCATCAACAAGATGGACAAGATGGGCGCCGACTTCGAGCATGCCGTCGATACCATCCGCAAGCGCCTCAATGCCCGTCCCGTCGCAATCCAGCTCCCTATCGGACAGGAAGACAAGTTCAAAGGCGTCATCGATCTCATGGCGATGAAGGCCATCATCTGGAACGACGAATCGATGGGCGCCGAGTACGAGATCGAAGAGATTCCCGAGGAGTTGAAGAAAAAGGCGCAGGCTTACCATCAGATTCTCGTCGAGACGGTGGTTGAAAACGACGATCAAGACGAGCTGATGCATAAGTACATTGAAGGCGAGACCATCGGAGAACCCGAGCTGAAGGCCGCATTACGCCGGGCGACGTTGAAGATGAAGGTGTTCCCGGTGATCTGCGGAACCGCCTTCAAGAACAAGGGCATTCAGCCCATGCTCGACGCCGTGGTGGATTATCTGCCTTCGCCGCTGGATGTTCCGCCGGTCAAAGGGTTGAACCCCGACACGGGTGCAGAAGAAGAGCGGGCCGCGGAAGACAAAGCGCCATTTTCCGCACTGGCCTTCAAGATTATGAGTGACCCATTCGTGGGTCAGCTGACATTTATCCGCGTGTACTCAGGCGGGCTGAAGCAGGGCGATAGCGTTCACATCAGCGGACGTTCCCGGTCGGAGCGCATCGGCCGCCTGTTGAAGATGCACGCTAACAAGCGCGAAGATATTACCGAGATCTATGCGGGCGACATCTGCGCTTGCGTCGGCCTGAAGCACATCACCACCGGCGACACTATTTGCGATGAAGAACACCCGATCATTCTTGAGTCGATCGAATTTCCGGCGCCGGTAATCTCGGTGGCCGTGGAGCCGAAGACCAAGAGCGATCAGGAAAAGATGGGCGTCGCGCTCAGCAAGCTGGCGCAGGAAGATCCCACCTTCAAGGTCAATACCGATCCTGACAGCGGACAGACCATCATCAGCGGCATGGGCGAGCTCCATCTGGAGATCATCGTCGACCGCATGATGCGCGAGTTCAACGTGCAGGCCAACGTCGGCAAGCCGCAGGTCGCCTATCGCGAGACAATCCGCAAAGAGTCGAAGGCGGAAGGCAAATACATTCGCCAGACCGGCGGCAGCGGCCAGTATGGTCACGTGCGCATTCGCCTGGAGCCAAACGAGGCGGGCAAAGGCTACGAGTTCATCAACGAAGTCGTCGGCGGCGTGATCCCGAAGGAATTCATCAAGCCAGTGGATCAGGGAATTAAGGAAGCCATGGAAGGCGGCGTTCTCGCCGGCTACGAAATGGTGGACGTGAAGGCGACGCTGTACGACGGCAGCTATCACGACGTCGATTCCAACGAAATGGCTTTCAAGATCGCCGGTTCCATGGCGTTCAAGGAAGCGGCGCGCAAGGCCAGCCCAGTTCTGCTGGAGCCGGTGATGTCGGTGGAAGTGGTCGTGCCCGAGGAGTACATGGGAACGATCATTGGCGACCTGAGCAGCCGTCGCGGCCGGATCGAAGGCATTGAGCATCGCGCCGGATCGCAGGTAATCAAGGCAATGGTTCCGCTGGCCGAGATGTTCGGCTATGCGACCAATATGCGCTCGAACACGCAGGGCCGCGCGACTTTCAGCATGCATTTCTCGCGCTATGAAGAGGCGCCGCGCTCGGTCGCGGAAGAGATCGTGGCCAAGGTGCAGGGCAAAAGCCCGGCTGGAACCAAGTGAGCCATGGCCGCCTTTTGACGACGATTGGTCAGAGCTGACTTAGGCGAGTTTGGTTTGTGTCAGGGCACGACTTTAGTCGTGCCGAAGAGAGCAATAAAAGATAGGGGCTTTAGCCCCGGCAAGAGATACGGAGCTCCAATGGCGAAAGAGAAATTTGATCGCAGCAAGCCGCACGTGAACGTTGGCACCATCGGTCACATCGACCATGGCAAGACCACGTTGACGGCGGCCATCACCAAGGTCCTGCAGAAGCACAATCCCAAGATCGTGTTTCGCTCGTTCGATTCGATCGACAATGCGCCGGAAGAGAAGGCGCGCGGCATCACCATCGCCACCGCGCACGTGGAGTACGAGACGGCGAACCGGCACTATGCCCACGTGGATTGTCCCGGCCACGCCGACTACATCAAGAACATGATCACCGGCGCAGCGCAGATGGATGGCGCGATTCTGGTAGTCGCGGCGACCGACGGTCCGATGCCGCAGACCAAAGAGCACGTGCTGTTGGCGCGTCAGGTCGGTGTGCCCTACGTGCTGGTGTTTCTCAACAAGTGCGACGCGGTCGAGGATCCCGAGCTGATCGATCTGGTCGAGATGGAAGTGCGCGAGCTGCTGAGCAAGTATCAGTTTCCGGGCGACGATGTGCCGGTAATTCGCGGCTCGGCCTTGGGCGCGTTGAACGGCGAAGCGCAGTGGGAAGCCAAGATCGACGAGCTGATGGAGGCGGTCGACAAGAACGTGCCGCTGCCGGCGCGCGATATCGACAAGCCGTTCCTGATGCCGATCGAAGACATCTTCTCGATTCAGGGACGCGGCACGGTGGTCACGGGCCGTATCGAGCGCGGCAAGGTGAAAGTCGGCGAGGACGTTGAGATTGTCGGCTTCCGCGAGACGCGCAAGACGGTTGTGACCGGCGTGGAAATGTTCAAGAAGCAGCTGGACGAAGGCATGGCGGGCGACAATGCCGGCCTGCTGCTGCGCGGCACGGCGAAGGAAGACGTAGAGCGCGGCATGGTGCTGGCGAAGCCGGCGTCGATCACGCCGCACACCAAGTTCAAGGGCGAGGTTTACGTGCTGTCGAAGGAAGAAGGCGGGCGTCACACGCCGTTCTTCAAGGGCTACCGGCCGCAGTTCTACTTCCGCACGACGGACGTGACGGGAGTGGCGACGCTGCCGGCGGGCACGGAGATGGTGATGCCGGGCGACAACGTCAGCCTGGAGATCGAGCTGATCACGCCGGTTGCGATGGAAAAGGGCTTGCGGTTCGCAATCCGCGAAGGCGGACGCACCGTGGGCGCCGGCACCATCAGCGACATTATTGCGTAAGGGTAGCGCAGTCCCACTCAAGGCCAGAAGAAGGCCTTGAATGGGGCACCCAGATAAATAGCGGCAAAAGCCCCTTTAGGGGCGCAGACTTGCAACGACGCAAGTCGGGCCCTAACAAGAGATCTTTGAGAGATAACTAACGTGATTGGCAAAGAACGAATCCGCATCCGGCTGAAAGCTTACGACTATCGCATCCTTGACCAGTCCACTGGCGAGATTGTGGACACCGCCCGGCGCACCGGCGCGCAAATCGCGGGACCGATTCCGCTGCCCATCGTGAAGAACAAGTATTGCGTGCTGCGCTCGCCCCACGTGGACAAGAAGTCGCGTGAGCAGTTTGAGATTCGCACTCACAAGCGCTTGCTCGACATTCTGGAGCCGACGCAGCAGACGGTGGACGCGCTGATGAAGCTCGAGCTTCCCGCCGGCGTGGATGTGGAGATCAAGGCCTTCGGCAAGGAACATAAGTAGCCGCGATTCGCTCGTCGCTGTTCGCTCTTCGCCAGAAGCGAGTCGATGCAATCTGGCGAAAAGCGAATAGCGAACGGCGAAAAGCGAAGTAACAAAGCTTCCGCGGCGTAAGCCCCCGGTTCAAAACAACCGGAAATCAGGAAGCAGAGTTGAGGGAACGAATATGGCAGTAGGTGGAATTCTCGGCAAGAAAATCGGCATGACGCAGCTCTTCGATGACAAGGGTGATGTTCACCCGGTCACCGTGCTGCAGGCGGGGCCCTGTGTGGTCACCGAGCGCAAGACCGTCGACAAACACGGCTACGATGCCGCGCAGATCGGGCTGGTGGAGTTCGTCAAAGAGTCGCGCTTAACGAAAGCGATGCGCGGCCACTTCGCGAAGAACAATCTTCCGCCGCTGCGCTTCCTGCGCGAGGTTCCGGTGGTGATCGATCCCGAGACCCAGGACGGCACCAAGGTCGGCGACAAGGTTCTGGTGGAGATCTTCGAAGGCGAGAAGTTTGTCGATGTCGCCGGAATCAGCAAGGGACGCGGCTTTGCCGGTGTGGTGAAGCGTCATAAGTTTGCCGGCGGCGCAGCGTCGCATGGCTCGATGTTCCAGATCACCGGTTCGATCGGATCGTCCGCCTTCCCATCGCGTGTGTTCAAAGGCATGCGGATGTCCGGCCACATGGGCGTGGACAGGGTAACGGTTCGCAACCTGCGCGTGCTCGGCGTCGATAAAGACGAGAACCTGCTGGTGGTCGAAGGCGCGGTCCCGGGTCATCGCGATGCGTACGTGGTGATCACCAAAGCGAAGAAGCCGCCGAGAGAGCGTCGCGGATTCAGCGGCTCCGGCACGGTCGATCCGTTGAAGGCTTCGAAGCGCGCGGCAGCGAAGAAGAAGTAGTAGCCAGTAGTCAGTCGCCAGTACTTGATGGCTCTGCGCTGCCGGCTTGGAAGATTCGCTTTTACTGGCCACTGACCACTGGTCACTGGCAACTGAGAAAAAGATATGGCAACGATTGACGTACTAAATCTGGGCGGCGAAAAGGTGGGATCGCTCGATCTGGCCGACGAAGTTTTCGGCGCAGTCAACGAGGACCTGCTGTGGGAAGCGGTAAAGCACTACCGCGCCGGGCTTCGCGCCGGAACGCATGCCACCAAGAACAAGAAGCTGGTGAGCGGCGCAGGCAAGAAGTTGTGGAAGCAGAAGGGCACGGGCCGCGCGCGCGTCGGCTCCATCCGCTCTCCACTGTGGCGGCATGGCGGCACGGTCCACGGACCGCAGCCCCGCTCCTATGACTTCGCGTTTCCGCGCAAGAAGCTGCTGGGCGCGCTGCGCTCGGCACTGGCGGCCAAGCTTGCCGACGGCAAGCTGGTGGTGGTCGAGAACTTCGAGCTCGAAGCAGCGAAGACTAAGTCCTTCCGGCAAACGCTCGACAAGCTGAACGCGGGCAAGACGACATTGCTGGTCGAAAGCTCGGCGACCGAGAACCATAACCTGCACCTCAGCTCCCGCAACCTGGAAGGTGTCGAGCTGCTGGCGGGTAATCAGGTTCATCCCTATCACCTGCTGCGGTATGAGAGCGCAATCTTTGCGCGGCCGGCGCTGGAGAAGTTGCAGGACTCGCTGAAGGCTTCGGCGCCCCGGCGCAGACACGCGGAGGTGGCGTAATGAAGTCGGCGTATCAGATCATTCGCCGTCCGGTGATCACGGAAAAGGGACTGGGCGTAAAGGAAACAGAAGCGACGCTGGTCTTCGAAGTGGCCGTCAAGGCGAGCAAGACTGAGATCAAGCAGGCCGTGCAGAGCATTTTCAAGGTGAAGGTGGATTCAGTTCGCACCGCGACCTTTGAAGGCAAAGAGCGCCGGCGCGGCAAGTTCACCGGCTACCGTCCTGACTGGAAGAAGGCGTATGTCCGGTTGAAGGCGGGCCAGAAGATGCCCGAGTACGCCGAGAACTTGTAAAGGCAGTTTCGAGTTTCAGGTTTCGAGTTTCAAGCGAACGGCGAAAAGCCAATAGCGAAGAGCGATTATGGCAATCAAGACTTACAGACCGACAACTCCGACGCGGCGGTTCACGACGACGACGGCCAACGATGAGCTGACGACGAATCGGCCGTACAAGCCGCTGACCGAGCCGAAGCAGCGCATCAGCGGACGCCGCAACGCTGGCGATCTGACCATCTGGCGGCGCGGCGGTGGCCACAAGCGCAGGCTGCGCATCATCGACTTCAAGCGCGATAAGGCTGGAGTCCCTGCGACCGTGGCGTCGATTGAGTATGACCCCAACCGCTCGGCTCGCATCGCCCTGCTGAACTATGCCGATGGCGAGAAGCGTTACATCGTACAGCCGGTCGGACTGAAGGTCGGTGCCAAGGTGCTCAGCGGTCCCGACGCCGACATCCTGGTGGGCAATGCTCTGCCGCTGCGCAACATTCCGCCTGGCACGACGGTACATAACGTCGAATTGAAGCCGGGCAAGGGTGCGCAGATGGCGCGTTCGGCGGGCGCTCAGGCGCAGCTGGTCGCCAAGGAAGGCGACTACGCGCTGCTGAAGCTGCCTTCCGGCGAAACCCGCAAGGTGCTGGTCGATTGCATGGCCACCGTAGGCCAGGTGGGCAACGCCGATCACGAGAATGTTTCCATCGGCAAGGCCGGCCGTACCCGCTGGATGGGTCGCCGCCCGACCAACCGCGGTGTGGTCATGAATCCGGTCGATCACCCGCACGGCGGCGGTGAAGGCAAGACCAGCGGCGGACGTCATCCGGTGACCCCCTGGGGCCAGCCGACACGTGGCTACAAGACACGCAATAACAAGCGGACCGATAAGTTCATCGTAAGCCGCACCAAGAAGTAGGACTGAGACGATATGGCACGTTCAACCAAGAAGGGCCCGTTCATCGATTCGCATCTGCAGGTCAAGATCGAGCAGATGAACGCGCGCAACGAGAAGAAGGTGGTGCGCACCTGGTCGCGCCGCTCCACGGTGATCCCCGAAATGGTGGGACACACGCTGGCCGTGCACAACGGGAAGAAATTCATTCCCGTGTACATCACCGAAAATATGGTGGGCCACAAACTGGGCGAATTCAGCATGACGCGCACCTTCAAAGGGCACTCTGTGAAAGCTGCAACGGAGACCGCGGCGAAACCAGCGCCGCCGGCGAGATAAGGAGACGACATGGAATTCATAGCCAAACTGAATTACGTGCGAGTCTCGCCGCAGAAAGCGCGCCTGGTGCTGGATCTGATCAAGGGCCGCAGGGTGGAAGAAGCGCTCGACACGCTGACGTTCAGCAAGAAGGGCATTGCGCCAAAGCTGTACAAGTTGCTGCGCTCGGCGGTCGAGAACGCCAACTACGTCAGCGCCGAAAAGGGTCTGGACGTCGATGTCGACCGCTTGTTCGTGGCTCGCGCCATCGCCAACGATGGGCCGCGCATGAAGCGTATTCGTCCCGCGCCCATGGGCCGCGCGTATCGCTATCAGCGGCGCATCGCGCACATCGAGATCGCGCTGGCGGAGAAGACTGCGAAGAACGGTAAAGGCGATCTGGTGCAGACGGTCGGGGAGACTGCTCCGGCGAAGAAGGCAGCCAAGAAAGCGCCCGCCAAGAAGTCAGCGGCTAAGAAGGCGCCGGCCAAGAAAGCTCCGGCGAAGAAATTTGCGGGCAAGAAGCCTGCGAAGAAAAAGTAGGGAGATTATGGGACAGAAAGTCCATCCATATGGTTTTCGTCTCGGCATCACCAAGCCGTGGCGGTCGCGTTGGTTCGTCGAGCGCGATTACGACAAGCTGTTGCTGGAAGACGTCAAGCTGAAGGCCGAGCTGAAAGATAAGCTCAAATCGGCGGGCGTCAGCTCCATCGAAGTCGAGCGGCCGGGCAACAAGCTGCGCATCATCATCCGCACCGCGCGTCCGGGCATCATCATCGGCCGCAAAGGCACGGAGATCGACAAGCTGAAGCAGGAGATCCAGAAGCGCACCAATCGCGATGTCTACGTCGACATCCAGGAAGTGCACAAGCCGGAGCTCGATGCGCAGCTGGTGTCGGAGAACATCGCGCTGCAGCTGGAAAAGCGCGTAGGCTTCCGTCGCGCCATGCGCAAGGCCGTCGACTCGGCGCTGCGCTTCGGCTGCAAGGGAATCAAGGTGCGGGTCAGCGGCCGTCTGAACGGCAATGAAATCGCGCGTTCGGAATGGTATCTGCAGGGCCGCCTGCCGCTGCACACGCTGCGTGCCGACATCGACTACGGCTTCACCGAAGCGCGCACCACGTACGGCGTGATCGGCGTGAAGGTTTGGGTGTACAAGGGCGAGATTTTCAAAGAGAAGCGCCGTGAGCCGCAGACGGTTCAAAGCGGCGCGTTTTAAAAGCAGTGGCCAGTGGATCAGGGCCAGTGGCCGGCAGAACAGCTAAGCGAGTTTGGGACACAAGAATTGCGATTGGCGACTGGATGGGACTGGCAGATTTAATCTGACCACTGGCCCTGACCCTGGGAACTGATTCTTATGTTGATGCCAAAGAAAGTGAAGTACCGCAAGCAGCAACGCGGCCGCATGTGCGGCAAGGCGTGGCGCGGCGGCGAGCTGTCGTTCGGCGACTTCGGCCTCAAGGTTCTGGAGCCGGGATGGATCACCGATCGCCAGATTGAAGCCAGCCGCGTGGCCATGACGCGCTTCATCAAGCGTGGCGGCAAGATCTGGATTCGCCTCTTCCCGGATAAGCCGGTGACCAAGAAGCCGGCCGAAACCCGTATGGGCAAAGGCAAAGGCGCGCCGGATCACTGGGTCGCAGTGGTGCGTCCCGGCAAGATCCTGTTCGAGATGGAAGGCGTGCCGGCGGCGGACGCTGCCGAGGCCATGCGTTTGGCCTCGCACAAGCTGCCGCTGCGGACCAAGTTCGTGCAGCGCGAAGGCGTGCACTAGAAGCAGGGACTAGGGACAGCTGGAGAGGTCAGGGATTAGCAGGTAATGGAATAGGTCAGGGAGATTCTAACCCCCTAACCCCAAGCCCCTGATCCCTCACCCAAGGATTAGCGATGAACGTAGACAAGATACGTAACCTGACCGATATCGAGCTGGATCATCAGCAGCGCGAGCTGTCTGACCAGCTGTTCAAGATGAAGTTTCAGCTCAAGATGGGCCAGACCGAAAGCCTGAAGAAGATTCGCGAGTTGAAAAAAGACATTGCGCGGGTGAAGACGGTGATGCGCCAGAAGCAGATTGCCGGCGGAAACGGAGCCTCGGCTCCGAAGGCGCCGGTAGCCAGCGCTCCCGCACCGGCGAAGAAAGCGGCCGCAAAGAAGACGAAAGCCGCGACGGAGAAAAAGTAATCCATGGCTGAAACCACAGCAACCAGCACTGCGAAGGCCGCGGGCCGGCGCAAGATCATGATCGGCAAAGTCGTCTCCACCAAGATGGCCAAGACCATCGTGGTTGAGGTGCGGCGGCAGAAGGCGCACCCGTTCTACAAACGTGTAGTGACGCGCAGCAAAAGGTTCTATGCCCACGACGAGCAGGGCACAGCGCATCTTGGCGACTTCGTGAAGATCGAAGAGACGCGTCCGCTGTCCAAGCTGAAGCGCTGGCAGTTGAAGGAGATCGTGCAGCGGGCGGCGCTGGTCGCGCCGGTTGAAGAAGCGGTCGGCGAGAAGGCGTAAGAGCAGCACTTAGCACTTGGCATTTAGCCAAGGCCATGAGTGCCGGCAGGTTTGGCTAAGTGCTAACGGCTAATTGCTAAATGCCGATTCGCAACGCAGCGGGTGCCCCGTTCTAGCCCGGGGTTGGCTAGGGCGGGTCGAAGGAGAAGAAATTATGGCAGTGATGATGAGGTCCATGCTTGATGTCGCCGACAACTCCGGCGCGCGCAAGCTGCAGATGATCCTGCCGCTGGGCGGTTCGACCGGACTGGTTGCCGGCCTGGGCGACGTGATTACCGCCGCGGTGAAGGAAGCTTCGCCCGACGGCACCGCCAAGAAGGGTACAGTCGTGAAGGCGGTGATCGTGCGCACACGTAAAGAGCATCGTCGCCGCGATGGCACCTATATCCGCTTCGATCAGAATGCGGCCGTGCTGATCAATGACGCGCATGAACCGGTGGGCACACGCGTCTTCGGACCGGTAGCCCGCGAGCTGCGCGAGAAGAAGTTCTTGAAGATTGTTTCCCTGGCGCCGGAAGTGCTGTAAGGCAGTGGCTAGTGGTCAGTGGCCAGAGCAATTCGTGCCTGAAGCAGGTTCCTGAGGAACAAGAGTTAGCGGCCGAGCCCGAAGGGCGAAAGTGATTAGCCCAGGGCGGAAGCCCTGGGTTAGAAGAACCAATTAAGATTTGAGTCCCTTTAGGGACGGCACATGACTAGTAGCTAATTGCTAGTCGCTAGAGGCTAAGAGATGCAGAAGAGTGTAGACATTCGCCGCAACGATCAGGTGCGGGTGATTGCGGGACGCTACAAGAACAATACGAAGGATTATCGCGTGCTGCGCGTTATGCCCGACGAAGGCAAGGTTCTGGTAGAGCACGTGGGCATGGTGAAGAAGAACGTGCGCCCTAACCCGCAGAAGAATATCAAGGGCGGCATCGCCGAGCAGGAGAGCCCGATAGCGATCAGTAACGTGATGCTGATGTGCAAGTCCTGCAACCGGCCGGTTCGCGTTGGACATGAATACCACGGCGACCGCCATGTGCGGGTGTGCAAGAAGTGCGGCACGACGCTGGAGAAGTAAGAGCAGCAGTTAGCACTTGGCAGTTAGCAGTTAGCCAAGGCTTAAGGTTCGAGCAGCAAATCAGGTCGACAAGGGCTTTGGCTAAATGCCAATTGCTAAGTGCTAAGTGCCGGCCTTCAAAATTGATTCCCTCACGAACCGGCGCACCGCCGAAACCGTGAGAAAGGTAAAGCAGAGAAATGGCAGACGAGAAAAAACAGAAAGCGCAGCAGGGCGGAGGCAAGCAGCCGGGTGGTCAGGCTAAGCCTCAGGGCAAGAAAGCAAAGCCGGGAGAAGTCGAAGCGGCGAGTGATCAGGCTTCGGGCAAGCCGGCGCGTCCCAAGGCGACCAATCGCGCAACCGCGCGTCTGCGCGACCGCTATTACAAGGAAGTCTTGCCGACGCTGATGAAGGAATTCAGCCTCGACAACCCGATGGCTGCGCCCAAGCTGGAGAAGATCATCGTGAACATGGGCGTGGGCGAAGCCACGCAGAATGCCAAGCTGATCGATCCGGCCGCAACCGAAGTCGGTCAGATCACGGGCCAGAAGCCAGTGATCACCAAAGCGCGCAAGTCGATCGCGGCCTTCAAAGTTCGCGAAGGGATGCCCATCGGTGTCATGGTGACACTGCGTGGCGACCGCATGTACGAGTTCTTCGATCGCCTGGTGAACGTTGCCCTGCCGCGTGTGCGCGACTTCCGTGGAGTGCCGACCAAGTCGTTTGATGGGCGCGGCAACTTTACCTTGGGCGTGCGCGATCAGCTGATCTTCCCCGAGATCGACTATGCGAAGGTCGAGAAGATGAAGGGCATGAACATCACCATCGTAACCACGGCAGGAACGGACGATCAGGCACGCGCTCTGCTGAAACACATGGGCATGCCGTTCCGGCAGTAGAAGAGAAGTTTCGAGTTTCTAGTTTCGAGTTTCAAATACGTTGATGAAACTCGATGGGATTGAAAGCTAAGAGCTAAAGGCTCATAGCTAAACGCGGAAAAGGAAACAATGGCGCGAACATCACAAATAGCGAAGACGAACAAGAAGCTAAAGTTCTCGACCCGGCAGCATAATCGCTGCAAGATCTGCGGACGCGCGCGCGGCTACCTACGCAAGTTCGGGCTGTGCCGTTTGCATTTCCGCGATCTGGCTCTGCGGGGCGAGATTCCCGGGGTTGCGAAGTCGAGTTGGTAGAAATGCAGTAGCCAGTGGCCGGTTGCCAGTGGCCAGTGAGTACGTCGCCGCAGGTTCTTGCAGGCTCGCAGGGTGCGACCGTGAGCGAACGGGCGACGATATCAGGAGAAGCAAAGCATGAGTTTGACCGATCCGGTCTCGGATTTCATAACTAGAGTTCGTAACGCCATCAAGGCACGGCAGCAGAAGGTTGACGTTCCGCATTCGAAGCTGAAGGTGGAGATGGCCCGCATTCTCAAAGAAGAGGGCTACATCGCGAACTTCAAAGCTACCGATGAAGAAGGACGCAAGGTCCTGCGTGTCTATTTGAAGTACAGCTCCGACAACTCGTCGCCGATCTCGGACCTCAAGCGCATATCGCGTCCCGGCTGCCGTGTGTATGTCGGACATACCGAGATTCCGCGCGTGCTGGGCGGTCTGGGGATCAACATTCTGACCACGCCCAAGGGCGTGATGACTGGGCGCCAGGCTCGCAAAGAAGGCGTCGGCGGCGAAGTTTTGTGTGAGATTTACTAAGGAGCTGTCAGCTGTCGGCTATCAGCCGTCGGCTAAGGCGCTGGCGTGGAATGAACTGAGCCTCGGGCACGACGCTCGAGTAATAAAGAACAAGCTGGCAGCCGAGAGCTGACAGCCGAGGGCCGACAGAAAAGCTGACGGCTGAGAGCTAAAGAATATGTCGAGAATTGGTAAGAAACCGATACCGCTGCCCAAGGGTGTTACTTACGCCGTCGAGGGCAACACTGTTCGCGTAAAGGGCCCGAAGGGCGAAGTCGTCACCCACATGCCGGGCGGCGTCACGCTGGAGCAAAAGGACGGCGTGTTGAACGTCGTCCGCGAAGACGATTCAAAAGCCGCGATTCACGGCCTCGTCCGCGCCCTGGTCAACAACTCCGTCG
Organism: uncultured Acidobacteriaceae bacterium; assembly: GCA_963697175.1. Taxonomy (GTDB): domain Bacteria; phylum Acidobacteriota; class Terriglobia; order Terriglobales; family Acidobacteriaceae; genus Bog-257. The sequence goes on along the minus strand of CAVONC010000009.1, from coordinate 302,526 downwards.
AAGGCGTCACCAAGGGCTGGACAAGGGAACTGGACATCGTCGGCATCGGTTATCGCGCCGAGATGAAGGGCAAGAGCACGGTGGTGTTCACACTGGGCTATTCGCACCCGATCGAGTATCCATTGCCGGCCGGCATCGATGTCGCCGTCGATCCCAAGCTGACGCACTTGACCATCAGCGGCATCGATCGCCAGAAGGTAGGATTTGTCGCCGCCGAAATGCGCGGTCTGCGGCCGCCTGATCCGTACAAGAACAAGGGCGTGCGCTACAGCGACGAGCGGTTGAAGAAGAAGGTCGGCAAGACCGGAGCTAAGTAGTTGTCAGTTGTCGGTGCCGTTTGCTAAGAGCTAACGGCTAAGAGCTAAGAGCTATTTTGACGGGATGGGCTTCGGCCACCGTTACCCGGTTCAGAAACCCGGGACGAGGGAAAAAGAAATGCTTTCGAAGACGTCAAAAGATCAGACACGGCAGAAGGTTCACACCCGCATCCGCAAGAAGCTGATGGGCACGACCGAGCGGCCGCGTCTCAACGTGTATCGCTCGGTGAACCACATCTACGCACAGGTCATCGACGACGCCAAAGGCGTGACCGTGGTTCAAGCCACCTCGCTGGAGAAGGGCAAGGGCGTCAAGGGCGACAAGCGGCCTACGGGCGGCAATGTCGGCTCGGCCAAGGACGTAGGCAAGTTGATCGCCGAGCGTGCCAAGGACAAGGGTATCAAGAAGGTTGTGTTCGATCGCGGCGGCTATCTGTATCACGGGCGTATCAAGGCGCTGGCCGATGCGGCGCGCGCAGCGGGATTAGAGTTCTAAACAGCGGTTGTCAGTGGTCGGTTGCCAGTTGTCAGTGAGCGACCGGGTTCTGGCGCCAAGCGAATAGCGAGAAACGAAGAGCGAAAAATGCCAATAGTTAAGAAAAAGTTAGACGCTGGTCAGTACCAACTGAAGGACCAGGTGGTCTCGATCAATCGCGTCACCAAGGTCGTCAAAGGCGGCAAGAACCTGTCGTTCGCGGCGCTGGTTGTCGTCGGCGATCCGTCCTCGGCGGTAGTGGGTTACGGCTCCGGCAAGGCGAAGGAAGTTCCTCAGGCCATCCGCAAGGGCATCGAGTCGGCGAAGAAGAATCTGCTGCGCGTGAACCTGAATCAAACCACTATTCCGCATCAGGTGCTGGGGCGTTACGGTTCTGGAATGGTGCTGCTGAAGCCGGCTCCTGAGGGAACCGGTGTGATCGCCGGCGGCGCGGTGCGCGCGGTGATGACTTCGGCCGGTGTGCAGAACGTGCTGACCAAATCGATTGGCACCACCAACCCGCACAACGTGATCAAGGCCACGTTCAACGCGCTCGGCAAGCTTCGCGACCGCAAGGATGTGGCAGCGCAGCGCGGCAAGTCCGTGGAGGAGTTGTAATCATGGCGCGAGTTCGGAAAAAGACGGAGACTGCAGCCGCAGCGCATGGTTCGAAGATTCATCTGAAGTGGGTGCGTTCGGCCATCGCGTCGCCGGTGAAGCATAAGCTGGTGATTAAGGGACTGGGTTTCACGCGGCTCAATCAGGTGGTCGAGCGTGAAGACACTCCCTCGATCCGCGGCATGGTGGCGAAGGTGCCGCACCTGGTAGAGATTGTGAAGTAGGCTGCCTTGTAACAGGGCACGACTTCAGTCGTGCCGATACACGGCAGAAAGATATAGCGGCTTTAGCCGCTGAGCCGGGGCTAAAAGCCCCGATCATAACGGGCGCGTTTCGGCACGACTGAAGTCGTGCCCTGTTACAAAGCGCCGGCAGGGATCGAACATGAACTTAAGCACATTGAAAGCGCCTCGCAAGGCGTCGGAAAATCGCAAGCGCGTGGGCCGAGGTATGGGCTCGGGCATGGGCAAGACCTCTACCCGCGGCCACAAAGGCCAGCGCTCGCGCAGCGGCTCGCGCATCATGCGCGGATTTGAAGGCGGCCAGATGCCGTTGCATCGCCGTCTGCCCAAGCGCGGCTTCGTCAACATCTTCCGCACCGAGTACGAAGTGGTGAATCTGGAGAAGCTGGCCAGCCTGGGCGACAGCGAGATCACGCCTGAAGTACTGCGCAAAGCCGGGATGGTGAGTTCCAAGAAGGCGCTGGTGAAGGTGCTGGGCCAGGGCGAGTTGTCGAAGGCGCTCACTGTGCATGCGCACAAGTTTTCCAAGTCGGCGCAGGAGAAAATTGAGAAGGCCGGCGGGAAGATCGAAGTGGTCGGATCGCCTGCTCAATAGGTTATTTCGCGAAGATAGGGGTCCTTCGACTCCGGCGCGTCAAAGTCAACGCGCCTGCGCTCAGGATGACAGAACCAACTAGGATTGGAAACTGACAACTGACCACCGGCAACTGGTTTGAGGTTCTATGCTTGAGAAGTTAGCCAACGTATTCCGCGTTCCCGATCTGCGAAAGCGCATTCTGTTCACGCTTGGGCTGCTGGCGGTGTATCGTCTTGGCGGTCACATTCCGACGCCGGGTATCAACGCCGATAAGCTGGCGCAGTTCTTCGACCAGAACCGGGGCAGCTTCCTGGGCTTCATCGATCTGTTCAGCGGCGGCCAGTTGCGCCGGCTGACGGTTTTCGCGCTCGGCATCATGCCGTACATCACCGCGTCGATCATCCTGCAGTTGATGACTGTGGTGTACGAGCCGCTGGCCAAGCTGCAGAAGGAAGGCGAGCTGGGCCGCAAGAAGATCACCCAGTGGACGCGCTACCTGACCCTCGGTCTGAGCGCTGTGCAGTCGCTGGGCATCGCCTTCACCTTGCAGAGACAGCCGGATTTCGTTGTCAATCCTGGCATTGGTTTTGTCCTGATGACCATGCTGACGCTGACCACGGGCAGTGTCTTCATCATGTGGCTGGGCGAGCAGATTACCGAGCGCGGCGTGGGCAACGGAATGTCGCTGCTGATTTTCGCCGGCATCGTGGTAGGCCTGCCGCGCGGCGTCATGGACCTGCTGGACAAAGCCAAGAATCAGGCCTGGGGCGCGCTGACTGTTCCTGCCATGCTGTTGCTGGTTGTGTTGATGGTCGCAGTCGTCGCGTTCATTGTGTTCGTGGAGCGCAGTGAGCGCCGCATCCCGGTGCAGTACGCCAAGCGCGTCGTGGGCCGCAAGATTATGGGCGGCCAGTCGACCCATCTGCCGCTGCGGGTGAACTCCGGCGGCGTTATGCCGGTGATCTTCGCTTCGTCGGTGTTGACCTTGCCGCAGACCGCAGGAGCGCTATTCAAAGATAACCGCTTCCTGGGTCCAATGCTGCGCCAGTTGCAATGGGGCGAGCCGCTGTACACGCTCTTGTACGCCGTCGGAATCATTTTCTTCGCATACTTCTACGTGTCGATTATCTTTAACCCGACAGAAGTTGCGGACAACATGCGCAAGTATGGCGGATTTATTCCCGGCATTCGGCCGGGCGCCCGTACGGCGAATTACATCAACGACATTCTGACGCGCATTACCCTGGTGGGCGCGTTATACCTGATGCTGATTTCGTTCATTCCGGAGTGGATGATCGCCGGTATTCGCTTGAATCATCTGCCGGGCGCGATTGGCGCGTTCTTCGAGCGCTTGCCAAATTTCGTGACCAACGGTCTTGGCGTGAACTTCTACTTCGGTGGAACGTCGCTACTGATCGTCGTCGGCGTGGCGATGGATACGATCAACCAGGTCGAATCGCAACTGGTGATGCGGCATTACGAAGGATTCACGCCCCGCAGCGGACGAGTGCGTGGCCGCCGATCGACGTGGTGAGGAAGCATTTGGCACTTAGCAGTTGGCAATTAGCCAAAGCTCGCTAACGGCGTTATCGGAGCAGGTTTGATTTTGGCGGCACAAAGCAGGCGATGAGTAGCGGCCCAATACCAAATGCTAAGTGCTAATTGCCAAAGGCTGGTTTGAATGCCCGTCTAGCGGCGGGCAGAAAGAAGAGATGTTCGGAAGAATCCGGGAGGCGGCGCGCCCAGCGTCACCCGGCACACGAACAGCTCTCAGGGTAGAAACCATGGAAGTGCAAACTTCCGCAGCAGTGGGCGTGCAGGCGAACACGCGTATAACGGGTCCTATTATCCTGCTGGGACCTCCGGCGGCCGGCAAAGGAACGCAGGCCAAGCTGATCGCGCAAACCTTCGGCATCCCGCAGATCTCCACCGGAGACATTCTGCGGGCCTGTGTGGCTCAGAAGAGCGAGCTGGGTTTGAAGGCCAAAGCGATCATGGAACGCGGGGATCTGGTTCCCGACGAATTGGTTTGCGACATGGTCGCCGAGCGGCTGGAGCAGGCGGATTGTTGTCGCGGGTTCATTCTGGATGGGTTTCCGCGGACGGTGCACCAGGCGGAATGGCTGGACGCGCAGCTGGAGAAGATGCGGAGTTGCAAGGCGGGCGATACGGCGGCCCAACAGGCGTGCGCGGCGCCGGTTGTGATCAGGCTGATAGTAGATTATAATGTTCTACGGCAACGGGTTACCGGACGCCGTTCCTGTCCCACCTGCGGGCGGATTTATAACGTCTACTTCCAGCCTCCCAAAGTCCAGGGTATCTGCGATGTTGATGGCACGTCACTTGTGACGCGCCCGGACGATGCGGAAGACGTTTTTGCCGAGCGCATGAAGACGTATGACCGGCAAACGCTGCCCTTGGTTGACTATTACAGGGCTCGCGGGCGGCTGGTGGAAGTGAACGGCGATCAGCGGGTGGAAGAGGTAATGGCGCAGGCGTTTAGCGCGATCGAGAATGTCAATCGTTTGTAAGTCAGCTGCGGAAATCGAGAAGATGCGCCACAGCGGTCGCATCGTTCGTCAGGTTCTAGAGGCAGCTAAAGAAGCGGTTGCACCCGGTTGCTCCACCATGGATCTGGAGCGTGTGGCCGAGCGCAAGATTCGGGACTTAGGCGCGAAGCCGGCATTCAAGGGTTATTACGATTATCCCTGCGTGCTGTGCGTCTCGGTGAACAATGAGATCGTGCACGGCATCCCGTCGGAGCGGCGGATGCTGAAAGCGGGCGATATCGTTTCCCTGGATTGCGGTGTTGTGCTCGACGGCTACTACGGGGATGCGGCGATCACTGTTCCTGTAGGCGATACGATCACGCCGGAGTTGCAGAAATTGCTGGACGTGACGCGCGAATCGCTGGCTCAGGGAATTGAAGCGGCGCACGCGGGCAATACGATTGGCGATATCGGCGCCGCCGTGCAGAAGTATGTTGAGGCCAACGGTTTCAGCGTGGTGCGTGAGTTTGTAGGACACGGAATCGGGACGCGGCTGCACGAAGATCCGCAGGTCCCGAACTACGGCACCCCAGGACATGGTCCGAAGCTGCGCGACGGCATGGTGCTGGCGATCGAGCCGATGGTGAACATGGGCCGTCCGGGAACGCGCTTGCTGGACGATAAGTGGACGGCAGTTACCGAAGACGGAAGCTACAGCGCCCACTTCGAGCACTGCATAGCAGTAACCAAAAATGGGCCAGTGATTTTGACCGAGTAGTGGCTAGGGTTAGTGGCTAGTCAAAACAGCAATTGCAAGAGCTTAATCAGGATTGGAAAACTGGCCACTGGCAACTGTCACTGGCAACTGGGTGTGAATGAGTAAGGAAGACGCGATTGAAGTAATGGCAGTAGTGGTTGAGCCGCTGCCCAATGCGATGTTTCGAGTAGAGCTGGAGAACAAGCATCAGGTGCTGGCGCATGTCTCCGGTAAGATGCGCAAGAACTTCATCCGCATACTTCCTGGCGATCGCGTTGCGGTGGAGTTGTCGCCGTACGATTTGACACGCGGGCGCATTGTTTATCGGTACAAATAGGCAGTTGTCGGTTGCCAGTTGTCAGTTGTCGGCAATCGGACGCCGTACCAACTGACAACAGACAACTGATAACTGACAACTGAGGGTTTCATGAAGGTTCGGGCATCCGTCAAGAAGATTTGCGACAAATGCAAGGTGATTCGCCGGCACGGCGTAGTTCGTGTGATCTGCGAAAACTCCAAGCACAAACAACGGCAGGGATAGATACAACTTTTCGAGCAGCTCTTTTAGCTAATTGCTAATTGCTAGTTGCTAATTGCTGGGGTAAACATGGCACGTATTGCAGGCGTGGATCTTCCGCGCAACAAGCACATCCGGATCGCACTGACCTATATCTACGGCATCGGCAATTCGCGGTCGGCCAAGATTCTGGGCACCGCTAATGTCGAGCCGGTCAAGAAGGTCAGCGATCTGAACGAAGACGAAGTCAATCGCATCCGCCAGGTCATCGAGCAGGAAGGCGACGTCGAGGGCGATCTCCGCAAAGATATTTCGATGCATATCAAGCGGCTGATCGAAATCGGCTCCTATCGCGGCTATCGTCATCGCCGCAGCCTGCCGGTCCGCGGACAGCGCACGCACACCAACGCCCGTACCCGCAAAGGACCGCGCAAGGGCACGGTGGCGAATAAGAAGAAAGCGACGGGTAAGACATAATCCATGGCTAAACCAGCAGGCTCCGCCGCCGACAAAAAAGGCAAGACCAAGAAGTTCAAGAAGAAGGAACGCAAGCACATTCCGCACGGATTGGTGCACGTTCAGGCGTCCTTCAACAACACCATCGTCACCATCACCGACCCGACCGGGAACACCGTGTCGTGGAAGAGTTCGGGATCGTTGGGCTTCCGAGGGTCGCGCAAGGGCACTCCCTTTGCCGCGCAGCAGGCCGCTGCCAACGCCGCCAACCAGGCGCGCGATCACGGCATGCGCAGCGTGGATGTGCGCGTCAGCGGTCCGGGATCGGGACGGGAGTCGGCGGTGCGTGCGCTGGCTGCGTCTGGACTGGATGTCCGCACGATCAGAGACGTGACCCCGGTACCGCATAACGGCTGCCGTCCGCCGAAGCGTAGAAGGGTCTAGGGATCAGAGGCCGGGGCTAGCGAAGCTGGCACTGGCTATCGGGTCTTCAGACTGGGCAAAGGATCGAAAGGGTAAGTAGCAGCATCTAAACACTAACCCCTAATCCCCAGCCTCTAATAACTGATTTTGGATCGGGACGAAGCGTCGCCAGGCGCGTAAACCGATCGACATGTGGACGGACAGGCTTCGTCCTAAAGGAGAAGGTAACTTGGCACGGTACAAAGACGCAGTTTGCCGCCTTTGCCGCCGCGAGGGCATGAAGTTGTTCCTCAAAGGCGGAAAATGTTTTACGGATAAGTGTCCGATCGAAAAGCGCAATTTTGCTCCTGGCCAGCACGGCAAGGATCGCAAAGCCAAGATCGTCGGCTACGGTCTGCAGCTTCGCGAGAAGCAAAAGGCGAAGCGCATCTACTTCACCCAGGAAGGCCAATTCCGCAACTACTTCGAGCGCGCCTTTCGCACCAAGGGCGTCACCGGCGAAATGCTTTTGCAGCAACTGGAGCGCCGGCTCGACAACGTTGTGTATCGCCTCGGCTTTGCCGTCGCGAGGCGCCAGGCGCGCCAGTTGGTGCGTCATGGTCACGTCGTGGTCAACGGCAGGAAGGTCAACATCCCTTCCTATCAGGTGAAGACGGGCGATGAGATCACGGTGCGCGAAGCCAGCCAGAAGCTGACAGTCCTTGAGGCGGCGAAGGAATTCGCGAGCCATCAGGCGCCGCCGGCATGGCTGGAAGTCGATCGCGATGCCTACAAGGGTCGCGTGCTGGCTCTGCCGAAGCGCGAAGACATCAACCTGCCTCTCAATGAGCAGCTGATCGTCGAGCTGTACAGCAAGTAAAGGCCGCAGTTAGCACTTAGCATTTGGCAGTTAGCGATTGGCCGTTGCTAGTCCTGCCAGACTGCAAATTTGATGTTGGTTGCACAGCCGGAGTGGAAGGAATCGAGTCCCGCTCTGCGGGACGGCGAGATCATAGCCCAGGACGGAGCGAAGCGTAGTCCTGGGTAGGTGTAGTTTAGAGACCTCAGCCCCTTCAGGGGCGGCACATGCCGCCGACTAAGCGGCTCGTTAACAAAAACCTGCGGGACGCTGGGCTGAAGCCCAGCTCTACCGCCTCAGCCTTCGGCCAGATCAGCCGGACTTGAGCCGTGCAGCACGGCCGAAGAGATAGGAGTTACAGATGCTTTGGAAGGGCTTTCAGAAACCGAAACGGCTGGCAACCGACACCGAAGTTTTGACCGACAAGTACGGTCACTTCTGGGCACAGCCGTTCGAGCGTGGGTTCGGTACAACCATTGGCAACGCGCTGCGCCGTGTGTTGCTTTCTTCGATCGAGGGAGCTGCGGTTACCGCAGTCAAAATTGAAGGCGTGCTGCACGAGTTTCAGTCGATTCCCGGCGTAGTCGAGGATGCGACTGACATCATCTTGAACCTGAAGCAGGTTCCGTTCCGCCTCAATGGCGATGCGCCGAAGGCGATTTATCTGCGCGCCGATCAGCCCGGCATCGTCACCTCTGGCATGATCGAGGCCGACGCCGACGTCGAGGTGCTGGACAAAGACGTTTACATCGCGACCGTCAGCGAAGGCGGCAAGATCGACATGGAAATGCGCCTGAAGCGCGGCCGCGGCTACGTTTCAGCGGACAAGAATTTCGATGAGGATCTGGGTCTCGGATTCATTCCGATCGACTCGGTACACTCGCCGGTTCGCAAGTGCAACTACTCGGTCGAGGCAGCGCGTCTGGGACAGATTACCGACTACGACAAGCTGTCGATCGAGATCTGGACGAACGGCTCGGTCACTCCCGCCGATGCGCTGGGTCTGGCGGCGAAGCTGCTCAAAGACCACATGAACATCTTCATCAACTTCGAGGAGGAGCTGGAAGCGCAGGCTGCCGGCGCCGCCGACAAGCCGGAGATTCGCAACGAGAACCTGAACCGCTCGGTCGAGGAACTGGAGCTTTCCGTGCGCAGCTACAACTGCCTGAAGAATGCCAATATCCAGACCATCGGCGAGCTGGTGCAGAAGACCGAGGCGGAGATGCTGAAGACCAAGAACTTTGGCCGCAAGTCGCTCAACGAGATCAAGGAGATTCTTTCCTCGATGGGATTAAGCCTGGGCATGAAGATCGACGAGCATGGCAACGCCGTGCCCGGCAGTGCAAGCGTTGCCCAGACCTCCAGCTTCGGGTCAACCAATTACGGGATCGATCAGGGATACTGAGAAGCAATGGCCAGTGGCTAATTGCCAGTAGCCGGTGGGCAACTGGCAATTAGCAGTGAGCAATTAGCCGCTAGCATTGGCCAGCGAAGGTTTGTATCAGGGCATGACTTCAGTCGTGCCGAACAAGTTGATTTGAGTGCCGGGCTTTAGCCCCTGACTGGCTACTGGCGACTGGCTACTGAGGACTAGACAATGCGTCATCGTAGAGCAGGTTGGAAATTAGGACGGAATACGGAACACCGGCGCGCGCTGCTGCGCAACCTGGTGACGTCGCTGATCGTGGAAGAGCGCATCGAGACGACGGTGGTAAAAGCCAAGGCGATGCGTCCACACGTAGAGAAGATGATCACGCTGGGCAAGCGCGGCGACGTGGCAGCGCGGCGTCTGGCGGCGTCGTATCTCATGACGCGCGAGGCAGTGGCCAAGCTGTTTGACACCATCTCGCCGCGTTACGGCGACCGCGACGGCGGATACGTGAGAATCATTCACTCCGGCTTCCGTCGTGGTGATGGCGGCGATCTGGCGTTCGTCGAGCTGCTGGGCAGCGAGAAGACGCTGGACGAGAAGCGTCAGAAGCGCGCCGAGGCTCGTGTCAAGCGAGCCGAAGAGAGCCGTAAGGCCCTGGAAGAGGCGCAGGCTGCGGAAGGTCCACCCGCTGCCGAAGCCGAACCGGCCAAGGAAGCTAAAGAAGAAGAGAAGTAAGCCTCTCTCACTCAAAGCAAGAACGCACCCGGTTTCGGGTGCGTTTTGTTTTGCACGAAGCTAAATCGGTAGAGCTGGCCTTCAGGCCAGCGTCTAAGCGCTTCTTTGACTCTCCGAGCCGGCTTAACAGGCTGCTAAAAAAATCGGATTTCGAGCGCTTTGTAACAGGGCACAACTTCAGTCGTGCCGATAAGCCGTTTACTTCCTTGACCGAGCCGGCTTCGGCCGGCGACAGTGCTGACCGCCATGGCGCACGAATGAATAATGCGGACACAGTGCTAGAGTGGTAGCCGAGACAGGATTATGTCAGCAACTCAGACATCTCTGGAACGATATCTCAGCACGGATTACGAGCCCGACTGCGATTATGTGGACGGCGTTCTGGAGGAGCGCAATTCAGGCGAGCTAGAGCACTCGAGAACGCTGGCTTTCTTTGTCGCTTCGCTGTCAGCGCAAGAGCATTTAGAGCCGTGTCCCGTACTCCGCATTCGAGTATCGGCAACGCGAATAAGGGTGGCTGATCTTGCTGTTCTGCAGAGCAGTGCTTCTTATGAAGCCATTCCGACTACGCCGCCAATCGCCATTATTGAAGTACTCTCACCCGAAGATCGCGTTTCACGCTACCAGCAGCGGCTGGACGATTACCGCGCGATGGGCGTCGCCAACGTCTGGGTCATCGACCCTATGCGTCACAAGGCCTTCGACTGCAGCCAGGGTGGTTGGCAGCCAGTGGGAAAGCTTCAATTTACAGATCCGGCGATTGAAATTCCTCTTGATCCGCTGTGGAAGAAGCTCGAAGAGTTGCACTCCCAGCTCGGTTATGAGTAGATGATGAGTCTGGGGCAGGCTATCCGCGTCCGCGAAAGCGTCTGCTGGGTGCCGGACGGGCACCGCCGCGTGGGCCCGATACGCGACCCGGCTTCGTTGAAGCGACAATCATCGATGCGCCGCACCGATCGCAGAGAGGCTTTCGATCTTGCCATCGATACGAAATCTTAGCGACCTCCCAGGAAACACACCGGCCGCAATTGGAGCATTGGTATTTATCAATCATCGGGTTGCGAGGCCAGTATAAACCGAAGGGGACAACCCGCAGCACTGAATTGGGGGTTAGGCCGTTACGCCCGCCGCGTCCCACGGCTCCGTGCGAGACTCGAAAATTGGTCGAGGTATCTGGTACTCCAATCTGCCCTCGATGAGAACTACTACGGGGTCGCTAAGTGGGACATACGCCCAAATGTCCGCATCCGGTCTGTCGGCCCTAACGAGAATGGTACTGCCCGCTGTGTCGTAAATATTGAGGTCTCCTAGGACTCTAAATCTTCGCTTGTTCAGCATGGTGGTTATCCTCGTCTAGTATGAAGGAGATATCTGCTCCTTCACCTCGATCATGTATGTTCCCCGAGTCACCCCAAACTCCAAGGTCACGCTGTGGTACTCGTAGCTCAAGACAATAGACTTCATGTGAGAGTCTGGCTGGTCATCCTGTACATTCACAAATGTTCTTCTATCGGGATGAAGTTCCGCGGCCTCTGCCGAATGGCATGCATCATAAAAACTCGAGAGTGCTGTCTTGGCATCGTCCCCGACGTACCAGGATTTTACTGCGGAGGAAAGCTTTCCGTGGTCGAATCGCAGGATACCAATTACAGCCTCTGTTTCTGCGGAGTACGCGATCCACTGGTCGGGCCTTTCGTCGCGAACTGTCCGGACTCCCGCCTTTCCGAGAATGTCGAAAACGTCCTGCCGATCCGTTCCAAAAGAAAGCACGACGCCGCCAAAATTGAATTGTCGTGTGACCGCCCCGTGGACTCCGGATGGCGTTCGAGCGTTCGGCGGCGCTGCGGACGGTTTGGATTGAGCCGACAAAGTCGCGCCGAAAATCAGCAGCAGAGAGCAAAGCGCCTCATATCTCTTCATAGAGCTTGCCCTTAAGAATCCCCATGTTGCTACCCAATCTCCACCAGCTCCGCGATCTTCGCCTGCCACTCACGTGGGCCGGACTCATGGACGGAGTTGCCGTTCACATCGACGGCGACCATCACCGGCATATCTTCCACTTCGAATTCGTAGATCGCTTCCATGCCGAGATCGTGGAAGGCCAGCACGCGTGACTTCTTGATGGCCTTCGAGACGAGATAGGCTGCGCCGCCGACGGCCATCAGGTAGACCGCTTTGTGGTCGCGGATAGCTTCGATCGCGGCTGGACCGCGCTCGGACTTGCCGATCATGCCGAGCAGGTTGGTTTCCTTCAGCATCTGGCGAGTGAATTTGTCCATGCGCGTGGCCGTCGTGGGGCCGGCGGGGCCGACCGCTTCCTCGCGCACCGGATCGACCGGGCCGACGTAATAGATGAAGCGATTGTTGAAGTCGACCGGCAGCGTTTCTTTCTTATTAAGCATCTCGGTCATGCGCTTGTGGGCGGCGTCGCGGCCGGTGAGCAGCTTTCCGCTGAGCAGCAGCACGTCACCGGGCTTCCAGGTGGCAACGTCCTCGCGCGTGACGGTGTCGAGATTAACGCGCCGCGCGTTGACGGGATTGTAGGTCAGCGTTGGCCAGTCTTCGAGCGAAGGCGGCTCGAGCGCAACCGGACCACTGCCGTCGAGCACGAAGTGCGCATGACGTGTGGCAGCGCAGTTGGGAATCATCGCGACCGGCAGATTGGCGGCGTGAGTCGGGTAGTCCTTCACTTTGACATCAAGAACGGTGGTCAGTCCGCCGAGTCCCTGCGCGCCGATGCCAAGCTGGTTGATCTTCTTGAAAAGCTCAACGCGCAGCTTTTCGGCAGTCGTCTTCGGCCCGCGCTCGATCAGTTCCTGAATGTCGATCGGCTCCATCAGGGATTCTTTGGCGAGCAGCATCGCCTTTTCAGACGTACCGCCGATGCCGATGCCGATGATTCCCGGCGGGCACCATCCGGCACCCATGGTCGGGACGGTTTTCAGCACCCAGTCGACGATGGAATCCGACGGATTCAGCATCGCAAACTTCGACTTCGCCTCCGAGCCGCCGCCCTTGGCAGCGACCAGCACTTCCAGCTTGTCGCCGGGCACGATGGTCATGTTGATCACGGCGGGCGTGTTGTCCTTGGTGTTCTTGCGCGCTCCCGCCGGGTCGGCAAGGATGCTGGCGCGCAGCGTGTTGTGCTCGTGCTGATAGGCGCGGCGCACGCCTTCGTTGACCATGTCCTCGACGCTCATGGTTGCGTCCCAACGGAGGTCCATTCCGACCTTGAGGAAGACGGTAACGATGCCGGTGTCCTGACAGATCGGCCGGTGGCCTTCAGCGCACATGCGCGAGTTGATCAGGATCTGCGCCATGGCATCGCGCGCGGCGGGCGACTGCTCTTTCTCATAGGCCGCCGCCATGTGCTTGATGAAGTCGACCGGGTGATAGTAGGAGATGAACTGGAGAGCGTCAGCGACGCTCTGAATGAGATCTTCTTGTTTGATGATAGTCATAATCGCCTGCTTGAATAGTCTTTAACACGGAGGACACGGAGAGGAACTTGAATCGCCAAGGACCACGCGACCCGGACCCAGGCCAAAGCAAATGGCTCTAGCTCCCCGGGGCAACCGAAGATTATACCTTTCCCGATAAACATCGATTTGTGATTCGTGACCATTACCGATGTTTACGGCCAGACTGCGAGAGGCGCTGTTACGGTTGTTATTTCATGCGTTTTTGAACTGCGGTTCACCATGACACAGATGAAAAGCCGTATTTTCCACCTTGGCGGCAGTGGAAGTCGCAAGGGAATATTCGCCGCCTCAGCCGCGACGAGTCCGTAGTCAACCAGCCGCGAACTCGTCGCGAATCAACTGAAGGGCCGGCCGCGTGTTTTGGCGGTCGGCTCTGTTCTTTTGGAAGCGCCGGCTTGGCACGCCGGCGGCGAAATCGTATAGAGTAGTGCGACGGGGGTGGCAAGTGAGTGTTGCGCGCGCGTACCACGGTCACGATACGCAAGCATTGCCCGAGCTGCCGTACGAATCGTGGAAAGATACGCTAGCGACGCTGCACCGGTGGACGCAGGTTGTCGGCAAGGTGCGTCTGGCGCTGACGCCGCTGGTGAATCATTGGTGGAATGTGCCGCTCTATGTGACGGCTCGCGGTCTGACGACTTCGGTGATGCCGTACGCGAACGGCGACGTTGAGATATGGTTCGACTTCATCGATCACAAGCTCAAGATCGAGACGTCGGACGGCAGCCGTAAAGAACTCGCGCTGAAGCCGCAGACCGTTGCTGAGTTTTATCGGTTGGTAATGGCAGCTTTATCGGAGCTTGGAGTCCACGTGAAGATCTGGACGATGCCCTGCGAACTTCCGCCCGAAGAGACCATTCCGTTCGAGAAGGATGACAAGCACAAGTCGTACGACGCCGAGGCGGCGCAAAGTTCTGGCACATTCTGGTGTGGGCAGACGACGTGTTGAAGGAGTTTCGCGCGCCGTTCCTGGGCAAGGCGAGTCCGGTACATTTTTTCTGGGGAAGCTTCGATCTGGCGGTGACGCGCTTTTCCGGCCGACGCGCACCGGAGCGGCCGGATGCTGATCCTGTTACACGCGAAGCCTATTCGCACGAGGTGAGCAGTGCCGGATTCTGGCCGGGCGATCCGCGATATCCGAATCCAGCATTCTATTCCTACGCGGCGCCTGAGCCTGCTGGATTTGCGGCGTCTCCGGTGCGACCGAAGGCAGCTTTCTATCATCCGGAGCTGAAGAACTTCCTGCTGCCGTATGACGATCGTGCGAAGTGCGGGATCTCCCAAGGCATCATTGATGGAGTTCTTGGAGAGCACCTACGAGGCGGCGGCCAATCTCGGCAAGTGGGACCGGAAAGCATTGGAGCGTTAAGGAGACGACGATGGCACAAGACTGCACTCATCTCAATACGATCAAAGTTCGGCAAACGGATGTTCATGTCTGCGAGGAATGCGTGAAGCTGGGCGACCGCTGGGTCCATCTAAGGCTTTGCCTGGAGTGCGGGCATGTGGGCTGTTGTGATTCGTCCAAGAACAAGCATGCGACCAAGCACTTCCACCATGTCAAGCATCCGCTGATTCGTTCCATCGAGCCGGGAGAGCGATGGATCTGGTGCTATGTGGACGAGTTTTCGCCTGGCGAACTACCTGAGTAGGTAGTTAGTCGCAGCGACGACTACCCAAGCGGCCCAAATGGATCTTTGCTCTAGAGCAAAGATGGAACGATAAACCATCATTGGTGATGAATTGAATTGCATGTCGAAAACTTGTGGTGTAATTTTCGGCTATGCTACGTGCCACTTTGTTTACGTTCGGCTTGTGCCTCGCCGTCGTCGCTTTGTTTCTAAGCACAAATTCTTTGGCCGCTGACAAGAAGTCGGCTGATGTGATGACTTCTCTTCAGCGTGATGAAGCCCTTCGGATGTTGAAGGATGTTGACGAGAAGGTCGCCAAGGAATACTACGATTTGAAGTACCACGGCGTAGACCTCGACGCCCGTTATCAAGAAGCCGCGCAAAGGATTGCTAAGGCACAGAACCTCAGTGAAGCCTTTGGTGTGATCGCGTGGTTCCTAGATGTTCTCAACGACTCGCACACCTTTTTCGTACCGCCAAGTAGACCATTCTTGATCGAGGATGGCTGGGAGGCAGGTTTCATCGGCGATAAGTGCCTGATTATTGCTGTCAAGGATGGTTCGGATGCTGCCTCCAAAGGAGTAAAGCCCGGGGACGAACTTGCCCTGATAGAAGGATTTCGGCCCACTCGCGCAAACTGGTGGAAGTTGAGTTATGCCTTCCACAGCCTGTCTCCACGCTCGGGCATGAAGCTAGGACTCGTTGGTCCTGACGGCAAGTCGAAAGAAATTACGGTTATGTCTTCGGTGCGTGAGCTTCCAAAAACCTACAACTTTGGTAACGGCTTCGACTTTGGAATGTGATTCGGCAATCGGAGAATGACGAAGAACGTAATAAGCCCAGGATGGTGGAACAAGGCGATGTCCTGGTCTGGAAGTTACCGCGATTCTTGATTAGCGACGATCAGATCGACGCCTTTCTGCACAAGGCGAACCACCACGCCGCAGTTGTGATTGATCTGCGCGGAAACCCCGGAGGAGCAGAGGAGAACCTGTCGCGCCTGTTGGGTGGCATATTTGATCATGAGGTTAAGTTGCCGACCGCACTGAACGTAAAAGCTCCAAGCCGTTCGTTGCTAAATCGCGCGGGAGCCACAGCTTTTCTGGCAAGGTGTTTGTGCTAGTGGACAGCCGCTCGGCCTCCGCCGCGGAGTTGTTTGCGCGGGTGGTCCAACTGGAAAAGCGTGGTGTTGTGATTGGAGATCAATCCGCAGGCGCTGTGATGGAGGCTCGCCAGTTCCCATTCTCCCAAGGCAGTGCGTTTGGTACTGACCTGCCTTACGGGGTCTCCGTCACGATGGCGGATCTGAAAATGGTTGACGGCAATAGCTTAGAACACCGCGGTGTAGTCCCTGACGAAATACTGCTTCCCACATCAGAGGAACTCGCGGCGGGGGCCGATCCGCAGATGGCGCGCGCCCTGCAGCTTGCTGGGGTATCAGTGTCATCGGCGGCCGCTGGGCAACTGTTTCCGATGCGCTGGAAGTAGCCTTGGGCCCGACGCAGGAAGAGCCTGCATCGTTGAGGCCTGTCAAATTCGAGACCCGGTCTGGACCAGCCATCCAGGTTCCGATCACTACCCCGCCATCGACCGACAGGACGGCCCCGTGATGAATTAGGCGCTATCGGAGGCCCGCCAGCCCTAGGCCTGCGGGAACGGCGGTGCTTGTTTTATCCTGATACTTATGCCCGCACTCGTCGAATGTGTACCAAACTTCTCCGAAGGGCGCGACAAAGCTCGCGTCGATGCCATTATCGAAGCCATGAAGATGGACGGCGTTTATCTGCTCGATCGCGAGATGGACGCCGATCACAACCGCTGCGTGATCACGCTGGTCGGCGATCCGGTGAACGTAGCTGAAGCTGCGATTCGCGGCGTTGGCAAGGCGGCCGAGTTGATCGACCTCACCAAGCACACGGGCGCGCATCCGCGGCTGGGCGCGGCCGATGTGATTCCGTTCATCCCGATCGAAGGCGTGACGCTGGAGGATTGTGTTGCCATCGCGCGGCGTGCGGGCGAGGAGATTTGGAAGCGGTACAAGGTTCCGGTGTACCTGTATGAAGCGGCGGCGCAGCGGCCGGAGCGGCAGAATCTGGAGAACGTTCGGCGCGGGCAGTTCGAAGGAATTCGCGAGGAAGTGAAGACGAATCCCGATCGCAAACCCGACTTTGGCGAGGCGGCGCTGCATCCGACGGCGGGAGCGACGATCGTCGGCGCGCGGAAGTTTCTCGTCGCCTACAACGTCTATCTCAATACGCCGGATGTGGAGATCGCGAAGAAGATTGGCAAGGCGGTGCGCTTCTCAAATGGCGGATTCCGTTATGTAAAAGGCATGGGCGTGCCCGGTGCGCGGTCTGGCGCAAGTTTCGATGAACCTGACCGACACTGACCAGACACCGATCGCGCGAGTCTTTGAATTTGTGAAGCGCGAAGCGGCTCGCTACGGCGTGATGCCGGTGTCGAGCGAGATTGTTGGGCTGATTCCGAAGAAGGCGCTGGAAGACGCGGCGGAATGGTTTCTGCAAGTGGAGAACTTCGATTCGTCGCTGATTCTGGAGAACCGGCTGGCGGCGGTGATGAGCGGCAAGATGGCAGTGGGCGGGCTTCGCGCCGGAGTTGAGCCATTCATCGAGCAGCTGGCCGCACCAACGGCTGCGCCCGGCGGAGGTTCCGCGTCGGCGGCAACCGCGGCCATGGGAGCGGCATTGGGCGGCATGGTCGCGGGAATGTCGCGCGGCAAGAAAGCCTATCTGCAATACGAGCGGCAACTGAGCGATGCCTTGGCACGGCTGGCGGAGTTGCGCGAGCAGTTCAAGGCGTCGATCGATGCGGACGCCGAGTCGTTCAACGAAGTGATGGCTGCGTTCAAGAAGGCAAAGGAACATCCTGAGGCGCAGGCGGAAGTCGAGGCGGCGACGAAGAAGGCGACGCTGATCCCGCTAGTCGTCGCCGAGCGGGCGAAAGAGGTGCAGCAGATTATCGAATCGTTGCGGCCGATTACGAATCCGCGGATGGCATCGGACCTGACGGTAGGAGTGTCACTGGCACGAGCAGGGATGGAAGGCGCGCTGGCGAACGTCGAGATCAATCTGGGCGATATCAAGGATGAGGCGTTTCTGGCGGACGTGCGGCAGCGGGTAGCGGCGGTGAGGAGCAAGGGAAGGTCTGATTACGCCGAGACGCAGTCCCGCAGCGGCTAAAGCCGTAGTGATTTTGCGGTAATTACGGACGGCCTTCAAGGCCGTCCCCTTCACTAATTGGGCTTAATCAGAGTCTCAGTAGCGGTCGGTGGCTAGTAGTCAGTGGCAGTCAGTGGCTAGTGGTCGGTGGCTAGTGACTTGTTCAGCACACTCCATACATCGGGCCGCATGGCCGGTGGCGCCCCAACTCAGGTTATGTTGCGGCGCTTCAACCGTCTAATTCATGTCTCTTAAGAAGCACCACAGACAACAAGAGCCGATATTTCAGCATCTTTCGAAGACGGTCGAGTAAAATAATGCCTATGAAGCAGCTTTTCGTCAGTTTTTTCCTGAGCGGCGTGCTATGCCTGCCGGCCTCTGCCGCGCCGCTGAGCAGCAATGCGCAGACGGTGATTCCGTCCGCCGTACAGCAGATTATTTCGGTGAACTATCGCGATCTGCGGGATTCGCAAACAGCGCAGGCGCTGCGCGACCGCGTTATGCCGGACAACATCAAGCAGTTCGAATCGGCGCTGAAGGGCGCGGGCATCGATCCTGAGAAGGATGTCGAGCAGCTTACCTTTGTCAGCTTTCACGGGACGGGCGCCATGGTGTACAGCATCGGCATCGCGCAGGGTCCCTTCAAGCAGAAGGATTTTCTGGCGAAGATGAAGGTCAAGAAGATTAAACCGGTGAAGTATTTCCTGGCTGATCTTTACCCTATGGGCTCAGGCATGCAGTTGGTGTTTCTGGATCCGACGACGATTCTATTTGGTGACAACGCGTCGATCCGTGGTGCCATCGATGTGCGCGATAACGGCGCCGAGTCAGTACAGACGAACAACGTCATCAGTAACCTGATCACCAGCGTGGATAGTGCCTCGATCTGGAGCGTGTTGGACCAGAAGGGAACGCAGAACATGATGCGAGGCGCGCTGGGCGAGGCAGGATCGCTGACCGACTACGACGTGGTGAAGAAGCGGCTGCTGGCCTCCGACTACACGATGAACTTCAACAATGGAGTCACGTTCGATCTGAATGTGAAAACGTCAGATTCGGTAACGGCGGCGAGCTTGTCGGGCCTGATGCAGTTGGGTGTGCAATATAAGAAGATGAGCGGCAACTCGAGCGAGAAGATGGCTTTGGAGAATACGACGGTCAATAGCTCCAACGATACGGTGACGATGCACTTCAGGACGGACGATCAGCGCTTCCAGGCGCTGTTGAAGTCGGACTTGTTCGCGGCAGTGACGCACTAGCGATTTATAGCCGGAGTAAGAAGAAATGGGGTTAGTACGATCATCCAAGATGATCGCGCTAACCCCTTGATCATTTATACCGCGCGAACGCGGCGCTTAAGCGCTGTTCTACGACCTATCCGCCGATGTGGACCATGGTTCGTGAGGCGGGGATGAAGCCGGGCTCGCCAATGTGGTGGCGCGCCTCTTTGTAATTAACGACAACGTCACAGATGAAGTCAGCGAGCTGATCGTCGCTGGCGCCAGCTTCCATTAGAGCTGCCAGGTTGTGCTCGCGCACCGAGAACAGGCAGGTGCGAATCTTGCCGTCGGAGGTGACGCGCACGCGGCTGCAGTGTCCGCAGAAGGGATGCGACACCGGGGCGACGATGCCAATCTCGCCCACGCCATCTTCGAAGACATAGCGGCGCGCGGTTTCGCTGGGGGCGCGCGGCACTTCGCGTAGCGGCATGAACTCCGCCATGCGCTGCAGGATTTCGTCTAGCGTAACCACGATCTCCGGCGACCAGACGCGATCTTCCTCGAGCGGCATGAACTCGATGAATCGGACGACGACGCCTTCCTCGCGTGCGAAGCGGCCGAAGGCCGTGACCTGATCGTCGTTGAAACCGCGCAGCAGAACGCAGTTGATCTTGACGGGATTCAGGCCGGCACGCTGGGCTGCGCGAACGCCGGCCAAAACTCGCTCATAACCGTTCGGCACACGCGTGATTCGCGCGAAGCGGACGGGATCGACCGCATCCATCGACACGGTAACGCGCGAGAGGCCGGCTTCAGTCAGCGGCTGCGCCAGATCTTCCAGCAGATGGCCGTTGGTCGTAATCGCGATGTCGAGCGGAGCGCCTTCTACGGTGCGCATAGCGGCCAGCTCACTAACCATTTCAACCAGACCACGACGCAGAAGCGGCTCGCCGCCGGTCAAGCGGACTTTCGTAATACCCAGGCCGACAAAGACGCGAGCAATGCGCAAATAGTCGGCGATGGACATTTCCGGAAACTGCGGGCCATCGCTACCGGAGCGGCAGTAGACACACTTGTAGTTGCAGCGATCGGTGATGGAGATTCGCAGGTCGCTGATGCGGCGTCCGAATTTGTCGGTGAGAAGCATGCTCTTCGCTCTTCGCTGCTCGCTTTTCGCCAGAGAACGTCTCCTAGCCTCTAGCTCTCGGCGATCTGTCGAAGAGCGAAAAGCCAAGGGCGAATAGCGCCGTCGTTTCGAATATGCGGGAAGGGAAGAGAGGTGCAGAGAATGCAGCTCGGCACTGCTACCGTTCGTTTCCTTTCCAAGCACGGGAGGCGTGGACGTTTCCATCCGCACCCTCGATCCCGCCGGTATTAGTACACTCGAAAACGGCGGGATACCGCCGCCGCAGCCATCGCTATGCCGTTAGGCCACGGAGGTCGGAAACAATTCTTTCATTATAGATGCGCTGGCGAGGGAGAGGATACACACGCGCGCGCGCCGTGTGCGGACGCACGGAGATGCTAATATTGAATAGGTCGGGCGCTGGTCCCGCGCAACGCAATCTTGTGAAACCCGCCAGGTCCGGAAGGAAGCAACGGTAGCAGGCTAGTGCGTGTGCAGCGGTCAACTGGCGCCTGGCTTGTTTAGCAACTAGCAATTAGCTCCTACGCTCTTCGCCATTCGCTCTTCGCTTTTCGCGTGTCTCTGCTCGATCCTCTGAAATTCCGCTTATCAATTTCCTGCTCGAAAATAGTCATCGCATCGTAGAGAAAAACCCCGATTCGAGAGTCGGTGAGCGAAACGCGAGGACGAAAAGCCAAGAGCGAATGGCGAATAGCGAAAGGCGGTATGTTATTAGACTTTCCCCGCTGTATCCTTCACAATGAATGGTCATTCATCAGGGAGAACTCTATTGTCGACAGTCCGTCGCGCCAAAATTACTGCTCTTGGAACTTACGTCCCGCCGCGCATTCTTACCAATCAAGACCTTGAAACGATGGTGGACACTACCAACCAGTGGATTCTGGAACGCACTGGGATTCGCGAACGACATCTGGTGGACAAAGGAGTTGCCGCCAGCGATCTGGCGGTTGAAGCGGTGAAGAATCTGCAGAAGTCGCATCCAATCGACTTGCAGGAGATCGATCTTATCGTGGTCGGCACGGTCACGCCGGACATGATGTATCCCTCGACCGCGTGCCTGGTGCAAAACAAGCTGGGAATCCACAGCACGTGGGGCTTCGACGTATCGGCCGGATGCTCGGGCTTTCTATATGCCCTCAACGCCGGCGCCGAGTTCATCGCCTCAGGCCGCTACAAGAAGGTGCTGGCGATCGGGTCGGACGTGAATTCGTCGATGACCGATTTTACCGATCGCGCGGTGTGCATCATTTTTGGGGACGGTGCGGGCGCGGTGCTGCTGGAGCCGGCGGAAGAAGGCGAGGAGTACGGGATCATTGACATCGAGGCGCAGATCGAAGGTATGGGCGGGCAGTTCTTGTACATGCCCGGTGGAGGGAGCCTGCATCCCGCTTCGCATGAGACAGTCGACCAGAAGATGCACTACATTCATCAGGACGGGCAGCAGGTTTTCAAGTACGCAGTGAAGAAGATGGCCGAGATGACCGAGCGCGTGCTACAGAAAAACGGGTTGACCGGAGCCGACATAGACTGCTTCATCGCGCACCAGGCCAACCGGCGGATTATCGTCGCGACGGCCGAGCGCCTGAAGATGCCGCTGGAGAAGGTCGTCATCAACATCGACCGCTTCGGCAACACGACCGCGGGAACAATTCCGCTGGCCATGCAGACGGCGGTTGACGAAGGCAAACTAAAGAAGGGCAGCCTGGTGCTGCTGGCCGCCGTGGGAGCGGGTTTCACGTCGGGAGCGACGTTGCTGCGCTGGGCGTATTAGCCGCGAACCAAAGCGTCTCGCGTAACGTATCTTGGTCATGCGCTTACGATATCCTGCTGCCTGCTCTATCCGCAGAACTCACGCTTGTTGCGGTAACGCTTTTCCTGGCCATTCCGGCCTTAAGCCAACAGAAACCGGAAAGTTCGACCGACCTGGCACTGGTTGGTGCGAAGGTTTATGCCTCGCCGACAGCCACGCCGATTGACGATGCCGTCGTCGTGATGAGTGATGGCAAGATCGCAGCAATCGGTGCGCGCGGGCAGGTCCAGATACCGAAGGCCGCCGAGGTAATCGATTGCAAGGGCAAGGTGATCACCGCGGGCTTCTGGAATAGCCACGTCCATTTCACCGAAGAAGTATGGAACGGAGCAGCAAATGCTTCGGCGGAAAAGCTCGAACAGCACATGCAGGCGATGCTGACGCGCTGGGGCTTCACCACGGTTTTCGATATCGGATCTTTTCCTGGGGACACCTTGGCGTTGCGCAAACGTGTGGACAGCGGCGAGCTTCCAGGGCCGAAGATCTACACGACGGCAGGGGCGATTTACCCGGAGAACGGAATTCCGGTCTACATTCCTCCGGCAATCCGCGAGCAGATCAAACGATTTGAGGCGCCAACGCCTGCCGTTGCAGCCAGCCTGGCTCGTCAGGAACTGGCCATGGGCGGCGACGGCATCAAGCTGTTTACCGGCGCGATCATGGGACACGGCAAGGTCACGCCGATGCCGACCGATGTGGCACGGGCGGCTGTCGAGGTGGCCCATGCGGATGGGAAGCCGGTATTCGCCCATCCGTCCAATCACGTCGGAACGGACAACGCTTTGGCTGCGGGTGTCGACATTTTGGCGCACACTATTCCGGAAGAAGAATCGGGCTGGACACCGCAGGAGCTGCAGCGCATGAAAGCGCAACATACGGCGCTGATTCCGACTCTGACATTGTGGGAGGTCGAGTTGGAGAAGCAACACGCCTCGGCTGAAGACGAGCGGCAGTTCGTACAGTCAGGAGTGAATGAGTTGAAGACCTATTTCGACCAGGGCGGGACGATCCTGTTCGGCACCGATGTCGGTTATACCCAGCACTATGACACGACGGAAGAGTACGTCCTGATGGGGAAGAGTGGAATGACGTGGCGCGACATTCTGGCGTCCTTGACTGCGAATCCTGCGACGTTCTTCAAAGCCGAGCACACGGGCCAGCTGGCGAAAGGTGAGGCAGCCGATCTGGTTGTACTCGACGGCGATCCCGCCAGCGATGTGCGGAACTTCGCCAAGGTGGATTACACGATTCGCGCAGGAAAGATCATCTACAAAAGGTAGCTCTCCGCCGTCGGGTTATGGGCGGTCAGCCATAAGCAAGGGGGCCTGTTGGTCATCCTTCGCGTTTGATGTTCTCGCGTGGCTTCGCAGCCTCAAGAGGCGACACCGGCTCGGTCATGCGAGCGGGATCGAGGATTTCCTTGATCTGTTCTTCGGTGAGATCGCCGCGCTCGCGGGCGATATCGATGATCGACTTACCGGTCTTCACCGACTCCTTCGCAATTTCTGCGGCTTTCGCGTAACCAATATAAGGATTCAGCGCCGTTGCCAGCGAGACCGTACTTTGCACGTAGTAGTCGGTACGCTGCTGGTTGACGGTGATGCCCTTGATGCAGAACTCGGTGAACTGGCGCAGCATGTTGGTCATGATGGTGATCGAGGTGAGTACGCTGTAGGCCATGGTCGGCATCATGACGTTAAGTTCTAACTGGCCGGCTTGCACCGCGAGCGCGACTGCGGTGTCGTAACCAACAACCTGAAACGACACCATGGCCGCGAG
Organism: uncultured Acidobacteriaceae bacterium; assembly: GCA_963697175.1. Classification (GTDB taxonomy): domain Bacteria; phylum Acidobacteriota; class Terriglobia; order Terriglobales; family Acidobacteriaceae; genus Bog-257. Next base: position 278,462 of record CAVONC010000009.1, on the reverse strand, counting down.
TTCCGGCATTACGGGATTGATCTTGCCGGGCATGATCGACGATCCGGGCTGCAAGGCTGGAAGATTGATTTCCGCAAAGCCGGTGTTTGGACCGGACGAGAGCAGGCGCAGGTCATTGGAGATGCGAATCACCTCGAGCGCCAGATTGCGCAGTGCGGAGCTCACGCTCGACATCGCGAGATTCGACTGCATGGCGTAGCGCATGTCATCAACGGCATGCAGCTTCTGACCAGAGATGCGCGCGAGTTCGGCGATGGCCTTGTGCCGATAGTCAGGATGCGTGTTGATGCCGGTGCCGACAGCGGAACCGCCCAGGCCGATCTCGCGTAGCAACTCTGACTGCTCCTGAATCGCTTTTTTAGCGCGCTTGATGGCGCCAGCGTAGGCGGAAAATTCCTGGCCGAGACGCATGGGAACGGCGTCTTGCATATGAGTGCGGCCGGATTTCAAGATGTGGTGGAACTCTTTGCCCTTGGCGTCGAGCGCGGCGATGAGGCCGTCGAGAGTGGCGTAAAGCTTTTCCAGTTCGAGCAGCGTGGCCAGGCGCATGGCGGTGGGGAAGACGTCGTTGGTCGACTGTCCGTAGTTGACATGATCGTTGGGATGGACGTGCTTGTATTCGCCGCGCTCGCCGCCCAGCAACTCGGCAGCGCGATTGGCGATGACCTCGTTGCTGTTCATGTGGAAGCTGACGCCGGCGCCCGCCTGAAAGACGTCGACGACGAAGTGGTCGTGCAGCTTGCCCTCCTGAACTTCCTTCGCAGCTGCGATGATGGCGTCGGCGGTCTTGGCGTCGAGCAAACTGAGTTCGCGATTGGCGAGAGCGGCAGCTTCTTTGATCATCGCGATGGCGCGGATTAGCGTGGGATGCGCGCGCAGGCCGCTGATGGGATAGTTCTCGACGGCGCGGGCGGTCTGAACGCCGTAGTAAGCGTGAGCGGGAACCTCTTTGTGGCCGAGCGAGTCTTTTTCGATGCGAGTGGACGGTGGGGTGGGCATGAGAGTCCTCACTAAGACAGATGATTGTACGAGGGAAGGGGTCGCGTCTTCCCACCCACGCGAAACGGCGCAGAGTGTGGCCCGCGCAGAACTTTATGGTGTCGCCGGCTGAAGCCGGCTCGGAATTAGAGATCAACTCCCGGACGCTGGCCTTAAAGGCCAGCACTACCTCACAAACGAGATGACGTTTCCACAATAGGGGTCCTTCGACTCGGCGCTGAAGCGCCTCGCTCAGGATGACATATTTTACAGACAAGCTACGTCGGATGTTACAGACGAGCTCCGTCGGATGCGATTTGCGCGGCGGGCGGGGAAACCCATATCCTATGCGGCTGCGGAAGGAGTTTCTGGATGATCTTCGAACGCGTTACCCGGCACGCATCGTCAATCGTTTTTCTGGCTCTCATGTTCGTCTTGTTTGTGCCGTCGGCTATCGCTCAGAGCACGCAATCTCAGCCAGCGGCGCCTTCGCAGTATCCTGACTTGCCCACGGAGATCCCTGAGAAATTCACGCAGGTCACGACGACCTTCGATTATGAGAAGCGCGATGTGATGATCCCGATGCGTGACGGCACCAAGCTGCACGCGGTAATCGTGATTCCCAAAGGCGCGAAGAACGCGCCCATCCTGATGACGCGCACGCCGTACAACGCGAATAATCGAGTGAGCCACGCGGCGAGCCCTAGTCTTGCGCGTATGCTGCAAGGTCCAACCGTTCCGGCGGACGTGATCGTGGAAGGCGGTTACATTTTCGTCGTGGAAGATGTGCGCGGCAAGTACGGTTCGGAGGGCGACTACGTGATGACTCGTCCGCTGCGCGGGCCGCTGAATCCGACGCCGGTGGATCACGCGACTGACACCTATGACACTATCGACTGGCTGGTGAAGAACGTGCCGGAGAGCAATGGCAAGGTCGGCATCCTTGGAGTTTCGTATGACGGATTCACCACGCTGATGGCCATGTTCCATCCGCACCCGGCGCTGAAGGTGGTGGTGCCGATGAATCCTATGGTCGATGGGTGGATGGGCGATGACTGGTTCCACTACGGCGCGTTTCGCGAGCAGATGCTGCTGTACTTCCAGCTGCAGGAGGCAGGGCGCGCCGGCGGTCCGCCGTGGTGGACGGCTTATGCCGACGACTATGACGCGTGGATGGCGGCGGGTTCGGCGGGCGAGATGGGACGGCTGCATGGGCTGGAGCAGACTGGCTTCTTTCGCAAGCTGGTCGCTCATCCCAGCTATGACGCTTTTTGGCAGGAGCAGGCTGTAGATCGTCTACTTGCTGAGCAGCCGCTGACTGTTCCGGTGCTGCTGGTGGACAGCTTGTGGGATCAGGAAGACATTTACGGCGCGACCGCGGTGTATCGCGCGATCAAGCCGAAAGATACCCAGAATGACAAGGTCTTTCTCGTGCTCGGCCCCTGGTATCACGGAGAGGAAACGGGAGAGGCCAGCAGTCTGGGCGCGCTGAAGTTCCCGGCGGATACCGGTAAGGAATTTCGCGCGCAGGTGCTGGCGCCGTTTCTGGCGCAGTATTTGAAAGACGGCGCGCCGAAGGCGAATATCGCGCCAGTTACGGCTTACGAGACGGGAACGAACAAGTGGCTGCGGCTTTCGAGTTGGCCGTCCGGTTGTGCGGGTGGGTGCACGATTGAATCGAAGCCGCTTTATCTTGAGCCAGGATTGAAGCTGGGATTTGCGGCGCCTGCGGCGGGCGCGGCTTATGACGAGTATGTCTCCGATCCGGCAAAGCCCGTGACCTATCTGGTGCGGCCGGTGCAGCCGTTTGGATATGGCGAGGGCTCGACGTGGTCGACGTGGCTGGTGACCGATCAGCGCGAAGCGGCAGCGCGTCCGGATGTGCTGTCATTTGTTTCGGAGAAGGTGACTGCGCCGGTGAAGATTGCCGGGCGTCCGGTCGCGCATCTGGTGGCGTCGACCAGCGGGACGGATTCGGATTGGGTGGTGAAGCTGATCGACGTCTATCCCGACGAGGTTGGGCCGGAGCCGAAGATGGGTGGCTACGAGTTGATGGTCGCAGCCGATATCTTTCGCGGGCGATATCGTGAGAGCTTCTCCAATCCGACGCCGATTGCGCCCGACAAACCGCTGCTGTACGAGTTTGCGCTGCCGACGGCGGACCATGTTTTCCTGCCCGGACACCGGATCATGGTGCAGATCCAGTCGAGCTGGTTTCCGCTGTACGATCGCAATCCGCAAACGTTCGTCGACAACATCTTCTGGGCCAAGCCTGGCGACTTCAAGAAGACGACGCAGCGGATTTATCACGCACAGGGTAAGGAGAGCTTCGTGGAACTGCCGCTGGTGACGACTGTCAGTAACGCTAAGTAGCGGCGGTTTTGCGAAGGGGCAGTCGGCGGAATTTCCCCAACACCGGGCTGTGACGCTGGTCACTGAGTGTGCGCCCAGTTAAAGCCATCATTAGGCATTCGGTTCGGCGGCGCGACCAACAGCCGCGGTGTCGACACACAACCCTCTTTCTTCATCCGACCCTCAGCGATGTTTAGCACCGGGTTCTCCTGGCAGGCAGGAGGTCGCATTGGCGAGTGTCACCACGCAACAGGAGCGCGAGTTTGAAATCGCGCAAGTCAGCCGGCTGCGCGAGCGCTATCTCACAACCGACGTCATGGCCAAAGTGCGCGACGACGTTGGCTATGCCGAGAAGGTTGCGCTGATCGAGCGCGCGCTTGCCGGCACTGACGATTGGGTCCTCGACGTCGGCGCGAACACCTGCGGCGAGTCGGAATATCTGACCGCACGCGGCTATAAGATGATCGCCAACGACGTTAATGAAGTCGCGCTGGAAATCTCGCGCGAGCGCTGCGCACACTTCGGCCGGCCAGCGCCAAAGTATCTGCCCGGTGATGCGCAGTCGTTGCCGATCGAGCCGGGCTCCGTCGGGTTCGTTGTCTTCAACGAAAGCCTGCACCACATGCCCGATCCCGCGCCAGTGCTGGCGCAAGCGGCGCGTGCCTTGAAGCCCGGCGGGAGAATGTTCCTCTATGAGCCTTATGCCTACAATCCTTATCGCCGTCTGTCGGAGGTGCGCGACCATTTTCGCGGGACGGTGGAGAAGAGCTTCGGCATCCGCCAGCTCAAGCGCTTGCTCAGCCAGGCCGGTCTGCGGGTGGTCTCGCTGGAGCGTCATGTCTGCACCGCGTCCGACTGGAAGCTGGCTCAGTTCGGCCTCGCCCATCGCATTCTGCGAAAGATCTACGTTGCCGTCTCCAGGCGCGCCCTCTGGCTCTTCGGCAACCTGATGGTTGTGGCGGAGAAGCCGGATGCCTGAGGGCGAAAGTTCGGGCCGATTGAATTATTCAACCTGGTAAAAGGATCGTCGTTCCCTGCGTGATAGAGTGCTTGTGCACATTCTTACAACAAATTCAGGAGGATCATATGGGCCTACAAATAGGCGACGTTGCGCCGGATTTTGAAGTGATGACGACCGAAGGGCCGATCAAGTTTCACGACTGGATCGGCGATTCCTGGGCGATCCTGTTCTCGCATCCCAAGGATTTCACGCCTGTCTGTACCACCGAGCTGGGCTACATGGCGAAGCTCAAACCCGAGTTCGACAAGCGCAACACCAAGGTCATCGGCCTCAGCGTCGACCCCGTCGACAACCATAAGAAGTGGGCCGACGACATCAAGGAAACCCAGGGCTATGCGCCCAACTATCCCATGATCGGCGACACCGACCTCAAGGTGTCGAAGCTCTACAACATGCTTCCCGCTGCAACCGAAGGCGGGTGCGACGGCCGCACCGCTGCCGACAACATGACTGTTCGCAACGTCTTCGTCATCGGACCGGACAAGAAGGTGAAACTCCTCATCGTCTATCCCATGACCACCGGCCGCAACTTCGAAGAAGTGCTGCGCGTCATCGACTCGCTGCAGCTGACTGCCAAGCACAAAGTCGCTACGCCGGTGAACTGGAAGCCGGGCGACGACGTGATCATCTCCGGCGCAGTATCCGATGACGAAGCCAGGAAAATCTATCCTGACGGCTGGCGCGCACCGCGACCCTATCTGCGCATCGTGGCCCAACCCAAGTAGCGACCGGGCCTGCAAAGGCGTCTCATCGCGGAAGATGCGAGGCCGCGTTAGTTCGAGCGGAAAACCCACTCGGCCAGGTGCCCCACTCATTCCTGCAATTGGAATGAGTGGGCTCGCGATCGCCAGGGAGTCGGGCGCCGACGACCCAGATCTTTCGCTCTCAATCAGTCTTCTCTGCCACACATTCGAAAACCGTGAATGTGTGGGCCACCCTCAGCTGCCAGTGCGCTAAACTGATCGGTGATTTACGAGTGGACCGCGGCGAAGGCAAGAATCAACCTCCAGAAACACGGTGTATCCTTTGAAGAGGCATCAACCGTCTTTTTCGACCCATTCGCGTCGACTTTTTCTGACCCGGATCACTCCGCCGCGGAGGTACGCGAGATAACCATCGGACACACCGCGCAGCATGGCCTGATCTTCGTGGCGCATTGCCAGCGTGGAGACCGAACCAGAATCATCAGCGCACGAAAGGTGACGAAGCGAGAGCGCAAACAATATGAAGAAGGCATCGAAAGCCAGACAAAGTGATGACTTGCGCCCTGAGTATGATCTATCTCAACTAGGCCCAATGGTTCGCGGCAAATACTACCGTCAGGCTATGGCAGGGACGAACCTCATCCTGATCGAACCGGAATTGGCGCGCGTGTTTCCAGACTCGGAATCGGTCAACCGCGCCCTGCGGCTTCTGATGGAAACGGCAGAGGCGAGTGCTGTTCCCCGACGCCAGCGCGCGCCCAAGAAGCGCTTACAACCGGCCCGGTAGGGTTGAGCGGCGCTTTTAGCGCCACGTCACGTCGATTGTTTTGAACGCTGAGCCTGTTCAGCCGCCGGCACTTCTCTCGCCGCCCACTCATTCCTGCAATTGGAATGAGTGGGCTCGCGATCGCCGGGGGCGGCGCCGACGACCCAGATCTTTCGCTCTCAAGCACTCTTCTCTCCCGCACATTCGACAAACGCGAATGTTGTGTGGGACCCGGCTGGATTGTTCAAATTGCGGTTGACGGAGGGGCCGCCGCACGGTACAGTTGCTGCGCCCCAACAGGAGAGATTGAAGTCCGTTTTGCCCGCTTCGGAGAAGGGCCGAAAGGTAACTGGCAGGCGAACCTGAGACGTAGGATCAGGTAGCTCGCCTGCGCCAGCCTTGGCACGAGAGTCCTTTCCTCAACAATCTCCTCCGCAAGTCAGAAGCGGCAGGCCCTCCCAAACAAACTGAAAACATTGAACACTGAAGGAGATATCTATGGCCGCAACGTCTGCGAAGAAATTCAATATGTGGCGACTGGCTGGAGTAACGATATTTGTGGTAACGCTGTTGAGCACGGGCTGGGCCGCGACCCAGATCACGAAGTGCGAAACCTTTATTCGGGAGCCCGGAGACTACATTCTGGCCAACGATCTGGTCTGTCCGGGGCAAGGGATTTACATCGTGGCAAGTAACGTGACCCTGAACCTTGACGGTCACCAAATCTCTGGGACGGGCTCCCCCTACCTGGCCATCATGTTAGGGTATTCGGGCTTTGGCAGGGTTTCGAACGTGACCGTTGTCGGGCCAGGCACGATTTCCAACTTCGGTTCTGGCGTGGTTCTCTTCAATGCCGAGAACTCAGTGGTGAGAGGCGTGACCTCGACCAGAAATTTCTCCGGGTTTGACGTTCAGAATGTGCCGGGTGAGCCTCCGTCGCGTTCGAACACATTGGAGAACAACACCGCGAATAATAACGTTTATGACGGATTCACCATTGGAGATGCCGAGAGGAATACGTTTCGTGGCAATGTGGCTCGCCGCAACAAGAATGGCTTTGACTTGGGTCCCAGATCCCACGAAAACCTGATTGAAAACAGTACCGCCGAAGACAACTTCGAGACTGGTATCGAGGCTGATGGCGGAACTGGCAACACCATTCGTCATAACACCGCGCATAACAACGGCTATTACGATCTGGCGGATGGGCCGAAGGGCGGACATTGCGACAATACCTGGGAGGACAACACCTTTCACACGGCCAACAACCCTTGTATCCACTAAGGACGGCGAGGCCGATGTAGCGCACAACCTTGGCGGCCTCATCCCAGCCGTTTGAGCGGGATGGGGTCGCGGGGGTGAGTTCAGGCGGAGCGGTCCACGGTATCGACGGGAGTCGAAAGGCGTTCGCGGCTCGAACGAAAACTCCACCCAAGCAAGACCGGGCTTGGCCACTCTCGAGATTATTTCCCAATCACGGATTCGGCGATCCACGAATCAGTGGATATCGAAGTTCTCCCACTGCCTCGCGCGATCGCTCTTCATCCGCGCGCCGCGCCCCACCCAAGCTGACCCTACATTTTGTCTTGACATTCCCGTTCACAGAACCCAGCCTTGATGCCGGAGCGTCGACGCTGCAAACAACCATGCGTATGCAAGATCGAAACCATGAATCCCCGACTAGCCGGCTCACGGCTCGTCAAGCTGGCGCCTATCTTTGTCGTCGCAATCTTTCTCGCCGCCACCGGATGCGGCGGTGGGAATGCTGGTAGTACCAGCGGCGGCGGGAATGGCATCGTGCCGGTTACAGGATCGGGGACCGCCTTCAGCGGAATCAACATCGATTACGCGCCGGAGGGCCGCTGCAGCGACGACAACTGGACCTCGAACTCGCCGGCCGCGTGTAACCCGCAGCTCAGCTTCAACTCAGACTGTTCCACGGAGCTCTCCAATTGCGCGATGAGCTGCCAGGCGTGCTACACCTCGGACCTGAATACCATCAAGACGCTCAAGGTCGGCTCCATCACCATCTACCAGCCGAACTACTACATCCTGACGGCGGCGCAGAACGCGGGGATCAAGGTCGTGCTGGGCCTGTACGATGACAGCGTCAGCGGACTGGCCGCGTCGAGTTCGTCGACCAACTGTACGTACTCGGGCCAGCCCTTCCCGTACTGCGGCACCAACTACGCAACCGCGCTCTTCGGCGGCACCTGCGGCAACATTACTCCGTGGAATCCGGCGACGTTTTGCGAATCGAGCACCAACAATCCCAACGCCACGTATGTTGCTCCGATCAACACGTTTCTGCAGAACGGAACGGTAGTCGGGATTCAGCTGGGCAACGAGATTTTGGGGCAGGTGTCGGCCGCGACCATCAGCACCGCCGCTCAGAACCTGCGCAGTGCCCTCAACACGTCCGGCTTCGGTGGCATCAAGGTGATCGTTTCGCTGATCGAGGGTCAGGCGGCGACCTTCTGCAGCGGTAGCGCTCCACCCACCGGCGTCGATTACATTGCCGACCACGTCTACTGCTCCGTCGGTTCGTCCGGAGGCGTGGCCAGCACGCCGCCCGTCTGGCCAGGCGGGACCGACCCGGCCCAAACTTGCTGGACGCAGGTGCAATCCGTGTTCGCTACCGATCAGGCATCGTGCGGCGCAGCCAATGTCTTCCTGGGCGAGACGGGCTACAACACCGGCTGTCCCAATGTGTACCAGCAGCAGCAGGTGCCGAATGAGCAGAGCTTCATCACCGACATGGTCAGCGCGACCTGCTCGAGCCAGGTAAGCGGACCGCTGGCCCCGTTTCTGTTTGAGTTCGGCGACGTCTGTCCGGCCGGAGGATGCCTGGCGGGCTGCGCCAGCGAGCCGCAAGAAGGCAACGGATACTTTGGCATCTACTTTACGCAGGACTACATGACCAAAGGCACGCTGACGCCGAAGTTCACGACCACTCCGTCGCTTGCCTGCCAGTGAGCGAGGTTCTGATAACTAGCAACCGACGACTGACCTGAAGGTAAAGCTGGTTCACGTATAATACGTGTAGCACGTAAGGAACGTGAACCTTATGCAGAAGCAAAACGCCCGCCAAAACATTACTCTCAGCCTCGAAAAAGATATCTTGTCCAAGGCGAGGGTGTTGGCAGCACGTCGAGACACATCCATCAGTGGTCTGCTGACTCAGCAGATCGAGGCGCTGGTTGGCGAGGACGAGGCCTACGAACGGGCGCACCGCGACGCCAGGAAGTTGTTGGAGAAGGGCTTCCGCCTGGGGGGAGAGCGCATGATTAGTCGTGACGCGTTGCATGAGCGATAAGGCCTTCGTCGATACCAACGTTCTCATCTACGCTCACGACGCCGACGCCGGCGCTAAGCGTGTCATCGCCACTCGCTTGTTCGATGACTTGTGGGAAGAGCGCAGCGGCGTGCTCAGCGTCCAGGTGCTGCAGGAGTTCTACGTCAACGTGACCCGAAAAATCGCCCGTCCGCTGCCCAAGGCGTCAGCCAGGCAAGTCGTGAACACATATGCGATCTGGGCGGTCGAAATAAGTCCGGCGGAAATCGCCAGCGCCTTTCGCATCGAGGATGAGGCGCGAATAGGTTTTTGGGACGCGCTCATCGTCGCCTGCGCCCTGAAGAGCGGCGCCACCAGAATTCTCTCAGAGGACTTCAACCCCGGGCAACGCATCGCCGGCATCAGGATTGAGAACCCATTCGCCTGACACGACCTGCATGTCACTCGAAGCGACAGGCCCCAGCCCAGCAAACGAAACTCGGGATGGGGCTTCGCGACTTTTTCAGCGGCCTGTTCAGCCGGCGACACGTCTTTCACTCCCCCACTCATTCGAAAACCGCGAATGTGTGCACCTGGCCAAGCCGCTGGAAATGTCAGGGAATTTCAGTTAGGGCGTGATCTTCCAAACAACGCCGTCATTATTCGTGCCGCCCAGGCTCGTGGTGCCATAGAAGCTGCCGTTGGCGTCCATGGTTAGATCGCCGGAAGGTAATCCTCCGTCAGCGCAGGGCCAGCCAGCGCTGCAAAAGTCGTGCAGGGAGGTGTAAGTCCATTGCCCGCTAGCAGGGGTCAGCTTAAAGACCGATCCGTAGCCATAAGGTCCATCACTATAAGTAATGCCGTAGAGATTGCCTGCGGCGTCCATAACAAGATTGCCGTACGGGCCACAATGATAACCTTCGCCAAGATCGGGAAAGTTGTATAGAACCTTGAGTATCCAGCCACCGCCCGAAGGCGTCAACTCGAATACGGCTCCCCCTCCACCGTAACCAGTTGGTGGCCCGCCGCCCGATGCGTTTGCAGATGTCGCTCCATAAAGATTGCCCGATCGATCGATCAATAAGCCGGCGTAGGGAACGCCTCCCGCGCTGCCGCTCAGGGAAAAGCTGACGAGAATGTTCTCGGTCCAGCCGGAGCCCGACGGCACCAGTTGATAAACTGCGCCGTTATTACTAGCGCCGCCAAACGAAGTGGTGCCGTACAGGTTACCGCTGCTGTCAAGGATCACGTTATGCAGAGGCTGAGCACCGTCGCCGGAGGCGCCAAACGTGTGAATAACACTCTCCGTCCAGCCGCTTCCCGAGCGGGTGAGCTTGTAAACTGTGCCCTGCCCATAAGCGCCACCGCTCACGGTCGTACCATAGATATTGCCCATTTGATCGAAGATCAGGTTCGTGCCCTGGGTTGGCCCGGATCCGTCATTGCCGCCCACGAAACCGTGAAGGCTGGTTTCCGTCCAGGGACAGCTTACGCTTCTACAGAATGTGGCTGGAGGTTTCAGGTTGAAGACGGTGCCGCAGCCGTAGCCGCCACAGCCGCCGCCTCCGGCGGAGTAAGTGCTGCCGTAAACGATCCCATCCGAAGCAACGACCACTCCGTTGTAGGGATAAGCGCCATCATTGCCGCCGGTAAAACTGTACAGGACGCCAAGGGTGTATCCCGACTTAGAGGGCTTGAGTTTGAAAACCGTTCCATAGCCCAGGGCGCCGGCTGACGCTGTGCCCAATAAATTCCCCGCTCCGTCAATGGTTATTCCGGCATAAGGATTCGCTCCGTCCGCGCCGCCGGAGAAGTTGTGGATGACAGTGAAGGTCTGGGCCTGAGACGATGTGCAAAACACACACACCAGCGTTGCCAGGAATGCGAAGCGCGCTCGAGCCATAACGGCGATGGTCATTGTAGTTCCCATCCGCTGAATTTCAGCCAAGGTTAGAAATCCATCGGGGTCAGGGCATCGGCCTCGGAACGTTGATAAGGTTCCCGCCTCGCTGATTCCAAGGCCGATGGTAGTCGTTACCGACCGGACCAAATCTACGATCTATTCAATTCCCGGGGTTCGACAGATCAGACAAGCGCGGCTGTTCTTGGTGTTTGTAAAACTCGCTACGGTAATGCCAGGCCCGATCGTGGTTGTCACACTGTATTGGGGCAGATTTACGCTGTACGTACAAGCAGTACATTGAACCGTGGCTTTGGTCAGTGGAAACATGGTATTGGGCGTTTCCGCAATCGTCACCGGCGTGTTAACTGGGAATGTGCCCGCCACCAACTGGCAGAAGCCGCCTTGGTCCGCCGGACCCGCTTGTACCTGGAAGGGGGCTAGACCGGTTACGTTAAAGGTAAATTCCGTGCCGACTGGAGTATTCAGACCGGCAATCTTGCAGACCTTCAACTGACCAGGCGAAGCTGCATAGTTAGTGAAGGTTGCGAGGGTTTCGAGCGAGACGCCGCCTTGCGTGACCGGCACGGTGGCGAATAGGTCTGGCTGCGTCCACGAAATCAGGTCAGGGACGCACTCTCCAAATACGTTATACGAGCATGCGGTGACCTCTGAGACCAGGGCGCCGACGGTCGGCGCTTCGTTAAGTGTGACCTGACCGGCGGGAACCTGAACCGGTCCGGAGCACTCGCCAACGGGAACCTGAATGGTGCCGCTGCTGAAGAGCGGGGCGGTAGCCGTGAAATCGAACGTGCCTGTGACCGGGTACTCGGGGTCCGACTGCTTGCAAATCTCAACGTAGCCGTTATTTTCGGGGTTGGGACAGCTCACATTGTAGGTTAAGAGTTTTGGAGCGGCGCCCCGGATGGTGGACATGTCAATGAATTTCTTCTTGTCGCCTGATGTACAGTTGCCGGGCGTCCAAGTACCCCCCTGCGGGTTTAGGCCGGTACACAATGCCGGGTTGATCTTGTCGATTGACGCCGTAAGGTAGTTTGCAATTAGGATCTGGCTGGGGTACAGGGGATCGCTGGCGGGAGCAACGGTAACCCCTATCGGGTCCCCATTCGCGTCAGGAGTAAAATTCAAAGGGCAGAGGAGAGCGCCGCAAGTGCCGCCTGGGGCAAACTCAAACGTGCCGTCATGTGCGCCCGTGGTCGCTTGATTTACCCAGAGATTTCCCGAGCCGTCGAAGGCAACTCCCGTCAGTTTAGTCCAACAAACGGTCCCCACGCCGGTGCCAAAGTTGGCACAATTATGCACTCCATCAAGCGGTCCAGGTAGCACCTGACCCAGGGACGGCAGTGGTTGATTCAGATTAGGGTTAACCATATATTCGTCCACGCCCGTATTCGGTTGCTGATAGAAGGCCGTGAACACGTTGCCCTCGTAGCTGCATGGAACGTCCGAAGGATAGGGAGGGCAATCACCCGAACCGAGCGCAACGTAAGCGGCTGTTACGTCAGGAGTAGTCTGCCCCTGATTTACCATCAGGTAGGGGCTGGTTGGTATAGGAGTCAGAGACAAAATGTTACCCGGGATATACTGACCCGCGTAGAGTATCGACCCAGTTCCGTTGGCAACCAGACCTGCTACCTCCTTGGAAGCGCCGGTATCTACACCTGCCTGCCACACTCCAGTCGTCAGGTTGAAGACATTGATATACTGCGTGTTGTTTGCCACATACATCAGATTCACGTTGCCAGCGAGACAGGAGATCCCCTCGCCCCCACCTCCTTGCCCGTTACAGTCTTTACAGCCTGAGAGAAAGCTCTGATTTATTGCCGTGCTGCCGCCGCCATCAGGCCACACTGAGACTTGGCGCGTCCCCTCATCACTGATCAAAATACAAGGGGACGTCCCTGGGGCGCATTGGGATTGAGCGGCTCCAGCCAATAGAAACAGAGCCACGGCAATGATGGACAACCGGGGCAGAGTCTTCACACCTGCCGTAATCACTTTTGTCGTCAAGGATTTCAAGCTAGTGCTGACTTGATTGGCCATTTCTATTTCTCCTGTGTCGCGCCAACGTCGAGCGCTCCGATTAGCGGCGGCAGGTTCGCGTCGCGAAGTTAACCCAAGTTGCCACGAGGGTCGGTCGTCAGTCCGACGCAGCAAGCCTACGGTCGATGTCCGCCCAACCAACTGTGCGAGTGCGTACAACGGATTCATGCCTGCACAAGGGCGCACGCGGTGCTTCAGTGGCGATGGGACCCGGGGTCCTGGCTCACAAAGGAAAGGTTGGCAGAACGGCGCCACAGAGAGCCAAGAATGATGAGAGCGGCGCTAGTTTGGAATACGGGCCGAGGGGAGAGGCATCCTTACCTCTGCTGATTCGCCTGACTATCGGCGAATGCTTCGCAGAAGCGCCCTGCCTATAGCGACTCTATCTCTTGACCACCCAAAAGTGATGGATCGGCCACACTTTTGTGCATAGCCACAAAGGAAAGTAGGATTGAGAGAGGGCTTGATAGTAGTGCCGTATTAAACAAACGTCAACATGTTTTTAACATTACTGTAATAATTCTCGGCAGATTATGTGTAGTCGCATATAACTATCAGCTATGGATTATTCCTCCATTACAGAATAATGATCACTTCCCGGGAGCGGCTGGATCGCGCTTTTAACGGAAAAAGCCGGGCTGGCGTCCCGGCCTTTCTATTCCCTAACCTCTAGTCCCTAATCCCTACTCAGTGAAGGTCGAACTTCTCCTGGTGCGGTGCGGGATTGGTCTTCATCAGCACGCCCTATGAACGGTTCCCATAGCGTCAACTAACTCAGCGGCCTAGCCATCGTTTCGGATTCCGCTTGCCGTGGAAACAAGCAATTACCAGAATTCGATTCTCTTGAACTTCAAAGATGATTCCGTAGGGAAAGCGCCGCACTCCCGCCCGGTGGCGTCCACGATAAACAACTGGAAACTGCAACGGATGCTTGGCGACGGCTTCGATCGTTTCCTCGACTGCCAGTGCGAAGCGGTCTCCAAGCGCTGGACGTATAGCGTCGTACCAGTCGCGCTGCGTGCCTCAGTTCCGCTTCGGCTTCGGGGAGCCAGACGACCGGGAGTGTCACGGTCTCTTGAACAGGTTCGCCCTGACGTGTTCCCAGGGGACGACATCGCTAGGATTTTGCTCGTGGCGCGCGATGCGGGCGTCGAGTTCCGCGCGTTGCTCGTCGGTCAGCGAGGGTGGCTCGGCCTCCAGGCTCTCCCAGATGGCATCCAGCAGTTCTGCCTTCTCGGCAGAAGAAAGGCTTGCGATTTGGTGTCGCAAATCGGTCGTCATTGCTATAACCGTAGCGCGGTTTGTTCGATCAGGCAAGAGCCTCATGGGCTCATCCTGCGCATTTAGTTGTAGAAACGAAAATCCCCACTCAAGGCCAAATGAAGGCCTTGAATGGGGCACCGATTCTCTTCACTGACAACCGACAGCAGACAACCGACAACTGTTCCTAGTGAATGTCGAAGTTCTCCTGGTGCAGCGCGGGATCGCTCTTCACCAGCACGGTCTTGCCGGTCAGCTCTTCCATCTCGCCGATGAGTTTGCCGTTGTTGGCTTTGAGATACTTCGCGACTTCGGGATTCACGCGCAGGGTGATGTCGTCCTTGTCGTGGATCTTGGCCATCTTGCGCATCTCGATGTAGAGCTCGTTGGCCAGGGTCGGGACCGACTTCACAAAGCCCGCGCCGGTGCAGTACGGACATGGCTCGCCCAGGGTGCGCTCCAGCGACTGCTTCACGCGTTTGCGGGTGATGGCCACCAATCCGAAATCGTTGAACTGGAGAACCTTCGACGGCGCGCGGTCCCAGCGCAGCGCCTCTTCCAGCGCCATCATCACCTTCTGGCGATTCTTGCGCTCGTCCATGTCGATGAAGTCGATGACGATGATGCCGCCCAGATCGCGCAGCCGGATCTGGCGCACGATTTCCTTGATGGCATCGACGTTGACCTTCACGATGGTGTCTTCCAGCCGCTGCGTCTTGCCGACAAACTTGCCGGTGTTGACGTCGATGGCGACCAGCGCCTCGGTCTGGTTGATGACGATGTGGCCGCCGCTCTTCAGCCACACTTTCGACTTGAGCGAGCGGTTGATCTCTTCCTGAATGCCGAACTGCTCGAACAGCGGCGTGTCCTTGGTGTAGAGCTTGATGCGGCGCACCAGCGACGGTTGGAAGCGGTTGGCGAAGCGCACCACGCGCTCGTACTCGTCTTCGGTGTCGACCCAGATCTGCGAGAAGTCGGCGTTGACCTGGTCGCGCAGCACGCGCTCCACCAGGTTGAGGTCGTGATAGATGAGCGCCGGCGACTTGCTGTTCTCGGCGCGGTCCTTGATCTCGTGCCACAGATGTTTCAGGAAGCGGATGTCGGCGCGCAGATCTTCTTCCTTGATGTTGGCCGCGGCCGTGCGAACGATGAAGCCGCCCAACCCGTTCTCGCGCTCGCTGGTGACGATGCGCTTCAGCCGCTGGCGCTCTTCGTCGGAGTTGATCTTGCGCGAGACGCCGACGTGATTGACCGTCGGCATGTAAACCAGAAAGCGTCCCGGCAGCGCGATGTGGCTGGTGATGCGCGCGCCCTTCTTGCCGATGGGCTCCTTGGCAATCTGGATCAGGACTTCCTGACCTTCCTTCAGCAGGTCGGTGATAAGCGGCTGATTACGATTGCCGCGGGTGCGCACGTTATTCCGGCGCGATCCGCCGCGCCGATTGCGATCGCGATCGAAGCGGCCGCCACGGCGCTCGTAGCCGGGACGTTGTGGGGTGCGCTGCTGATATCCGGCAGTAGGAGTAGCGGCGCGAATCTCAGCGCGATCGGCAACTTCCTCTGCCTCGCCTTCAGCTTCCTCGTCCTCTTCTTCCTCAGCGGTGTAAATCTTTTCGCCGCGCTCTTCTGCCGCGACGATCTCATCTTCGTCAACGTCTTCAATCTTCGGCACCCAGCGATCGGAGAAGCCGTTGGCGTCGAGCGTCTCTTCCTCCAGCACCAGCTCTTCGTCGCCGGCAACTTCGCGCATCGCGTTCAAGTCGTCGGGCACAGCCTGGAACTCGGCCTCTTCTTCTTCCAGAACTTCATGCTCCAAGGTGCGGCCTTCGGGCGCGACCGACGGGGCGGCGTGCTGCTCATGTTCGACCAGATCGAAGCTGCCCGCCGGCGTGTCGACTTCGTGCTCGAACTCAACTGTCGCTGTGCGCTTGAGATTTGACGGGATGCGAACTCGGTTCAGATTCGGAAGGCTGCTCCGCAGCCGGCAATTCGCTCGAGACGTTCGCTTCCAGGTGCTCGCGCTCAAACAGAGGCGATTCGGACACATGATGTTCCGGCGTCTCGACAGCGGGCTCATTGGGGTGCTCGAGTTCATGCCTTTCCGGCGCCTCGGAGCTCTGCGTCTCGGTCGCCGATTGTTCCGACGCCGCGACTGCCTCTTCGGTTGCAGCGGCGTTTCCCTTACGACGCCATCCCCAGCGCCGTCCTCTGCGCGGCGGCTCTTCTGCTTTCACCGCGGCGACTTCGGTTTCGGCAACTGGAGCAGCTTCGTCCTCGCGACTCGCGTGCTGCTCGGTTTGCTCAGGCGCAGCTGAAGCTTCCGACGTCGACTCGGTCTCCGTCGGATCAAATCCCTGGTCGAGATGAATCGCTTCTTCTGTAATTTCTTCTACGGTCTCGGCGTGCTCCGCGGGAAGGAAGTCCTCAACCGGAGCTGGCGCGGCTCCTACTGCCGCGTGCATCTCTGCTGCGGGCTGCGAGAGATTGCGATACTTCGAAATCGATTCGCCGGGCAGGATGATCGGCTGGTATCCAGCCGGTGGAGCGTAGTCCTGACGCGGGCGTGATTCGTAGCGCGCTTCCGGACGGGGCTCCGGACGTTCTGCAGGCTGTTCCGGCGGTGCCGTCTGCGTTTCAGGCGCCGACTCGTTGCGCTCATTGCCGCGGCCGCGGCGTCCTCCACGACGGCGACGGCGTCCACGCCATGGGCGAGCACCATCTCCTTCTTGCTCTTCGGTGGCTGCCGACTCGGCTTGACCTTCCATCGGAGCCGGCGTTTCCTCGTCGAACATCGGCTCCAGATCGGCGTCGTTGTCGTCAACAGAAACCGAAGCGGCGGTCTGCACTTCGGGGGACTGGAATTCCTGCGACTGCTGCGGCTTGCCAAACTCGATGGCTCCGCGCGGCGCGGGAATTTCGCCGAACTCCCCGTCCTCATCGTCCTCGCCAGTCAGCTCAAGGAAGTCGGAGACGTAGAGGAATGCGTCGCGCTCCAGTCCGATGTCGACGAAGGCCGACTGCATGCCGGGCAGCACGCGCGTTACGCGGCCTTTGTAGATGGATCCCGCTAAGGTGTATTCGTTTTCCCGCTCGAAGAAGACTTCGGCGAGCTGATCGTCCTCCGTCAACGCCACTTTGGTTTCGTGCGGCGTGGAGGACACGTAAAGTTCTTTGTTCATGGATGCTCCGGTTAGACCGGACGCAGGCGACGGAAGGACAGGAAAACGCTACGGCGAAGTTAGGCCACAGACACACCGGAACTCGTCGTCCGGGTGCGGCCCTGACCTGATTCGTAAAGCTTCACTTTGTGGAATCTTGTGCACCGTATGAAGCGCGTCGTACAAGGTTTGTGGCGTCACATCCGGCTGTATTTTCTCGACGAACCCCTCTCGTCGCAATCAGCCGCTGGGCCGTTCCCCGCCTTGCACTACGTGCTCTGCAATCCTGTCCGGCCTGTATCTCCTGGCGGCCGGCTAATGCCCTCGTTCGTGAGGGCGCTCGTAATCTTTTTGCCATCCTTCGGAAGCCAGAGTTTTCGTCTGCAATGGCTTCCCGGCGGATGCGGCCGGCTGTTCTGGTTCGCGCCCAAAGGCGCCCGCAACAACAAATCTTTTGGTCTCAGTTCACAAACCGGCGCATGCGGATATTCATCACAATACCCAGCGCCAGGAACATGAACAGTACCGACGATCCCCCGTAACTCATTAACGGCAAGGGGATTCCCGTGACCGGCATGAAGCCTACCACCATTCCGACGTTGACCAGGAGATGGAATGCGAGAACCGCAACCACACCCATGACGACGAAGGTTCCTGCCCGGTCAGGGGCCGTCTGAGCGTTCTGAATCAGACGCATCAGTACCACAAAGTATAGCAAAAGAACGCCCATCGCGCCTATGAAACCGTGCTCCTCGGCGAATGCGGCGAAGATGAAGTCGGTGTGCGGCACCGGCAGGAACTGTCCCTGCGTCTGGCTGCCGTGGGCCGTTCCCTTGCCGAAAATGCCTCCCGATCCCACCGCAACCAGCGATTGAATGACCTGATAGCCGTGGCCCTGCGCATCAGCTTCGGGCTGGATGAAGCTGGTTAGGCGGTCGCGCTGGTAGGGCTTGAGAACATGCCAGGCCACCGGCGCCATCAGCGCGCCGATCAGCAGGATGACGACGCGCGTGCCTGGCTTTCATCCCGCCCAGGAACAGGCCCATGATCGCGATCGGCAAATAGGTCAGCGCGGTGCCGAGATCAGGTTGCGCCAGCACCATCAGCATGGGCACGCCGACCAGCGCTCCCGCTTTGACGATGTCCTGCGTTGTGCACTCTGTTTTCTGGTCGGCAAAGTACTTTGCCATCGCCAGAATCAGAACCAGCTTCACCCACTCCGACGGCTGAAAGTGGAACGATCCCAGCTGCACCCAGCGCCGCGCGCCCAGATACTTCTTACCGAAAACTGCGACCGCCAGCAGCGAACCAATCGAGATCAGATAGAGCAGCGGCACGCGTTCCAGCAGCGCCTGGTAATTCAGCACGCTCACGATGAACATCAGCACTACGCCGCCCAGAATCCAGTACACCTGCTTCAGATGCACGCCGGCGAACTTGGTGCTGAGCGTCGCGCTGTAGATTTCGACGACCCCCAGCGCGCAGATCATCAGCACCAGAACAAGTAAGACCCAGTCAAAGTCGCGGAAGGAGACGTAACGGCTCACGGCTGTCTCCGGGGAAGAGCGACGGCGGGAGGAGCAACCGGAGCATTGGTGTCGTGCGCTTTTTGCTTGGCGGGCGATTGCTGCGCAGGCCGACTGGCAGGTTTCGCATCGAGTGCACTGGGCTCCGGCGGTGCGGGAGTTGCAGTCTCGGGATGCGCCATCTCGGAGTGCGACTCCGTAGCTTCCAGATCGGCTTGCGGAATCGGCTTCTCGTTGGCTTCGACGCCGGGCGCGGCGCTCACTGGTTTGGCGCGCTGTATCGGTTGGAACCGCGAAACGTCCGGCTTGCAGCTTGTCCGGATTCTTAGCATCGCCGTCGTGCCACACGGCTGCAACTTCAGCCTGCTTGTTGCCGGCGGCGTTCGCCTTCGCGACTTCAGTTTCGACACGCCGCTTCTTGGCGACGTAAGCCGCGATGACCTTCGACGCTACGCGGGCCGCCAGCGCGCCGTGCTCGCCGCCTTCGAAACAGGCAGGCCACAACGATCTCCGGATTGCGCCGTGGTGTCACGCCGACGAACCAGCCGTTGTCTTTGTAGTCCCTCTTGCCCTCAGCGCCCAGCTTCTTCTTCAGATCATTCGAGATGGTCTGCGCGCTGCCGGTCTTGCCGGCGAAATCGATGCCCGGCAGCCGCGCGCTGCCTGCAGTTCCTATTGGCGAGACGACATTCGCCATCGCATCGGTGATCGTCACCCAGTTCTGCTGATCGAGATCGAACTTGACCTTATTTTCGTAAGTCGAAACCTGCTTGAATCCCGGCGGAAACTGATCGGGGAAAGCGATGTGCGGCCGCACCAGCACGCCGCCGCTGGTGACGCCGCCAATGGCGCGGGCCAGTTGAATCGGCGTCACGGCCACCGCGCCCTGGCCGATGCCGACCGAGATGGTCTCGCCCGCATACCACTTCTGCTTGAAGTTCCTGATCTTCCACTCTTCCGACGGCATCACGCCGGAGACTTCCTGCGGCAGATCGACACCGGTCTTCTGTCCCAGTCCCAGCATGGTTGCGTACTTCGCGATCCTGCCGATGCCCAGCTTCTCCGCCAGCGTGTAGAAGTATGAATCGCACGATTGATAGATCGCCTTGCTGATGCCGACCGAGCCGTGCGAGCCGTGGGTCGAGGAGATCCAGCATTTGAAGAAGCGGCCGTAGAACGTTTTGCCGCCGCCGCAGTTGACGATCAGGTCCTGCGCAATGCCTTCCTGCAGGCCCGCCGTCGCCATGATGATCTTGAACACCGAGCCGGGCGCAAGCTGCGCTTGAATGGCTTTGTTGAGCAGTGGCTTGCCGGGATCGGTGACCAGCGCGTTCCACTCGTCGCGGCTGATGTGTACCGCGAATTCGTTAGGATCGAAGGCCGGCCGGCTGACCATCGCCAGAATTTCGCCGTTCTGCGGATTCATCGCGACGATTGCGCCGGGCTTGCCCTCCAGCGCTTCTTCAGCTGCGATTTGCAGATCGAGATCGATGGTCAGCTTGAGCTGCTTGCCAGGAACAGCCGGCACGTCGCTGAGCGTGCCGACTTCCTTGCCGCGGCTGTTGACCAGCACCTGCCGCGAGCCGTTCTTGCCCATCAAAACATCGTTGTAGTACTGCTCGACGCCCGACATGCCGACGATGTCGCCCGGGTTATACAGCTCCCATTGCGGCTGCTGCAGCATGTCTTCGCTGACCTGCCCGACGTAGCCGATAACGTGCGCCATGAAGCCGTTCTTCGGATACAAGCGCCGATGAACGGTGATCATTTCGAGCTCGGGCAGTTCGGCGCGGTGTGATTCGATGAAGGCCAACTCGTCGGGCGTGATGTCGTCCTTCAGGAACAGCGGTTGATAGCCGGGCACCGCGGCCATGCGCTTCAAGCGCGCGCGCAACTCATCCGGCGGCATGTGCAGGCCGGCGGCAATCATGTCAGCATCGGCGTCAAGGTCGCGCTTTTGATCGCGCAGCAGCAGCACGGAGAACGACGGATAGTTGTCGACGATGATGCGGCCTTCGCGGTCGAGAATCTTGCCGCGCGGCGCCAGGATGGGAACCTGCTTGATGCGGTTCTGCTCAGCCAGAGTGTTGTAGTAATCGTTGCGCGCGACTTGCAGGCGCCACAGACCGAAGGCCAGCACCAGAAAAATCCCCAGCAGGACGTATTGCACTGCGGTGAGGCGGAGCTGAGAGACTTTTTCCTCGCGACCTAACATCAGGGACTGATTCTTTCCGAGGTATTACCACTCGCACGGTTGGAAACGGATCGCGCCGAAACAGCTCCTTGCGGGCAGACCGTTCTCGACGAAAAATCAGCCGACTTCATGACACGTGACGAACAGAACTTGTGTGTATTGTAGTCCTTTTCCGGGAAGGAAAGCAGGGGGAAAAGGAGCGGAATCTAGTCACTGTTTGAATGCGCACGGTGTTCTGCGATAGCCGCTTTATACTTCGCAAATTGCGAAGTATAATCAGACAAGGGACTGCCGCAGCAAAAATGAGAGTGGTGAGCAAGAGCGCCTGGCGGTCCGCCGTCGCGAACGATCCTTCGCTGCTTGGACCTATTTCGGAGTGGTACAAGGTCGCTTCGCATGCCACATGGTGCAGCCTGACGGATGTGCGCAAGGTCTATCCGCATGCCGATTTTGTAGACCCTTACACCGTTTTCAATATCAAGGGGAACAACTACCGGCTTATTGTGAAGATCGAGTACCGCTGGCAAATCATTTTTGTTAAGAACATACTGACTCACGCCGAATACTCACGAGGTCACTGGAAGAAATGAGCGCGCTTGCTAATTACGCAGCTTTGCTTCAGGAAATCAGGCCTGAGGTCATTCGCGACGAAAGGCAAAACCAAATCTACATTCGTCGCCTGGAAGCTCTCAGCAGCAAGAAGACTTTGACGCGGGCGGAAGAGAAGCTTATGCACCTGCTTCTGCTACTTGTTGAGGACTTCGAGCGGAAAAGCGATCCGGTTCCGGACGCGCCTCCGCTGGGAGTGTTACGTCACCTTATGGAATCGCACGACCTTCGGCAGAAGGATCTGGCTGGCATCTTTGGCGCCGAGAGCGTTGTGTCTGAAGTCTTGCATGGAAAGCGGGAGCTGACGAAGGAGCATATTCGCCGGCTGAGTGCGAAGTTCGGCGTTTCTCCGGCAGTTTTCTTCTGACTGCTGCCTCTATCTCTGCTTGAATCTGTCCAGAAACTTGTAGACGAAAATCCCGATCACCGCGTTGGCGAGGGCGGAGATCGCGATGTGGCTCCAGTTCCATTGCACTCCCTGGCGCAGCAGGCCGTGCGCCACACCGTAGTACACGCCCTGGTGAACGCCGAAAAATCCGAAGGTAATCAGGAAGCGCGAGCCGGGATTTTCGACGTCGATCTTCACCCCCAGCGACGATGCCAGGTAACCAACGACCGTCAGAGCAATGCCATACATCCCCAGGGAATGATTCGGGCCGGCGAATAGGTCCTGGATGAGGCCGATGAAGCAGCCGGTCAGGCAGCCAGTGATGGGATTGCGGCGCGCGGTCGCGAAGAAGATCGTCACCATGAAGGGCAGGTCGACGATCGGCATGAAGCGGAGCTTCACCGGAATGAAGATCTGAATCAGCACTGCGACCAGCGGAACGAAAACAATCACCGGCCAGCTGAACTCGAAGACCGAGACCTGTTCGCGAGATGTAAGGCTTCCGCGGAAGGGCATGACTCGGGTGCTCATGGCTGGGGTGGCGCTCCTGTAGGAGGAGTCGAAGGCTGCTCGGAAGGCGCGCTGGCAGCGGGTTCTGGAGCAGGCTTGGTTTGCTGCTGCGGAGCGGATGCGCCGTTGGTGTCTGATTCGTTGTGGGATGCAGCGCCGCTCGGCGGCTTTGGTTTCGTGGTTACTGTGCCCGTCGCAGGAGTTGCCGGCTTCGGCTTCGCAACGCCGTTGGTTGTGGCAGCTGCGCCCGATGGTGTTGCGCGCAATGGAATTGCAGTGCCGGCCGGCTTATTCGCGGCAGCCCCGGCTGTGCCCGGCTTGGTCGAAGAACCTGTTGCCGCTGGATGTGACGCAGTTCCAGTTGCCCCCGTGGTTCCAATCGGTGCTGTTGTTGCACTCCCTGGCTTCGCATTGCCGGCCGCATCCACTTCGGTCTTTGTCGGAACAGTTGGCAGGCGTTCGGCGAGAATGTCCGACGCGCGCAACGGCGTGAGATCTTTGGCGTCGGGCATCTTCTCGGTGATCCTGGTGACCACCAGAACCTCTTCCAACTGATCCAGCCTTGCTGCGGGAATCACGCGAATGTTGAGAAACAGGTCCTTACCCGGCTCGGCCGAAACGACCTTACCTACGGGCAGGCCTTTGGGAAAGATGCGATCGCCGCCGCTGGTGATGACGTCTTCGCCGGGCACGACCTTCTCGTCGCTCATGATGTACTGCAACGTGGTCGCGCCGTTGGCGCCGCCTTTCAGAATGCCCTGCAAACGCGAATCCTTAAGCGCCGCACCCACTCCGCTGAACTGATCGTTGATCGGCAGCACCTGCGCCGAGTCGGGGAAGACCTGCACGATCTTGCCGACGATGCCGGTCGGCGTGATGACGGCCATGTCCGTCGCGATGCCGTCACTGGAGCCCTTGTCGATGTAGAGCACGCGCGACTGATCGCTGCCGCTGGTGCCGATCACCTGGGCCGCGACGGTCGAGTCGACATACTGCTCCTTAAACGCCAGCAGGGACTGGATGCGCCGCGCCATGCGCGCGTCTTCGCTTAGCCGCGCCTCTTCAATCTTCATCTGCTCCGAGTTGTGCGCGCAGCTGCCGGTTCTCGCGGCGAACGCCGTGCAGGTAGATGTAGGTGGTCCAGAGATTCTTCACCCACTCCTGGCTATGGATTACGGCGCTTTCGACGGGAGTGACCGCGGAGACGGCCCAGAGGCGAATGAGGCGAGTTTCGCCCACATCGGAGGGCCGGCGAACCTGAATCGCCAGGCCGATGATCTGGGCGAACAGAATGGCCGCCAGCACAATCAGGTTTCTGTAGCGGCCAATGAAGGTATCCATACTATGGCCGGCGATCAACCGCCGGACTTAATGCTAGTCAATCGATATCTTGCGCAGCAGCTTGAAGTCACTCAACATTTTTCCTGTGCCCAGAACCACGCTGCACAATGGGTCGTCGGCGATGGAGACCGGCAAGCCGGTTTCTTCGCGGATGCGTTTGTCGAGATTTTTCAGCAGCGCGCCTCCGCCGGTCAGCACGATGCCGCGATCGCTGATATCGGCTGACAGCTCCGGCGGCGTGCGCTCCAGGGCCACGCGAATCGCATTCATGATGGTCGAAACGCATTCGGTCAGCGAATCGCGAATCTCGCTGTCGTCAATCGTAATCGTCTTGGGCACGCCCTCGATGAGGTTGCGGCCCTTGATTTCCATGGTCAGCGGCTTCTCCAGCGGATACGCCGAGCCGATCTCAATCTTGATCTGTTCCGCCGTGCGCTCGCCGATCAGCAGGTTGTACTTGCGCTTCAGGTAATTCATGATGGCTTCGTCCATCTCATTACCCGCCATGCGCACCGAGCGCGAATAAACAATGCCGCTCAGCGAAATGACCGCGATATCGGTGGTGCCTCCGCCGATGTCGACCACCATGTTGCCGCTGGGCTCGGTGATGGGCAGACCCGCGCCGATTGCGGCCACCATCGCCTGCTCCACCAGGTGAACTTCACTGGCTTTGGCGCGATAGGCCGAGTCCATAACCGCGCGCTTTTCCACCTGCGTGATCTCCGAAGGAACGCCAATGACGATGCGTGGATGCACCAGCATCTTGCGGTTGTGCGCCTTCTGGATGAAGTAGTTCAACATCTTCTCGGTGACTTTGAAGTCGGCGATGACGCCATCCTTCATCGGCTTGATGGCGACGATATTGCCGGGCGTGCGGCCAAGCATCTCCTTGGCCTCTTTGCCGACGGCCTCAACGTCGCCGGTGTTCTTGTTGATGGCGACAATGGAGGGCTCATTGACCACGATGCCCTTGCCGCGTGCATAGACCAGAGTGTTCGCTGTTCCCAGGTCGATGGCCAGATCGCTGGAGAACATGCTGAACAGCGATCGCATGTTGCCGAAGCGCGAGGAACTGCTATAAAAGCCGTTGGATGCCATTCCTTACTGAATCTTTCTAGTGTTGGGCGGTAGTTAACAGTTTATGACAGAAACGACACAATCGCACTCAACCCAAAGCCTTAGTCGAGCAGATTGGAGGACGCGTTGCGAAGGAAAAGCCGGGAAAGATCCTGATTTGTCCTCTACCAATCAATGACCACGTCGATCTTGAACTTCGAAAAGAAGCCAGCGCGCCAACTCTCAGAGTACCACCGGCACGAGGTCATTGGAATGTTACTTACGAGACAATACAACCTCTCACGCCGGATTGGGATCGACGATCCAGCACGAAGGGGCCAGTTGTAGTGCCGCCCAATCGTGCGAAATTGACACAACACAGGGCCACTTTCGAATATACTTTTTCGACGATTGCCTTTTCCGATGGGGGGACCATGCGAGATCGAGCCCGAGTGACCGTCCTGTTGTTCCTGTGCCTGGGACTGCTGTGCTGCGGCAGCACCGTTTTTGCTGCCGATCCTGCGAAGCCCGCGGCATCACCTGCCGCCACGCCGTCAGCGTTACCGGCTGTAACGCCGAACGAGCCGCCTTTGCGGATTCCGTATCCCACCGATGTTCTCACCTATCACTACAACGTCTTCCGCCAGGGATACACCTCGCAGGAGACCACGCTGACGCTCAGCAACGTCAACTTCAATACCTTCGGCAAGATCAACTTCTTCACCGTCGATGGCCATGTGGATGCGCAGCCGCTCTTCGTGAACAAGCAGAACATCAACGGCAGCCTGAACGACACGGTCTACGTGGTTACCGAGAACGATAGCGCTTATGCCTTCAGCGCCAACTCGGGCCGGCAGTTCTGGCATACCTCGGTCTTGAAGTCAGGCGAAAACCCCAGCGACGACCATGGCTGCGGCCAGATCTCACCGACGATCGGGATCCCCGACACTCCGGTGATCGACAAAGGCCAGGGTCCGAACGGAGCCCTGTACTTCGTCGCCATGACCAAGGATTCCTCCGGTAAGTACCATCAACGGCTGCATGCGCTCGATCTGGCAACTGGGGCGGAGTTATTCGGTGGTCCGACGGAGATCACTGCCATGTATCCGGGGACGGGTGATGGAAGCCAGAACGGCGAAGTCATCTTCAATCCCGCACAGTTCGCCGAGCGGGCCGCCATTTTGGAGTACGGCTCGACGCTGTATATTTCCTTCACCTCGCATTGCGACTCCCGCCCCTACACCGGCTGGATCATGGCGTACAACTCCCGCACTCTGCAGCAAAGCACGGTTATCGACGTTACGCCCAACGGTTTTGCCGGAGCCATCTGGATGGCGGGCGAAGGCCTGGCTGCAGACTCCTCCGGCAACATTTACTTTCTCGATGGTAATGGTGTCTTTGACACGACGCTGAACTCGCAAGGGTTCCCCATCAACGGCGATTACGGCAACGCCTTCATGAAGCTATCGAACTCCAGCGGCACCCTGACCGTGGTGGATTACTTCAACATGCACAACACGGTGCAGGAGTCGGACAACGATGAAGACCTCGGCTCCGGCGGAGCGATCGTGCTGCCCGACATCATGGACACCAAGGGCGGCGTGCATCATCTCGCGGTGGGCGCCGGCAAAGACAGCAACATCTACATCGTGAACCGCGACAATATGGGCAAATTCAATCCCGACAACGACAGCGCCATTTATCAGGAGATCGACGGCGCGCTGCCGGGCGGCATGTGGTCCAGTCCCGCATACTTCAACGGCGTGGTCTACTACGGCGATCAGAGCGATACGTTGAAGGCCTTTACCTTCTCCAACGCCAAGCTAGGGACCAGCCCGAGCTCGCAGACGCCGGAGAGCTTCATGTATCCGGGAACGACGCCGACGGTCTCCGCCAATCAGACGTCGAACGCGATCGTTTGGGCAATCAACAACAGCAATCCGGCGGTGTTGTATGCCTACGACGCGACCAACCTGGGCCACGAGTTGTACAACAGCAATCAGGCCGGATCACGCGATCAGTTCGGCCCCGGCAATAAA
Organism: uncultured Acidobacteriaceae bacterium; assembly: GCA_963697175.1. GTDB lineage: Bacteria > Acidobacteriota > Terriglobia > Terriglobales > Acidobacteriaceae > Bog-257. The sequence goes on along the minus strand of CAVONC010000009.1, from coordinate 251,322 downwards.
TTCATCACCCCGGTAATTGCCAATGGCAAGGTATTTGTGGGAACGCCAACCGGAGTCGCAGTGTTTGGGTTACTGCAGTAGTAGTCTCGCCAAAGCATTATTTATCGGTGCCCCAGGTTCGCGTCCGGCGTTCAGGACGCCGGCCTGGGGTACAAGTTTCTACGCTGAGATAGCAGACCCTCTCCGATAGCTCTCGGTTCTCAAGTCACCCCCCGCCGCTGCCGATGCAATCCCTGTGCGCTGATTTGGCGCGCGCAGAGATCAGCTAGACCTCCGGGGCCCCATAGTGACCGATGTAGCGCAAGCCGCAACTTTTGGAAGAACCGCCGCCAACCCCGATCCCGTGCCTCCTCCTCCACTGTTGCCGTCCGTCGCCGCGCGGCAGGATCGCAGGCCGCTGGTGCTGGTGGCCGACGACGATCGGGTGACCAGCCAGATCATCGAAGGGGCGCTGGCACAGATCGGATTCCGCTCCTGCATCGCCCACGACGGGCAAGGCGCATTACAACAAATTCGCGAACATCATCCCGACTTGATCCTGCTGGATGTGTCGCTTCCGGACGCCAGCGGTATCGAAATTTGCCGCAACCTGCAAACCGAACCCGGCCTCGGCCAGGTGCCGGTGATCTTTATCTCCGGCCATGAAGAGCTGGCGATCAAAGTCGCGGGCTTCGATGCCGGAGCGGTCGACTACATCACCAAGCCATTAGCGGTTCGCGAAGTGATTGCCCGGGTACGCACCCACATCCGTTTAAAACGCGCCTACGAATCTCTGGCCGAGTTGCAGGCGCAGAGAATTCAAAAGCTGGCGGCTGCGCAAGAGGCCTTCATGCCGCGGCCGGAAGACATTCCCGAGGGGCATTTTCGAGTGTCGTTCACCCAGGTGTTGAAGGCAGGCGGCGACTTCTACGATGTGATTCCCGTCTCCGGCGAGGTGATCGACTATGTGGTCGCCGACGCCAGCGGACATGATCTGGGCGCGTCGTTCTGGACCGCAGCCCTGAAGACGCTGCTGTCGGAATACTGCAACGCCGTGAACTCGCCGCGCGAGGTTCTGCACCTGGTCAACAGCGCGCTGCGGCGCATTCTCCCGCAGGGGGTTTTCTTCACCATGATTTATGCCCGGCTGAATCGGGTTTCGGGACAGGTGCAACTGGTCAATGCCGCACATCCGCCGGCCATTCTGCTTCGCCAGGATGCGACCCAGCCGGAGATTATCTGGGGCGAAGGCGACGTGATCGGCGCCTTTCATGATGCGGTTTTCGATTGCCGGGACATGTCCCTGAGCAAAGGCGACCGGCTGTTTCTGTATTCCGATGGGCTGATCGATACCACCGATACCCGCGAGGGCGGTGTCGGCGGACTGCTGGATGTGCTCGGCTTCTGGAAGAAGTTTCCGCTCGACGAGGCGGTGCGCGGCACGGTGAGCGATTACTGCTCGTCGGGTAGTTGTGAGGACGACGTGTTGCTGATGGGCATCGATGTTTAGCCAGCGCAGTCGGCAGATGGTAACAGGACGGAAGAATTGACCACATCGACCGAAGACGTAGAAGCAGTTCACGACCGCGACAGCGAGCTGTGTCTGACGATTCCCTCTCGCCTGGCGGCAATTGAACCGGTGTGCGAGCAGATTCGTGGCTTGCTGGGAAGACGCCATCTCGAAGACGTGGAGTTCGCGGTTGAAATTCTGGCGCGGGAATGCCTGAACAACGCGATTCTGCACGGCAATCGCGGCGTGGCTAATGCGCGGGTCAACGTGGGTATGCGCATCGGCAGGAAGCTGATCTGCCTGCGGGTGACCGATCAAGGCCCGGGCTTCGATTGGCGACGGAGGGTTCGTCACGGCTTGCCGGCAGATACCGCAGTCGAAGGACGCGGCCTGATGGTGGCCAGTATTTATGCCCGGCGTATCGCTTTCAATCGCCGGGGCAATCAAGTGACCTTGTGGATCAATACAGCCAAGGAAGGTAGGTAGCAGGATGTCGAGCTATCGCATAGAGCATACCGACGACGGTTGCCGGCTCATGGTCAATGGCGGTCTGACGGTGGTGCTGGTGCCGGAACTGCAACAGGCGCTGAAGGTCGAGGTGGAGAACGGCACGCAACGGGTCATCTTCGATCTCGCCGAAACGCGCATGGTCGATTCCAGCGGCATCGGACTGCTGATCGCCGCCAGCAACACCCTTTCGCAGAAGAACGGCACGCTGTCGATCGTCAATACAGCTCCGGAAATTCTGCGCCTGATGCAGAGTATGCGTCTGGTCTCGCGGCTCAACATCACCGGTCGCGTGGCCGCGGAGCCCAGCCGTGAATGACGAGAGCTTTGCTATGGACGATGAGCTGCTGCAGGCGTTCATCACCGAGTCGCGCGAGCATCTGGCCACCATCGAAGCCGATCTGCTGGCCATCGAGCAGGCGGGCGAGGCGGCGGACGCCGAGTTGGTGAACAAAGTCTTTCGCGCGGCGCATTCCATCAAAGGCTGCAGCGGATTTCTGGGACTCAATAAGGTGAAGGAGCTGGCGCACAAGGCCGAGACCGTGCTCGACATGCTGCGCTCGCACAAGATTCAGTCCAATGCCGAAGTGACCAACGTGCTGCTGGCCGCCTTCGACAAGCTGCGCGACATGGTGAACTCGCCCTTGACCAGCGAAGATGCCGACACCGCGCTGGAAGTGCAGGGCCTGGTCGATCTGGCTGCGTCTTTCCTGCCGCCCGCCGAGAAGGCCACGGTGACCACACCGGTGGAAGTGGCTACCCCGCAGGGCTCGCCGATGGCGCTGTCGCAGGTCGATCTGGAACGCGCCAAGCGCGCCGGCTGCTGTGTTTATGCGCTGGAATACGACCTGATCCACGACATCGAACGGCAGGGCATGAACGTCCTGGAGCTGTTTCATCAGCTCGAGGAGTGCGGCGAGATCCTCGACGTCGCGCTCGACTTCAAGGCGGTAGGCGGGCTGGAGGCCGCGATCGGCAATCAGCTGCCGCTGGCCATCATCCTGGCAACCCTGACGCTGCCCTCGGCGATTGGCGGATTAACCCGGCTGCCGGCGGCGCAGATCAAAGTGCTCTTCGATGCTTCGACCGGCGAAACCCGGAACATCTCTTGCGGCGTCGCAGCTCCGCGCATCGAGCCGCCGGTGCCTAAAGCCGAAGCGCCGGCAATTCCGCCGGTCTGTGTTGCTTCTCCGCCAGTCGCGATAGTACCGCCCAGCACTCCAGCTGTGGAAGTTCATCCTCCGCCGGCGGCAAGCGCAGCGCCCACCCATACGCCACATCCGGCAGGCAGTACGGCGCCGGTTGCGGAAGACACCTTGCGCGTCAATGTCGGCTTACTCGACACGCTGATGAATCTTGCGGGCGAGCTGGTGCTGAGCCGTAATCAGTTTCAAGCCGCGATTGTGCAGAACAACCATCGCATGCTGAACTCCGCCGGCCAGCGCCTCAGCCAGGTCACCTCCGAGATTCAGGACGCGATCATGCGCACCCGCCTGCAGCCCATCGAGAACGTCTTCAGCAAGCTGCCGCGGGTAGTGCGCGATCTCTCCAACAGCCTGGGCAAGGAGGTCAAGCTCGACGTTCGCGGCAAAGAAGTCGCCCTCGATCGCAGCCTGGTGGAAGGACTCTCCGATCCGCTGACCCACATGGTGCGTAACGCCATCGATCACGGCATTGAGAGCCCGGCCGAGCGCAAGCGAGCGGGCAAGGATCGCACTGGCATCCTGCGGGTGGAGGCGCGGCATGAAGCCGGACAGGTGGTCATCGAAATTAGCGACGACGGCAAGGGCATCGACGGCAAACGGGTAGCCCAAGCCGCGCTGGCCAAGGGCCTGATCACTGCCGAGCAACTGAAAGCCATGTCGGCGCAAGACCAGATGGCGCTGATCCTGCTGCCCGGGCTGTCGACGGCGGAGAAGGTTTCCGACGTTTCCGGCCGCGGTGTGGGCATGGACGTGGTCAAGACCAATCTGGATCGCCTGGGCGGCCAGCTCGACATCAACTCCATGCCCGGACAGGGCTCGCTGTTTCGCATCAAGCTGCCGCTGACCCTGGCCATCATTCCCGCCCTGATCGTCTCCGCCGAAGGCGAGCGCTTCGCTATTCCGCAGATCAACGTGGAAGAGTTGCTGCGCATTCGTCCGGAAGAGACCAAGAGCCGCATCGAGGTGGTGGGCGAAACCGAAGTTCTCCTGCTGCGCGATCGCATTCTGCCGCTGCTGCGCCTGGAGGAGTATCTGGGAGTAATCCCGACCTATGCCGAGGCTGGCGAGCAGCGCGAACTGGATCGCCGCGCCGCGCTGGCCGATCGACGCTCTCCGCATTACAGCGAAGAGGGCGAGCCGGTGATCAACAGCGATGTGCCGCGGCCGGGGCCGACGATTCCGCGCCGCTCCGGGGGCCGTCGCGGCAAAGTTCGCGGAGCGCTGGAAATCGCCGTCATCACCACCGGCATGTTCCAGTACGCGCTGGTGGTGCAGGCCTTCCACAACACCGAGGAGATCGTGGTGAAGCCGCTGGGACATCACCTGAAAGAATCGCGGGAATATGCCGGAGCCACCATCCTGGGCGATGGCGCGGTGGCGTTGATTATCGATGCTGCTGGACTGGCGGCGAAAGCCGAGCTCACCTCGGCGGCAGCCATCCAGCGCGCCAAGGAACTGGAAGAGGGTGACAAGAAGGAAAACGATGCCGAGCAAAGCAGTCATTCGCTGCTGCTCTTCCGCAACGCTCCCGAGGAGCACTGCGCGATTCCGCTGGGCGCGGTACGCCGCATCGAGCGCATCAAGCCGGAGCAGGTGGAGAACGCCGGCGGCCGCCGCACCATGAGGTATCGCGAGCAGTCGCTGCCCCTGGTGACGCTGGCCGATACCGCGCAGGTGCAGACCATTTCCGGGGCGCGCGATCTGGCGGTGATTGTCTCCAACATCTATGGCCGCGAAGTGGGACTGCTGGGGGCGATGCCGGTGGATGTCGCCGAAGGCGGTGCGGCGATCGACAGCTCGACCCATCGGCAGACCGGGATTGCCGGCTCCGCGGTGATCGGCGGACACACCACGCTGATTGCCGATCTGGTGGAACTGGTGGATGCGGTTTATCCCGACTGGGGCATCAAGGCCAAGAGTGAGCATGCGGTAGCCGCCGCCAGCGCCGAGCAGGCCACGATTCTGCTGGCCGAGGATTCGGATTTCTTCCGCTCGCAGCTGCGGCGGTTTTTCGAAGCTGACGGCTACGCCGTGCTGGACGCGGCGGACGGCGAGATCGCCTGGAGCCTGCTGCAGAAGAATTCTGACAAAGTGCAGCTGGTGGTGACCGACATCGAGATGCCGAACATGAATGGCCTCGACCTGACGCGTCATATCCGGGCCGACAATCGGGTGGCGGGGCTGCCGGTAATTGCGCTGAGCTCGCTGGCTTCGGACGAGGACATGGCGCAAGGCAAGAGCGCCGGAGTCGATGACTATCAGATCAAGCTGGATCGCGACGCCCTGATGGGGCGGGTACACAGTCTGCTGGCGGCAACGCCGCAGAACAACGGAACCACAGTAGCAACCGCTGGTTATTGAGGACTACGAACATGACGAACCTTACGAATATGCGAATTGGCAAACGGCTGGCAGTGGGATTTGGGATTGCAATCGTGCTGGCTATTGCCATCGCCGGAACCGGCTGGTGGTCGAGTCAAGCGATTAATACCGTTGGGGACTACGCGCTTGGTGAAGGGGCCAAGCTGCTTTTGACCCACAAGACCATGCTCAATGTTTCCACAATCGACGAGCTGGTGCTGAAAATTACAACCGCCCCGGACAAGAACCATGCAGACCAATACCAGGCGCAGCTGGCGGAAGCGCGGCAAGCGGTCAAGGCGCAGCTGGCGGAAATCCAGGACAGAGCTGCGTCCGAGACCAGTAAACAACTGGCTCGCGACTTGACCGCCGCCTTTGCAGCGCAACGTGAAACCAACAACCGGGCCCTGGATCTGGCCGCCGCCGGAAAACGCGACGAGGCTCTGCAACTGTTGCATGGTGAAGCGGGAACCAGAATGGTCGCGACTTCCAGCATTGCCGATCAGCTGGCCAAGTGGGAAGAAAGTAAGCGGTCGGCAGCCGTCGAGGAGAAAGCTGCCATTGCGGCCAAGGCGCGCTGGATTCTCGGCATCCTGTCCTTGCTTTCCGTAGCTATTAGCGTGGGCTTCGGCATCTTTATCACCCGCAGCATCAGCATCCCTTTGGGACAGGCGGTGTTTCTCCTTGACCTGGTTAGTAAGGGCGACATCAGCAAGGACATACACGCGGAGAACGCGGTCCGGAAAGACGAGATTGGCGACCTGGCGCGTGCTCTTCACACCACCATCGAGAGCCTGCGCAAGCTGGTAGGCGAGATGTCGCATGGTATTCAGACGGTAGCCTCGTCAGCAACCCAGCTGTCAGCAGCTTCGTCGCAGACCGCGACCAGCGTGAAAGCCATGTCGGAGAAGTCTTCCACCGTGGCTGCGGCCGCGGAAGAATCGTGCGCCACGACTACCGCGGTTTCGTCTTCGATGGAGCGCGCCAGCGCCAACCTCACTTCCGTCGCCGGCGCCACCGAGGAGATGAGCTCGACGGTGGCGGAGATTGCTTCGAACTCGGAGAAGGCGCGAGTGATCAGCGAGAAAGCCATGGCGCAGGCGCAAACCATTTCGGCCATCATGGCCGAGCTGGGCCGTGCGGCGCAGGAGATTGGCAAAGTTACCGAAACCATCACCGACATCTCGGCGCAGACCAATCTGCTGGCCTTGAACGCGACCATCGAAGCGGCGCGTGCGGGAACGGCGGGCAAAGGCTTTGCCGTGGTCGCTAACGAAATCAAGGAGCTGGCCAAGCAGACTTCGGAAGCTACCGAGGACATCAAGGCGAAGATCGCCGGAGTGCAGAACTCGACTACCGGGGCGGTGCAGAGCATCGAGACCATCACCAGCGTAATTAAGGAAATCGGCAACACGGTGGCGAGCACGGCGGCGGCGATCGAAGAGCAAGCCACCGTGACCAAGAATGTAGCCGGCGAAATTGCCCAGGCGACGTCGCTGGTGCGCGAAGTGAACGAGCAGGTGGCACAGACCGCGACGGTGTCGCGTTCGATTGCCAGTGACATTGCCACGGTGAACAGCAACACCGCCGACATACGTAACGGTGGCGAGCAGGTGCAGTCGAGCGCGGGCGAGCTGTCGCGGCTGTCGGAGCAGCTGAAGGTGCTGGTGGCGCAGTTCAGCATGTAGGGGTGCAGCGACACTTTTATCACTGCGAGCGATCGAGCGCTTGAGGTCTAGGGAAGATGGCGAAATTCACGGATATGCGAATTGGCAAGCGGCTGGCCCTGGGCTTTGGGCTGTGTACGGTGCTGGTGACGACTCTGGCAGCTGTGGCGTGGTGGGGAATTGTCGCCACCAACAATGCGGCTGATCGTCGCGCAGCGCAACGCTCCAAAACTGTCCTTGCGCAATCGGTTTTGAGCGATGTGAACAAAGTGCGGGGGATCGTCATCAGCATAGCGGCCGAGACCAATGCGGACACCAGGTTGCAGCTGAAAAACGAGCTGGCCGAAACCCGCGCCTCTTACGGCAAGAAGATGAAGCAGCTGGAAAGCTTTAACGACAGCAGCGAAGGCACGCAGTTACTGGCCGACATCCAGACGGTCATCCAGCAATGGCGCGTGGTGAATAACCAGACTATCGATCTGGCCATGCAAGGCAAGAACGCGGAGGCGGTGAAGATGACGCTGTCCGCCGGGCGGCAGTACCAGGCTGCCACCGAAGCCGGCATCCGGCAGTACGTGGATTTCCGCAACCGGGGGGTGGCGGAGGCGGCGGCCGAGCGGGACCGCACCGCTTCGCGAGTCTACTGGACGGTTTCAATGCTGGTGCTGGTCAGCCTGGTGTGCTGCATCCTCGCCGGAATTCTGATCACGCGCAGTATCAGTCACCCCATCGCAGCCGCAACCGCGTTCCTGGCGCGGGTCAGCCATGGCGACATCAGCCGCGACGTTCGTCCCGACTACCTGGAGCGAAAAGACGAAGTGGGCGACCTGGCTAACTCCGTCCAGGAGATGTCGGAGCACCTGCGCAAGCTGTTGCGCGAGATCTCGCAAGGCGTGCAAACGGTGGCTTCGTCGGCGACCCAACTGACGGCAGCCTCAACCCAGACCGCCAGCAGCGTGAAGGCCATGTCGGAGAAGTCTTCCACCGTGGCTGCGGCCGCGGAAGAATCGTGCGCGACCACTACCGTGGTTTCGTCTTCGATGGAGAAGGCCAGCGCCAATCTCACCTCGGTTGCCGGTGCCACCGAGGAGATGAGCTCGACCGTGGCTGAGATTGCTTCCAACTCGGAGAAGGCGCGAGGCATTAGCGAGAAGGCGATGGCGCAGGCGCAGACCATCTCGATCATCATGGCCGAGCTGGGACGCGCGGCGCAGGAGATTGGCAAAGTCACCGAGACCATTACCGACATCTCGGCGCAGACCAATCTGCTGGCCTTGAACGCGACCATCGAAGCGGCGCGTGCGGGAACGGCGGGCAAAGGTTTTGCCGTGGTGGCTAACGAAATCAAGGAGCTGGCCAAACAGACGTCAGAAGCCACCGAGGATATCAAGGCGAAGATCGCCGGAGTGCAGAACTCGACCACCGGCGCGGTGCAGACCATCGAGACGATCACCGGCGTGATCAAGGAAATTGGCAACACGGTGGCGAGTACGGCGGCGGCGATCGAAGAGCAAGCCACAGTGACCAAGAGTGTGGCCGGCGAAATTGCGCAGGCGACGTCGTTGGTGCGTGAAGTGAACGAGCAGGTAGCGCAGACGGCAGCAGTCTCGCGTTCGATTGCCAGCGACATCGCCACAGTGAACAGCGCGACCGCCGGAATTCGCGAAAGTGGAGAGCAGGTGGAAACCAGCGCCAGCGATCTGTCGCGTTTGTCGGAGCAGTTGAAGGTGCTGGTAGCGCAGTTCAGCGTGTAGAAGCAGTTGCCGGTTGTCGGCAAGCCGCAACGACGCGAACTGACACGTGCAACTGACAAACGGACGACTCATCAACAAGGAAAGTGCGGACGGTCCTTATGTCGAGCGAAACAATCTGCGAAGAAGCACTACTGGTCTCGGTCTTTCGCCTGGGCGATGCGATGTTTGGCATCCCCGCCGCGCAGATCCAGGAGGTGGTGCAGATGGGCAGCGTTACGCCCGTGCATCACGCGCCGCCGTTCATTATCGGCATTCGCAATCTGCGGGGGCGGATTGTTACGGTGATCGACCTGCGCATGCGGCTGGAGTTGGGCGAGGCGCAGCGCAGCAGCGAGAGCCGCATCATGATTGTCGACTCGGTAGGCGAGCTGGTGGGGCTTCTGGTGGATCGCGTGGACGACACGGTTTTCCTGCAGAAGGAGAACATGTCGCCGGCACCGGCGAATCTGGGCGCGCTGCACGCGAGCGCGCTGCGCGGCGTCTATCGCTGTCCCGACGGTCTGGTGACGCTGCTGGACCACAATCCTATTCTCAAGCCAGGCGAAAGGGCCTCAGGCGCGGTGCCGGGCTGCCGGTGAATTGGCGATGGCGGTCAAGGTTCTTGTAGTTGACGATTCCATACTCTACCGGCGCGTCCTCAGCGAGGCGCTGCGCTCGCTGCCGGATGTGGAGGTCGTGGGCAGCGTAGCCAACGGCTCGCAGGTGGTGCCGAAGGTGCGCGATCTGCGACCGGACCTGGTTACCCTGGACATCGAGATGCCGGGATTGGACGGCATTCAGGTGATGGACGCCCTGCGCCAGGCAGGCCTCGACGTCAAGGTGCTGGTGATCAGCGGCCTCACCCTGAGCGGCGGCAAGCTGACGCTACAGGCGCTGCAAAACGGCGCCTTCGATTTCATCACCAAGCCGGCGGAATCGAGTCTGGAAGCAAATTTTCGCTGCATCCGCGAGGAGCTGGCGCCGCGCATGCGCGCCGTCGCGCATCGCCTGGAGGTGCAGAACATTCTGCGGGCCGGGGTAGCGCCGGCGAAGCGGGTTGAAGCCGGGGCAATAGCGCCAAGGGCGGCGACGGAGATGGTGAAGCCCGCTACGCTGCAGGCGTCGACTCGCCGCAAACCGGAGCTGGTGGTGATTGGGGTTTCTACCGGCGGACCGAATGCCCTGGCTGAGATCTTTGCCACTTTGCCCGGAGACATGGGAATACCAATTCTGATCGTGCAGCACATGCCGCCGATTTTTACGCAACTGCTGGCGGCGAACCTGTCGGCGCACAGCGCCGTTCCCGTACGCGAAGGAAAACATAACGAGGAAATTCTGCCCAACACCGCCTACATCGCACCCGGTGGAAGACATATGCGCCTGATTCCATCGGCGAACGGAACGCGCCTGCTGCAACTTTCCGACGATCCGCCGGAGAACTGTTGCCGGCCTTCGGTCGATTATCTGTTTCGCTCGGTGGCTAATCATTTTCCCGCCAAGGCGCTGGGGGTCATCCTGACCGGCATGGGCGAAGACGGGGCGGCGGGACTGCGTCTGCTGAAGCAGGGCGGCTCGACGGTGCTGGCTCAGGATGAAGCCAGCTGTGTGGTCTACGGCATGCCGAAGGCGGCGATTGAAGCCGGCGTAGTCGACATGGTGCTGCCCTTGAGCGCCATGGCAGAGCGCATCGCAAACCTGGTTCGCGGAAGGTCAGCATGAATGTCGCGATCACCGCGGAGGAAGTTGTGATGTGGTCGCGCTATGTCCAGGAGAGCTGCGGCATCGTTCTGGATCAGTCCAAAGCCTACCTGCTGGAGACACGATTAGGCGGGCTGGTGCGCGAGGCCGGCGCCAGCGGCTTCTCCGATCTCTTCTACAAACTGAAAGCCGATGTCTCGCAGACATTACGAGGCAAAATTGTCGACGCCATTACCACCAACGAAACTTCCTTCTTCCGCGACAACGCGCCGTTTGAACTGTTGCGCCACAAACTTCTGCCGGAGCTGATCGACCGCCGCAGCAAGGGAGCGCGTCCCATATCGATTCGCATCTGGAGCGCCGCGTGCTCGACCGGGCAGGAGGTCTACACCATCGGGATCATCCTGAAGGAGCTGCTGGGCAACTTCAATGGTCACGATATTCGCATTCTGGGCACGGACATCTCCAATCGCGCGATTGCGGCCGCCAGCCGCGGGCACTTTACCGATCTTGAGGTGGGACGTGGGCTGCCGGCTCAGGCTGCGGATAAGCACTTCACGCGCGAAGGCACAGAGTGGAAGATTCGCGACGAGATCCGCGCGCTGGCGTCGTTTCGCAAGATGAATCTGCTGGAGGCTTTCGCCTTTCCCGTGCCCTTCGACCTCATCCTCTGCCGCAATGTCGCCATCTACTTTGCCGAGCCGGACCGGGCACGAATGTTCCACAACTTCGGCCGCTGCCTGGCGCGCGATGGCTGCCTGATGATCGGCAGCACCGAATCGCTGACCGGACTCTGCCCTGAGTTTGTGCCGGAGCGGTATCTGCGCACAGTCTTCTATCAGCTGCAATCACAGGCGAATCGCTGATACACGTTATGGTCAGATCGGTAGAGCGGGCCTTCAGGCCTGCGGCCAGCAGTCCTATTGCGGAGAGAGTCGGCTTTAGCCCTCGACAGCCTCCTCGCGTCGCGCTCTATGCCAGCTTCTTCACCTGTCCGCCGTTGTGCGGGAGGGCGTTCAGCAGCTCGCGTACGGTGCGCTTGAAGATGGGATGGCGCACGTCGGGAGCGATCTCGGCGAGCGGCTCGAGCACGAAGCGCCGCTGATGCATGGCAGGATGCGGCACTTCGAGTTGCGGCGTGGTGATCACCGAATTTCCGAACAGCAGAATATCGATGTCGATGGTGCGAGGGCCTTTGGGCTGCGTGCGGCGCCGGCCCATATGCTGCTCGATGGCCAGCATCTTCGCCAGAAAGAGTTTGGGCATAAGCTCGGTGCGCAGCGCGACGGCGCAGTTGAGGAACCACGGCTGCGCGGTGAACTCGACCGGCTCGGTTTCATAGAACGATGAGACCTGGACCACCTCGCCGAGTTGCCGGAGCTGCTCGATAGCGGCGCGGAGATTGCCCTCGCGATCGCCAAGGTTGGAGCCCAGCGACAGATAGACTGTCTTCTCCACGAAAACATCTTAGCGGCGAATGTGGGGTTGGGTAGTGGCGGAGCGGATTCCCCGAGAGCAAAGACCGACTCGTGAGTTTGGCCGGCAAGCGGTCTAGAGCAAGAACGATTCCACGGATCTAAACCATAATTTAATACCGCCTATTTACTATAGTTAACATTTCATGGTGTATCATGATTGGCGTGGGAGGCACCGCCGTCCGCTTGTGCCATCTGGGCGTCCGAGAAAAACCATGAGATTGCGCAATCGGCTTACGGCGTTGTTGTGTTTCGCGGCTTTGGCCGGTGCCGCTGTCCTGTCAGTGCAGCCGAAGCTGTGGGCGCAAGGCGAGACGACGAGTGCCATCCTCGGGCAGGTCACGGACCCCAGCAGTGCCGCGCTGCCGGACGCGACGGTTACCATCGTCAATCGCGATACGGGATTGAAGCGCAGCGTACGCACCGATGAGGGGGGACGATTCAACTTCCCGCAATTGCTGCCCGGAACGTACACGGTGCGGGCGGAAGCCGTTGGTTTTGAGCCGCAACAGGCCGCAGACGTCGTTGCCGGTCTCGGCCAGAAACAAACAGTCAATCTCACGCTCCGCGTGGCGCAATCGAAGGAAACGGTCAACGTGAGTTCGCAGGCTCCGATCCTTAACCCGACGGAGGCCAACACCACCACAACCTTGAACGCGCCGGCACTGGAAAATCTGCCCAACCCGGGAGGTGACCTGACCTACCCCTTGCAGTTTGCGGCAGGAGCACTGATCAACACCGCCGGTAGCGGCAACGACTTTGTCGGCGGCACCAACGGTTACGGCAATGTGGAGTTCAACGGCCTGCCGGCCTTGGCGAACGGCTACATCGTGGACGGACTGGAGACCAACGATCCGCTCACCAACCTCAACAGCGGACTGTCGACCAACCTCGTGCTCGGCCTGAACTCCATCTCGGAGGTGACGGTCAATACGCTTTCGTATTCCGTGGATCAGGGCCGCTATGGCGCTTCGCAGGTCAATTACGTTACCAAGTCAGGAACCAACCAGTTCCACGGTAACCTGTACGAGCTGTGGAACGGGTCGGTGATGAACGCCGCCGATTACTTTACCAACGCTACGCCGGGCAATCACAAGCCATTTTCCAACGTCAACCACTTCGGCGGCAGCCTGGGTGGACCAATCATCCATAACAAGCTGTTCTTCTTCTTCGACAGCGAATGGGTGCGGATCGCGCTACCGATTTACTCCACGAGTACGGTGCCGACCTCCGCCTTTCAGCAATACGTCCTGCAGCAACTTCCGCTCGGTGGCACCGACTCCATCACCGGGGTGCATTATTCTCCGGAGCCGCAAATGGTCCCGTTCTATCAGAAGATGTTCTCGCTGTACGGCAGCACCAGCGGCACGCCGTTGGCGGTTCAGGGATGTCCCTTCGATGTCGGAGGGAATGCGGCCTCAGGCACCCCGCCCAACGGCAACGGCTGTGCTAATCGCATGGGCGTTTCGCACTCCAGCGACGATCATGAGCAGGTGCAGACCGCCCGCATCGATTACAACATCAACCAGAACAACACCACATGGTTTCGCTTTCAGGCCGATACCGGTCTGCAAGCCGCATACACCGATCCCATCAATCCCATCTTCAATTCCCTTTCGCCGCAGCCGTTGTACTCCTTCGCAGCGGGATATACGCACATCTTCTCGCAGAATCTAGTGAACTATTTCAATCCTGCCTTCTCCTGGTACTCCAGCATCTTCGCGCCCAGCAATTTCCCGGCAACACTCGCGGCATTTCCTATCGTGCTGCAGGGCGTCGGAGCCAACGCCCCGTTTACCACCATCGGCGGGCTGGACAACACCTGGCCGCAGGGACGAAAGGCAACACGCTTCTTCATCAACGACAATCTGGCATGGAGCCACGGCGCCCACGAGTTTCGCTTCGGCACCAACACGCGAATCTTTCGCCTGAATGACTACGACTTCGGCGAAGGCACCGTGCCCACGGCGACGTACACCGATTTGCCGCAATTCATTTACGGGGTTGCCTCCACTGCGACGCAGAGCTTTCCGCAATCGCCTAATGAGCCATTCAATTTCCTCAACATCGATCTGTACGCGCAAGATACCTGGAGGGTGACGCCGAAGTTCACCTGGACCTTCGGCCTGCGCGATACCTATAACTCCAATCCGCTGAACCCGCACGATCAGATTGCGCGGCTGAGCGGGGCCTTCGACTCCGTTTCGCATGATCTCAACCAACCGCTGAATGCGGCGATCCAGACCGGCCTTGGTCATCTGTTCAGCTCTACGCCACTGGCGATTCTTCAACCCAGGACGGCGATCGCGTGGCAGTTCCAGACGAATTCCGTACTGCGCGCCGGATTCGGCATCTTCAGCGACCTGATGCCGGGAAGCGTCGCTGATCTGATCGGAACTAATCCCCCTTATGTCCGAACCTTCCAGGGTGGTCTGCTGGGAACGGTGGGTGGAACGGCGATTGCACCTGGTGTCCCGAACAGCGCCATTGACGCGCTTGCACTGGCCAACCAGAATTTCACTTCCGGATTTGCGCAGGGAGAGTTGTCCTGCGCCTCTCCCCTGTCGAATCCGTCGGCTTGCCTGCCACCGCTAACCATCACGGCTGTGCCCAACGGCCAGCTGCACGCTCCGTATTTCATGCAGTGGAGTCTTGGCCTGGAGCACCAGATCGGCAGCAACGGCAGCGTGAAGGCGCAGTATGTGGGCACCCGCGCGGTCGATCAGCCTTATCTCACGGAAGTGAACGGCTATCAGACCGTGTGCCCGGGATGCTTCGCGCCGTTTCCTTACCTGCAACCAACCGATGCCCGCTTCGCCGCGGTCACGCAGTTATCCACCGGCGCCGGCAGCAACTACAACGGCTTGCAGTTGACGGCCATGACTCGCCCGCTGCATGGATTCCAGGGCCAGGTCAATTACACCTGGAGCCACTGCCTGGATTACGTCTCCAATGGAGGATTTCTCCAGTTTTCTTCCGCGGGCATCCTGTCGCCTCTCCCAGGAGAACTGGCCCGAAATTACGCTTCGTGCGATTATGACGTTCGCCACAATCTCACCGCCCAGTACGTCTATCAACTACCGTTCAAGGTCAACAGCCACGCGCTGGGATATGCGGTGAATGGCTGGCAGATTTCCGGCACCCTCTTCTGGCACAGCGGGCTGCCGTTCTCGGTGCTGAGCACGCCGTACTCGGCGAATGGCAACGGCATCCTGCAAGGTAGCGGGCCGCAGTTTGCCAGTATCGTGCCCGGTGTGCCGCTCTACGCCAGCGGGCCGATTGCTGGAGTCACGCAACCGGGGACAATTCAATGGCTGAACCCGAATGCTTTTGTCTCGGCGGTCGATCCCAGCACCGGCGCCTGCTCCGGTGGCGACACTCCGCAGAACTGCCAGTTCGGAACCCTGGGCCGCAACGCGCTGCGCGGCCCCGATTTTTTCTGGAGTGACTTCTATCTTACAAAGTGGTTTTCGCTGAGCGAGCGCCTAAAACTACGTTTCGATGTGCAGTGCTTCAACATCTTCAATCATCCTAACTTCGCACTCCCCAGCAACGTCTATGCCGGTATTCCCGGCAGACCTTCCACGCAGACCGGCTTCGGCGCGCTCACCTACACCACCTCGCCGCCCACCGGGCTCTTGGGCGTGGGATTGGGCGGAGACAGCAGTCCGAGAATGGTTGCCTTGCAGGCGCGAGTTGAGTTCTGAGAAAGCCCAATCTGCCAGGAATTTGGGCGCCGGCGCTTCCGCCGTTGCAGAATTACCACAGGTACAAGGCCAGCTCTGCAAGGCCAGCTCTACCTGAACTCATTTTCGAAGACTCAATTTGCCTGTTCAGTCGGCGACGGCGTAGTGCTCGGCGGGCCAGTCGGCGATGGCGGACTCGCTGAGGGTGATTTCCTCGGCGTAGCTGGGGTCGCGCAGAATGCGGGAGACGATAGCGGTGTGC
The DNA here is from genome assembly GCA_963697175.1 of uncultured Acidobacteriaceae bacterium. Lineage (GTDB taxonomy): Bacteria > Acidobacteriota > Terriglobia > Terriglobales > Acidobacteriaceae > Bog-257. Next base: position 235,239 of record CAVONC010000009.1, on the reverse strand, counting down.
AGCGCGTGTCCGGCGCGGTCGGCCTTGACGTAGCCCAGCACCTGCTTGCCGAAGAGCGCCAGGTCGCCGATGAGGTCGAGCACTTTGTGGCGGACGAACTCGTCAGCGAAAGCGCAGCGGCGGGTTGTCGATGCCATCGCGGGTGAGGACCACGCAGTTGTCGCGCGAGGCGCCGCGAATCAGGCCCATATTCAGCATGGCGCGCTGCTGCTCGAGGAAGCCGAAGGTGCGCGCGGCGGCGATCTTCTCGACGTAGCTGCCGTTGGAGAGCTCGACCTGGAAGCGCTCGCTGCCGATCAGCGGATGCGGGAAGTCGATAGCGTAGCTGACCGAGTAGCGCTCGCCGGGATAAACGCCGATGAACTTGTCGCCCTCGTGCAGCTCGTAGGGACGAAGGATCTTCAGGTAGGTGCGCTTGCGGCGCTGCTGGCGGAGGCCGGCGGCGGAGAGCATCTCGATGAAGGGCAGCGCGCTGCCGTCGAGGATGGGGACTTCGAGGTTGTCGAGCTCGACGATGGCGTTGTCCACACCCATGCCAATGAAGGCGGAGAGCAGGTGCTCGGTGGTGGAGATGAGCACGCCCTTCTTCATCAAGCTGGTGGCGTAGCTGACCTTGGCAACGTTGCGGCTGACGGCCTCGACCTCGAAGCCGTCGAGGTCGGTGCGGCGGAAGACGATGCCGGAGCCAGCTAGAGCCGGGAGGATGCGAAGGTTAACGGGAGCTCCGCTGTGCAGGCCGAGGCCACTGCATCCGACGGGCTTGCGAATTGTGCGTTCGTAGAGCAACTATGGGAGACGAAGTCGCGTAACTGACAGATTACAAGACGCTGGCGAGGTTGGAATGTGGTATTTTCGCCACGTTTTGTGCCCTAAGTGGGCGACGAATTCATCTCCGGTTAACGAATATCAGGTGCAAATTGTTGCAGCTATTGGGGTAATGATTCGTCATGGAGATGACGGAATGTCGCCTCGGAGCTGTTGCCGATTCAGGTGCATTTTGGGAACAAAGGCGAGATTCCCCTTTCGGAGCTCCCTGCCGCGCTGAACGACCAAGCGGGGACCCGGCGCGCCAACCGAGTGCTATATTCGCGAAGTGCCCGGCCCGGACGGCAACTCGGTGAGTGCTCCGCTTCCGTTCTGGCGAATGGTCGGGTCGCATCGCCGCTTCTTCCTGCTGGTCACGCTCGCCGCGTTCGCGCTGCGCCTGATCTTCTACTTCAAGTTCCCGCACGTCACCGGCGACTCGCTCATCTACGGCGACATTGCCAAAAACTGGCTCGACTCCGGCATCTTCGGCCTGACTCACTCCGACGGCGTGCATCCCACCTTGATTCGCCTGCCCGGCTATCCGGCGTTCCTGGCCGCATGTTTTGTGCTCTTCGGCCGCGAGCACTATCACGCTGTGCTGCTGGTGCAGATCGTCATCGATGTCGCGAGCTGCTTCTTCATCGCCGATCTCGCGCGACGAACCGTTTCCGAGCGCGCAGCGCTGATCGCGTTCTCGCTCGCGGCGCTGTGTCCATTCACCGCGAACTACACCGTCGCCCCGCTGGCAGAAACGCTGAGCATCTTTTTCGTCGCGATAGCGCTCGACGCAGCTGCTGCCGGACTTCGCGCAATCGACGATGGCTGCGTGTCCGAGGTTCGCGTCCCTCCTTTGGACGCTAACCACGAAAACTCGGTGCCCCAGGTTCGCGTCCTTCGTTTGGACGCTAACCTGGGATCCGGACGTCGCCATAGCTGGCTCGCCTGGACCTGCTGCGGCCTCGCGGTCTCCAGCAGCATCCTCCTGCGTCCCGATGGCGGCATCCTGCTCATCGCCATCGGACTCTATTTGCTCTGGCGAATGTGGCGCCGGCCACCCCAACGCGCGCGCCTCTTCTGCGCCGGAGCGCTCGTGCTGGCCATCTCCATCGCGCCGCTGGTTCCCTGGACCATCCGCAACTGGCACGCCTTCCATCGCTTCCAGCCGCTGGTCCCGCAATCGGCCAGCGATCCCGACGAGTTCGTCCCCGACGGCTTCGACAAGTGGGCGAAAACCTGGGCCGCCGACTACGTCTCCACCGAGGAAGTCTACTGGCAGGTTCCCGGCGACAAGGTCGACCTCAGCCTGCTGCCGTCGCGCGCTTTCGACAGCGCCGCAGAACGCGAGCAGACGCAGGCCATCTTCAACGATTACGCTAACGTCCTGGTGATCAACCCCGAACTCAACGCGCGCTTGATGGAGTTAGCGAACCAGCGCATTCGCCACAGCCCGCTTCGCTACTACGTCTGGCTGCCGACGTTGCGCATCGCCGACATGTGGTTTCGTCCGCGTACCGAGATGCTGCCGCTGAACTCGCGCTGGTGGGAATATTCCGACGACACCAAAGACTGCGTCATCGCAACGCTTTGGGGCTTGCTGAATCTGCTCTTCATTCTTGCAGCCGTGATGGGCCTCATCCGCGGTCCGCGTCCGCGTTATCTCGGAATGATGTTGCTGTTCGTCGCGCTTCGCTCGGCGTTCCTCGGCACCCTCGCCAATCCCGAACCACGCTACACGCTGGAGTGCTATCCCGTGGTGCTGTTGCTAGGCGCGAGTTGGATTTCGGGATGGAGGAAGGCACATGAAGCATAGGAAGAAGATTTGCATTAAATTACGTCGTAGAATTGCCGTGGCTCTCGGCTAAGAGCCTACGCTAACGGACTCAATTGCCATTGGAAATATTGCTGATGAGTCAGAGGGCACTTAAGGTCATTTGTCTGTTGGCGCTCTTAGTTGCGTCCGCGCCCGCATGCGAATCGGACTATCCCATCTGGATTCCACGCGGCCCACATGCCGATGCACTGTATCGCTTCCGCAAGGGCGATCAAGTTGGCTACATTGACCAAAACGGCAAAGTAGTAATCCCGCCTACGATCCGGTCGTACCGCCACAACACGGGCGACGAATTCCATGATGGACTCTTGCAAATCGACACGGCAGGGGCCGTCTACGTCAACACTGCGGGAAAGCGCATTACTTTCGGAAACCTTTTCCGGGCCTGGGAGTTTACCGAAGGACTCGCAGCAGCAATGAAAGAGGAGGGTGGGCGATGGGGATACATCGATACGAATGGCGATTTCGCCATATCCCCACGTTTTGCTTCTGGGCCCGACGATTATGTTTGGCCCTTCTCGGACGGGTTAGCCTTAGTCGAGGTGAATGCGCGTTTTGGCTTCATCGATCACTCGGGCAAGTTTGTAATTCCTCCTACACTGCTTGATGCCGCCTCGTTTCACGAAGGATTCGCACGTGTTGTCGTCGAAGGACCTTGTGCGTATGCGTCGGAAATATACCCGTGCCCAGACGTTCGCACGCCAGGTTTATCGAACAAGCAGCAGCAATCGGAAGGCGCCAAACTCCCGAATTGCAAGGTTACATTCATAGATAAGAGCGGGCGGGTGATTTCTGGGAAACGGTACGACGATGCCAATTACTTCAACGAAGGTCTTGCACCGGTTCTGGTTGGTCGAAAATGGGGCTACATCGACCAGACGGGAGCGCTCGTCATAGCCGCTCGCTTCGACAAAGCCCAGCCCTTCTCTGACGGCGTTGGTCTTGTCAGCGAAGATGGGCTTTATGGGTTCATCGGCAAAGACGGAATCTATGTCATCCCGCCTCGGTTCCAATGGGCTGAAAGTTTTTCTGAGGGCTATGCCGTTGTAGGCGTGGACGGTTATCACGGCCCGGTGTGGTACATCAGTCATCATGGCGATCCTGTATTTGAGAGGAAGTTTGCCGCTGCAAGCAGCTTCTTCAAAGGCCTCGCACATGTAAGGCTGCTGAGGGAAAGGGAGGGCGACAGGAAGGAACGCTTCGAATATCTGAACCGCGACGGGCGTACCGTATTTTCATACACACCCTAGAGCCGGGTGCCTCACCCGACCTTCGTTTGCTTGGATGGGTGTATTTGTCCTGCCGACAACAGACAACCGACAACTGCATTTTCACGTCAGCAGAATGTTGTCGATCAGCCTTGTCGTCCCAAAGTACGCAGCAACCGCTACCAGCGCCCCGTCGCGGTGACGTCACGCAATCGGCATCGAGCGTCTCCGCATCCACGATCGCGAAATAGTCCAGCCGCGCCGCCGGCTCTTCCGCGATTACCTGTTTTCCAATCTCGACCAGCGTTGCCGCGTCGCGCTCGCCCCGATCGGCCATCGTCTGCACCCGCATCAGCGCGCGATGCAGCACCAGCGCCTGCTGCCGCTGCTCCGGCGAAAGATAGACGTTGCGTGAGCTCATCGCCAGCCCATCTTTTTCGCGCACAATCGGGCAGACGACCACCTCCACATCCATGTCGAGGTCCCTGACCATCTTGCGCAACACGGCAACCTGCGCCGCGTCCTTCTGTCCGAAGAACGCGCAGTCCGGACGAACGATCTCGAACAGCTTCGCAACCACCGTACTAGACGCCGCGAAAGTGTCCCGGCCGCGACGCCCCATCCAGCCTGTCGCTCAATCCTTCAACTAAGACGTACGTCTTGGATGGGGACGATTCGGGTGCCCCACTCATTCGCCGCGGTTGCGAATGAGTGGGAGGCTCTGAAGTCTGCTCGAACGGCCCAAGGTCCGCGTTTTCCACTCCGTGCGCGGGTGCCCCACCCTTGTCGACCGGGTTTGTCGACAGGGTGGGACTCGTCGTCCATACATCTCCTCCGCCGTTGGCAGGAACACCAGATCGACGCCCAGCTCCTCCAGCAGAGCGCAGTCCCGCTCCAACGTCCGCGGATACTTCGCCAGATCCTCACTCGGCCCGAATTGCAGCGGATTAACGAAGATCGATGCGGCGACAATATTGCACCGAGACTTAGCCGCCCGCACCAGCGACAGATGTCCCTCGTGCAGCGCGCCCATCGTCGGCACCAGGCCCAGCGTCTTGCCGCTTCGCGTAACTTGGCGGCAAACGGCTTTCATCTCCGCAATGGTGGGAATTCGTTTCACAGGTAGTACGAGCCCTTCACGGCCGAGATCAACCTCTCTGAGCTCTTTCACGGTCGAGCGACCCTTTAGGGTCGTGTCTGCGGACCACATTAATCAAAGATTCAGGCGCTGCGGGCCTTTGACCTCAGCGCCTGAATTTCTTTTTGTCGCCGCACGCAGGCCTGAAGGCCTGCTCTACCGATCATGTGCGGGCGCTGGTGTCTTCGCCGGCGACTTGGCCGATCCCTCACCCTCACCCGAGACTTCGCCCGGCTCCGCCTCCGGCAATGTCCAACTCCGCAGCACTTCCGCAAACGCCGGCTCCAGCTTCGTCACGTTCTGCGGCGCGCACTTCAATGCAACCGAATAAATCTCATGGTCCGGCCCCTCGATGAACACCAGTTCTTCAATCCAATCGCGGCCGCTGGTTTTTTCCTTGTATTGCACCTTTAACAACTGCGCCGGCTTGTGATCGACAATTCGCTCCTGCCGCTGCAACGTCACAAAATTCTGTCCCGCCTCGCGTATGGCATTCGACGACTGCTCGATCATGCCGTTCAATCCCGGACCCTCCTCATCGCCTTCCGGCGGAGGCACGACCAGCGCGACCGTGATCGCGTCCCACAACGCGCGATCTTCCTTCTGCTGAGGCGCGACGACCACTCCATTTCCCGCAAACACTTCGCCCAGCATCAGCCACGTGCCCGGATATCGGAAACAGAAGCCGTCGTTAGGATGGCAGTATCGCTTCGCGGGGACAGCAGTGTGGGTCGGCGCAGCGCTCGGCCGCGCCGTAGTCCCGGTTTGTCCCGGCAGTCTGGCTCAGGCAGGAAGCCAAGCTAACCAACATCAAACCGCAAAGCCGCAACCGCATCTTTCTAGACTTGCACAGCATGCTTGCGGTCGGCAATGGTCTGCAGCGCGCTGAGCGTCTCCTTCGGCAGGTGATACGACTCGGCATCGGACGGATACGAGCCCGACTTCACATCATTCTTGAAAGCCGTCAGCGCGTTGCTGATCACCGCACCCACATCGGCGTACTGCCGCACGAACTTCGCCGGCGGCGCGAACGTCAGCCCCAGCAGATCGTGATAGACCAGCACCTGTCCATCGCACTCCGGACCCGCACCGATGCCGATCGTCGGAATCTCCAGCTCATGCGTGATCATCGCCGCCACTTCGCGCGGAATCCCTTCCAGCACCACGCAACACGCGCCCGCGCGTTCCAGCGCAAGGGCATCGTGCATCAGTTGTTCTACGGCTGCCAGCGTCTTGCCCTGCACTTTGTAGCCGCCCATGGCGTGCACCGATTGCGGCGTAAGTCCAATGTGACCGACGACCGGGATCTCGGCGTCGACCAGCCGCTGCACCAGCCGCGCGCGCTTTTCGCCGCCTTCGATCTTGACCGCCTCGGCGCCCGCATCCTTAATGAAGCGCGCCGCGTTGCGCAGCGATTCCCGCTGGCTGACGTGATAGGAAGCGAACGGCATGTCGGCAATCAGAAACCCGCGCTTCACCCCGCGACGCACCGCACGCGTGTGATGCAGCATCTCCTGCATCGTCACCGGCAGAGTGTTTTCGTAGCCCAGCATTACCTGCGCCAGCGAGTCGCCCACCAGGACCATGTCGATCCCGGCTTCGTCGACCAGGCGCGCGCCGGCGTAGTCGTACGCGGTCAGGCAGGTGATGATCTCCTGACGCTGTTTCTTTTCGAGAAGAGTGGATGCGGTGATTTTGGCGCGGAAGTCGCCGGTGGTAATACTCACGATGTCCTCCAGTGCAGTTCCGCAATCGCGGATACCGCCTGATCTCGCCTCGTCACACGGGGGGCCGCATGGGAGACAAGTGGATTCTACACCCCCAAAGGATGCCGTAAATACCCATTTCGATGCAGACGGGTAGAAGCGCCGGACTTCGGTCGTGGAGTGTTTTTGAAGGGGCGCAGCTTCAGCTGCGCCGTTGCAGGTCTTGTTGTTTTTGTCATCACGAGGATGCCTTCAGGCCGACGAGGGATCTGCTTCTCGATTTTTTCAGCAGCCTCTTTGGCCACGGCCGCGTGCAACTATTCCGCACACGTGTGATCGTGAATGATCCGCCATCCTTGCGGAAACTTGCGGAAGACCAGCGTGAATACTCCCGCAGGCTGCTTGCCGTCCGGCATCACCAGATGAAACCTGCCGCGCACGAACGCCGAATCAACCCCGAGCGCTTCTACCTTCAAATCGCTGAACGACAGCGTTCCCATCGCATTTCCATTGGATTGATACCTCTGCCGATACCGATCCAGCGTCGGCTGCCACCCTTTTGTCTCCGTCGCGCCGGAAAAGAAAGTCAGCTCTGGAGAATTCCAGTAGCCGGCCATGAATTGTTCCAGGTCGTGACGGTTCCACGCGTCTACCTGATCCTGCAAAACCGCACGAACCGCCGCGTCAATGCTGGACGAATTTTGTTTCTGTGCCGGCGCCACCGCACTCGCAATCAACAGAACAATCACTACGAACCCTGCGCGCAAGTATCCCTCCTGCGACCATGTGCCCCAGCTTCGCGTCCTTCTTTTGGTCGATAACCTGGGTCGCGTCAGTGTAGCGGAGAGCCCGCAAAAACAAAAACGATGCCGTACGTGCGCCCCCAAAAAGAAAGTCGAGGGCAGTAAGCCCTCGACGCTGTGATAGTGCAGCTCTGCAGATCGCACTACCGGAACATCGCTAAAAGAAAACGTTAATGGGCCGCGGCGTTCGACTCCGCTTTGCCCTGCCGCACCGTAGCCAGGAAATTCTCCGCCGCTGCCGGCGGCTTCACCTGTCCAGTCAAGGTAGGACGGAATCCCACACTCCGGTTATAGAGCGCCTGAGTCGAATCGTCGTCCTGCTTGATCACGGCGCCGTTCAGCGTCAGTCCGGCAAACAATCCGCGCGTGCGCGAGTAGGCCAACACCTCGGCCTTCATCTTCCAATCGGTCGAGGCGGCGGCGTCGCGGCCAACAGGTCCCGCAGCCACGCTACCGTTCGCACCCAGCTTGAACTTCGAACTGAGCAGGTCGTTCATGCCCTGTTGGTTCATCACCAGCATCACCAAGTCAACCTCCTGCGCGCCGATCTGCAATCCCCAACTCCCACCGGTGATTACAAACATCGCTGGGGCACTCCAGTCGCCGTTCGGCAGACGACAGGTTGCGACGCCGCGCCCGTGCTCGGCGCCGAACACGAATCCGCCTTTCACCATGGAAGGCACGACCGCGACGCACTTGGCGCTCTTATATACGTCCTCAGGAATGCCATTGTCCGGAGCGGCCAGCAGCTCATTCAGGATCTTCGAAGAATCGTCGAGGCGAGCCAGAACTTTGTCCCGCTCCTCGCCGCCCTTAGTGTTCGCATTCTTTGCGTCAGCCTTCTCCTGATCGGCCATGTTGGCGTCTTGCGCCGCGGCGTCCTTGTGCTGATCGCTCTGCGTCTGTTGACTTGTCGTGGTGGTACTGGTAGCAGTGCTATCCTGCGCCCACAGTGCCGTACTCAAGCAAAACAACACCGCGGTAAACAGAATTGTTAGTCTCTTCATGGTTAGGACCCTCCATCCCGGGAAAGACTGCGGACACGATTGTGCGTCCTGCTTACTTGGATATCGGATTCCTAAGCAAGGGTTACCAGCGGGCAGGGAACTATTTGTAGCAGGCGATTTACAACCAAAACATAGAGGAACACATCGCGAGGGATAACTAGAAGTCATTTCATAAATCGTTCAGGGTTGTGTCCGGGCACGACCTTTAGTCGTGCCGATACGGATGCATCCAACCGGCGGGCTTCAGCCCCTGCAAAATCAGTACTTCCGGGGGGCTAAAGCCCACGTCATTCATGATTCGGATACGGCACGGCTGAAGCCGTGCCCTGACACAAGCATTTGTGAGATGACTTCCATAGATATTAAAAGAAGGCGGCACTCGCGATCAGGCGGGCCGTTTGGCAACCGCTGCTACTTTTTGCCACGGGCGCTTGGGACGCTCGGCTTGCGGCATATCGCGGTCGAGCACGCGATCATAATGGTAGGCTTCGCTCACCGTGCCCAGGCTTTCGTTATACAGACTGACGCCGCCGATGCCTTCCTTCAACTCTTCAGAGAACTCGTGCAACGCCTTCAGGTGATCGGCGCTCGCAGGATAGATACCTTTGGTGGTCTTCAAAACTTTCTGGTAGCCCTGGTCCACCAGCTTGGAAATTTCCCCATTGATGAGGTAGCCCGGGTACGCAAAAATCTTCACCCCGCCGTCCTCCGCGCGCTCAATCGCCGCTGAGCACTGATACTTCTTCAGGAACACGCGTCCGCTGGCGCCCGGGGCTTCCATCACCTCAAATCCATGATCGCGAAACCACTGCGTACTTTCTTCAAACGACATCGTTTTGATCTTCTTGGCCATTTCTGTTGTCAATTCCTCGCTGCCAGTCGTCGGCGGAGTGCTCGTTCTTTCGTCGAAGCGCACGTCCTTTCGGCGGAGTGCACGTTTCTTATGGACTGCGATACTCACGCCAGAGATTCACGTTGCCTTCAAAACAATTTTTCTCTCGGCCGAGCTCTCACTTTCGCACAATCCTCTCCACAGGCGCAACTCACAACGTCACAGGATACGCGCGACTCTGCGGGGTTAATTGCCTGTCAACGTGAAGATCACGTTAATCTGTGTCTCCACTTCCACCGGCTCTCCGTTCAAGTAATACGGCTTGTAGAGCCACTGCCTGGCTGCGGCAATCGCTGCTCCGGTGAGCATAGGATGACCGCTGAGCACGCGAAGATTCTGCACCATGCCATCTTTGCCGATCGTCGCTTGCAGCATCACCGTTCCCTGAATTCGTGCCTGCCGAGCCAGCGCGGGATATTCCGGCTTGACTTGTCGAATCAGCAATCCCAGCGCGACTCCAGATGAAACTCGAACCTTGTTAACTGAGTTAACTGACTTCGTCGGGATCGCAACCGGAGTGCAGCGAAGAACCTCCGTCAGCACCGAGTTTGCAGGGCCAGCTCCCGTGCTGTTCAGCACACCAATTCCAGAATTGATCAGCGGATTTTCCGATGCCGTCTCATCGTGGACAATCTTGATGTGATTCGGAACCTCGCGCGGCGGTATCAAAACGCCCCCGCTGAATTCACTCGCCTGCCCCGACAATCGAGTGACGACCTGTTGCACCGGCGCAACTGCCGCCGGCGGTGGAGTCGGCGCCTCCAGCACACTCAGCAGCTTCTGGCTCGGCAGCGTCTCGGTGTAGATCAGCGACATCAGCACCAACATTCCGCCGGAGAAGATCTGCAGCGCAAACGAAAATGCGGTCGTCCACGGATTGCGGCGAGCGAGCCTGCCGCCTGACTCAACTAAACTGTCCTCAAACATGACCTTCGTCCTCCGTTGCCGTTACCTGCATAGACACCGGAGGAGAGGATTTAGGTTTCAGGAAACAAGCACTTGGCATTTAGCACTTAGCACTTAGCATTTAGCTCAAAACCCATAGGAGTCACCACATTGCCAATTGCTAATTGCCAAGTGCGGTTTACCTCGGCCAGTGCGTCGACGTGTAGTCCACTGCTTCCTGCACATTGAATTCGCGCGTCAGCACGCCCGTCCGCACATACAGCTTGGGGGCGTCGCCGTCCTTCACATAGACCGGGCGGTCCATGGGAGCGACCATCACTCGGCAAACTTCCTTACTCTCTGCTGTATGAAAAACAATCTGCACCGACTGACAAGCGTCCGCGCCTAGCTTCGTGGCAATCGCAGTCATCAACGCCTGCTCGAAGCCATCGCGGTCCTGCTTCTTCAGCGTCTTGTAATCGTGATCCAGGCCGACGATGGTTCCATCATCGCTCACGCCGATCAGCAGAGTTCCACCATTTCCATTCATGTACCCCGCGAGCGTCTTCATGATCACGCCTTCGAGCACGCGATTCACTTTGTTCTCGCGCAGGTCCCAACGGAACGACGACTTGAATTCCAGATTGGCGCTCTCGCCCTTGGCGATCAGCGTTTGCAGATCGCTCTCCAGCGCCGCGCTCAGCTGATCGATCCGCTGCGATCGCCGCTGCATGCTGGAATACAGCCCTGCGCCGCCGATGCTTAGGATGATGCCGACAATGGCGTAGAAGATTGTCTTGCGCGGCGTCTGACCTCGCAGCGAGCGCTGCACCTGATGCACCGCGAAGCCACCTGCTGTTGTGTCGGCCGTCGGCTGGTACTCGTAGAAGTAGACGAACTCATTGGTGGGATAAAGAACGAAGATGCCGACTGCCGCGCCCAGCAACAGCGCGATCGCATACATGCGTAATTGCGATCGCAATTTCCAGGAAAGCTGCATGAGAATTCTTGTTACGAAAGCTCTGGTTTCGTTCAGGTGTTGAAAGGGCACGGCTTCAGCCGTGCCGCAAGGGCCGCAGAATTAAAGGGCTTTAGCCCCTGAGGAGCATCACCATTCCGCTTGGTCAGCATCGCTGTCGTTAACCCTTCACCGCCGGCTTCGGGCTGCGCGACTGGATGTAATCTTCGATCGCCTGCTCCAGGATGCCCTGCTCGCGCAGCACGTATTCGATCGCATCGCGCACCGCGCCGTGCCCGCCCGCGCGCAGCGTCACATAATGGCACTCGCGAATCACCTCGTCGCGCGAGTTCTTTACCGCAATCGCCAGCCCGCACAGTCGCAACACCGGCAAATCGATGACGTCGTCGCCGACATACGCAGCCTGCTCCGGCTGCATTTTTTCCTTTTCGAGGATTTCGTAGAACGCCGCTGCTTTGTCCTGCTGTCCCTGATACACGTGATCCAGCCTCAGGTCGCGCGCCCGCAGCGCTACGGTCTCCGAAATGCGCTTGGTGATGATGCCGGTCTTCAACCCGCCCAGCCGCGCCAGCGTAAATCCTGTCCCGTCGTGCGCGTCAAAGCCTTTCGCCTCGATGATCTCGTGGCTGGCGATGCCAAACCCGCCCGCGTCAGCCATCTGCTCGCGATGCTCGCTGGTGCCCTGTTTCACTCCTCCGGCGGGAGCAGGGAACAGAAAAATCGTACCGTCTGTCATCACACCGTCAACGTCAAACAGCATCAACTTGATCTTCTTCGCGCGTTCAGAGGACATGAAAGAAGTGTAGCAGCGAGTTCACCACGGAGGCACGGAGCACACGGAGTAAGAGGAACCTGTGACATACGGATGCAACAGACTCTAACGAAATCCACACTGCTTGAGCCAGATCTGCGGCCTCATCCGCAGCCATGAAACAATTCCTCCGTGCCCTCCGTGCTCCCGTGGTGAAAGGCTTCAACAGCGAACAAACAGCGAAAATATGCTATAATGCCTAAATGCCTCCCGGCGCCATCCCCGACTCACTCTCATGGGCGCATCCGCTCGTTGCCGAGTGGTTCGTCTCGCGCTTCGGCACGCCCACCGAGCCGCAGGAGCAGGGCTGGCCGCACATCCTCGCCGGCCGCACCACGCTGATCTCCGCTCCCACCGGCTCAGGCAAGACGCTCGCGGCATTCCTCATCTGCATCGATCGCCTTGTCCGCAAGGCGCTCGCCGGCGAACTGCGCGATTGCACCGAAGTTCTCTACGTCTCGCCGCTGAAAGCGCTGGGCAACGACATCCAGAAGAACCTCGAAGTTCCGCTCGGCGAGATTCTCGCGCTGGCCGGCGAGCGCGGCTACCTGATGCCCGAGATTCGTACCGCCGTCCGCACCGGCGACACGCTGACGAAAGAACGTCGCGAGATGCTGAAGCGTCCGCCGCACATCCTGGTCACCACGCCGGAGTCGCTCTACATCCTGCTCACCGCCAACAGCAGCCGCGCGATACTCAGCCACGTCAAGACCGTCATCGTCGACGAAATTCACGCCGTCGCCGACGACAAGCGCGGCGCGCATCTTACGCTCTCGCTCGAGCGCCTCGACCTGCTGGCGAATCGCCCGACTCGCATCGGCCTGTCGGCAACACAGAAGCCGCTTGAAGATGTTGCCCACTTCCTCACCGGCGCGGTGGAAGAGCGGCCCTTTAGGGCCGCGTCCAGTGAAGTCACCGTCGGGTAGAGCAGAGCTTCAGCGCCGCGTCCAGCGCCGCTCTTTTTTCTGAAGAGCCGGCTTTAGCCGGCGACACTCTTCCTGCCATCGTCAACATCGGCCACCGCCGCCAGCTCGATCTCGCGGTCGAAGTCCCGCGCTCCGAACTCGGCCCCATCGCCACCAACGAGATGTGGGGCGAAATCTATGATCGCCTTGCCGAACTGGCACTGCAACATCGCTCCACGCTGGTCTTCGTCAACACGCGCACGTTGGCTGAACGCGTCGCCATGCATCTCGGCGAGCGCATCGGCGAGGATCAGGTTGCCGCCCATCACGGCAGCCTGGCGCGCAAGCTGCGTCTCAATGCCGAGCGCAAGCTGAAGAACGGCGAGATTCGCCTGCTGGTCGCGACCGCGTCACTCGAACTCGGCATCGACATCGGCACCGTCGACCTGGTCTGCCAGATCAACTCGCCGCGCTCCATCGCGGTCGCGCTGCAACGCGTGGGCCGCGCCGGTCACTGGCGCGGAGCCATCTCCAAAGGCCGCTTGTTCGCCACCACGCGCGACGACTTGCTGGAATGCGCGGCCACGGTTCGCGCCATTCGCCAGGGCGATCTCGATGTCCTGCACATTCCCGACTCGCCGCTCGACATTCTCGCGCAGCAGATCGTCGCCATGTGCGCTTGCGAGGATTGGGATGAGGACGAGCTCTTCGACTGTGTGCGCCGTGCCTATCCGTATCGCGACCTGAAGCGCGAAGAGTACGACCGCATTCTGGAGATGCTGTCGCAAGGTATCGCTGCCAAGCGCGGCCGTTATGGAGCGTATCTCTTTCGCGACATGGTCAACCGTCGTCTGCGCGCTCGTCGCGGAGCGCGTCTGGCCGCCATCACCAGCGGCGGCGCCATCCCCGATACGGCGATGTTCACCGTCGTCGCGCAGCCGGAAGAGATCGTCGTCGGCACCGTTGACGAGGACTTCGCGGTCGAGAGCAATGCCGGCGACATCATGCTGCTCGGCAACACGTCGTGGCGCATTCGCCGCGTCTCGTCGAACACGGGACGCATGATCGTGGAAGACGCGCACGGCGCACCGCCAACGATTCCTTTCTGGCGCGGCGAAGCTCCCGCGCGGACTGACGAGCTGTCGCTGCACGTCGCCAATCTACGCGAGCAGCTCAGCACGCTGCTGCTCAACACGAAGCCTGCTGCCCGTTCCCGCCAACCCGGAACTCGAAGCGGCATGGGCCACACCCAAGGATCTTTCCGGCGACGAGATCGTGACCGCCACTCCTCGCCTTCGCCACCGCGGCATCGACTCCACGCCCGAAGTCCAAACCGCCGTCGCCTGGCTCAACGACGAATGCGGACTCGACGCCTCCGCCGCCGAACAGCTCATCGAATACATCGTCACCGGCCGCGCCGTCCTCGGCAACGTTCCCACGCAGCAGACCATCATCGCCGAGCGCTTCTTCGACGAAGGCGGCGGCATGCAGCTCATCATTCATGCGCCCTTTGGCGGCCGCATCAACAAAGCCTGGGGACTGGCGCTGCGCAAGCGCTTCTGCCGCTCGTTCAACTACGAGCTCCAGGCCGCCGCCACCGACAACGGCCTCAACATCGCGCTCGCCGAGCAGCACAGCTTCCCGCTCAGCGACGTCTTTCATTACCTGCAAACTGAAACCGTGCAGGAGATCCTCGAGCAAGCCGCGTTGCCCTCGCCCATCTTCGCCACGCGCTGGCGCTGGGATGCCAACCGTTCGCTGGCGCTGCTGCGCTTTCAGGGCGGCAAGAAAGTTCCGCCGCAGATTCAGCGCATTCGCAGCGCCGATCTTCTCGCCTCGGTCTTTCCCGACGTCGCTGCCTGTCCCGAGAATCTCGAAGGCGACATCAGCATTCCCGATCACCCGCTGATTCAGGAGGTGATGAAGGACGTCCTGACCGAAGCGATGGACATCGACGGCCTGCGCCGCGTCATCGACGGCATCCGCAGTGGTGCGATCCGCTGCCTTGCAGTCGATACGCCGGTGCCATCGCAGTTCTCGCACGAAATCCTGAACGCCAATCCCTATGCCTATCTCGACGATGCTCCGCTCGAAGAGCGCCGCGCGCGCGCGGTGCAGATGCGCCGCATGCTGCCAGAGGCAGTGCTCAACGAAGTCGGCAGGCTCGATCAGCAGGCGATCGCCCGCGTCCGCGAAGAAGCGCGCCCCGACGTTCGCGACGCCGACGAGTTGCACGACACTTTGCAGACCCTCGTCGCGTTACCGCTGGAGATCGGCGATGAAGATTGGCAACAGGCAATCGCCAGCTGGATGCCGTTCGCCGCTGAGTTGTTGGAGAACTGGCGCGCCGTCCGTGCGAACCTCGGCGCGCACCATTACCTGGCCGCCTCCGAGCGTGCCAAAGACTTCGCGCTCATCTTTCCCGATGCGCAATTCGAAACCGCTCCTCCCGATCTGCCGTCATCAACAGCCAATCGCGACGACGCCATCCTCGCCATGATTTCCGGCTGGATGATGCACGCCGGCCCCGTCACCGCCAACGCTCTTGCGTACTGGCTAGGACTAACAACCACCGACGTCGACAAAGTTCTCCTGCGCTTGGAAGCCGCGGGCACGATTCTTCGCGGCAACTTCACCGGCCACGTGACGGGCGACAGCATCGAGTGGTGCGAGCGTCGTCTGCTGGCCCGCATTCATCACCTCACCGTCGCGACGCTGCGCAAGCAGGTCGAGCCGGTCACGGCGGCGCAGTTTATGCGATGGCTCTTGCGCTGGCAGCACCTCGCGCCGCAATCGCAGCTCAGCGGCGAACGTGGCTTGCTCCAGGTTGTGCGCCAATTGCAAGGCTTCGAGATTCCCGCAAATGCCTGGGAGAAACAGATTCTCGCGCGACGCGTCAACGAGTACGATCCGGCTGCGCTCGATCAGCTTTGCCTGACCGGAGCGGTCGGCTGGGGCCGTCTGTCGCCGCATCCGGCCACGCTGGAGGATGCAGGCGAAGGCCGACGCCGTGTCGTTCCCACCAGCGTCGCGCCCATCACCTTCTTCGTGCGCGAAGAATCCGACTGGATGCAGCCCCGGCTCAGCGAAGCCGAGCAAAGCTTCGAGCGCGTGCTCAGCCCCGGCGCGCACGCGGTGCTGGAATTTCTGCGTCGTCGCGGAGCGTCGTTCTTCGCTGACATCGTGCGCGGCACCGGCAAGCTCAAAGCTGAAATCGAAACCGCACTGTGGGAGTTGGTGGCTGCTGGCATGGTCACTGCTGACGGCTTCGACAACCTGCGCTCGCTAATCAATCCCAAGCGCCGAGCAGGACAAGGTTCCGGCAGGTCATCGCGACCGCGACACACGCCCGGCCGCTGGTCGCTGCTCTATGGCGCAGAAAATTCCGATCGCAGCAAAGTTGCCGAAGCCACTTGCTGGATGCTGCTTCGTCGTTATGGCGTCGTGTTCCGTGAAGTTCTCGCGCGCGAGTCCAACCTGCTAAAGTGGCGCGAGTTGCTGATTGCTTTTCGCCGTCTCGAAGATCGCGGCGAAGTTCGTGGCGGACGCTTCGTCAGCGGATTTCTGGGCGAGCAGTTCGCTTTGCCGGAAGCGGTCGAGTCGCTGCGCGCCATGCGCAATCTGCCCGCGAGCGGTGAAATTGTTACCATCTCCGCCGCCGATCCGCTCAACCTTGTCGGCTTCATCGTCCCGGGCGAGCGTGTGGCGGCCATCTCCGGCAGGTTTGTCAGCTTCCGCGACGGCGTGGCCATCGAAGCCGAGGAACGCCCGCCTGTTTTGCGCGAGGCGGTTGCGCAGTGACCGACGAGTTGGTCGAAGGCGTCGACTACTACATCGAAAACGGCTTCATGGTGTTCACGGCCGTTTACCTGCAGAAACGTGGATTCTGCTGCCGTTCCGGCTGCCGCCATTGCCCCTACGGATTTGTTCCTGAGGATAAGAAGACTGATCGCGCTTGACTGTTGGTACGTAATCACCACGGAAGCACGGAACATCACGGAGTTCTTGCCGGTTCTTTTTCGGATCGGTGTCTTCACTAACATCCCCGAACCTTTTCAGAAGAGGCTTGTAGCAAGTCCCTTCCGTGATCTCCGTGCTTCCGTGGTGAAATCTTCCTACCCCATCGTGTGCACTTGCTCCGGCTTGATCTTGAACAGGACCCGCTTCTCGCCCGGCTGCGCAAAGGGATACTTATCTTTGTCCAAGTACTTTTTTGCCATCTTGTCGATGTGCTGGGTTGCGCCTTCCTCCGTGACCTCGCGTACCTTGCCGCGAATCTCCAGGAAGCGATAAGGATTGTCAGGATCGATCAGGGCAACCGACACGCGCGGGTCGCGCTTCATGTTTCTATCTTTCAAACGGCCAACCGCGGTGTTTACCCAAACCTCCCCATTGTCATAGTCAACCCACACCGGGTTGGTCTGCGGGCTGCCGTCCGGCATGAGCGTGCTCAAGCTGCCGAACGCTTTCTTGTCAAACAGGTCCATAAACTTTTCGGGAATCTTAGCGGACATGATGCTCTCCTTGCTGAACTCTGCGAATGCAGGTCAAAGAACAACCGATTGGATTCGGCAAACATTGTATGGGGTGCAGACAGTCATTCCAAATCTCACCCGTCCGAGCCGCGGCATCCCCGGCCTTCAGACGCAGCCAGCTTCCTTGCTGATCTGCGCAGGCTGTTCTAACTTGATCAGTACCAGCTCAATCCCTACGAGGCCCGACCCATGTCGCACATCGAAGTCGAACGCAGCGGCGCTGTGCTGCACATTGCCATCAACCGTCCCGAGAAGAAAAATGCTCTGACCGCAGAAATGTATGACGCGCTGGCCGACGCCGTCGATCAGGCCGAATCCGATTCTGCCATCCGCGTGATCCTGCTGCAAGGCAGAGGCGATGCCTTCACCGCCGGCAACGACCTGGAAGACTTCATGAAAAAGCCCTGGAAGGGACAAGTGGTTCCACCTGCGGTGCGTTTCATCCGTGCGGTGGCTGCAGCGAAAAAGCCGATTGTCGCCGCCGTGCATGGCTTGGCAGTAGGAGTCGGCACGACCATCCTGTTGCACTGCGATCTGGTCTACGCCGCCGAGGACGCCAGGTTCCTGATGCCCTTCATCAATCTGGGCATTGTCCCCGAAGCTGCTGCCACGGTCTTGCTGCCGCTGCTGGTTGGGCGCCAGCGTGCCGCCGAATTGTTTTTCCTCGCCGCTCCTCTGACCGCGCAACGCGCCTACGAACTCGGTCTGATCAACGGCGTCCTGGCTCTCGATGCTTTGCTTCCCACCGCCTCCGGCATAGCTCAACAGTTATCCGAGAAACCGCCGGCCGCCGTGCTTGCCTGCAAAGATCTGATGAAGCGCACATTCCAGGCAGAGGTCGAGCGCGCTCTGTCCGAGGAAGTCGCCGTCATCTCAGAACGGCTGGATTCGCCGGAAACCAGGGAAGCGTTGCAGGCATTCCTGGAGAAGCGCAAACCCGATTTTTCGCGGCTGGCGTCGTAGGCGTTCCGCTGTTAGGCGTTCGGTTCACTGAAGCAGAGAATGTAGCCGTCAGGATCCTCGACGTAAAAATCGAGGCACGCCCACGGTCTTTCTGCCAGCGGCTTGATCACCTGAGCCCCACGCATTTCCAGCTCGCGGAACAGACCGCGGATCCCCGACACAGAGATGTACGCGTCCAGATGTTCGTTCTGTTTCCGATGTTCTCGGTCCGCGGCCAATTTAGGCGCATGCTTGAGATGTATTGCGAATCCGTCACGCGTCACGCCCGCGTAGAACGACTGATACTTAAAATCGAGCTCGAAGCCAAGCTTGTCACAGTAGTACGCAATCGCCTGGTCAAGATCGTCGACCAGGAACTGCGGAGCAATCCCGGTAAGATGCGTCGCATGGTAAACGGCCGCTGTGGACATCTCATTCCTCGGCTAGTAAGCGGTTGCCGGCTTTTCGCTGGAGTTTATCACGCTTTGGTTGCGCGACAACTGTTCTTCAGCAAGCATCGCCCCGGCCCTCTAGCCTGAGCCGCTATTTTGCAGGATTCGGCTTGTAGCGTATTATTCCCTGCTTGACGCCAAGCGCTCAGTAGGATTACCTATTGGATACAACACCGAATGGGGTGACGTTAAGCTGCGTGTCTGAAGCAGTACTAGCTCGCGAGATATTCGATCGTCTGCGGCAAGCGACCGCCGGCGACACCGGAGTTCTCGCCGAACTCTGTCGAGAGTACGTTGGCGAGGCGCGTGCAACCGTTGACAATCTCCGCCAGGCACTGAGTGAAGGCCATGCGGCGAAGTTTCGCGAGCGAGCACACTATCTCAAGGGCAGCAGCCTGATGATCGGCGCCAGGCAGTTAGCGCAGTGCTGCGCAACGTTGGAACAGATGGGAAGAGATTCTGATCTGACCGCTGCCGGGCCTGTCTTGGAGCAGGCCGTAGCCGCGCTCAGAGCGGTGGAAGAGGAATTGGCCAGAGACCTCGGTCCCGTGGCTCTTCCTGCCGAAGGATCAGCGGCCTGAGTAGCATTGAGAAGACCATCCCTCAACGCGAGGAATTAAGGTGGCGGTGACTCCAATTCGAGTTCTGATTGCTGACGATCATCCGGTTGTGCGTATTGGTTTGCGCAACATGCTGATGGCCGATCCGATGATGAAGATCGTGGCCGAAGCCAAGGATGGCGTTGAGGCCCTTCATATGGTGCGCACTTTGCGCCCCGACATCCTTCTCCTCGATCTGGCTATGCCCAAGATGCCGGGCATGGAAGCGCTGCGCGAGCTTACCGGCGATAACGGTGGCACGCGCACCATCGTCCTGACCGGACAGGTCGACAAGCGCCAGATCCTGGAAGCGCTCCAACTGGGCGCTCGTGGCGTCGTGCTGAAAGATGCCGTTGTCGCTCATCTGTCTGCCTGCATCCGCGCCGTCATGCAGGGACAATATTGGTTGGAAGGCCGCCCAGTGCAGAATCTGGTTCAGGTATTGCGCGACCTCGCCGCACAAACTGCTCCGCCGCCGCGCAAGACCTTTGGACTCACCGCGCGCGAACTGGAGGTGGTAGCGCTCATCACTGAAGGTTCCACCAACAAACACATCGCGGAAACCTTCGGCATCAGCGAAGAGACGGTCAAGCGGCATCTCACCAACATCTTCAACAAAATCGGCGTCGGCAATCGCCTGGAACTGGCGCTGTTCGCGCTCAATCATCATCTGCTCCCGCCTGCGGCGGACGCCTAAACTGAAAACCTACGCGTTCGTCAAGCCTGAATTCGGACGTTGCTTGCATATCTTGATACCTCGTTACCCTTCTGCTTCCGTACACAAGTAATCACTTTTTCGATTCCGCACTTGGCCGGTAGCTTAAAGTTACGGCCTTTTATGGACGAAACCAGCAAATGGCAGCCGATTCTGAATTCGGTGGCCTTGTTAGAAGCAGTACTTTGCGCCGACTGTGAGATCATCAGCAACAGCGGCGGCGAGACCTGTGAAGTTTGCGGGAGCCGTTCGCTGCTCAGCCTGGGCCGCGTTCTGGGCGGATGCATCGAAGGCGACCGCGCTGTGCTGGTCGATCCCGATCCGGCCCGCATGCGCAATGGCTTCACCGTGTTGGTCAACCCCGATGCCTTCGGCGTTCTGGAGCGGCACCGTCGCCGGAAGCGCATCCCCTAACCTCCCGCATCGCCCCGGTTGATCTTCGCCGAGCCTTCATTTGCAGCTCAGTGCATCTCAACATCCAACCGCATGGCTACAACATCCAATACCTCGTCATTCTCAATACGAGGTCTTATGGATCACGACAAAGAGCTACGGCAACAACTTTCCAAAGTGCTGGACTGGCACGAAGCCCACGCCGATTTATCCGCGTCGGTTGCCGATTTCCCTGCCGAACTGCACGGACGCGTTCCCGAGGGATTGCCTTATTCCGCCTGGCAGTTGCTGGAACACATACGCCTGGCGCTGTGGGACATCGTAGAATTCAGTCGCGACGCGCGGCACAAGTCACCGGATTGGCCGGAAGGCTACTGGCCAAAGACCGCGGCTCCGCCTGATACCACAGCGTGGGATAAGAGCGTGAAGGCAATTCAGCAGCATCTGCAAGAGATGCGTGAACTCGTCAATGATCCCAAGCACGACCTCTTCGCGCCCATTCCTCACGGCTCGGGACAGACTCTGTTGCGCCAGGCGCTACTGATCGCCGACCACAACGCCTATCACCTCGGACAGCTTGTGCTGGTGAGGAAAGCTCTGGGCGCGTGGAAGGGGTGAATAGAGAAGCGATTAGCAATTAGCATCCATGTTCAGTGGCCCCGGGTTCGCTGATGTACACTGCGGTTTCAACGTCGCACAATCCGCCCCCTATGCGCCGGCAAAAATGTTGCTTAGCTGGGATCTGATGTTTTGGCTAATTGCTAATCGCTAATTGCTTCTTCAAATCAATGACAGCGCATCCACATCCACCACCAGATGATTCCGCGGAATCTTCTGTTTATCCGCGTGTTCCAGCATGGCACGAAGCACGCCGTTCATGCGTTCGCGGCTCGCCGACTTCAGCAGAAAGTGATAGCGATACTCGGTCTTGAGTCGCACGATCGCCGCCGCTGCCGGCCCCATCACCCGCACACCTTCCAGCCGCGTGCCCGCGAACCACTTGCCGAGAATTCCCGACCACGCCAATGCTTCTTCGAGCTTCTGGCTTCGCACCAGCACGTTGCTGACCGCGTTGAACGGCGGGTAATGCATCCAGCTGCGAAACCGAATTTCCTTCTCGTAGAAGCCGTGATAGTCGTGCGCGGCAGCGAACTGAATGGCATAGTGGTCGGGGAAAAACGTCTGCAGCACAACCTTTCCCAGCGTGTCGCCGCGTCCGGCGCGGCCCGCGACCTGCGTGAGCAACTGAAAGGTCCGCTCGGCAGCACGAAAATCCGGAAAGCTGAGCGCCGCATCGGAGCCGACGACTCCTACCAGCGTTACATTGGCGACGTCGTGTCCTTTGGCGATCATCTGCGTGCCAACCAGCAAATCGATCTCGCCTGCATGCAGCGCTGACAACATTCGCTCGAAGTCGTCGCGGCCCCGAACCGTATCCCGGTCCAGCCGCGAGATTCGCGCCTGCGGAAACAGGCCGTGCAATATGTGTTCCAGCTTCTCCGATCCAGTGCCGAGATACTGCACGTACTCGCTGCCGCACTTCGGACAGGTCTTCGGTGCGGGCCGTATGTGGCCGCAATAGTGGCAAACCAGGCGATGCTCCCGCTTGTGATACGTCATTGAAATGGCGCAGTTCTTGCACTGCACCGATTCGCCGCACTCGCGGCAGAGCACAAATGCCGAATAGCCGCGCCGATTGAGCAGCACCATCACCTGCTCCTGCCGTGACAATCGGTCGCCGATTTCCTCTAGCAGCTTGCGGGACAGCACCTCCTCTTTCTTCGTACGATGAAACTCCTCGCGCATGTCGAGCACCTCGACCTCCGGCAACGGTCGCTTCTCGATACGCTCAGGCAGTTCCAGTAGCTTGTACTTGCCTTGTACCGCATTGTGGTACGTCTCTAGGGACGGTGTCGCGGAGCCCAGCACCACGGCTGCATTCGACATCTTGGCGCGCATCACAGCCACATCTCGCGCGTGATAGCGCGGCATCTCTTCCTGCTTGTAGGAGTGGTCGTGCTCTTCATCAACCACGATCAGCGCCAAGTCAGGAACCGGCGCAAATACCGCCGACCGTGTCCCTACCACAATGTGGGAGTCACCATTGCGGATGCGTTTCCACTGCTCGGCGCGCTCGTCGTCGCTAAGTGCCGAATGCAGAATGGCTACTTCATCGCCGAAGATTTGGTGTAGATCGGCGGCCATAGCGGGAGTCAATCCGATCTCCGGAACCAGCAGGATCGCCGAGCGACCCTTCGCCAGTACAGCTTGCATCGCCGAAAGGTAAACCGCCGTTTTGCCGGAGCCGGTGACGCCGTGCAGCAGCATTGGCAGAAACTTGCGCTGGTCGACCGAGCCATTGATTTCCTCCAACGCCGCCTTTTGGGCGGCGGTGAAAAGGAATTCCAGCTTGCGCGGCTTCAGACCTGAAACATGAAATCCCGCCGGCTCTTCACTTAGCTCGACAATGCCGCGCCGGACCAGGGTCTGCAGCGTGGTGCGTGGAACGTCCAGCTCGTGAACCGCTGCGACAGCAGCGCGTTGACCTTCCTGACTACGCAGATA
This sequence comes from uncultured Acidobacteriaceae bacterium, assembly GCA_963697175.1. Taxonomy (GTDB): domain Bacteria; phylum Acidobacteriota; class Terriglobia; order Terriglobales; family Acidobacteriaceae; genus Bog-257. The sequence goes on along the minus strand of CAVONC010000009.1, from coordinate 212,066 downwards.
CTCGACGATTGTTTGCTGATTGGCGTTGAGCTTGCCTTCCAGTTCTTTGAGCGTGGCGAACGTTATCGTCCGGCTGGCGTCGCGAACATCGCTCAGGTCCTCGCGGGCAATCCACTTCTTGCGCAGCAAGCCCTGCAGCAATAATTTGGTCGCACCGGTACCGGAGCGAAGCGTCGCTTCGCGGACGATTTCCCCGTCCGCAAGCCGATTTAATGCGGCGTATTCGAGATCCTGCTGCTTCGGTTCTTTCTGCGAGCGAAGTGACGAGCCGCCGGTTGCTGCAGCATGGAGTGCAGCAATTCCCTTGTCCGTAATCCGGTATCCAACGATGCGCCGGAACTCAGCCGAAAGCGGCAGCATGGTGCGAAAAACCTCGCCTAGCGGCGCGATGTAGTATTGCGCGATCCACTGCCCCAGCTGCATCAGCTCCGGCGTAAGCGACGGGGTGGAATCCAGGACCTGGCTCAGCCGGCGGGTCGTGAACTTCGGTTCGCGATCGTGCAGCTCGGTGACGATGCCGCACAGACGTTTCTCTCGGAAGGGGACGATGACGCGGCCGCCAACAACAGGCTCCGGCGCGTTTTCGGGAATGCGATAGGTAAAGGTGGCGTCGAGCGGAACAGGCACGGCCACATCGCAGAATTGTGGCATTGCAGCCTAACTGCCCTCAGGCGCACGCTTCGGCGCAGATAGTCCAAGATACTGCATCACCATCTGCAGGTCCTTCCACGCCTCTTTTTTCTGTCGCGGATCGCGCAAGCAGAAAGGCCGGGTGATAGGTCACCGCCAGCTTGCAGGAGAATGGTTCGTCCGCGTCGGTGAGAGTTCGCGTCGGAGAGAAGTCATAGAAACGGCCGCGCATTGAGGCCATCGAATCGTTCACGCCGAGGAGATTCTTCGCCGCGGTCGCACCCAGCGCCACAATTACCTTCGGCCGGATCACCTGAATCTGCCGCATCAGAAACGGCGAGCAGGTGTCGCACTCGTCGCGTTCGGGCGTGCGATTTCCCGGCGGCCTGCACTTTACGATGTTGGCAATGTAAACCTGCTCGCGCTTCAGGCCCATCGCCGCGATCATGTTGTTCAGCAGTTGGCCAGCGCGGCCGACGAAGGGCAGTCCCTGCGCGTCTTCGTCCGCACCCGGCCCTTCGCCAATAAACAGCAGCTCCGCGTAAGGATCGCCGGTGCCGAAGACAATCTGCTTGCGGCCCTGCTTGGCAAGTTTGCAGCGCTGGCAGTTAGGCCCGATGTCGTCGAGGATCACGCGTAACTGAGCATCGCGATCGCCGCCGGCGAGCGGGGGAGGCGCGGAATCCTCAATGGTGTTGAAGGTCTCGAGCGGCTCCTCTGTGGCTGATTCCGCCAGCGCAGCCGTTCGCGTTTCCTGCCGATAGAGCGGACCGACACCGAGTTCGCGATAGAACTGGAGACGTTCGCGGAGCAGGTTGCGATCGAGGGCCATGGGTTGGAGGTGCGAATCTATGCTGTATCTCGAATTTACTTTATCGCTGGGGCTTCGCGGTTCGTCCTCAGACGCAAGGCAAATTCCAGGATCCTCTGCGCGATGTCGAGCTTGCTTGCTTCGGGGATCTGGAGCGCTTCGCCGGCGGTCACGATGGTAACTTCATTGCGATCGGAGTTGAAGCCGATGTCTGACCGCGAGACGTCGTTCAGCACAACTGCATCGACGCGTTTCTTTGTCAGCTTGGCGCGCGCGTTCTCCAGACCATTCTCCGTCTCCGCGGCAAAGCCGATGAGAATCGGAAACGCTTTGCCCGCTGCGTGCCGCAAGCTGCCAAGATCGGCAAGAATGTCAGGATTCGGCTCCAGTTGCAGCGCCATTGCACCGTCGCGCTTGATCTTCTCTTTGGCGGCATTGGTTACGTGATAGTCGCCGACCGCTGCCGCCATGATGATGAAGTTCGTCTTGCTCCCAGCGATCGAGTACCGCGGTGCGCATCTGTTGCGCGGTTTCGACAAAGACGGTGTCGGCTGCGCTCGGCGGTTGAATCGCCGTCGGGCCGCTGACCAAAACGACCTTAGCTCCGCGCCGCAGCGCGGCCTCGGCAATTGCGTATCCCATCTTGCCGCTGGAGCGATTTCCAAGGTATCGCACCGGATCGATCGGCTCATGTGTGGGACCAGCCGTAACCAGCACCGTTTCGCCGGCAAGATCCTGAGCAACACCGAGTCGCTCCAGAGTCGCAGCAACGATTTGCTCCGGCTCCGCAAGCCGACCGGCGCCGATCATGCCGCAGGCGAGATATCCGCTGTCCGGCTCGACCACATGAACACCGCGTTGCCGCAGGATTTCGAGATTCGCCTGGGTCGCGGGATGCTGCCACATGTTGACGTTCATTGCGGGCGCGATAACCACCGGAGCGGTTGTAGCCAGATAGAGCGTGCTGAGGAAGTCGTTCGCGATGCCTTGCGCGAATTTTGCGATTACATCAGCGGTGGCGGGCGCTACCAGCAGGCAATCGATCGATTGTGCGACAGAAATGTGTTCGACGGCAGAGTCGAGATTGGGCTCTTCGGCCGACGAGCCGAACATGCTGGTGATGACCTTTTCGCCGGAGAGCGCCGCGAAGGTGAGAGGACGAACAAATTCTTGTGCGGCGGCGGTCATGATGACCTGCACGCGCACATCGCGTTCCTGCAAATGGCGGACGATTTCAGCGGCTTTGTAGGCGGCGATGCCACCGCTTACGCCCAGTGCGATTTTCATGGCTGTCTCTTCTGACGTGATGCGCCGCCGACAGGCATCAGTGATTCTAGTCGTCGGCGTCGCCGCCCACGCGCCCGTCCTGCATCTCAGCGGCCGCTTCCATCGAAGCTGCAGCCGCCGCCGGCGGGATTTCCCACTTCACCTTGCCGGCCTGGATCTCCTCTTCGGCAATACGGCAAGGTTTGCGGGAGTGCGGCTCCAGAACCGGGCGAGCGCCATTCTGAATCTGGCGAGCGCGCCGGGCCGCTACCAGGACGTAACGATAATTACTATCGAAACCTTCAATCAGTTTCATAGCTCACTCCGTGACCGTGGGAAAACCGGAAAGATCGAATGTCGCCAGAATCGTCTCCACCTGCTTCATCATGTTCTTCCGCAGGGCGCGATTCGCAATCGCCACCACCGCTTCGTCCTTCGGGGTAAAGGTAATGTGAGAGCGCTTCAGCCGCTCGGCCTCAACGATCGACTTCAGAGTGTCAATCGATTCCTCCAGCCGATCATTGACCAAAATATAGTCGTACTGCGCAAAATTCTCAATCTCGTGGGAGGCGGTCTGCAGGCGGCGCTGGATGATCGCCTCGGTATTGAAGAGCCGTGCTCCATCTCCCATCAACTGCTTCTGCAGATTGTCGTCGGCTTCGGCGCGCCGTCGCAGCCGCCGCTCCAGTTCCTCGCGTGACGGCGGCAGCACGAAAATACTCACCGCATCGGGAACCTTGCACTTCACCTGCGCCGCGCCCTGGACGTCGATGTCGAGCAGCAGATCGTGACCACGAGCCGTCGCTTCACGCAGAAAGCGCTTGGCGGTTCCGTAGTAGTTGCCGAAGACTTCGGCCCACTCCAGAAATTCATCTTCGCGAATCATGCGCTCGAATTCATTGCGGGTGATGAAAAAGTACTCGCGCCCCGACTGCTCGCTGCCACGCGGCGGCCGCGTCGTGTAGCTGATGGAGAACTCGAGGTTCGGCACGATGCGCCGCAGTTCGTTGGTCAGGGTCGACTTGCCTGAGCCCGAAGGCGCCGAGATGATGAAGACGATTCCGCTCATTCCAGGTTCTGTATCTGCTCGCGTGCCTTTTCAATTTCCGACTTCATCGCCAGGCCGAGTTCGGTGACGCGCAGCGCCTCGCCGGTCACGCCAGTCGTTTTAGACATGAGCGTATTGGCTTCGCGGTTCATCTCCTGCAACAGAAAGTCTAGTTTCTTGCCGGTTTCGCCTCCAGCATCGAGCAGCGAAAGGAAGTGATGAATGTGGTTCTTCATCCGCACCAACTCTTCCTGGATATCGCTGCGCTCAGCCAGAATCGCTGCTTCCTGCAGAATGCGGTCGTGATCGATGTGCGAGCCCAGCAACTCCTGCATGCGGCCGTGCAGCTTCTCCTGATACGCCTTGAGCACGCGTCCGCGAAGCTGATCGACCTCATGGGTTGCCGATGAAAGATGCGTCATGCGATTGCGCAAGTCGGCGGCGGCACCGTGACCTTCTTCTTCGCGCATGTGATTCAACCGGTCGATGCATTCCTTCAAGGCAGCCGAAACCTGTTCTTCCAGCGCTGCCATGCCATCGCCATTCTCAGCTGCGTTCAAAGCTCCGGGCAGCTTGAGTACCGCGTTGAGATCCGGTTCGGCGCTGACCCCGAACTCCTCGGCGACTTCGCGAAAGGTTCGCAGATATCCGCCGACAAGATTGCGATTGACGGAGAAAGCCGATCCGCCGCTGCGCTCCAGGCTGATGGTGACCTCGATGTGCCCGCGATGCAGGCGCTCCTTCAGGATGCGGCGCACCTTGATCTCGATGGGATCGAGTTCGCCCGGCAGGCGCAGATGGAGATCGAGAAAGCGATGGTTTACGGATTTCAGGCTGAGGCTCAACGTGAGCTGGTCGTCCACGTGAACCTTAACCTGAGCATAGCCGGTCATGGAGCGGACGTTCATGGCGCGATCACTCCGTTCCTGAAATTGCTTCGATGTCTTCAAACTGCAAATCGTAGAGCCGCCGATAAGTTCCGGTGCGTCCCATGAGGCACTCGTGCGAGCCCTCATCGGTGATCATCCCGTTTTCCAGAACCAGGATGCGATCGGCACGGCGAACTGTCGACAGCCGGTGCGCGATTACAAAGACCGTGCGTCCGGTCATCAGGTTTTGCAACGCCGATTGCACCAGCGCCTCACTCTCGGTATCGAGCGCCGAAGTGGCTTCGTCGAGAATCAGGATGGGCGCGTTCTTCAAGATGGCGCGGGCGATCGACAGCCGCTGACGCTCGCCGCCGCTCAGGCGCAAACCGCGCTCGCCGATGATGGAGTCATATCCCTTGGGCAGAGCCATGATGAAGTCGTGCGCCAGCGCCATGCGGGCAGCCTCTTCCACCGCCGCCGGCGGAATCTGCGGCTGACCGTAGGCGATGTTGTTGCGCACGGTGTCGTTGAACAGAATGGTGTCCTGGGTCACGATGCCAATCTGCGAGCGCAGCGAGCCCACGGTGAGATCGCGCACGTCGTGCCCGTCGATGAGCAGGCGGCCGCGGCTAACGTCGAAGAAGCGCGGCAAGAGATGGACCAGGGTTGTCTTGCCCGACCCACTGGAGCCGACAATCGCCACTACCTCGCCAGGACTTACCTCGAGATCAATGTCGCGAAGCACTCCGCGATCGTCCTCGTTCTTGGAGTAGCTGAAATAAACATGCTCGAAGCGGATGCCGCGATGGAATGGCGGCAGATTGATCGCACCCGGCTTCTGCCGAACGTCGTCCTGGGCGTCGAGGAAATTGAAGATCTGCTCGGAAGCGCCCAGTGCCTGCTGGAAATTGTTGTGGAACTGCCCGAACTTGCGCACCGGCTCGTACATCTTGAAGACGGCGATGATGAACGCGATGAAGAAGCCCTCGCTCAGGTAGCCGTGCTTGATGTACTCGCGGCCCATCAGGATGAGCAAAGCGATGGCAATCGCGCCGAAGATGTCCATCATCGGCGAGTTGATGGCGAAGGCGCTGGTGGAGCGCAGATTCGCCCGGAACAGACGCCGCGCAGCTTCGCGGAAGCGGTTGGTCTCCCACGCCTCCATGCAAAAGGCTTTCACTACGCGAATGCCGGTGATGGTTTCATGCAGCAGATTGTTGATCTCTGCCAGTTTGTCCTGACCCTTGCGCGTGGTGGTGCGCACCCGAACTCCGATGCGCCGCGCCGAGAGGATGATGATCGGCACGAAGATGAGCAGCACCCAGGTCAGCCGGCGTCCTACTCCGACCACCACCATCGCGACGAAGATGAAGGTGAAAAACTGCTGCAGGAATTCCGCCAGCACGCTGGACATGGCGAACTGCACGCGCTCGACGTCGTTAACGATCGCCGACAGCAACGTGCCGGTGGAGTATTGCTGAAAGAATCCGACCGAGCGGCGCAGCGTCGCGTTGTGGAGTTCGTTGCGCAGATCGGTGGTCATGCCGAAGCCGGCGTAGTTCGCCAGATAGGTGCCGCCGTAATCGAAGATTCCCTTGAGGATGGTGGAGATGATCAGGGCAAAGGCGACGACGGCCCAAACGTTGTGGAAGTGCTGTGGAACAAACGATCGCAGATCCCACTTGATGCCAAAGAGCGGAATCGGCAGCAGCGGCAGCGCGCGCGACTGCGAACTGGGATTGAGCACCTGATCGAGAACCGGGCCCAGCAGCAGCACACGAAAGGCGTCGAGCAACCCTACCAGTGCCATCGAGATCACCGATGCGAACAGGTAAAACCAGTAGGGCTTGAAGTATCGGAGAAGGCGATTTATTCGACGCATAGTCTGCTGCGATCTGCGCCAGAACGCTGGGGAGCGGCAGCGCAGGCCAGTACACTCGGACGAATCGGTGCTAACCACCGATTCTACTGGAATTGACGGTGCGAGGGAACGATAAGAAGTTAACAGCTTCGATGCTGCGCTTGATCCGGCGAGTTCCGCCGCTCGCGGAAGAAGGTCTGCAACAGATCCATGCAGCGCGCAGCCAGGACTCCGGAGTTGACTTCCACCTGGTGATTTAGCTTCGGGTGGTTGAGCACCTGAAGCATGGAATGCACGGCTCCAGCTTTGGGATCGTCGGCGCCGTAGATGAGTCGGCGAATGCGCGCGTGGGTGATGGCTCCGGCGCACATGGCGCAAGGCTCGACCGTGACATACAGGTCGCAGTCGAGCAGACGATAGTTGCCGATGGTCTGGCCAGCTTCGCGCAGGGCGAGAATCTCGGCATGAGCGGTGGGATCGTGCGCGCTGAGGGGACGATTGCATCCGCGCCCGACCACGCGGCCTTCGTAGACGACGACCGCGCCGACGGGAACCTCACCCAGCGCCAGCGCGCGCTGCGCTTCGCGCAAGGCTTCGTCCATCCAGAGTTCGTCGGAGTGCATAAGAAGCAATTAGCTACGAGCCGCGAGCCGCGAGCTAAACCTCGACGTTTGCAGGTCTCCGCGCGGCAGTTCTTATAAGCAGTAGACCAGCGTCCTCAGCCGAGAAACCGCGGATTATATCGATGCAGCAACAAAGGTGTAACTCTACTGGCTCGTGTTCGGCGAGAAGTTCGAGGCTCGAAGCTCGTGGCTCGTGGCTCGAAGCCAGTCGCTAGCTTTCCCGCAGCATGATGCGCTGCACGCCGCGTCGCCCGGCCAGTTTCGGCATCGCAATCGATCAGCGTGGCGCACAGGCGCACGTCGTTGGTGGCCGCCTCGAAGCGTCCCGGCATGTTGGTGAGGAAGCGTTGCAGGATTAATTCCTTCTGCACGCCGATCACGCTGTCGTACGGGCCCGTCATGCCGACGTCAGTCTGCATAACCGTTCCGCCGGGAAGAACCTGCTCGTCGGCGGTAGGAACGTGGGTGTGCGTGCCGAGCACCGCGGTCACGCGTCCCTCCAGATACCAGCCGAGCGAGAGCTTTTCCGAAGTCGCCTCGGCGTGCATGTCGACGAGAATGACCTTCGCCGTAATCTCCTTCAGAAGCTTGTCGGCGACGCGAAACGGATCGTCATTCTGCGCCATAAAAACGCGGCCTTGCAGGTTGATGACGGCGTAGGCCACGCCGCCGCGGGTGCGTCCCTGATACCAGCCGAAGCCGGGCGAGCCCGCAGGATAATTCGCGGGGCGCAGCACACGGCGCGCCAGCGAAGCCTCGTTGCCATTGGCCGAGTTCATGTAGTCGATGATCTCGCGCTTGTCCCAGACGTGATTGCCGGTGGTGATGACATCGATGCCAAGCTCGAATAACTCCTCGGCAATCTGCGGCGTGATGCCGAAGCCGCCGGCAGCGTTTTCGCCGTTAGCGATGGTGAGATCGACGGCATGCTGCTTTTGCAGGTCGGGCAGGCGCTCGTGAACAATGTTCCGGCCGGGCCGGCCGAAGATGTCTCCGACGAAGAGTATTCGCACGCAGGACGGTCCTTAGGCGCTAGTTGATTCGATGGTACCACGCGGCGGAAGAGGCTTATTCACCACGGAGACACGGAGGCACGGAGGGCAACCTAGGGGAAAACTCAGTGCGCTGCGTGCGCGCAGTGGTTGAAACAGGCCCTGGTCGCGCGCCTAACAGAGTTTTAACAACCGTCCAACTTCTGCCTCTTCGACTCCCGAGTTGCACTCGCGGCGATTCGATCGGCAGGCAAGCGATAACCTGCTTCAACGAGCGTCCAAGGGAATACCCCCGAATTCGGCGGCAGGAGGCCGCTGGGACGAAGTGCCGTCCCTGTGGCCTAGGCTCCGCCGGTCGTCGAAATTAGACCCTGTGCTCATGGAGCACAAGCCACTCCTGCGAGCCAGTCTGGTGACAGCGGCACAACCTCGCGTCGTTTTCAATCTCAGGCTGTGGCACGGCTCGATTGAATAGGTTTCGACGACTGGTAGGCCAGGCATCCCCACGCACGGAAAAGCGCGGCGCGACATTTGGGACCACCACAGGGCGAGAACAGATCGAGCTAGACCGCTAGCGCCGCGGATCCGCCGACCCATTGCAGGTTCTTGTTGTGGTCGACGCCCATCATGATGCCGCGGCCCATGCGTACCAGCGGCAGCACCGGCGTCAACTCGCCGCCGCCGGGCCAGACGAACATCATGCGAACTTCCATCTGCGTGGGGCCGTGGGGCGTTTGGATCACCGGCTCGAATTGCACGCGCTCCTGCAAGATGTAATTGTGACGCTGATCCGCAGGGATGGCGCTGATGTCTGACATTGTGGGAGCGAATTTAATGCCGACTCCCGCGAACGAATACAGCGGCTTCAGCAGGTAATTCTCGTTGTCCGGCGGAAGCTCGGGAAGCTGATCGAGGAACCAGGTCTTCGGCACGGACGGATGCTTGAGATGTGGAATGGAGAATTTGCTGATGCGGAAGTACCAGTTGGGATGTCCGGCCCACTCGACGTCGAGTTCGTCGCGCAGATCGAAGGGCAGCGTGATGCCCTTGCGCTCCAATTCGTCGACAATGCAGCGGTTGTAGATGCGGCGGACTTCGATCTCGCGCCCGTCCTTTTTGTAGAACAGCTTCTGGCCGCGGTTCTTCAGCGAAAGAATGTCGACGATGGCGAATGCCGAGCCTGCGTTGTGTGACCAGAAAGTCCGGCAACGTCTTCTGATGCTCGGGATCGATCTCCATCAGGATCACGTTTTCCGGATCGTGATCAGCGACGATGAGCTGCCGCATCAGACGCCAGTAGGAGTCGTCGTCGTAGCCGCTGAGATAAATTCCGAGATCCGGCGACAAACCGTACGACTCGACATACTGGTGCGCTGAGGTCGGCTGGTATCCGTAAAGAGAAGGGAAGGCCTGCAGCTCGACCAGCTTCGGCTCCAGCTCGCCAGCCGCGCCGCGCACCAGGCCGAAGTCGACCTGCACGAACATCGGCAGCGGCGCTTCGTTGGGAACGTTGTATTGCGGAGGAATGGTTACATCCGAGAGACGCCGATACTCAGGATTGTCGACCAGCTGCAGAATCAGCTCGCGGCCGTCCTGCGCCATGCGATCGAGCAGACTTTGCGGGACAAAGCACGGCGTCTCCGAGACGGGAAACTCCACGTGCGTTCCGCAGGCGCGATCCAGGTTTTCCAGAAAGCGCCGGTACTTCTCGGGCGTGAAGTTGCGGTTGAATTCCTCGCGCAGTGCGGGAACCATGATCAGGCCTCGATGAGGAAGCGCCCTTTCTCCATGATTTGCCGGCCGTCGACCCAGATATCGAACTGCGTGCCCACGACGTCGATGTGCGTCGAGGAATACCACTTGGCGCCGGTGTGCTCGCCGTAAGGATTGCCGAAGGCGATGTGGATGCCGGGGAACTTCTCGTCCTGCAGGATCTGTCCGATCACGTGGGTGAGCTCGATGTTGGTGCCGATGGCGAACTCGCCGACGGCGTCGCTGTTTTCGTCGGTGTGGGTGTAGGCCCAGAACTCCTGCTCGAGCTCTTTGTTCTCGCTGAAGACTTCGGTGATGCGATTGTTCTTGATGCGGATGGTCAGAGGCTGGCGCGCCAGATCCTGGTACTTCTCGCACAGATAATCGCCGACGACGCCGTCAACTACACAGACACCGTTGACTTCGCCGGGCGCAGTGAAGATCTCACCGCCGGGAAGGTTGCCCCATTTGTCGCGGCTGATGATGCCGCTGGTCTTGATCCAGTGGTAATTGGGATTCAGCTTGGCGGTAAAGTCGCTGCCGGCAGGATTGGTGGCGCGAATCTCTTTGGCCTTGGTGACGATGTCCATCGCCTTGCGACTGATCGCATCGACTTTGTTGTAGTCCGCGCGCATGCCTTCGAGCATGATCTGCTTGTTGATGTTGACCATGTGCGCGTGACGCATCTTGCGGCGATTGACGATGTCGGTCATCTGCATGCGCGATTTCAGCTCGTTGCGCTGCACTCTGACGGCGAAGATCGAGACGTCGCTGGTTTCCATGTCGTCGGCAATTTCCTGCGGAAGCGAAGTCAGCGGACGCGGCGCGAGATCTTCCAGTACGAAGGCCTTGAAGGGCGAGCCCAGCGTCGCAAGTTCATGTGCGATGCTGGCCGCGATCTCGCGACAAGCGTTGTCGGTGATCAGCGTGACTTTTTCGCTCGGCTGAATGCGGAGGCAGGTGTAGACGGCGTTATGCGCGCCGGGCGAGAGCTCGGGGTCAAAGGTGGTCTTGGTGAGATCGGTGAGAACGGGTTGAATCAAGTAATGTCCTTTCGAATCAGGGACGGTATTCAAGAACAGTTCGAGGCCCAACGATGTCATCACGAGCTGTTAGAGAAACTCTGATTAAGTTCCATGAAGGCCCTCAGCGGCTAAAGCCGCAGTGATTTTTCTGAGCTAACGGACGGCCTAAAGGCCGTCCCCTTCAAACCCGAACTTAATCAGCGCACGCGAACCGCAGATCCCTCGTCGGGCTGAAGCCCTCCTCGGGATGACAAATAAAAAAATGACGCTCGACGCAGGCCTGAAGGCCTGCTCTACCATTCGGGCCAATCGTTAGCGCCGCCCCGCCGTCGGCTCCAGTACCCCGACGCGGGTTTCTTCGACCATGTAATCCACAACCTTTGACAGATCGCGCGTCTCTTCAAAAACCCTGAGCTGACGGTCGGCGCCGGTCCCCATTTTTAACATCTGGTGAATGTAATTGATTTCCTCGCGCGAGCCAAGCTCATCCACCACGGGATCGATCAGCTCCAGATATTCCTGCATCAACTCGCGCAATGGGACCTCTTCTTCCTTGCCGAAATCGATCAGCTTGCCATCCAGGCCATAGCGCGAGGCGCGAAATTTGTTTTCGCTGATCAGCGCACGGCCGTAGATGCGATAACTCTTGTTGGATGCGTGCAGCTTGTAAAGCATCGCCACCGTCGCCTGAATTAGCGCCGCGATGGCGACGGTTTCATCCAGGCGCATGGGGATGTCGCAGACTCGCACTTCCAGCGTGTTGAAGAACGGATGCGGGCGGATGTCCCACCAGATCTTCTTGCCGTTGTCGATGCATCCTGTCTTAACCAGCAGGGCGACGAACGTCTCATATTCCGACCAGTTGGCGAAGGTGTCGGGAATTCCGGTGCGCGGGAAGCGCTCGAAAACCTTCACGCGATACGACTTGAAGCCGGTATTCATGCCCATCCAGAAGGGCGAATTGCTGGAGAGCGCCAGAATGTGCGGCAGGAAGTACCGCATGGAATTCATGATGTGAATCGAGGTATTGCGGTCCTCGATGCCGATGTGCACGTGCAGACCGAATACAAGATTGGCGCGCGCGATGAGCTGCATGTCCTCGACCACGCGGGCATAGCGCTCGTCGGGATAAATCTCCTGCGACTTCCAGTCGGAGAACGGATGCGTGCTGCCGGCGGCCAGCAACATGCCGTGCTCGCTGGCCAGGGTAATCATCTCGCGGCGAAGGTCCAGAATGTTCTCGCGCGCTTCCTTGATGTTCTTGCAGACGCGCGTTCCCACTTCGATAACCGACTGATGCATCTCCGGCTTGACCGCCTCGTGCAGCGCGAGCTTGGCCTTGGGAAGTATCTCGGAAGCGATGTGCGAGCGCAGATCGCGCGTCTGCGGGTCGATCGTCTGATATTCCTCTTCGATTCCGATGCTGAGGCTTGGCCGGTTCATGTTTACCCCTTGGTGGCTCGCTTGCGTAATTGCTTAGATGCCGCCTCAAGCATTGTCCCGGGCTTCGAAGCGCCCGGGGCAGGCTCAGGAGCGGTTTCGGCTTTCGGCGCAGCCGCAGTCTTCGGTATGGCGGCGCTTGGACTCTTTGGTGTCCCGCCACCCAAAAAGGCGCTCCATCGATAATCAGTAACTTTGCCGGTGTGCTCTTTGGCTTTGCGCACGGCTAGCTCGGCAACGTTGTTGACGATCCAGTCGAAGTTTTCCTGACCCACGGAGTTCACATCCGCGTCAGGTGCCGGATTCATGAAGTCGATGGCATAAGGAATACCGTCCTCGCAGGCGAACTCGACGGTGTTGAGATCGTAGCCGAGAGCGCGGCACAGGGTGAGGCAGTCGCGCTCCACGCGCGCGATCAGCTTGGGATCAACCGGCGGCGGATTCTTGACGTAGCGTTCGTGGAAGGGCGCTGAAGGATCGTACTGCATGATGTGGACTTTCTCCTGCCCGACGACGTAGCAGCGGAAATATTCCTTGAACTTCACGCCGCGCTGCAGGGTCATGCAAAGATCGCGCGACTGATCGTAAGCGTTGAAAAATTCTTCCGGTGAGTTGACCTTGTAGACATCCTTCCAGCCGCCGCCGTCGAAGGGCTTCAGGAACGCGGGAAAGCCGACATAGCTGAAGATGCTGTCCCACGGCATGGGATATTGCAGGTTGCGCATGGAGCGATCGGTGGTTCCGGGCGGGTGCTCCTTGTGCGGAATCAAAACGGTCGGCGGAATCGCGACGCCCAGCTTCTCGCCGAGAGCGTAGTTGAAGAACTTGTCGTCGGCGCTCCACCAGAACGGATTGTTGATGACGATGGTGCCCGACAGCGCCGCGTTTTTCAGGTAGCCACGATAGAAGGGAATGTCGTGCGAAATGCGATCGACGATCACGTGGTAGGGAGACGGCTCGGCCATGCGGACTTCGCCAACGGTAGCGAGCTCGGCCTGAATGCCAGGGTCGCCCATGGAGTTGATCTTTTCCACCAGCGCGGGCGGAAAGGTCGTCTCCATGCCGAATATGATTCCGATCTTTTTCACAATAGCTCCTTGTTGAGCGACACGAGCGCCGTGGTCACTTTCGCAGTCGTATGTGGGATAGCCCGGGAAAACGCGCGATTGGGCGCTTACTGGAAAGATATTGTAGGCGAAAGCGGCTGCGTAGAGCTAGAGCGCGGGACGAATGGGTGTCGAGGATTCCTGGATAGTGCAGCCGCGGCTAAGCTGCTCTTCTGTCGGGGGCAGGCGTGGAATCTGCGATATGGGTCATTCTCTCGTGCATCTGGTAGATCTGCGCCCGTTCCTCGCGGGATGGATGCCTACCCCACAGGAAGAGAACGACGCCCATCAACGTCAGGATTGTGGTCGCTACCGCGATGTAAAAACCGATGATCCAAAACTCGGGGACATTGGCACTGAGAAGCGTCATGACATCCTCCACCGACATCCACGAAGCGGGCGCTTGATAATTTGATGCAAGTTGGTGGCCGTTGCGAAGGAGATTCCGGCTAAAAGCGCGGCGACTGTATTCGAGGACTGGCTATTGCGTTGTAACTGCAGCTACTTCGGATAAGTTTCCAATCGGCAAAAGGATGCGAGCGGAACTAGCGGAGATAATCGACCTGTAGCGGAGTCGAGAATCTTCTACCTGCCTGAATGCCGGCAGCGTGCAAATCTTGCAGCGTCTTGTCATCCGGCTCAATCAGCGCGGATTCCGCCTGATGCCGGCGCAAATCCTCGATGGTCCAGAACTGCAGGGGATAGTACTGCGACAAATTCATCTCCAGGCGCTGATGCAAATAAGGGTCGGGGCCATTCTGCACCTGCCGGTCGAAATCGGAAGGCAGGAAAAGGACGCACTGTTCCGGATGCGCCGAGTAGTGTTGCGCTTCGAGGAACAGCAAAGGGCCAGAGAACACGAAGTAATGCTTGCCTTCGAGATGCAGGGTGTCTTCTACCTGCAGGAAGGAGCGGATGCCGGTGGCTTCCACCTTGTCGGGATGATGGACCACCGTCATCTGCTGCGCGACTCCCCAGCCTGCCAGTACCACGAAGACCCCCAGCGAAACCTGAGCGGCCTTACGAAAATAACGGTGCAGGGAAATCCCGAAGGCCACGGCAATGCCGGGAATCACGCCGATGAAGTAGCGGCTGTAGAAAGCATTGGTGAGCGTCTCCGCGACAAAAAATGCCACCAGCGGAATCATGAGGAAGAGCCAGCCGGTGGCCTCGGCCGATTGCATCGCGAGAGCGGGCTCATGGCGATCTTCCCAGCCGGCGATCACCACCCAAAGCATGACGAGAGCCAGCAGGAACAATCCGTCAGGAAAGATTTGGCCGAAGATGGCGCGGAGTTCCAGAAATGTCGGACGGTTCCAATAACCGCCGGCGAACTTGCGTGAGAACGACAGCGCAAACGGCGAAAGCAATACCACCGGGATGACCACGCCGGCAACTCCCGCCAGCAGGTCCGACGATGGCCGATGTCCCAGCTTCCAGCGCAGCATCTCCCACAGAAGGTAGGGCAGTATGCAGATCGCAAAGTAGTAATGGAAGCAGACGCCGAGAAAGAAGGACGCGCCGAAGAGGAATGTCCCCAGATTCTGGCGGTCGCCGTTGTAGTTCCATGCCCAGAAGCTCACGGCCGCCAGCATGAAGTAGATCGCGTAAGAGCGCGCTTCGTATCCGTAATACGGCAGAAACGAGCAGGTGGCTACGGAAAGCGCAATCAAGCCGTGCAGGCCGTCGGTCAGGCGTCGCGTGCAATCGAAAATCACCAGCAGGCCGATGAACATGGCGATGGCTGACGGAATGCGCGCCGCGATGTCACCGGGCCCGAAGGCCGAATCGAAGACGCGAACCAGCAGGTAGTAAGGGGGAGGCAGAGCGTCGACGCCATTCGCCAAGGCCGACCAGACGGTCCCAACTTTGGCTAGCCGCGCGATGTGTACGGTGAAAAGCTCGTCGAACCAAAAGACGCGATGCGCCGCGATGTAGAGGCTGCTGAGCAGGTAAAAGAGAGCAAGCCCTCCGGCCGTTGCAAACGCCAACGGTCCGGCAAGATAGCCAGCGCGCTGCGACTTCTGCGGCACAGCGCTGCGAAAGGCCTGGGCTGGACTATGCATGCTTCTTCTCGTGATGGTGCGGCTTTGCGGCTAAGACGAGCGTCCCTGCTCGCGTTTTGGTCGTGCGCTTGGTGGTCAGCTTTCGCACATAGTACTTTGTGTACCGCAGCTATGACAAGGATTAGAAGTCATCCACGTTGACCGCGTTAGTATGTCGATCAACCGTAGACTATTCCAAGATGCTGCAGAGATGAAGTGAATAACTCGATTCGACCCACCGAGACTTAAGTGCTAAGGTCTTTCATCGGCTCTTGCGGGTTACTGTCCAGCCTTCGCGATCACCACGCAAAGTTTCCCTCAAGTAGAATGGCTTTCGACTATGGGGAAGGCCGATGTCGTCCCGAGCCGAGAACGCTCGCAGATCTCAACCCGGAAGCACAGGATCCAATGCCTACTTCGACAGTATTGGGATTTGCTGGCGGCGTTGTTGCTCGTGCTCGGCTCGTTTCCCACAGTTTGGCTATCGCATCGCACCGTCACGCTCGTCCCCAACCTCGGCCTGATCGACGACAACTGGCACCTCGACAGCCCCTTCAAAGCGCTCCAGGGAATCTGGATCGGCCGTGATGTCGCCTTCACCCATGGGCCGATTTTTCAATGGCTCTCCTCGATACCTGCGCGCTCCATGCCGCTGTCTTTCGGCGGATTGTACGCGACCTGGAACACGATTCCGCTCTGGTGCGCCATTGTCGTTCGCTTATGTCGCGATCAGGTTGCTGCTTCCGGAGCAGGCGCCGTGGAAGCGATTCGTTCTCGTCCTGCTGATGTGTTCCTTCTGGGAGCTCTCGCTGCGAACGTCATTGCCGGTGCTGATGTTCGCAGTCTTCCTGCGCGGCTGGTATGCGGTGAAGGACGGCAAACTGCGCGCGGTATTTGCCGGAGTCGCCGGCGCTCTGCTCTGCGTTATCGCGTTCCTGGTCGCGGGCGATACCGGGATTTATACGACGGCGGCCTGGGGAATCTGTTTTGTCGCGTTCGGCTTTGAGACGCGGCGCGATCATTTTGCAAGCCGGCTGTTGAGCGCGCTGGCGGCCTTTGTAGGCGCATCGCTCCTGCTCGCAATCGTGGTCAACTGCTTCATGGCCACGCCCGCTGGACTTCAAGTTCTGGCGCGATTCGCTGGCGCAGATCTCGGTGTATCGATGGGCGACCCCGGCGGCGATGACCGACGAAGGAACCGCGCACCTGGTTGGCGGGCTGCTGATCGGTATAGCGGTGTTTCTGATGCGCACTCTGAGGCGCGACGGAGAACCCGCTGCGATTGCGCAACGGCCGGCATTGCTCCTGGGAGCCTTTGTACTCGCATTGGTAGAGATGCAAAGCGCGCTGGTGCGCTCCGACATCGGCCACGTAATCATCGGCGAGTTCGCGATGATCTTCTTCGCCAGCGTGATTCTGTTCTCGTTTCGCGGGAAGCTTGGCTCGCCGGTCGGCGTTTTGGTCGCAGTGGCGGGATGCATGCTGTTTTCGCATCCGGTATTTCGCCCGTCGAGCGTGATCCGCTCTGTATGGGCAATTCCTGCAATCCGATGACGGAATGCCCTCCGGGTTACAACGAATACGATCGCGCCTGCTACGTCGAGCCGTTGACGCCGCGAATGCTGACCGCGGGCGCTAACTTCCTCAGCGCACAGAGTGGGGCTAACGACTCGATATTTGTCTTCCCATACCAGACAATGTTCGGCCTGGCCGCGCGCCGCAACGTCGCCGGCGGACTGATGCAGGCTTACACGGCCAGCGGCCCATATCTCTCGCGGCTGGAGATCGCCGGCCTTGAGGGCAAGCCGATTCCGGCGGCGCTATATCTGCCCGACGATGACTACAGCCACATGTCGCAGGCGGAAATGGCGCGCTGGTCGCGCAATTATCTGAGCGTGCCCGTCGACGGCATTCCGAATTTCACGCGCACGCCGGAGGTTTGGTTCTGGATGGTGCGCCGCTATCGCCTGGCAGAGGAACTGACGCCCGGCGTGGTTGCGTTACAGCGTGATGACTCGCGTCCGGCACGCATTGCCTTGCAGTCACAATCACTCGGATTGCCGCCGCAAACGTATGCCATCGACGAACGCCGCTCGGTGACCAGCATCGGCGCTCCGGCCTGGCCCGGTGGTTTCGACTTCATCCGGTTGCGACTGACGGTGCATTACGGCTTCGCGTGGAAGCTGCGCAAGCCGGAGCGATTGCAACTGGAGATCACGCGCGCCGACGGCACTCGCGACGTGCAGTGGTTTATCTTGCAGCCCAACGTGGCTACCGATGTTTGGTTCTACCCGTGGCAGGGACCGGAGCTTGGCGCGATACTTCGATTCGAATGAGAGCCAGTGGCGCCCGACGCCGAAGTCCGCGATTACCAATCTCCGGATTATCGCCACGCCGCTGGATTGGGTTTCGCTGCAGCCGGAATCGATTACGGTTGAAGCGGCCGACGCGGTACGCCTCACGATGGCGCAGCGCTGAGCGAGGAAATGCGTGCTCTCCATACAGGGCGCCGATCCGACTTGCTAAGATAGAATTTCCGGATTCGTCACCAATTGCTCGCACCGCTGCGATGGACAACCCGACCTAATGCTCATCATTCCCACTTATAACGAACACGACAATATCGCCGTGCTGGTTGGCCGCATTCGCAAAGCTGCGGGCAACGAGCCGATCCTGTTTGTCGACGACAACTCGCCTGACGGCACGGCCGACGAGATTCGCCGCATGCAAGCTTCGGATCCCGATATCCATTTGCTGCCGCGGCCGGGCAAGGGCGGATATGGCTCGGCGTGCCGCGACGGGATCAAGAAGGTGCTGCGCGAAAATCTTGCGGACTATGTGGTCCAGTCGGATGCCGATCTGTCGCATCCGCCGGAGCTGCTGCCGCGAATGATTGAATTGCTGAAGACCAACCCGGTGGTGATTGGATCGCGTTACGTGAAAGGCGGGGGCGCGCAGAATTGGGACATTCGCCGGCGCGCGCTGAGCTTCGGCGCAAATCTCTACGCGCGCTCGTGTACCGGCGTGCCCGTACACGATATGACCGCGGGATTTGTCGGCTACCGTACGGAGATGCTACGCAAGATCGATCTCGATTCCATTCAGTCGGAAGGCTATGCCTTTCTGATGGAAATGAAATTCAATTTGCATCGCAAGGGCGCCAGCTTCTGCGAATTTCCTATCATTTTCTACGAGCGCGAGGCCGGCAAATCGAAGTTCAACCGCAAGATTCTGTTTGAAGGAATGCGATTTCCGCTGAAGGCGCTGGGGCGAAGGATCAGCGGAAAATGAGTTAGGAGAATTCACCACGGAAGCACGGAGCGCACGGAATCTTCTGTATCTTTACTTTTTCCGTGTCTTCCGTGTTTCCGTGGTGAACCAAAGGCTCTTACTGCGCCATGCTGAGACCGACTGCATCGGCTGACTTGATTTCGATCGACTCCGGCTTCTGCGAAAACCAATCCAGGGGAGTGATGAGCAAGCGGAGATCGGTTACCGCAGGTCGACCGGAAGCACGCCAGCGGCTCTCGTCAGCGTCGAAATAGCGCGCCAGATCAGCCTCATTCCACGGATAAAACCAGATATCGGAAGTGACATTCGGTTCGATCACGAAGGTCCGCAGCGATCGTGTGCCGTCGGCCAGAGTGATTTCGAGCTGCAACTGCTGAGGCTTGCGCAGCTTCCACAACGGGCTATAGTTCAGCCGCATTCGCAGCCGCAGAAAATCAGCTCCAGCCGCAGGCCAGCTCGGAGCACCCAGACTGATCGTCGCCGGCGAGCTTGATATTGGATACTCGTGTGCGGCGAGGGTCAACGGATATTCCAGCAGCGAAATCCTGGATGCCCGCGAGTCATCCCGATCGCAATCCAATCATTCCGGGAGCGAACTCCTGATCCGCACGGTAATGGCGAAAGATCCAGAACCAGATATCGGGCGTGCGCGTGAAGTTGCTGATGCCGTCGATCGGCAGGCTGCGGATGGGACTGCCTGGTTCGTTCGGAGCGGCGTCAACAAAATAAAGTCCGACTGCCGCTTTGGCTTGCTGCATGCCGGCGATATCGAATTGCGACAAGAACGGTCCGTTCGCCAGGAACGACTGCTCAACCCCGGCGGCAACATTGCGCCCGGCCGCATCGGCAAACATGTACTGGTAAGGAAAGATCAGGACGGAATCGTGTTCGCTGGAATTGCGCCGAAGATAGTCGATGGTCGTCTGCAATGTCGATGCAAAGTGGCTGGGATAGCAGACGTGATCGAAATCGCTAAAGCCGCCGGGACAGTCTGAGATCGGGCGACTCATGCGGGCCAGCCGAAAGTGCAAACTCGAAGGCTGAAAGTGAGGCGCCGGTTGCGACAACACGAGCGAGCAGACGATCGCGGCCGCCGCTGCGAGCAGCGACGCAATGAGTGACTGGAACGAAAACAACACGACCCCGGCAAAGAACACCATGGGAAATACGCCGAAGACGATGTGATTGTTGTCGGAGCGAACTAAGCCGCTCTGCATCGAGAGAAGCGCAAACAGAAATGCGCTCAGCAAAAATCCGGTGCGCGCAGTGATGGATTCGCCATCGGGGCGAACGAAGGATCGCCAGATGAACAAGCTCGCGCCGACGATTGCCGGCAGCAACAGATGAAGCGCGGCTGCCTCCGAGAGCGGGTAAGGCTCATTCCAGCGGTGCACACCCACCAGCGCAAGCGACGTCTTCCAGAAACGAAAATCCAGAAGAGACGCCAGCACTGCATTGATGGCCAACACAAGCACGCCGAAAGAAACCGAGAACGCTGCGACGGAGATCGCATAAGCGGAGAATTTACGAGGCCCGCGACGGCCTTCCCACGCGATGCCTGCCAGGGCAAGAATCCACGCGGCGATGCCGTAGACCCCGGTATCGGCCGAATAGAGAAACGCAATGGCGATCAAGACCGCTGAGCCACAACCGAAGGCGAGAGGCTTCAGTCGCTCCTCGTGCAGGGCATACCATCCGCGCAGAAACAATGCGAAAAGAAAGATGGCGAAGGCGGTGCGCCCGTCCCATGGAGCCCAGAAGACTCCGAGAAGCAAGAGCAGCAAGAAGCGCTTCCATGGCCGTTGTTCCGGCAGCAGCAGACACAGCGCAGCGAAGGCAAAGAGATATGTGCACCACAGCACCAGCGTGCGATAGCTGACATACGTGGCGGCCATCGGAAAGCTTGACCAGCGCGCGGGTGCAGCGATGAGCCACTGAAAGATAGGGCCATAGACAAAGGCGACATCGCGGCCAAAAACGACTCCGCGCGTCGACTTGAAAGCCGAGTCGAGTACCCAGTGGTCATCAAAAACGCCTGGGTGCTGGATCAGGACGACGGTGCTCGGCGAAAGCCAGGTCAGCGGGAGCGACGCCACCATCAGCAGAACAACCGCGAGAAAATCCCAATGCCGTTTGAGAAGGCCGAAGAGCCGCATAACGTGGCTTGCAGGAGCCGAGTTCCCCGAGTGGCCTTGCTGGTGCGCTGATTGGGGTGAAGTGGCCGGTGAGTTTCCCTTACTCACCTCTTCGTCGAGGTTCGGCATAAGGCTGCGGTCATTCTATCGCAGGCTGGAGATGACTCTACGGTTGCCTTCCCTCATCGCGGGCAAGCGCGCTGGGAGATTTCTCGGCGGCATGATGGTCAACGTGTCATAGGCTTGCGCAGGATCACTCCGCTCCAGCAGAACCGTCGTTTGGTCCTGATAGCGCGTTTTCCAGCCGGTATTGTTCATCAGGAGATAGGCGACTGAACTCTCGCGCGGAAACAGTACATAGCGGATGTGGTACTTGTTCAGAATCTCCAGCGTGTTCTTGATGCCGAGGGCGTCGAGATAGTCGGCGAAGACTCCGTTGTACTCGTAAATGTCGATGCGCGAGTCGATGAAGACCGGAATGTTGCGGACATTCCAGATGAGATAGCCGCCCCAGAGGCAATCGTTAAAGACGCGACCCTGGGGTCGGAATTGCTGGAGATAGTCTAGTGCCTTATACGGATAGGTTCGTATGGTGTCGCGCATGAGGAATTGCGAAGAGGGAAAGCGCCAGATGCAACCGACTATGATGACGACCATGAAGATGGCATTTAGCCACTTCTTATCGATCTTGGGATCATAAGGCGGAAAGAAATCCAATTCTCTGGCGAGGATTGGCGTCAGGACAATTGCGGCAAGGAAAAGAAATCGGCTGTAGGTCAAGGCCGCATAGAAACCAAGAAGAAGAAAGCCGAGCTCATCCAGTCGCCAGCGCCGCTTGCGGACCAATGCGAGAATGATAGTTGCGGCCAGCATTCCGAATAGGATTTTGCCGCGCACACTATGGAAGTCCAGACTCATCCATTCGTCGACATGATTGACGTTGAGCCTTTGCTTAAATGCGAAGTTGAATGGATAGAAGACGAGATGATAGGTGTAGGGATTTAAGAATAGATCCGGCGACACTGAGACTACCTACCAGCGAAAAGCTTGCGCATCTGATGTTGGCGTCCAGCGGATAGCTTCAATCCGTCCCCATGATCCCTGAACTAATCCTGCCGCGCAGAAAATGCCAAGCAATACCATCCCGATGAGCCAGGATCCATGCAGGTTTGCCCATAGGACAAAGAGCGGCGGCAACAGCCATATCTTATCGTTACCATCTCTGAACTGCGTAAGAATATAAAGCTCGGCGACGAGACAGACCCATCCTGCTAGCAACGTTCGCGGGCCAAAAGAAACCGTGGCCAGCCATACCGCCAGCCACGACACCGCAAATGCCGACTTCACATTCTTAGAAGCGAGATAGGCTACTCCGAAGACGCCGAGGAGAATCAGCTGTATCTCGACCAGCATGACGAGATAAATTCCACGAATACCAAACCATTGCCAGGCGAAATAGTAGGGAAGCTCGCTCAGCCAGGCTTCGTTAATCCAGCGCGAGCCGGTTGCGGTGAAGGAGTAGAAGTCGTGGTGAACCACGGAGTGGGTTTGTACAAAGACTTGCGCATTTCTCAGGTGCCACCAGATATCCGGGTCGGCGATGCTGCCGCTGTCGAAGACAAAGATGGAGGCTGCGAGAGCCATGGCCAGCACTACCGGAAATGAAAATATCCTGGCCCACGTGGCAGACGTGCTCACGGAGTTGGAGCCGGCGGCGATGGTTCGCGGCTCGAGCTCGACCGGCGCGGTAATCGCTGCGTGCACGAATTCAGGCTAGCGCGTGGCCGCTGCTAGAGCTACGAAATTGCCTCATTGTGCTGCCACATTTGCGAGTTTGGCATTCCATTCTGAAATCGTGCCGAATGGGAAAAACAACTTTCCACTTTGAGCAGATAAACATTGGTCTCATGCCCCCAGCGCCCTAGCATTCTCTTAGGAGGCTGGTTAGTTGATGGCCAGATTCAAGCCACAACGAACTCTCGAACGGGGATCAAGCCTGGTAGAGACGGCGATGGTGGTGCCGATCCTGGTGCTGATGCTTTGCTTCGCCGTCGACATTGGCTATTTCTTCATCGTAGCCGCCAATCTGGTCTCATCCTCGCGCAACGCGGTGCTGTATTCCGGACAGGGTTTCGTTTCACCAGCGCAGCAACAATTGCCATCGGCGGGAACTGGGGGTTCGCTTGCGGATACGGCGGGAGTCGCTGGTTTGGCGGGCGGCGACCTGTCAGGCCTGGCCAATATGTCGAGCCAGACGTCGGTACAAGTTTGTTCGAAGGGGATCGGCGTTACTCAGACCTCCAACGGGTACATTACGAACTGCAGCACCTTCCCATCCGGATCCTTGAACCTCACGCCCGACCAGGACCCTGAGTCGGCCAGCGGCATGCTGGCGCAACGGGTGGATGTGGTTTATACGGTCAGCCCGCCAATCCCGCTGAATTTTTTCACCTTTACCATGCCGGCGCTATCGGTGCATTGGTCGGCTGAGATGCGAGCGATTGACTGATGAAGACTGGAACTCACGCGCGATGTGATAAGGCCCACCGGGGGATCATCTCCGAACAGTGCGGGTCGATGCTGATTGAATTCGCGCTGTCGGTGTGGACCCTGTTTCTGCTGACCTTCCTGATCTTCGAATTCTGCATGACGATTTACACCTACAGCGTGCTGGGCAACGCCGCGCGCGAGGGTGTGCGTTATGCCATCGTGCATGGAACCGACAGCAGCTCTTGCAGCGGCCCCAGCAGCGGCTGCAGCGATAGCACAGGCAGCAACATCAGCACGGTAGTGAGAGGTTTCGCGGCCGTCTCTTTTCACGACGTCAGCGGGATGACGGTGACGCCGAGCTGGCCGGATGGAACGTCTACGCCTGCGAGTCGAATCAAGGTGACGATCAACTACCCGTACGTTGCGTACATGAGCTTGCCCGGATTTACTTCCCCGACCATGCACATCACTGCCGAAGGGCGGATTGTTTATTGAAGAGGTGATCATGATGTTCGGCAAAATCCAAAGGACGGTTAAGGCGAAACGTTCCCGCCATGAAGGCGGGCAGGCCAGCATCTTCGTCGTCCTGGTGCTGAGCTTGTTTCTGCTGGCGGTGCTGGCTTTTGCCGTGGATTACACCAACATCTGGTTTGAGCGCCAGCAGGCACAGACGGCTGCTGACGCCGCCTGCGAAGCCGGCATGATGGATGTTTATCAAATCGCCGGCGGTGCGACTATGCCCAACATGGGGTTCGCGGCGGGCAGCGCCGGCAGCTGCAGCGCCTATGGCTCGAGCGGTCCCACCATGTGCTGGTACGCCAGCAAGAACGGATTTAACGCGTACAGCAGCGGCTCGGCAACCGTTTCGTGGACGTTCCCCAGCTCCGTGACCGGGGTAACGGCTCCGCCTTCGTCCATCGCGCCTTATCCGTTCATGCAGGTGAGCGTATCGCTGCCGGTGAAGACCTATTTCGCAACGCTAATTACTGCAAGTCAGACGCAGACGGTGGCGGCGAATTCGACCTGCGGGCTGACGCAGATCATGCAAGGGGCGCCGATCATGATTCTGCATCCCACGATGTCGGGGGCATTGGCCTACTCAGGCGGCGGCTCGCTGACCATTGTGGGTGGTCCGCCACGAAGCATTGTGGTGAACTCCAGCAGCGCGACCGCAGTATCGTGCGGATCGAGCGGCGTCATCGACACGCGAAAGGGCGGGCCGAACTTCACCGGCGCGGATGTCGGAACGTATGGCGGACCGCATGTCGCGCCGGGCAGCTCGACCGGCTGCAATGGAACGAACGGCAACACCGGACTGCCTGCCGGCTTCAGCGGCGGAACGACGGGACACTGGGACTGGCCGGCCAGTCCGGTGCCCGATCCGTACTCGACGGTGCCGGCGGCAGCAGGCATGAAAAGCGTCATTCCGCTGACCAAAGCAACCCACAATGACGGGACCAAGTACTACAATCTGGCCGCGCCGGAGATGGATGGCTGTCCCGACACGGCACCGACGAACTATGGAAGCTACAACGACAGCACCTACTGGACCTGCAATCTCGGCAAGTATGGCAGCCAGTCGTGGTACTGCCGCGGCTGCAAGGAATATGCTCCCGGCTACTATCCCAACGGGATCAGCGAGAACGGCAATGACGTGATCACGTTTCTGCCTGGCGTCTACTACATGGATGGTGACCTGGCGATTGGCGGCAGCGACAGTATTCGCATGGCGAAGGCCTGCGCCAACTCGCACGGAGTGGTGAACACCACCCTCAACACCGGTAACTGCAGTCCAGTAACCCAGACGGCCGGCGCCAATGGGGGAGGCGGCGGAGGCCCGTGGACGTGGCACCAGACCGACGGCGTGATGTTTTATTTTCACGGCAGCGCCAAGCCGGTGATCAGCGGTGCGTCGGGAGAACCGTCGTCGCCGCGCGTCGATAAGGTACCGGCGACAGACCTGACCTGCAGTGGCAGTGCGCCGCCAGCCTATCTGAATCTGCCCGCTGCGCTGGACACCAACATCATGCTGGCGCAGTGCACCACGCTAGGCAGCTACTGGGATACCGCCGGAGACACGAGCGACACGCTCGGAACCATTCGCGGGCTGCTCATGTTCATGGACCACGGCGATACGGCATCACCGCAACTGCAAGGCTCAGGAACGCTGGCCTACACCGGAACGCTGTATTTCCACTCCACCGCCTATGC
This sequence comes from uncultured Acidobacteriaceae bacterium, assembly GCA_963697175.1. Taxonomy (GTDB): domain Bacteria; phylum Acidobacteriota; class Terriglobia; order Terriglobales; family Acidobacteriaceae; genus Bog-257. The sequence goes on along the minus strand of CAVONC010000009.1, from coordinate 186,471 downwards.
GACCGTTTTTCAGATTCCCGGCGGGACGACGAATGGAACGTTGATCTGGGGCAATGTTGTGACCGATCAGATGCAGATTACCGGCAGCGGCGCGCTGACCATGGCACTGAATCCTGCGGCGACCACGCCGATCCTGAAGGTCGGACTGCTGCAATAGGGGTTGGGCCAATCAGCAAGCGGCAACGATGAATTGTTGGGTATGAATGAGGCATTGCCGGCTTATCGGCGCGACGGCAGAGTCTGCGTGAGACCCACCATCCAAGTTTCGGCAGTGGAGTACGACCGCCGAAAATCGAGCGCCTCAGGCGCGGCGCATTCCCGAAGCAGCAGTGGTCCAGAACGGGTGCGGTGAGCGGCCCGGCGAACGATAAATGTGCAGCGCGCGGCCGAGGTGGGCGGATACTGGAAGTTAGCGCGAATGTGATCACTCTCGGACCACCGGAAAGCAAAGGTGGCTGTATGAGGGAGCGGATTGGGGATTTTGTTCGAGACGAGTCAGGTCAGGATTTGATTGAATACGCGCTCACAGCGGCAATCATCGGATTAGCATCCGTGGCCGCAATGAGCGCAACCGCGAGCGACATTAATTCGATATTCAGTGTGGTGGGCAGCGAATTCAGCGTGGCCGTGGGCGGGTAGGATTGGGGGCGGCAGCTTGTGAGCATAGGGGTCCTTCGTCTCGGCGCTGAAGCGCCTCGCTCAGGATGACAGCGTGTCGGAATCCCACAATGTGGGATGCGATGGGAAGCGGACGGCGCTTCTGGGCGATAGGGGGCCTTCGACTCCGTTCGGCTATGCCTCACTTCGCTCAGGACGACAGCAGGAAACGCAGGATGACAGCAGCAAGAGGCGCCGGCTGACAAGCAGCAGCAGGGCAACGGGACAGCGTCCCACAATGTGGGATGCGATGTGCAAAGCGGCTGATTACCACGCTAGTCCGCCAGGATCGGTATTGGTAAATCGACTGCCGTCTCCGGATCGTCATCGGCGGTTGATGCAGTTTCGACTAGCTCCGGAATCGTTTCGGGCTCGGGTTCCTGTTGGTTAGCCACGACCGTCGCTTCGTCGAGTTCCGGAGTGTTTTCCGACTTGGTCTCTTGCTCTGACTGTGGATGCCCGAGCTCTTCTGGAACCAGTTCACGCAGGATTACCACAGAGCGGCCGGCTACATCGAGCGAGCCGTCCATCCGCTCTTCGTGGAATGGATTCTCCAGGTCATAGGTGTTCATGAGCAGCTTCCAGCCACGTCCGTGCGGCGACCGGGGAATCGTGTACGTCACTTGCTCGCTGTAGGAGTTGAGCAGAATCAAGAACGAGTCGTCCTTGAGCGGCTCGCCCATTTCGTCGGCGTCGTCGAGGGTGGCGCCGTTGAACATGACGGCGAGGCTGCGCATCCAGCCGGTCTTCCACTGCTCCTCGGTCATCTCCTGACCGTCGGTGCGATACCAGGCGATGTTCTTCGAGGAGGGATGATAGACATCGCTATCCTGGAAAAACTTGCGCCGGCGCAGATTGGGGTGGGCTTTGCGGAACTGGATGAGCTGGCGTGTGAACTCCAACAGCTTGGTGCGGCGATCGTCGAGCTTCCAGTCGTTCCAGCTGATCTCGTTGTCCTGGCAGTAGGCGTTGTTGTTGCCGTGCTGGGTGCGGCCGATTTCATCGCCGCCGCACAGCATGGGAACGCCCTGCGAGAGAAACAGCGTCGCCAGCAGGTTGCGCTTCTGGCGCTCGCGCGCGGCGAGGATGTCGGGATTGTCGGTGGGACCCTCGACGCCCATGTTCCAGGAGTAGTTGTCGTTGGCGCCATCCTGATTGTTCTCGCCGTTCGCTTCGTTGTGCTTGTCGTTGTAGCTGACCAGATCTTCCAGCGTGAAGCCGTCGTGTGCGGTCACGAAGTTGATGCTGGCGTACGGCCGGCGGCCGTCGTGCTGGTAGAGATCGCTACTTCCGGTGAGGCGATAGCCAAGATCGGAGAGCTGACCTTCGTCGCCCTTCCAGTAACGGCGCACGGTGTCGCGATATTTGCCGTTCCACTCCGCCCACAGCACGGGGAAATTGCCGACCTGATAGCCGCCGCTGCCAACGTCCCAAGGCTCGGCGATGAGCTTGACCTGCGAGATGACCGGGTCCTGGTGAATGATGTCGAAGAATGCGGCGAGGCGATCGACGTCGTGCAGTTCGCGCGCTAAGGTGGCGGCGAGATCGAAGCGGAAGCCGTCGACATGCATCTCCAGCACCCAGTAGCGCAGGCTGTCCATGATCAGCTTGAGCACCTGCGGATGGCGCACGTTCAGGCTGTTGCCGGTCCCGGTGTAGTCCATGTAGAAGCGAGGATTGTCGGGAACGAGCTTGTAGTAGGTCGGGTTATCGATGCCGCGGAAGCTCAACATGGGGCCGAGCTGATTGCCCTCAGCCGTGTGGTTGTATACCACGTCGAGGATGACCTCGATGCCCTCGCGGTGCAGGGCCTTGACCATCGCTTTGAATTCCGCGACCTGCGCGCCCATATCGCCCGAGCAGGAGTAGGCCGACTCAGGGCTGAAATAGTTCAGGGTGTTGTAGCCCCAATAGTTCCTTAGGTCGCGGTCGACGAGTGTTTTATCGTGAATGAACTGATGCACCGGCATCAGCTCGACCGCCGTGATACCAAGCTCCTTCAGATATTTCAGCGCGGGCGGCGACGCCAGGCCCGCGTAGGTTCCGCGAAGGTCGTGGCGGATCCGTTGGTTCAGCTTGCTGAAACCCTTGACGTGCATCTCGTAGATGATGGAATCGGCGAGCGGAATACGGGGCGAGGAGTCATGTTCCCAATCGAAATAGGGACTGGTGACCACGCTCTTGGGCATGCCGCTGGCGCTATCGCGGCGATCGATGCTGAGGTCGGCGCTCTCGCCGCCGAAGCGATAGGGGTAGATGGGCTTCTGCCAATCAATGCGACCGAAAATCGCTTTAGCGTAAGGGTCGATGAGCAGCTTGGCAGGATTGAAGCGCAGACCGCGCGCCGGCTCCCAGGGGCCGTGAACGCGATAGCCGTAGAGCTGGCCGGGCTCCAGCCCCGGGATATAGGCATGCCAGATGAAAGCGGTTTGTTCGCGGAGCGTGACGCGGCTGGTTTCGCGACGGCCGCGGCTGTCGTAGAAGCACAGTTCAACCCGGGTGGCGTTTTCCGAGTACAGGGCAAAGTTGACCCCGGTTCCGTCCCATGTGGCGCCTAAGGGGAACGGTCTTCCGGGCAGGCAATGACGTTCCATTGACCCTCCGTCAATTGGCATAAGTTGGATGCAAACTCTGCCGGCCGCTTCCGGCAGTAGATGCAAAGTCACGTCAAGAATGTACTTTTTTGTCCGGCGCGGCATCTTACCAAATTGCTATGCCTGCTGCTGAACTTGGGAAGTGCGCCAACCCGGAGTGCAACGCCGAGTTCAAGCGGCTCGGCACTGGCAGGATCTATACCTTGCCGGTGACCGATCCTCTGGCTTGGGGGCTTCCGCGGCACATCAGGCAGAAGGTGGTGTGGCTGTGCGCAAAGTGCGCAACCACCAGCCAGGTGGAGTTCGATAAGCAGCACTGCCAGGTGCTGGTGGTCAGCCGGCGGCATTCGCAACGGCAATCGGCGTAAAGCCACCGGGAGCCTGCTTTACTTCGTGCTATAATGTAAAGCGTTATGGCGGAAGTAACTCTCTCTTCCAAGAATCAGATCGTCGTTCCACGCGAAGCACGGCGAGCGCTCAAGCTCAAGGCCGGCGACAAAGTGCTGGTCGTGGTGCGCGGCGATCGCGTGATCCTGTTGCAAAGGCCGAAGGCGTTCCATACCGCCATTCGTGGACTAGCCAAAGGTATGTATGGCGACGACTATCTGGCAAAGGAACGTGAGTCTTGGGAGTAGAGCGTCTCCCTGCGTTTCTTCATCGTCATCGCCGAATCGCCCTCGACACCTGCATCTTCATCTATCAATTGGACCCTAACCCTCGCTACGTTGCGTTCACGGATCCGATCTTCAAGTGGATTGAAGCGAGGGGTCACTCCGCCGTCAGTTCGATGGTTGCCATAACTGAATTGCTCGTGCGTCCTCATCGTGAAGGCGGCCAGCAGGCGGCCGACGAGTTCTACGGCTTGCTTTCGCGGTACCCGAATATGGAGTGGGTCCCGGTAGATTTGCGAATTGCCGACACCGCAGCCCAGTTGCGCGCCGAGCATCGTCTCCGAACTCCGGACGCGCTACAGGCTGCAACCGCTGCGGAAGCCAAGGCAACAGGTTTCCTCACGAACGATCCAGTTTTTCTTCGCGTCAAGGCCTTCGAGGTGCTCCTGATGGATGACCTCTTCTGAGGGCTGGTTAGCTCAGTTTTCCAGCCGCGTTATACTTCTGCAACGCGGCTACAGTTTCCGCGTCGAATAGTCCATGGTCTCCCGCGCCCAACCCATCAGCGAGCAGGACCTGCGCGATCTTGGCTTTGGTTCGGTCGTATCGCGCGAGAGCCATCAGCGCCTGCTGAATCGCGACGGCAGCTTCAACGTCGAGCGCAAAGGATTAGGTCTCCTGGCCTCGTGGAGCCCCTACCACGTGCTGCTCACCATGCCGTGGCTGCGCTTCATGCTGTTTGGCGTCGCTGGTTACGTTTTGGCGAATGCGGTGTTTGCCCTGGCGTACCTCGCCTGCGGGCCCGGCGCGCTGATCACGACCGTTCCCGGGGTGGTTCACCATCGTTTCTGGACCGCATTCTTCTTCAGCGTAGAGACGTTGTCGACCATCGGCTACGGCAACATCGTGCCCATTGGCTATGCCGCCAATATCGTTGTCACTATCGAAGCGCTCGCCGGATTGATGGCCTTTGCCATCGCTACCGGCCTGGTGTTCGCACGCTTTTCGCGGCCCACGGCGAATGTCCTGTTCAGCAGCCACGCGGTGATCGCGCCTTACCAGAGCATACATGCGCTGGAGTTTCGCGTGGCCAACGCGCGCTCCAATGAACTGATCGAGGTCTCGGCCAAGGTCATCATCAGCCGCTTCGAGGACGCCGACGGCATGAAGACGCGGCGCTATTATCCGCTGCCGCTGGAACGCGACGGCGTGGTCTTCCTTCCCTTGACCTGGACGGTGGTACATCCCATCGACGAGCAAAGCCCGCTGCACGGCGAGACGCCGGAATCGTTGCGCAGCTCCAACGCCGAAGTTCTGGTGTTGTTGAAGGCCTTCGACGAGACCTTCTCGACCATCGTGCAGACGCGAACTTCGTACGCCTATGAGGATGTCGTGTGGGGCGCGCGCTTTGCCGACGCTTTCATGGCACATGCCGCCGAGCGCTTCACCAGTCAGCGCATAAGCCGCGGCAAGAACAACCGCAAGGTAGCCGTCGATATGCGGCTATTCGACATCATCGAGCCGGTGGTGGAGCGACTGCCGGAGTAAGGTCGAGAAGACTTTTTCACGACGGAAACACGGAGATCACGGAACCTTCCAGCAATGGTCTGTGAGGTCTGTACCCAGCGGGGCCGGTTTGCGGAGGCGCTAGATCGGCAAGTCCAGTTGCTCCACTCGACAGCCCCTCGGTTGCAACTCGGCGCGCCGGTATCGGTAGTGGACCTTGTCCATGCGGCTTTTAAGTTACATGGCGCTATATGACGCTTGCCTGGGCGGCTCTCCAGTACTCCAATAGCGCATCCGATTAAGTGTTGGGGCGAGGAGGAGCTATCATGTCAGAGAGTGCTCCGTCTCGTCCTGCACATGAGTTTGTACGCGATGTCCGGCCAAGCTCTAACGGAGGGCCAGACATCGTCCAATCCTGCTGCGCGATCTGCGGCGCGTTCGTCGCCGCCAGTCCAAGCCTCAAGCTGATTATGATTGCCGAAGGCCTCCATTCCTGTCGCGACTGAAAGCAGCAACACGAAATTAGCCCAGATACCCGTTGAATATCCCGGGCTGCTCACGCACAATATCCTCGGCTTTCCTGACCTCGAAGTTAACGTTCTGTTACGAGATTTCTGCAGTTCAGCTTCAGCGCCGGCGATTTGTGTCAGCCTGCGCCCAACACAAACTGGAGGAACTATGGCTGAAGCGATTTTTGGTGGGTTGGCGAGAAAAGTAACGGGATGGTCGATCGCACTAGCGGTCCTGATGATCATCGTGGGCATCATCGCAATGTTGGCGCCGTGGGAATTTGGGCTGGTAATTGCGCTGGTCGTGGGCTGGTCGGCCATCTTCAACGGAGTGGCACAGATCATCTATGCCTTCCGCACCCACGGCGGCTTCCACGTCGCGCTGGAAATTATTCTGGGAATTATCTACATCATTGCCGGAGTCTATCTGCTGATGCATCCGGTTGGCGGGTTGCTGGCCTTGACGCTGATTCTGGCATGTTTTCTGCTGGTGTACGGCATCTTCGCGCTGGTGCTGGCGTTTCGCATCAAGCCGCTCAAAGGCTGGGGATGGGTGCTGTTCGACGCGATCGTTACGATTCTGCTCGGCATCCTGATCTGGGCGCACTGGCCCTTCAACTCCGACTGGGTGGTGGGTACGCTATTCGGTATCAGCATCTTCATGTCGGGGATCACGCGATTGATGGTGGCGCTGGCGCTGCGCGGTGCAGCCCAAACCGCGTAGTTTCGAGTTTCAAGTTTCAAGTTTCGAAGTCCCACCCAGGCGAAGTCGGCTTGGGTGGCCACCTGTCGCGATGCTTTTTCTACAAGGCTCGGAGCAATCGGAGCCTTTCCGATTGATGCCGCATTCCTGACGTGCGGGTATACAATGCCAGCAACTCGAGACAGAAATCATGGGGATTACCGTCGAAGCTACCTTCGGCGCGGTGTTGGATGCCGCTCCCGACGCGATGCTGATCGTCGATCGGCAGGGTCGGATTGCGCTCGCCAACACCCTAAGCGAGCAGATGTTCGGCTATGCGCGCAAGGAACTGGTTGGGCAGAAGGTCGAAGTCCTGGTGCCGCCGCGTTTCCGCTCCAAGCATCCGGGACATCGTGCGGGTTACTTCTCCGGCGATCCGCATGTAAGGCCCATGGGCGCCGGACTGGAGCTGCTCGGGCTGCGAAAAAATGGCAGCGAGTTTCCGGTCGAAATCAGCTTGAGTCCGGTTGAGACGGCCGATGGTCTGATGGTGATCAGCGCGGTGCGCGACGTTACCGCCCGCAAGGGCGCCGAGGACAAGTTTCGCGCGCTGCTGGAGTCCGCTCCCGATGCCATGGTGATTGTCGATCAGCGGGGAAAGATCGTGCTGGTCAACTCCCGCACGGAAGAGCTGTTCGGCTATCCCCGGCACGAGTTGCTGGGTTACTCCGTGGAGGTTCTGGTCCCGGAGCGTTTTCACGGACAACATTTCCAACATCGTGCATCATACTTTGCAGACCCTCGCCAGCGGCCGATGGGAGAAGAGCTGGAGCTCTTTGGCTTGCGCAAGGACGGTACCGAGTTTCCACTCGAGATCAGTCTCAGCCCCATCAAGACCTCCGAAGGCATACTGGTGGCGAGCGCCATTCGAGATATAACTGTGCGCAAGAAAGCTGAAGACAAATTCCGCTCGCTGCTGGAGGCCGCGCCCGATGCCATGGTGATTGTGGACGATCATGGAAAGATCACCCTGGTCAATGCGCAAACCGAAAAGCTCTTTGGGTACACCCGCTCCGAACTGGTTGGTCAACGGGTGGAGATGCTGATTCCAGAGCGCTATCGCGACCAGCATCCACGCCATCGCGACGATTTCTTTGCCGATTCGAAATTCAGGCCGATGGGAGTGGGCCTGGAGCTCTTCGGATTGCGCAAGGACGGTAGAGAGTTTCCGATCGAGATCAGCCTTAGCCCGCTGGTCACGGAGACGGGAAAGTTCGTTACCAGTGCCATTCGGGATGTAACCGAACGCAAGCTTGCCGACGAGCAAATCAAGAAGCTCAACGATGAACTGGAAGAAGCGCTGCGACGTTCGGAGCGGCTGGCTGCCACGGGCCGGCTGGTCGCGACCATCGCCCATGAGATCAATAATCCTCTCGATGCGCTCACCAATCTGATGCATCTTGCTGAAGCACAATCCGTCGATGGATGAAGGCGCGGCGGAGTTGGTGGATCTGGCCGAACGCGAGGTGCGCCGGTTATCGAACATCAGCCGGCAGACGCTGGCGCCCCATCGCGAGACCAAGTTCCCGGTTGTCACCAAGCTCTCCGAATTGCTCGACGACGTCTGCGCCATGTACCGGCCGCGGCTGCAAGCCGCCAAGATCGAAGTCGAGAAGCATTTCGAAATCGCCGGCGAGGTTACGATCTACCCCAGCGAACTGCGCCAGGTTTTCACCAACCTCATAACCAATGCCATCGATGCCATCGGCAAACATGGCCGTTTGTCTCTGACCATCGAGCGGGCCGACGACACCCAGGTTGTGGTCAAGGTCCGCGACAGTGGCTGCGGCATCCCTCCGGAAAATCTTAAGAGCATCTTCGAACCATTCTTCACCACCAAAGGCGAGCAGGGAACCGGCATCGGCTCTGTGGGTCATCAAAGGCATCGTCGACAAACTCGGCGGCAAGATCGAAGTGCAGAGCTCGACCACCGGCGAAACCGGAACCTGTTTCAGCATCTTTCTTCCCAGCACCAAAGGAAACGGCGGTCGTCAACAGGTAGAGCGAAAGCTCCGCCGCGGTGGTCTCGGCGCCCCGCGTTTCGCAAGCGGGCTGAAGAGTAGCTTGCTCGCCGACGCGTCTTAGGCCGGCGAGCACCGGGAGTCAGGCCGCGGTTCAGCGTCCTTGAGCCGTCATTCCGTTGTCGGCATTCTTCCCCATCGCAGTGCTGCTTGAGCCGGTGATCTTCTCCGCTTCCTGCAAGTGGCTTTGCAGCGTGGGCAGCGTCTGGCCCGCCCAGTTCTTCAGCTCAGGATCATGAGCCATTTTGGACTCGCGCTGAAACTCGGCCACATCCTTCTTGTGGTCCGTCACCATGTCGCTCATGTAAGCCTTGTCAAAAGCTGCACCTTGCAGCTTCGAAAGGCGGTCTTTGGTAGCCTGATCCTTGGCATCCAGGCCGGTTGGCAGAGCAACGCCTTTCTGCTCGGCCAGCTGCTTCAACTGATCGTTCGCCTTGGTGTGGTCGTTGACCATGCGCTTGCCAAAGGCCTTCACCTCCGCGCTCTGGCCGTTCTGCTCGGCCAGTTGTCCCATTTCCACTTCGGCCATGCCGCCCTGCGCGGCTTTGTCCATGAATTTGCGATCGGCGGTGAGCACTCCACCCGTCGCGCTGCCTTGCGTATTCATGCTGGAGTCTCGGCTGGGGCTGGCGTTGGCATCAGGATTTGCCGGCATGCTGCTCTGCGCCATTCCGATCGCGGTTGTCATCGCCAATGCTGCCGAACCCAGCAGGATATTTCTCACGATACTCATTGCGTTTCCCCCTCTACGAATCTGTATAGAAACCGTGGGCCAAAGCCGCGAAGTTTCGCGCTTTGACGTTCACGCTCCACTAGCGGTTCCAGGTAGTAGGAGTGGTCTTGGCTGAGTGGGGTTGTCGCAAATCGGGCAGCATTCCGGGGTGCGGTTTGGCACCGAATGGCCAGCGCGAAGGCTTGCAATCCACCAATCTGTCGATGGTTGTGGAAGGCTGGCGTACTGCGCCTTGACGCCTGCTCGCAGCTCACAATAGAGTCAAATCGCGCCTTCCGCTCGATCAAGAGGCGCAGAAGCCGCTGTCATGTATTGGAGACGAGGTTGAGGACCAGGGCCGCCGCAGCCAGGAAGAAACCCAAGAACCATCCCTGAGTCGCCGCAACGAGGCTGGACGCGGTTCACGAAACAGAGCGTGCTCCTCGGCGTCCTGCTGGTTGTTGCCACGTTCGTCGTTTACCTGCCGGTCGACCATCATCCCTTCGTCAACTACGACGATGTGGTCTACGTCGTGAACAATCCCCACATTCAGTCGGGGCTGGATTGGGACACGATCTCCTGGGCATTCACGACGTTCTATCAATTCAACTGGCATCCCCTGACCTGGATCTCGCACGCCATCGATGTCCAGCTGTTTCAGCTGGAGCCTGCGGGTCATCACGTTACCAACCTGCTCTTCCAGATCGTGAACGTGCTCTTGCTCTATTGGGTGCTGATGCGCGCGACCGGCTATGTCGGGCGGAGCGCGATGGTTGCGGGATTGTTTGCGCTACATCCCGTAAACGTCGAGTCGGTAGCGTGGATCTCAGAGCGCAAGAATCTGCTGAGCATGACGTTCTTTCTGCTGGCCCTGGGTGCCTATCGCTGGTACGTAGAAGCGACCGGCAGTACAGCGCAAGCCGGGGCAAAGCACGCGGCAAAAGCCCAATCTCCGGTTGGCCGTTACATACTGATGGCGCTGCTGTTTGCGATGGGGCTGATGTCGAAGCCGCAGATCATCACCTTCCCGTTTATTTTGTTGCTGTGGGACTATTGGCCGCTGGAGAGGCTCGCTCTTCGCTCTTCGCTTTTCGCCTTTCGCCAGAGTGCCACGTTCAGCGTTTCTGGCGAAGAGCGAAGAGCGAAGAGCGAACAGCGATTCTCTGGCGGGGAGCGATTCCTGTGGCTGGTGAAGGAGAAAATTCCGCTCTTCGCGATTTGCGCAGCCAGCGCCGTGGTCACCGTAATCGCGCAGAAGGCCGGCGGCGCCGTGGTCTCGCTGGAGATGTATCCCTTCTCCATTCGATTGACGAACGCCATCGTGGCTTACGTGCGCTACATCGGCAAATGTTTCTGGCCGACGAATCTGATCCCAATCTATCCCCATCCCTGGCATATGCTGCCGATGTCGCAGGTCATTCCTGCGCTCGTGGTGTTGTCGGGGATAACGGCACTGGCGGTCGCGGCGCGCAGCCATCGCTACCTGCTTGTCGGCTGGCTTTGGTTTTTGGGAGCGCTGGTGCCGATGATCGGCCTGGTTCACGTCGGCAATCAGGCCATGGCCGACCGATACGCCTACCTGCCGTTCATCGGACTATTCGTGATGGTTTGTTGGGGAGTGGCGGAACTGGCTGAGTGGCAGCAGGTCCCGGTCATAGCCTTGCGCAGCGTTGGAGCGATCCTCCTGGTGGTCTTGGCTGTCCTGACGCACCATCAGCTCGCGTACTGGAACGACAACGTCACGCTCTGGACACACGCCATCAACTCCAGCACCGACAATTACGTGGCTCACGACAATCTGGCCTTATTGCTGATCGAGCAGGGCCAGACGGAGGAGGCCATGAAGCACTTCCACGCTGCGCTGGCCATCTTTCCTTCCGATCCAACCAGCAACCTCCAGATCGCGGTTTACGATCACCAGCAAGGCCGCCTGCAGGACGCCATCGCGCGCTACGACCAGATGATCAGCCAGACCCCCGACGGCCCCGGCCGCGCGGAGTTGCTCGCCAATCGGGGGCTGGTCTATGTCGACCTTAAGGACAGCGAGCATGCTCAGGAGAGTTTTGATAAGGCCATAGCGATGGATCGTAACAATTACCGCGCCTGGATCGGCCTGGGCGTGCTGGCGGTGCGCTCCGGTGATCTCAACCTGGCGATCCAGAATTTCCAGCGCGCCACCACCGCGAAGCCGACGGAGCTGAGTTACACGCTGCTGGCGAAAGCTTTGGATCAAGCCGGCCGCACCAACGAAGCTCAGGCTGCGCGAGAACGCGCCAAGCTGTTGGGCAACAAGAAAGGTGCACCGGCTCCGGCGGAAGGTGTGCTCGCACAGTAGCGACCCTAAACTTCCGTGCCTTGACGCTACCTTTTCGCCGCACTAGAGTCGAAGTAACGGAGAACGTGCGCCTTGGAAACCCTCGTCGGGAAAAGCATTCTGCACTACACCATCGTCAACAAGTTAGGCGCTGGCGGAATGGGTGTGGTGTATGAGGCGGAAGATTCCCGCCTGGGTCGTCACGTTGCCCTGAAATTCCTGCCGCGGGAGCTCGAACAGGATCCCAATGCGCTGGAGCGCTTCCAGCGGGAAGCGCGTGCCGCATCCGCCCTGAACCATCCCAACATTTGCACGATATACGCCATCGAGGAGTGCGACGGCCAGCACTTCATTGCTATGGAGTTGTTAGAAGGTCAAAGTCTCGAGCAGAAGATCGATGGCCACGCGCTGCCGCTGGACAAGCTTCTCGATATTGGGATTCAAGTGACCGACGCCCTGGATGTCGCTCACACCAAGGGCATCGTTCATCGCGATCTGAAGCCGGCGAATGTCTTCGTTACAACTCGCGGACAGGCCAAGATCCTGGATTTTGGCCTGGCAAAGCTGATCTTCGACCGCCGTGCCGCGGTGGAGACTGTGGCCGGCAACGCTCCGACGGCATCGCCGCTGATGCTGACCTCGCCTGGAACGGCTGTGGGCACGGTTGCTTACATGTCTCCGGAACAGGCGCGCGGCGAAGAGCTGGACGGCCGCAGCGATTTGTTCTCCCTCGGCGGCATTCTCTACGAGATGGCGACGGGTAAGGTTCCCTTCGAAGGCAACACCTCGGCGGTTATTTTCCAGGGAATTCTCGATCGCGCGCCGCGTCCGCCGGCCGAGCTGAATCCCGCGCTCCCGCCGAAGTTAGATGAGATCATCGACAAAGCGCTGGAGAAAGATCGCGACCTGCGCTATCAAAGTGCGGCCGAGCTGCGAGCCGATTTGAAGCGGCTCAAGCGCGACAGCTCGGGCTACAGTTCGCGATCCGGTATTGCTCCCGCTTCCTCCGCGTCTACTCCGGCGATGCAGGCGGCAGCCAGCTCGGCAAAGGAGATTCCCGCAGCGGTTAGCAAGGCTCGTCGCGGCGGCTTCAACATCGTTCTGGCGGTCAGTCTCGTCATGATCGGCGTGGGCGCCTACGGGCTCTACACCCGTTTCGCACGTTGGCGCGGTGACGCCGGACCGGTTCCTTTCCAGAGCATGGCCATGGAGAAGCTGACCAACTCCGGCCACGTGATCCTGGCCACGATCTCGCCTGACGGCAAGTATGTTGTCAATGTTCTCGACGAGGGGCATGGACAGCAAAGCCTCTGGATGAGGCACGTCGCAACTGGCAGCAACGCGCAAATCATGCCGGCGGCGGAGGGTGGATACGTCGGGCTAACCTTCTCGCCTAACGGAGATTTTCTGTATTTCGTCAGGGGAGACACGCAGCATCAGGGCGTGGGATTTCTCTACCAGATCCCGGTGCTGGGTGGCACGCCGCGTAAACTTGTCGACGATGTCGACAGCGCGGTCAGTTTTTCGCCGGATGGTCAGCAGATCGTCTACTTGCGCGACAGCGGCACCGATGCCAGCTCCAGCCTGATCATCGCTCACGCCGACGGTACAGGTGAGCACGTACTCTCCAAACTCCCGCTACCCGGCTACTACGATCCGGTCTGGTCGCCCGATGGCAAGTGGATCGCTGCGACGTCGCTCGCGCTGGGCAGCCCTGATCCTGGGCGGTTAGTCCTGCTCAATCCGGAGACCGGCAAGGAAAAGACAATTTATGCCGCCGTCGCCGGCCTGCATAAGCCGGTATGGCTGCCCGACGGCAAGCACCTGGTGCTCATCTTCCACGATGTTTCCAGCGACTGGAATGGGCAAGTTGGTGAAGTCGCCATAGCTGCCGGCAAGTTGCATCGCATCACCAATGATCTGAACTCTTACAGCGATCGCACCCTCGGTGTCACCAAGGACGGCAATCAGCTGGTCGCGATCCAGATCACTCCCGAAGCCGGTATCTACACCATGAGCTCCGATCCCAATGGCAGCGCCAACGCCAAGGAGATCGACAATCACGAAGACATCGGCGTGGGATGGTTGCCCGACGGTCGCCTGGTCGCGATGGACTATGAGAGCCATATTGCGACGATGAATGGGGACGGCAGCAAGCGCACTGTCGTCTTTCAGGAGCATCTTCCGATGTCGGGATTGTCTGTCTGCCACGACGGCGCCTACGCGCTGTTTTCGATGAACAACAAGGACACGAAGGGAATCAACATCTGGCGCCTCGATTTGCAGAACGGCTCCGCAATCGCCATCACCAAGGGCAAACAGGATCAGAATGCCGCCTGCGCACCGGACAGCAAATCGTTCCTCTACATCAGTATGGATACGGGCAAGCGACTGCTGATGCAGATGCCGATCACCGGGGGCAATCCCAAGCAGCTCAGCGATAAGCTGATTGAGCTAGGCGTGTTTTCCCCAGACGGCAAGCAAATCGCGGTCCTGACCGAAGAGGGTACAGGCGTCAATACCAAGGTTGAGATCGCGATTCTTCCCTCCCAGGGAGGATTGCCGGTCAAGACCTTCCCGACGGTCTTCGGAATTTCCAATTACTTTCAGTTCTCGCAGGATGGTAAGTCGCTGTATTATCCGGTAACCGCCAAAGGTGTTTCCAATATGGGTGTGCAGCCGATTGGCACCAGTAGCGTAACTCCAGTGACCAACTTCAATGACCTGATCATCTACAGTTACGACTACGATTGGAACAACAAGCGGCTGGCGGCAGCGCGCGGCCGCAACAATACCGATGTTGTAATGCTTACGCAACAGCAGGCGCAACCATGAAGATCTGGCCCATGTTTTGCAAAGCCTGTGGACAAGGTATCGATCGCGGCGACAAATTCTGTCGTAACTGCGGCGTACCACTCCCGCAAGAGCCCATCGAATCGGCTGTAGCCGCGAGTGCGGCTGCCACCACGACGGGCGAACCTCCGATCGCCGTAGCCTTCTCTACGGCAGAGCTACAGCGGCCGTTGCCGATACCGAAAGCTCTCCTTACCGAAGTCGCTAGCGTGACTGCTGTCGAGGAAAAGCCATCGCCGCCCACGACCCCAACTGCGGCCGCGCCGCCGATCTCTGATGCGGGTAAGACCGTTGCTTCGGATCGGGATCGCCCGCGTGACGATGCGCCCGTACCCGCGCCCGAACCGAAGCCAGAGGCTGCTGCTGCGACGCAGAAGCCTGCAGAGGCGAAGTCCGACGCTGTTGAGAGCGCCCCACAAAAGACGGCAGAACCGAAGCCCGAAGCCACCTCTACGCCCGCCCAGTCCGCATCGGAGAAGCCGCTTCAATCCTCCGAAAGTCCGGCACAGGCCGCGCCGGCATCGCAGGCTCAGCCGGCCGCCGTTCCGGTGGAACGCGCGCCGGAAAAACCGCCTCAGCCGAGCGATCTCCCAGCCGAGAAACCATCTCCGGTCAGCGCTGCGGATATGGACCTTCCGTCCTCAGCTCCAAAGCCGCAGGCTGAGCAACCCGCTGTTCCCGCGCAGCAAGCTCCAGTTGTCTCAACCGCCGCAGTAACGCCGCAAGAAACGGCGAAGCCGGACGACGTCGACCGCGAAGCTGGGGCTCGGCCAGTGCGCCTCTGTCCTCAGTGTCACAGGCTGGTTGGCGACGATGACAAGTATTGCGAGCGCTGCCGAGCCAGACTCGATCAGCCCGCTGCACCAGAACCAACGCCGGTCAGCGAGCAGCACTACGGGGTGCCATCCTTTGCCGGATACGCTACCGAAACTCCCGCCAGCAAGGATGTAGAGAAGAACTCCGGCAGGCCTGCGGTCTCTGATCCCAGTGGCATTGACGACATTGCCAATCTGCGGTTTCGCAAGCGGCGCTTACCGATAGTGGAAATCCTGGTCTCTGTGATCTTGCTCGGCGGCGCTGCTATGGCCGTGTGGATGCTGCGCTCGACGTTGCCGGACAAGACCTCGACAACGGCTGCTGCTGTTGACGTAACCCTCTCACCCGCGCGGGCGAAGGTAGCAGCGGGACACAGTGTCGACTTCGCCGCCACTGTTGCCGGCACCGACAATTACAACGTCGATTGGGCGCTCGAAGAAGGAGATAACGGGGGACGCATCGTTCCCCGCGGAGCCAAAGCCAAGAGCGGTGCCGTATCGTCGCTGGCGGTCTACATGGCGCCAAAAACTCCGGGAACCTATCACCTGACCGCTACCAGCAAAGCCGATTCTGGAAAGTCGGCATCGGCAACCATTACGGTGACGGGGAAGTAATTAGAGCCTCTTTCCCAAGTCGCGTATAACAACGCTGGCATGCCAATTTCGGTTAGGGTCGGTTGCCGATGACCGCATTCTTGCTCGCGCTGCTCTTGTTAATTGCATACGGGGTGCTGTGCCTTTGCGCCCCCGACAAACATCTCGCATTTAACGCTTGGTTGAATCGACGGAACAGAAGAAAATGGCACGAACACAGGGCCTATACGACGCCGGGCTTACGAATGGAGCGCCGCTGGAGCCAGCAAACGCCAGCTAACCTGCGGCGGATACGCGTAACCGGAATTGGGTTCGTCGGCATGGGCCTGTGGGTGATCTGGGAATATTGGAAATTCCACCGCTGAGGCAACCGACAACCGACAACTGACAACCGACGGTTGGCTACTGCGATTTTGCTGGGCGGATTTCGCTGAATCCCTCGTTATTGATTGCGAAATGAAAGACGCGCTTGCTGGTGCGCAGATCGAGATGGTTGTTGTCAATCCATTCCAGCGCAGCCTTGTAATCGGGATCACTCGGTACCGTGTCGCGCAGCATCTTGCCGTCGGGGCCGAGTATTACCACGTACCAGTTGTCCTCTGGTCCGATTAGGTCGGTGAATGCCACCCACTTGTCGTCGGGCGACCAGACAAAGATTGGAGTGCTTATTCCAATGTTGTGGCTGAGACTGTAGCGATAACTGTCGTCAAACTTCCCCGCCCACTCCGGCGGATAGGCGGCATCGCCCGGATGTAAGCCCACAGAGTCATGCTCGGGACAGCCCTTCTCGCGCTCGTGTGGGTCGATCGCAATCATAGGCCACGTTCCACGTGGCGACAAATTGCCGGTTATGCGACCAGGTGTATTCGAAGCCGCCCGACATGACCTCGATGGTCTTGCCCGAACCTGGATTTATCAACCAATACATGCAATTGGCGTGGCCACAGGTCATCGCACCGATACGGTGCTCGTCAATCCAATCCAGGCGTTCAAATTCTCGCGGGACATAGCCTTCGGGGGTGATTCGTTTTCGAATATTCCCTTCCATGTCCAGCACGATGATTTCTTCTTTGGGGGCATCGTTCGGAACGGGATGATCTACGACATAAATCAGGCTGTCGCCCGAAGGAGAGATCAGGCTGTTGGCTGGACGGGAGATCGCATTGTCGACTGGATAATAAAGTATCGGCAAACGTTTGGGAACGCTGTCGTGCGTCAACTGCCGCTCGCCGGAGGCCGTTTGCAGCCAGACTTCATTGTTCTTCAGCGTAACCGTATTGGCGCTGGTGGTAGCGGTTTGCCAGACCAGTGCAAGCACCGCCATGCACGCGAGTAACATGCTCTTCCTTTCACACCCGGCAACTCACAATCGGCTACTGACCACTAGCCACCGGCTACTGGCCACTGCTCTTGAGCATTTGCTCGGCATGCTTCAGCGATGTCTCGGTCAGCTTCGCGCCGCTGATCATGCGCGCAATTTCTTTCGTGCGCTCTTCCGTGTCCAGAGATCGAACCAGAGTCTTCGTCCTGCCCGACGCCTCGCGTTTTTCGATCAGAAAATGCTGATCGGCGAAGGAAGCAATCTGCGGCAGGTGCGTGATGCAAAGAACCTGCTTGGTTCGCGATAGCTGCTTCAACTTCTTGCCTACAGCTTCCGCCGCACGGCCGCCAATGCCGCTGTCGATTTCGTCAAAAACCAGCGTGCGCTGCGACGCCTCGGTACGCCCGCCGTTTCGACTACTGCCGGGTGCCCCATCCTTCTCGGCGTCTTTTGCCGAGAGGATGGGTCGGCTCCCATTTCTGCCGCCTCGTTTCTCCCGTCCCGCTTCCACGCTGGTCTTCAACGCCAGCATCACGCGCGACAGCTCGCCGCCCGAAGCAATCTCGTCCACCGGGCCCAGCGGCTCGCCGGGATTCGCGGAGATCAGGTACTGCACCTGATCGAAGCCTCGCGCTGTCCAATTCGCTTCTTCGTCGGTGCCGCTGACTTCAACTTTGAAGCGCGCCTTCATTGCCAGTTCGTTAATCTCGCTCTCCACCAGCTTTTCCAGCTTGCGCGCCGCTTCGTAGCGCTGGCGCGAGATCGCACGCGCCGCTTGCAAATACTGCTCGGCCGCGCTCGCCAGCTCGAGATGCAGCTTGCGCAGCACCTCGTCCTTGTTTTCCATCTCGTTCAGCTTGCGTTCGAGTTCATCGCCCAGCGCGATCACGTCTTCGAGCTTCGGCCCGTACTTGCGCTTCACACGATCCAGTGTCGCCAGCCGGTCTTCCACTTCGGCAAGTCGTTCCGGCGACGCCTCGATGCCCTCGCCGTAATCGCGCAGCCTTTGGCCGATGTCTTCGATGGTGATGCGTGCCGACTCCAACTCGGGCACTGCGTCGCGAAACTGCTCGTCGAAGCGCAACAATTCCTCGATCTGCTTCGTCGCAGCCCGAATATTCGCTGCCGCTGAGCCATCGCCTTCGTAAAGCGAATCGTAGGCCGCCATGGCAGCGTTGTGAACGCGCTCTGCATTGGCCAGGACGCGCTTCTCGGCTTCGAGTTTCGCGTCTTCGTCCGGCTGCAGGCGCGCATCGGCGATTTCTTTCCGCTGATACGTCCACAAATCCATCATTCGCAAGCGGTCGTGCTCGTCACGTTCCAGATCGGCGATGCGATGCCGCACCTGCCGCCACGCTTCGAAGGCGGCCGCCACGCTCGAGTCATCGCAACTCGCAAAGCTGTCGAGCAGCGCCAATCGAGATCCCGCATCGAACGCTAATACCGCCGCGTTCTGCGCGTGAATTACCGCCAGATGCGGAGCCAGCTGTTTGAGAACCGTCACCGTTGCCGGCTGATTATTGATGAAAACTCGCCCTTTGCCGCTGGCCGAGATTTCCCGCCGCAGAATGATTTGCTCGTCTTCGCTATCGATCCCGTTGGCTTCGAGCACCGCCGCGATCGCAGGAGAATCGGCATCAAACACCGCTGAGACGGTCGCTCGTTCCGTTCCGTGGCGGACTGCATCGCTGGAGGCTTTATCGCCCAGCAACAGGGCCAGTGCATCGATGAGAATCGATTTGCCCGCGCCGGTTTCGCCGGTCAGGAGATTCAGACCATCGGCGAATTCCACGGCAACGTTGTCGATGACCGCGTAATTTTCGACCCGCAGTTCCAGCAGCACAGTGAGGTCTCGCTGCGTGCGAAGTGTAGCAGGAGAGCTGTCAGCGGGGAATCGCTGTTCGCCATTCGCTCTTCGCTCTTCGCCGGAGTGGCGACCCGTGGGCGCCCATCTGACCCATGGTTCAGGTTAGAAGGCAATCCAGCAATAAGCGAACAACGAGGCGCGAATAGCGATAGCCAAAAGCTGCGGAGCAGCGTCATTTGTTTGAGGCGTGGGCGTAAGCCCGCGCTAGCGCCGCAAGAAATTGGTCGAGCCGCGGAGCGGCGACACGTCCGTGTCTGGGCCAAATTGTTGTGTCGCCGCTCGCGCGGCTCGTCTGGTGGGGTTATCGGCTGACCGCGGGCCCACGCCCACGGCTAAAACAAATATCGCCCTGCGGGCTCAAACCGCCGCGGGCGCTCAATTCTAGCGAAAAGCGAACGGCGAATAGCGAACAGCGGCCCTCATTACTCCACAGGAACCTAATCGCGCAACTCTTCTGCCTCAACAAATGCTTATAATGCCAGTAACGAAAGTCGAGTCTCCTGCGTCTCATGAATGTGTTCTTTTCCGTCTTCGCCTTGGCCCTCGGCGGTGAAATCTCAGGTCTGATTGAAACCAGCGGTCTCGTCGCCAAAGCTGTCCTCGTCATCCTGCTCATCTTCAGCCTCGGCTCGTGGGTCATCATTTTTTCCAAGTGGGGACTCTTTCGCCGCGCGCGCACCCAGAGCAACCGCTTCATCCGCATGTTTCGCAAGTCCGAGCGGTTGAACGAGGTTGCCGCGGTGGTCGAGCAGTTCAAGCCCAGCCCGCTGGTCGCGGTCTTTGAAGGCGCCTACGGCGAGCTGCGCAAGCAGACCACCTATCCCATCCGCATGACGGCATTGCAACGGGCCACGCAGATCGCGTGTTCCGAAGAGCTGACGCGACTGGAGAGCCGCCTGCCCTGGCTGGCCACGGTCGGCGTGGTTTCGCCGTTCATCGGATTGTTCGGAACGGTCTGGGGCATCATTGACGCGTTTCATGGGCTTGGGAACGGCCGGCTCGGCGACCTTGCGCGCCGTCGCGCCCGGCATCTCGGAAGCGCTGATCACCACGGCCGCCGGACTCTTCGCCGCCATTCCCGCCGTCATCGCGTACAACCTGTTCACCCAAAACATCCGCGAGTTCGGCGCGCGCATGGACGACTTCAGCATGGAGCTGTTCAATGAAGTGGAGCGCGCCCAGGCCGGAGCCGCGCGCCAGCCTGCAGCGGTGGAGCGGCGGTAATGGCGTTCACCAACGCACAAGGACGGACCCAGTCTTCGCTGGCGGACATCAACGTCACGCCGCTGGTCGATGTCGTGCTCGTGCTGTTGATCATCTTCATGGTGACGGCGCCGGTGCTGCAATCGGGCATCGAGGTCAACGTCCCGCACACCAAGACGGTGAAAGAGATTACCGAAGAGCGCTTGGTCATCACCATCGACCGCGACCAGAATGTGTTTCTGAATAATCAGCCGATCAACATCAACCAGATCGGCCAGCGCATTCACGAAAAGGTGCGCGATCCGGAAGGCCAGGCGGTGTATCTTGCGCGCCGATGAGAACGTGCCCTTCGGCGCATTCGCAACTGTGATGGACGCAGTGAAGCAATCCGGTATCACCAACGTGAGCATCGTCACCCAGCCGCTGGAGACGCATGGCAGCCGACGTTGATCTATTTCCGAGCGAAGGCAATCTGGGCATTCCTCTGCTCGGCTCGGTCATGCTGCACGTTGGGCTGTTTGCGCTGGCGCTGTTCGGGTATCTCATTCCCGTCGGGCGCGGCGAAAGCTGGGGCGGAACCACCGGCGGAGGCGGCGCGATGAGCGCGACGCTGGTCAACAGCATTCCTCTGCCGGCTCCGCAGACGCAAACCCAGAATGTTCTGGCGAATCAATCCAAGGGGCTGACCGAATCACAGCTTCACGAGGTCGAGCCGGTGCATCCGAAGGCGATTGAGTTGCCGGCGCCTGACGTGAAGCTCAAGGGCGTTCAGAAGAAACAGGAAAAGAGGCCGCCTCCGAAGGAGGTCGCCAAGGTAGAAGACAACAAGATTCCATTTGGCGAGGGCGGTCCCGTGAGCGGACCCTATGGCGCTTTCTCGGCAGCCGGAGCCAAGGGCGGGTTGAGCTTTACTGGCGGCACCGGCGATTTCGGCAGCCGCTTCGGGTGGTATGTCGATGCGGTGCGGCGCAAAGTTTCTGAAAACTGGCTGAAGTACGAAGTCGATCCCAATGTCGATACCGCGCGACGGGTTTATATCTACTTCGAGATCGATCGCTCCGGCGCGCCCGGCAACATCCGCGTGGAGCAGTCGAGCGGAGTTCCGTCGCTGGATCAGTCAGCGACGCGGGCGTTGCAAAGAATCGATACCTTTGGCCCGCTTGCCGCCGGAGTACAACGGTCGCTATGTCGCCGTGGAGTTTTGGTTTGATTACAAGCGATAAGCTGAAGCGCCGCCGCTTTGGTTGCAACCAACCTCGGCTTGGTTGGATTAGCACGGGTGGAGCACCGCTTCAGCGGTGCAGTAGAGCGGGTTTCATTTCGAATTGTCATCACGAGGAGGACTTTAGTCCGACGAGGGATCTGCTTTTCGGCTCGCAGCATGGTGCCGTTGGCTGAAACCGGCTCCGATGAGCCGCACGGTTGACCACGGATTGTCGAGGCGACGGATAGTCTGAGCACGATAGGGTCCTTCGACTCCGGATCGCAAACACCCGCGATCCTCCGCTCAGGATGACAGGGAATAAGAAACTGGGGAATCAGGAAGCATGAGACGATACACGGCAATTTCGTTGGTGTTGTTCCTTTTCGTTGTCGTTACCAGCCTCGCCGCCCAGGACTGGATCCGCACCGGCACTGGCCTTGGCGTCGAAAAAATTCGCCTGGCCGCGCCGGACTTCAAGTCGGTTACCACCGATACCGGCACGCAGAACCTGGCGATGACCTTCAACGTCACGTTCTACAACGACCTGCAAAACGCCGGCATCTTCGACATGGTTTCGCGAAGTTTCTATCCCTTGTCCGTCCCGGGCGCGCCGCAGGAAGTGCATCTATCGGACTGGAGCAGCCCGCCACCCAATGCCAGCATGTTGGCCTTTGGCAACCTTGGTGTCACAAGTGGGTTCCTTAATGTACAGGGGTGGCTTTACGACACCAAGAATCCGCAATCGCCGCAGGTTTTGGGCAAGCAGTATCGCGAACAGGCCAACGACGAGAACGCTCGCATCATCGCGCATCGCTTTGCCGACGAGATCATTTTCAGGCTGGGCGGCGGCATTCCCGGCATCGCCGAGAGCAAGCTCTATTTCGTGAGCGCGCGCAGTGGTTCGAAAGAGATCTGGCAAATGGATTATGACGGCGCCAATCAGAAGCAGCTTTCGCATCTGGGTTCGATCGCGTTGTCGCCGCATGTTTCGCCCGACGGCACCCGCGTGGCCTTCTCCGGCGTGACCAAAGATGGCTGGCAGATTCTGATGTACTCGCTGGATCTCAATCGGCTGGTCAGTTTTCCCAGCTTTCGGCGGCGACAACTATTCGCCGGCGTGGTCTTCCGACGGGCAGAACATCGCGCTGTCGTCATCGCGAACCGGCAACACAGAGATCTACGCGGTTAGCTCGACCGGCGGCAATCTTCGCCGGCTGACTGAGCACAAGGGACCTGATGTTTCGCCGACGTGGAATCCGAAGACCAACGCGCAGATCGCCTGGGTCAGCGGACGAACCGGACTGCCGCAGATCTACACCATGGCATCTGATGGGACGAATGTCGTCCGCGTTACCGATCAGGGTTATGCGGTGTCGCCGTCGTGGTCGCCGAACGGACAGTTCCTGGCGTTTGCGTGGGTGCGGCATTACGGTCCCGGAGCGCCGGGTGCCAGCGACATCTACATCATGGACATCGCCAGCAAGCAATGGGCGCAGTTGACGCATGATGGAGGCCGCAACGATTTTCCGTCGTGGTCGCCCGATGGACGGCACATCGTGTTCCAGTCGAATCGAACTGGGAAGACGCAAATCTGGACGATGCTGGCCGACGGCAGCGAGCCGCGGCAGCTGACGACCTCGGGTGAGAACTCGCAACCGAACTGGAGCTTCAAATAAGCGCTGGGCTCTGAGCTGTGAGCTCTGAGCCGAGGCTTTTATCCTTACGAGAATTTTGGGAGAACAATCTGGTCCTATTGCAATCGAGTCGTGCTGGCTGCTCAGCTCAAAGCTCACGGCTCAGAGCTCAAAGCTAAGTCGGAAGGAGCACCCTCCGGCGTTGTCATCAACTACTGCGAGTGCTCTCGCGTTGAAAGGAAGGGAAAGAGTTGAAGCTTAGATGGAGTCGTTGGAGCAAGATCACGATTACTCTGGCCGTAGTCATGATGGTGGGCGCCTGCCACAAAAAAGCGCCGCCGCCTCCGCCGCCAGCACCACCGCCGGCCGCTCCGGCGCCGACGGCTTCATTGAGCGCCAATCCCAACACCATCGCCGCCGGACAGTCGACGACTCTGATCTGGAAGACCGACTTTGCTACCAGCGTCAGCATCGATCAGCTGGGCCCGGTCGATCCCAGCGGCTCGAGCACGGTGACACCGACGCAGTCGACCACCTATCGCCTGGTCGCGAAGAACGACACCGGCACGCAAGAGGCAACAGCGCGCGTCACGGTAACGCCGGCTGCTGCAACTCCTCCTCCGCAAACGTCCGACCAGACTCAGGCGCAGCTGTTCGCGCAGAACATGAAGGACGTGTTCTTCGAATACGACAGCTACGACGTCTCGCAGCAATATCAGTCGGTACTGCAGGCCGACGCGCGCTTCCTCCAGCAGCATCCCAACATGAATTTCATCATCGAGGGACACTGCGACGAGCGCGGTTCGACCGAGTACAACCTGGCGCTGGGTGACAATCGTGCCAACTCTACCAAGCAGGCGCTGATCTCGCTGGGTATTTCGGCAAACCGGATTCGTACCATCAGCTACGGCAAGGAGAAGCCGTTCTGCACGGAGAGCACCGAATCCTGCTGGGCGCAGAATCGGCGCGCACATTTCGCCTATCAACAGTAACCACACGAGCGCTGAAACCTGCACCAAGGGCGGCGAGTTGATCAACCGTCGCCCTCTTGCACTTTCACGTCAGGGGTGACATCCTCGGCGTACCATAGTCTCTTGTAATAGCGATCGAAATTCTATTTACGGACATTAACCTATGCGATTTCGCAATATCGTAGCCTGGTTTTCCATTGCGGCCATCTTGCTCGGCCCTGCAACTCCCGCCTTTGCCGCGAACAAAGACATGATCCAGCTGCAGACGCAGGTGCAGTCGTTGCAGGACCAGGTTGCGCGCCTGCAGCAGTCGGTCGACATGAACATGGGCGTGATGAAGAACCTCATCGAGCAGAGCGCCGATAGCGTCAACAAGATGAATGCCGCCGTCGGCGATCTGCAGAACAAGATGCAGGGTCTCACCGCCGACAACAGCGGCAAGATCGATCAGCTCTCCAGCCAGGTGCAGTCGCTGCACGACTCGGTCGATGAGTTGAAGTCGCGGCTGGCGAAGGTCAGCAAGCAGCTGGACGATATGCAGGGGGGTGGGCAGAATCTTCCTGCCGGCCAGCCCGGCATGACGGCCGCACCCAGTACGCCGGCGGCCCCGGGGCCGGGTGGTGATACCAGTTCGGCCGCGCCGCCTCCCGACGCGCTTTACAACAACGCTCTGCGCGATTACAACTCAGGCAAGTACGACCTTTCGTCGCAGGAGTTCGCGCAGTACCTGCAGTACTACTCCAATACCGATCTCGCCGGCAACGCGCAGTTCTATCTTGCCGATATCGAGTATCGCCAGGGCAACTTTGAAGCAGCGGTGAAGGACTACGACAAGGTGCTGGAGCAGTATCCCGGCGGCAACAAGGCTGCCGCGGCGCAGTTGAAGAAGGGCTACGCGCTGCTGGAACTCGGACAGCGCGATGCCGGCGTTCGAGAGTTGAATAGTCTGATCGCGCGCTACCCGCGTTCCATCGAAGCTTCTCAGGCTCGTGATCGGCTGCACCGTCTCGGCGTCGCCAGCGGCAGCACAGTTCACAAGCCGACAACGGCAACCGCGACGCACTAGCGTCCTGAAATTTCGCGATCCAATTCACCCACCACCGCCGCGGTATCCGTCACTCCCTGCGCCGGCGCTCCGGCCATCATCCCCTGAGCCAGAATTAATTCGCGAGCCTCAGCCCGAATCGACGGCAAGTGCGACCAGAACAGAACTGCCATCATGGTGCATGCCAATCCCCCGAGCGCGACCGTCCACGGTGCGCCGAGATGATGTGCGACTGATCCTGCCGACAGCGCTCCAAATGGCGCCATGCCCATGAACATCATGGAATACACCGACATCACGCGCCCGCGCAGCCGGTCGGGCACCATCGACTGAATGAGCGTGTTGGAAGACGCCATCTGCACCATCATGAAGAAGCCGACTGGTACGAGCAGAAGTGTCGACAGCCAGAAAATTCGCGAGAACGAGAACAGGGCCAGGCTGAGCCCGAAACCTCCAGCGCACATGGCAATCAACCTTCCCAGCCCTTTGATTCCCACGCGCGCCGCCAGGCTCACCGCGCCCAGCAACGCTCCGATTCCGGTCGCGCCCATCAGAATGCCCAGCCCTCTCGCGCCGCCGTGCAGTATCTGATCCGCGAAGACCGGCATCAGCACGGTGTATGGCATGCCGACAAAACTCACGACTCCCAGCAGCAGCAGAATTGCGCGGATCGGTCCTGTGTTTCGCGCGAAGGCGAAGCCCTCGATCACGTTCTCCAACGGCGATCCTTGGGTCGCCAGCTTGGCCGGATGGACAATGCGCATCAGCAGCAGTCCGGCGATGACAGCAAGGTAACTCACCGCGTTGGCGAAGAAGCACCAGCCCTCGCCGATCGACGCAACCAATATTCCTGCGACCGCCGGGCCGATGACGCGCGCGCCGTTGAACATCGATGAGTTCAGCGCGATCGCATTCATCAGGTCTTCGCGTCCCACCATGTCGATCAGAAACGCCTGGCGCGCGGGAATGTCGAAGGCATTCACCACTCCAAGCGACGACGCGAGCACCATGATTTGCCACACCTGCACGCGATGCGAAAGCGTCAGCGCCGCCAGAATCCCGGCCAGAATCATCGACACCGTCTGTGTGCTGATCACGATTCGCTGGCGATTTAGCCGATCGGCGACGATGCCGCCCACCGGCGCCATGATGAACACCGGAATCTGGCTGGAGAATCCGACCGCTCCCAGCAAGAACGCCGAGCCGGTCATGCGATAGACCAGCCACGACTGCGCGACCGTCTGCATCCAGGTGCCGATCAGCGAAATAAGCTGGCCGGCAAAGAAGAGCTGGAAGTTGCGATGACGCAGCGCACGCACCGCCAGCGCGACCCTCGACTCGCGCGAGGCTGGCGGCGTGAATTCCCGCTTCTCCTCCTCGAGAACGGAGTGCAGGGATTCGTGTTCCTGTGGTGGTTCGGCCATCGATGCTTGGATGCTCAGATCAGGGCCCGCTATGCGCGGATCATGTGGCCCAGAGCACCGGCCACAATCCAGAATACTTCAAGTCGTGAAGTGAGAATTGTCTGAAACCAAAGCCGCCGTGTCATCCTAAGCGGAGTGAAGCCGCGCGAGCGCGCCGAACGCGAACGAGAGGACGCGTCGGCTACTCTTACCGTGTCATCCTGAGCGGAGTGAGGCGAAGCCGAACGCAGTCGAAGGACCCCTATATCCGCATTCACCGGCATTCGCACCGCATCTTGCAAGATAGAACGCTGACGAATATCTTCCTTATTTGGCTAATCCAACAACGTCTCCGCAAACAACCACGATCGACAAGGTTCCTGCATCGCGCCGGTTCTTTCGCCGGGTCAAGGGAATCGTCCTACGGCCGCAATCCATCTATCGCTTGTCATTGAAAATGAAATTCGGCGCCGCTAGCCTTGCGCAGCCGCCAGGCCCGAACATCGCGAATGGAACTCTGAAATCCCGGGCCGAGTGGGAAGCAGCATGCGAGAATGCAAAGCGGCTTCATGTGCCGTTGCATCGCGGTCCAGAGAAGAATTGGGATCACCTTGCCGCTGTTACCACAATTCTTGCAAACACAAGTCACTCCGCGCGCATTCTCGACGCCGGTGCGGAAATCTACAGCAATGTTTTGCCGGCATTGTTCCTGTACGGATATCGCGAACTTTACGGCATCAATCTGAGTTTCACCGATCCGACGCGCCGCGGCCCCATTCGCTACCTCCCTGGAGATTTAACTCGCACTCCTTTTCCTGACGAAAACTTCGACGCGATCACGTGTCTCAGCGTGATCGAACATGGCGTTCCGTTGCCCAACTATTTTCGCGAGATGTATCGCCTGCTCAAGCCGAACGGGCTGCTCATCACTTCGACGGACTATTATCCGACTTCCATCGATACCCGCGGCAAAGTCGCGCATGGTACGCCGATCAAGATTTTTTCTAAGCAGGAAATTCAGGCTGCGCTCGATCTGGCGCGATCGGTGGGATTTCAGACGACGGGAGACGTTGATCTCGAATGCGATGAGAAACCGATTCGATGGGATCCGTTCGAGCTCGAGTACACGTTTGTCCTCTTCACCCTTCGCAAGCCGGGATGAGTGAGGACAGGACTAGCGCGATAACTCGGATTCTCCGGTTTTGAAATCCAGGGTGGAACACCCCTTCAGGCGTGCATAAAGCCAGCGTCACATGAACAACGGCTTTAGCCGCCGAGGCGGCCATTATCGCTCGAGATACTCGATCACGGTCACGCCGCGAAAATCTCTCGCCTCGCTGCGCTGATACCGTTTCATCAGCTCCCGCTCGATCGCCTGCGAACCCGAATCATTCCCGTTTGCCCGGTACTGCACCAGCCATATCCGAGGTGCATGATCGATCTCGTTCTCCCATGCGAGGTTCGCGGGATCCACGCCGATCGCCGCTGGGCGCGATTGATTTCCGCCCGGCAGCCAGTCGCGATAACTCTCGCCCGCAAACTCGCCAACCGATTGGTAGTACAACACGCGATCGTTCGCACCAGCGTTTGCGATGAGATAATTCACCGCACCGCGCCAATCCTCAGTGACGCGCTTGTACATGACAACCGTGCTCGCGAGCGACAAAACGCAGACTGCTGCGATCGCGCTACGCTGCCACGCGCGTGAGCTAATCTCACCGGCTCCGATCGCAATCATCAGCAACCATCCCGGCAGGCAGATGATGAGAAATCTGTGATAGAACGCCGGACGCACGATCGAAGCCAACAACGTGATCACGATGGGCGACACAACCGTGCTTGCGACTAGCGCATAGCGCCAGCGTTGCAACCCGCTTTCGCGATCACCCCAAGCCCGTGCAAACCTCGCAAAGAATAGTCCAACGAGCAGCAATTCCAGCGCGAGCAAGATCGCTCCCACCGCTTTGCCCCCATAAGCCGCCAGAAACACGCCGAGATGATAGAACTCCAGCAGGGAAGGCGACGGCACCCAGGAAATATGTCCGACATCCTGAGCATGGATCAGCCAGAGAATGGGCGCGGCCATCACCACAATGATCGCGGCTGCCAGAAGCAATGGTTTCCAGGGACGCCGACTTCGCGGCAGCGCCAGCAAGCGAGATCGCGTGCGCCGCCGGCACCAACACTCCGAAGTAATGGAAATAACACGTCAATCCGGCAATCACTGCGTACACACACGCGAGCTTGTAACTCGGCTTTTCAATCAGCAGCACGAAGGCATAGGTCGACAGCAAAACGCCAAGCACGACGAAGCTGTAGGCGCGTGCCTCTTGCGATACCGCAATAGCACACGGGCTCAGCGCCAGCAGGGCTGCGCGAGAAGGCCCGTGTCGCGCCCGAACAGCCGCCGGCCCAACAGGTACATCACGGGAATCGACAGAACTCCCGGCACCACGGACAGCAGGCGAACAACTGCTTCGCCGTATCCGAAGTGCAGCCAGGGCCGGAGCAGCACGTAGTACAGCCGCCATGTTGCCTTCGTCATGCCAAAGAAAGTGCCAGAACACCGGCGCCGCGCGACGGGCAATCGCGACACTGGCAATCTCGTCGATCCAGAAGCTCTTGTATCCCAGTGCGATGAGCCGCAGAACCACGCCGGCAATGACGATGCCCCACATCCAGAGCACGACTTTGCCATTCGAAGCTCCGTCGGTGCGCTTCTCAGCCGCGCCTGGTATGGCTCTGTCGGCGGCGTTGGACAACATGCTCCGAATATAGCAGTTCAAATCTGCTGCCTGAGGCCGGTCGACTCACATCGCTATTACGCGTGCATGAACACTTCGTGAAAGTTTGTTGAATCAGCCAGGCTGGCCGACGCTGATCCTTGTAAACCGCGTCGTTGTAATCGATACTCTCTGTGTCTCTCTCTCATGCCGACATTTGCTGCGGTTGACATCGGTTCCAACTCCGTCAGACTCAAGATCGCCAAGGTTGTGCGCGGCCGTCTCGAAGAGCTTCACGAAGATCGCGAGGTCACGCGTCTCGGCGAAAGTGTCTTCGCAGCCGGAACGCTCGACCCCCAGGCCATGGCCCACACCCTGCGCGTGTTGCGGCGCTTCCACCGCGCTGCCCAAACCTATGGCGCCGATCGCGTTCGCGTCGTGGCGACCAGCGCGTTGCGGGATGCGGGCAACAGCCGCGCCTTTCGCGATTGGGTGGTCACGGCCACGGGGTGGAAGGTCGACGTCATCTCCGGCCTGGAAGAAGGCCGTCTCATCCATTTGGGAGTGGTTTCAGGAGCTCGCATTGCCCGCAAACGCGCGCTGCTGGTCGATCTCGGCGGTGGCAGTTGCGAACTGACGCTGTCGGTCTCGGGCCACATCAAAGACATGATCAGCTTGCCGATCGGCGCTGTGCGGCTGACTCAGACCTTTCTGCATCACGATCCGCCCTGGCGATCCGAACTCGAACAGATGCGCGGCGTCATCCAGCGTGAAGTGTCGCGTATCCAGAAGCGCGTAATCGCACTCAAAGCTCAGATGACCATCGCGACCTCCGGAACGCCGGCTGCTTTGTCGAGCCTCTACGCAGCTAAGGCGGACTCTTATGACGAAAGCAAGCCGCACACGGTGCCGCAGTCTGCCATCGCGGCGCTGCTGGAGAAGCTTAGCCGCCGCAATCTTTCTCAGCGGCGCGCGCTGCCGGGGATTGGTCCACGTCGCGCCGAGATCATCATCGCCGGCACCATGGTTTTCGCGGAATTGATGCATCTCTGCCGATTGCATAGCTTTCGCTACCTGCCTCTGGGGCTGCGCGATGGATTACTGGCCCAGATGATGGCCGACTACCACGCCAGCACTGCCATGCGCGAGCGTGTGGAATCCGAACGGCATGATGCCTTGCTGACCGCGGCAAAGCATTATGGCGTCGACTTTCAGTTCGCTCAGCGTATCCGCGATCTGGCGCGGCAGCTCTTTCAGCGACTGAAAGCAGTGCATCAGTTGCCTGCGGAGTACGAGGATTGGCTGGAGGCCGCGGCCATGCTGCACGAGGTCGGTGCGTACATCAACCGCTCCGGCCGCCGTCGCCACAGCTACTACGTCATCTCCAACTCGGAGCTGTTCGGCTACACGCCGCTGCAACGCCGCATCATCGCAGCAATCGCCCGCTACGTCGGAAAGTCGCTGCCATCGCCCAGCGACCGCGTGATGAGCATTCTCCCCGGGGTTGATCAGATTCATGTTGCCAAGGCAGTCTCTTTGCTTCGCCTGGCGCGCGCGCTGGATCAGGGACGGCGCGCCGCCGTCGGTGAGATGAAAGTTCGAGTGCATCAGGACGGGCAAGTGCGTTTGCTGCTGAAGCCGCACCCGCAGGAGGGAATCGAGTTAGAGATCTGGGCCGTGGAGCAGGAAAAGGACTACTTCGAGACCGTCTTCGGTCGCGAGCTTTTGGCCGAACCCTGCTGAATGGCTCGCAACACTTTCGGCGGCAGGCACCACTTCAACATCGCCTTGTTTCCATCCTTCTCCACTTTTGCGATCGCCGCCTTCTTTACTTCAACCGCGTCCGGCGCATCTTCGCCGATGAGCAGCTTGTTGAGAAACTCCGTCATGCTGGGGTTGTGACCAACGACGAGGATGGAAGCTTTGCTTTCGTGTCGTCGCAGGATGTCCTGAAACTGCTCGTAGCTGCCGCCTGGATGGAGATTCGGCTCGGTCACGATCTTTTCCTTATGACCGATCTCCTCCGCCACAATCTTTGCGGTCTGCTGAGCGCGTAGCAGTGCGCTGGAAAGAATCGCATCGAAGCTAACTTTCATCGCCGCCAAAGCTAATCCCACATTGTGGGACTGCTCGATTCCGAGCTTATCCAAAGCACGCTCGTCATCTTTCGCGGGATTCAGTCTCGAGTCGCCGGCACTGGCGTGACGAAGAAAGTAAATATCCATAGGGTCATTGTACTGGCGAACTGCGAGTTCCTCTCGTGGCTCGAAGCTCTTAGCCCGTAGCTTTCCCGGCCAGCGCATGCTCTGCAACGTGCGCCACCTGCAACAGCGTGGCCTCGTCGAAATGCTTGCCCAGAATCTGCATGCCGATCGGCAAACCTTCTTTGCTCTTGCCGCACGGAATCGAGATGCCGGGAACTCCAACCAGATCGGCAGTCACGGTGAAAATGTCGGCCAGATACATGGCCAGTGGATCGTCGGCCTTCTCGCCCAGCTTGAATGCGGGCGTCGGCGTCGTTGGCGTGACGATGACATCGACCTTCGCAAACGCTTCGTCGAAATCGCGAGCCAGCAAGCTGCGCACGCGTTGCGCCTTCAGATAATACGCGTCGTAATAGCCGGCGCTGAGCACATAGGTTCCCAGCATGATGCGCCGCTTGACCTCGGCGCCGAATCCCGCATCGCGCGTCCGGCGATACATCTCGGCAAGACTCTTGCCGTCGCTCGCCCGCAATCCGTAGCGCACGCCATCGTAGCGCGCCAGGTTCGACGACGCCTCCGCCGTTGCGACGACGTAATACGTCGGGATCGCATAGGGCGTGTGCGGCAGCGAGATCGGAACAATCTCCGCGCCCGCGTTCTTCAGTTCCTGAATGCCTATCTCGACCGACGCGCGAACCTCAGCATCGAGACCTTCATCGAAGTACTCCGCCGGAACGCCAACCTTGAGGCCCGTCACCGGCCTGCCGATGTACTCGCGATAGTTAGGAACCGGAACCTCAGCGGTGGTGGAGTCGAGCGGATCGCGACCAGCGATCGCCTGCAGCATCAGCGCAACATCCTGAACCGTCTTGCCGAATGGCCCGGGATGATCGAGCGACGAAGCGAACGCGATCAACCCATAACGCGAGACGCGGCCATAAGTCGGCATCAGGCCGACCACGCCGCAGAACGCTGCCGGCTGGCGGATCGAGCCACCAGTGTCCGATCCCAGTGATGCCACCGCCGTACCGGCAGCAACCGCTGCGGCTGAGCCTCCCGACGACCCGCCCGGCACGCGCGAGTGATCGACAGGATTATGCACCGGATAGAATCCGGAGTTTTCGTTCGACGAGCCCATCGCGAACTCATCGCAATTGGTTTTGCCAAGGATGATGGCGCCGGCATCTCTCCAGTCGCGCCACCACCGTCGCGTCATACGGCGCAACAAAGTGTTCCAGGATCTTGGAGCCCGCAGTTGTGCGCACGTCTTTGGTCGTGAACACATCTTTGATGGCGATCGGCACGCCAGCCAGTGGCGGCAGATCGTCGCCCTTATCCGCGAGCGCGTCGATGCGCGCGGCCTGGCTGTAGGCGCGCTCCTTGCACAGCGTCAGGTAGGCGCCGATGGCCTTGTCCTCCGCCTCAATCTTTTTATAGAAGGCGTCGACAAGCGCGCTGACGGAGGTCTGTTTTTCCAGCACCGCCGTCCGCGCAGACTCAACTGTGAGCAGGTCGATTTCCATGGACTATCGCTCAATCACTTTGGGTACTTTGAAGAATGTTCCATCGGAGGCAGGCGCATTGCGCAGCGCCTCGTCGCGTGGCAGGCAAGGCCGCAACTCATCAGCCCGCATCGCATAGGAGAAGCCGTCCGCCTGATCCTTGCGCTCGCCGTAGCGGCTCGCCACCTGCGCCATCGGTTCCACGTTGCTGGTGTCGAGTTGGTTCAAGCGGTCGATGTAGTCAAGGATGGAGTTCAAATCTTTCAACATGCGCGCACGTTCCTCAGCAGTCAGGTCGAGGTGCGCCAGGTCGGCGACATACGAAACATCTTTTTCGGTGACCATAAGGAATGTCTAGGCTTATCGCCGTTCCAGTTTATTCGCTGGAACGAAATTGATCCTGCTTACCGGCTGCGGCGTGAATTGATTCAGCGCAGCCAGATATTGCGGGCTCAAGCTTTGCAATTGATATCGCCAGGTCTCATCAGGGACGAGGATGGTCAGCACGCCCGCGGCGAAAGCAACCGCATCGGTTCGCTCGGCCGTCTTTGCGCCACACGCCAGCGGCCAAGCCAGTAACGGCGCTTTCTCCGGCTCGTTACGGATCGTGTCGCTAAAAATCTTGCGCAGGGTTGTGCCGGCATGTCTCATCGGTTTGAGTTCTCATTGTAGACCAGCAGCAGTATTCGCTTCCTAAGTCGCCCGTGGAAATTCGCGGCCCACAAATTCCAGCGCTTCTTCCTTATTGCGCAGCGATCCCTCCAGTTGTGCGTCTTCAACCGCCGACAGCATCTCGCGAAAGTGCGGCCCGGGAGCGTATCCCAGCCGAATCAGATCTTCTCCGTTGAGCAGCGGCGCCGGCCTGATCTCTTCTTCCGAGCTTTGCTGCAGCCGCTGCCGCACAAGGTCGTACATGGCAAGGTTTCTGTGGCTGCTCAGGCAATCCAGCCGGTGCAGTTCGAGATGCTCCTCGAATTTGGGCAGGCGCATGAAGCGTTTCAGGGTCGATTCTTTCATCCGCTCAGCGTCGGCAAACCGCATGTGATTGGCCACCAGAGCTGCGATCTGTTTGGTGTCTTCGTTGGAGAAGTGCAGCCGGTGACAGATTTCTTCCGTCATGCGCACCCCGACTTCCACATGTCCGTCGAAGCGGATGCGGTCAGGCGCAACCCGAAACGTCGGTGGCTTGCCGACATCGTGCAGCAGCGTCCCCCACGCCAGAGTGCGCGAACATCTCGGACGCAACTGCTCCAAGAGCAGCATGGTGTGAATCCACACATCGCCTTCAGGATGAAATTGCGGCGGCTGCTCGACGCCGTGCATACGGTCGATCTCCGGCAGCACCTCCCGCAACAGCCCGGTGGAATCCAGCAGTTCGAATGCAGCGCGAGCGTGGCCCTCGGTCAGCATCTTGGTCAGCTCATCGCGAACGCGCTCGTGGCTGACCTGGTGAATCAGCGGCGCCAGCTCCTGGATCGCGGCGAATGTCCGAGGCTCGATGACGTATTGGAATCGCGAGGCAAAGCGCACGGCGCGCAGCATTCGCAGCTTGTCTTCCTGAAAGCGATGCTCAGGACTGCCGATGGCGCGAACGATGCCGGCGCTGAGATCGTCGCGGCCGCCGACGAAGTCGAGCACGCGGTTGTCTTCCAACGGATCCATCAGCAGGCCGTTGATGGTGAAGTCGCGGCGCTGCACGTCTTCCTTGGGATCGGTGGAATACCGCACCTGGTCGGGATGACGGCCGTCGCTGTAGGCGCCGTCGTTGCGAAAGGTCGCAACCTCCACATAGTTTGGGTGCTCGGAGGGAGTCGGTGGAAGAGGCATGTCCTCCGGCGCGGGAACCAGAACCACGCCGAACTGCGCTCCCACGGCGTAGGTCTCCGGAAATAGCCGCATCACCTGCGGCGGCGTCGCATCGGTCGCAACGTCGTAGTCCGCCGGAGCCAGCCCCAGCAGCGTGTCGCGGACGCATCCTCCCGCGAAGTAGGCCTGAAAGCCGTGCCGGCGCAGCTCGCGAACGATATTAGTTGCGTGCTCCCTCATCCCGAGGTTGATGATAACGCGGATGCCCCACGGCTCGGTGGACGGGCCTTCTCTAACCCGCGTAGTCTTCGGGTTCGGTGGAAGCGCCGGGCTTCAGCCCGGCGAGATCGGGCGCGTGAAAACGCGGCTTTAGCCGCGGTGAGTCCGGGGCTGAAGCCCTTTTCAAAATGCAGCTCTTCGGCACGGCTGAAGCTGTGCCCTTCCACCGTAGCTGCTGCCCTGCTGCCACCGTACAATGTTTTTGTGCCCGATGTTTTCATCCTCGGCATTGAGAGCTCCTGCGACGAGACGGCGGCGGCTGTGGTTCGCTCGGGCGAAGAGGTCGTCTCCAACGTTGTGTATTCGCAGATTGCGACTCATCAGCCCTACGGCGGAGTAGTGCCGGAGCTGGCGTCGCGCGAGCATCTGCGAGCGATCGTGCCTGTCGTCCGCAAAGCTCTTGAAGACGCGAACCAGACCTACGACAGCATCGATGCTTTGGCTGTGACCAAAGGCCCCGGTCTTGCTGGCGCCTTGCTGGTGGGACTCAGCTACGCCAAGGCGCTGGCCTACGCTGTGGAGAAGCCGCTCATCGGCGTCAACCATCTGGAAGGTCACATTCATGCCGTGTTGCTCGAAGAACGGCAAAATGGCAATCGCGAATTGCAGTTTCCTGTGCTGGCGCTAGTCGTGAGCGGCGGACATACGCATCTCTATCTCGCCGAGCGCCGCGATGAATCCTGGACCTACCACGATGTGGGACATACTCGCGACGACGCTGCAGGTGAGGCTTTCGACAAGGTTGCCAAGCTGTTGGAACTGGGTTATCCCGGCGGTCCGGTCATCGATTACCTTGCGCAACACGGCAATCCGCGCGCTGTGAAGTTTCCATTCGCACAAATCAAGCATCGCGATCGGAATCCCCAGAACCGCCATCCCGATGACGAACATCGGGTGGACTTCTCCTATAGCGGAATCAAGACTGCCGTGCTGCGTTACGTAGAAACACACGACTTGCGTCCTAGAATTGAAAAGCGCCGCGAGGTTCTTCGTCCGCTTAGCACGCCGTCCCGCGAACAGGTGCTCGCTGCCTGCGATCCCCAGACCCTCGATCTGGTCGCGTCTTTTCAACGCGCGATGGTCAACGATCTGGTGAGCAAGACGTTGTCGGCAGCGCGCGAGCGCAATGTGGCGACGGTGCTGGTCACTGGAGGCGTTGCCGCCAACTCGGAGCTGCGAACCGCCTTCGAACGCGAAGCGGCAGAAGAAGGGTTGCCGGTCCATTTTCCCTCGCGCAAACTCTCCACCGACAATGCTGCCATGATCGCAGCTGCCGCGTATCCGCGTTTTATCGCAAGAGAATTTGCCGATGCGGAATTGTCCGCAGACGCAGGTCTACGGCTGCGATAGCGCCAGACACACTTACGCGTCGTTCTGTCGAAGGCAGACTCTCCGACCTAACTCCTGACTATTCTTCTTCGCTAGGGATTTTGGATTCGATGTCCATGTCACGGAACTCGCTGGATTCGAAGATCTCGCGGCACTCGAGGCACTCGACGTACTGCGCGTCTTCGTCTCGCGAGACGACCTGGACTCGGGGATGCCGACACTGGTTGTCCATTGCGTCGCTCTGAGGATGTTTGGAAGTTGTGGTTAACGGCTGGCCAACGTTCATAACAAAAATCGCAGGAAATTAAACGCCAAACCTCATGTTGTCGGGTATTTTAGACCGGGTCTATCGGTTGTCAAGCATTTCTCGTGTTAATTTCCATGGGTCAATCTAGAAGCTTCACTAGGCAAACTTAAGTGTGGTATGGATCCGCCTGCCCAGGTCATGCGTAACAGTCGTCCTCTGGAGATGTTTTGACAGTTGGGAAAGGCTTCGCACGCCGTAGAAGATGCATCCGACTTATAGACATTAGCAACGCTGCCGGACATTTAACGCGCGATTTGGGTTTTGGTGACGACAGCCCAGGCAACGCCGCTCGGAGAGCTGGCATCAAAACGGGCTGGACGGCACTGGGAAAAAACATTGACGACAGCGAAGAAGGTCCTGGCGAGCGGTATGACCGAGCAAGAAGCAATCGCCCGCGCCCAGCAAGGGGATGCGGAGTGCTTCGAAGCTTTGTATGGCTTGCACAAACGGCGCGTGTACTCGCTCTGTTTGCGCATGACCGGCAACACGGCTGAGGCGGAAGACTTGACGCAGGAGGCTTTCCTTCAGCTCTATCGCAAGATAGCGACGTTCCGGGGAGAATCGGCATTCTCTACCTGGCTGCACCGGCTGTCGGTGAACGTGGTGCTTATGCATCTGCGCAAGAAGGGATTGCCGGAGGTTTCGTTGGAGGAGTCGCTGGAGCCGCAGCAGGAAGACGGTCCGCGGAAGGATGTGGGGACGCGTGACAACGTTCTGGCCGGCTCCATTGACCGCGTGAATTTGGAACGAGCGGTTGAGAGCTTACCTCCGGGATACCGCATTATCTTTGTGTTGCACGATGTGGAAGGTTACGAACACAATGAGATTGCCGAGATGATGGGCTGTTCCATCGGCAACAGCAAGTCGCAGCTGCACAAGGCGCGAATGAAGCTGCGCGATCTTCTCAAGCAGAGCAAAGCGGAGAAGGCGGCAGGCCGGCGGTAGTCGCGGGGAGAAGCGTTGTTCGACCTATTGGCGTGAGGGAAGGTAGAACGGACGGGATCACAACGGAGCCGGCGCCGACACCCAGGGGAGAGAAGAAAATGACGTGTGCGGAGTTTCAGAAAGTTCTGCCATACATTATCGATGGTGGAGGTAGCGAGGAAGAGCAGCAACACCTCGCAACCTGTCCTATATGCTCGGATCTGGTTGCCGACCTGCGGTACATCGCCGAGTTTGCCAAGTTGCTGGTGCCGATGGAGGATCCAAGCCCGCGAGTTTGGAACAACATTGAGAAGAGTTTGGAGCAGGAAGGCTTAGCCAAGCCCGCGCGCAGGAGTACATAAGCCTTCGTTCCCCTGGATAGGTAAGTTATAGGTCGTGCTTTCCTTCTATTGTACTTGTGACGAACTGGTAAAGCGGCGTATAGATCCACCCCGATCCTACCTTCGCGAACCTGAAAATCACGCCACAGCCCGGCGGCCCGCCCCCATCGCAATTCAGGTCACCGCCATTCAGGGTGCTCCCGAAGATTCTTCCGTGCGAGTCCATGTTGATGCCCTGCCACGGGTGGTATCCGGCATCGGCGAAGTTGTGCAGCACGGTCATCGTCTGCGCCTGTGCCGCCGGGATGGACATGAGTACCGCCAACAGAATCGCGGGCAAGAGCGCGAATCTTGCCGGCTTCCAGTTGATGTCGCGAAGCGATGTTTCTTCCTGATCATGTGACATGGTGACCTCGATGAGTGTGCCGTAACAACGTGACGCGGAGGCATTCTCCCGCTCGTTCCGGTGTGGGTCAACTTAATTTCACATTACGATCTAACTTCCGAGGAGCACGCGACTTAACTTTCCATCTGGCGTCCGCCCCATCCCGCTGGCCAACCTTTGGGTGAGCTTGGGATTTAGATTTCCGAGCCCCTTCAGGGACGGCACAATCTGGATCGAGGGTGAAATCGGGCGCCCCATTCAAGGCCTTCATTTGGCCTTGAGTGGGGACTTTCGTCGTCATCTCACAGATTCCCCTTCCGCGCATTTCAACCCGGAACGAATTTTCGCAGCCAAAAAACGAAAACTGAATCCAAAACGTTATTCATAACCCGGCGATTCTGCGCTATTGTGTATTTCACAGGAACGCGGAATTGGTGCCCCAGGTTCGCGGCCTTCGGTTGGACGCTAACCTGGGTGACGCAAAATGATGATCACGCGACAACAGCTTCGGCTTGCGACATTGGGATTGGCAACCGCTCTCGCCGCTCACGCCCAGAGTGCGCCGTCCGCGTCCCCTCCGACGACGCCGGCACAAGCGCTCGTCTCGCTGCCGACCCAGGCCGTGTTGCCGCCGCCCAACCCGATGCAGCCGCTGCTCGACTTCCGCGACTCCGACATCAAGTTCAATCTGGGCGAGCTGATGAGCAATCTTCGCGACAACCGTCACGAAGGCTGGGTGCTCGCCGCCTATCCCGATCCCAAGACCAGCCGCCCGCTGATCGGCGCCGGCTTCAGTCTCGATGTGCCCGTGCGCGAACATCCGCAGACCGATCCGCTCAATCCCAATCTCTTCCTCGAGCCGTCCAGCGCGCAGCTCTGGCAGGCCGCCGGACTCGATCCAGCGCGCCTGCAGGCAATGCTCGATCAATTTGACGAGGACCTGGCGGCATGGAAGAAGCGAAACTTTCAGCGCAAGGTCCGCATGCGCACGCTCTCGCCCCAGCTGACCGAAGACGAGGCCACGCAGCTGCTGCGCATCTCGGCAATTCAGGCGGTCCACAATGCTCGCGCCTACTGCCGCGGCTTTGACAACATGACCGGCTATCAGCAGATGGCGCTCAGCCAGCTCGTCTTTCAGATGGGCGTTAACCTGGAAGAGTTCACGCACTTCCTCGGTGCTATCAATGACGACCCCGCTTATCGCGACGTATCGTTGCCTGGCGAAACCGAGACCGACGCCCAGCATTGGAAGAACGTGCAGAGCATGCTGATCCAGAGCGATTGGGCTCGCCGCTACAGCACGCGCGCCGTCGCTGTGATCGCAATGTTCGATTCTGATTACGAGAACAATCCCACCGCCGCCGAGCGCAAAGTTCGCGCTCAGGTTCATCCGTATCACCACAAGCGCCGCGCCGCCACATTGAAGACGGCCAGCGCCCACAAGAAATCCTGCCACGCACAGCACGCACCAAAGCTAGTTGGGTTATTTTCGTTTTAACAAATTGCTGCTTGGCTCGGGTGGAGCGCCGCTTCAGCGCCGCGTCCCGCCCGAAACCTTTCTTGCTGTTGCATGCGCTAAAGCGCGCTGACGGTGTGTGCTTGTTTTGTACGCCTGAAGGGGTACTCCACCCGCCCGCTTTGTTAGAATCGAACGTTGGCGGCGCCGGCGTGAAATTCCATGTCATTGAAGCAGTCGGAAGCGATCGTGTTGCGAACTTATCCGCTGCACGAAGCTGATCTGTTGGTGACCTTGTTCACGCGCGCCGAAGGCAAGGTCAAGGGCGTGGCGCGCGCGGCTAAAAAGTCCAAGCGGCGTTTTGGCGGAGCGCTCGAGCCGCTGACGCTGGTTCGCGTTTATTACGACGATCGCGAAGGCAAGGAGCTGGCGCGCCTCGATTCCTGCGACATTCTGGAATCGCCGCTCTCGACGACGGTCGATTATCCGCGTGTGGTCGCGCTGGAGCACGTGGCCGAAATGCTCGACGAGTTGCTGCCCGACCGCGAGGCCAACGACGCGATCTTCCGGTTGACGGTTTCGGTGCTGCTTCAGTTACGCTCCGGGCCGATCTGGTTGCCGCTGACGTATTTTCAGCTCTGGCTGGTGCGGCTGGTGGGATTCCTGCCGGAGCTGAACGAGTGCCTGGCGTGCGGAGCGGCACTGAACGGCAGCCGCGCTTTTTATCACGCGCTGGCCGACGGTTTGATGTGCGCGCAACATAAGCGCCTGGCGTCGTCGCAGCTAACACCCGAGTCGCGTGCGCTGGCGGCGCAGATGTTTCGCGCGCCAGTGGAAAGTTTTTCGGAAGGCTCGCAGTACGCGGACCTGCGCAAGTTTTTGACGCAGATCATCGAGCGCCACATCGAGAAGAAGCTGGTGACAGCCACGATGCTGGCGAAGCTGTGACGTGGTCGAGTTACCGAACTGGGCTCGAACTGGCATAATCGAGTCCCGCTTGGCGGGACGGAAAACGATAGCCCAGCGCTTCAGCGCTGGGTGCGCGTAATTTGTAAACGGAGTCCCCCGGGGACGACAGACGAATTGCGGGGCTTCAGCCCCGCCCAAACTTAAGCATGACCTCTCGGCAAAATCCGCTGACCTTCCAGGAACTGATCCTCCGCCTGCAATCTTTCTGGGCCGAACA
This sequence comes from uncultured Acidobacteriaceae bacterium, assembly GCA_963697175.1. Lineage (GTDB taxonomy): Bacteria > Acidobacteriota > Terriglobia > Terriglobales > Acidobacteriaceae > Bog-257. The sequence goes on along the minus strand of CAVONC010000009.1, from coordinate 145,453 downwards.
CGGCTGCGTCCTGCAACAGCCCTACGACGTCGAGGTTGGCGCCGGAACCATGGCGCCGGAAACATTCCTGCGCGTCCTCGGACCGAAGCCGTATCGCGTCGGCTACGTACAGCCCTCGCGCCGCCCCGCCGACGGCCGCTACGGCGAGAACCCGAATCGCCTCTTCAAGCACATGCAATATCAGGTGATCCTGAAACCGCCGCCGCAGGATGTGCAGGATCTCTATCTCCAATCGCTACAGGCGATTGGCGTCGATCTCCGCAAGCACGACATTAAGTTCGAAGAGGACAACTGGGAGTCGCCCACGCTGGGCGCCTGGGGCATCGGCTGGCAGGTCATGCTCGACGGCCTGGAGGTCACCCAGTTCACCTACTTCCAGCAATGCGGCGGCATCGATCTCGATCCCATCTCCGCCGAGCTGACCTACGGTCTGGAGCGCATCACCGCGTTTCTCCAGGATGTCGATTCGATCTACGACATCACCTGGGTCGTCGATCCTGATGGCCGCCCGGTGAAGTACGGCGAAATCCGCCTGCAGGACGAGCTGCAGTTTTCGGTCTACAACTTCGAGCTCGCCGACATCGCGAAAACCTGGAAGCACCTTGAGCTTTACGAAGCGGAATGCCAGGCGCTGCTGGATGAGTATGCCGCGTCGTTATCCGGCGAGAAGCGAAATACGAAGAGCAAGAAGCGCGATGGCGACAAAGTCGAAAATCGCGACGGTGATTCTGGCGAAGAGCGAACAGCGAAGAGCGAAAAGCGCTCGCGCTTTCCGATTCTCGCCGCCTTCGATCTTTGCCTGAAGTGCTCGCACCTGTTCAACATTCTCGATGCGCGCGGGGCGATCAGCGTGACCGAGCGTGTGGGCGTGATCGCGCGGATTCGTAATTTGGCAGTTGGAGTGGCGAAAGCGTACGTCGATCAGCAGAAAGCGGAAGCAGAGACCGTGCCGTCTAGCGAGGCGGACGGGACGCGCGCGAATGAAGGCCGTCGAGAACCGGAGCAGTTGGCGGCAAGCAGACCATAGCTGTGGCAGGAATCGAGTCCCGCGCGCGGGACGGAATAAGATAGCCCACCGTTTCAACGGTGGGAACGCGATGAATAGAATTTCTTGAGTGCCCGGGCACGGCATTATGAGATGTCAGTGTCGGATGTCGTCCCAAGGGAGTCGAACCGCTTCGAGACGGAGGCGAAACACAATGAGTACAGCCATCGAATTGGTGGGGGCGGCGGTGCTCGGCGCAAGCATTATTGCCATAGGTGTGCAATGGGCCGGGGACCGTCTTGCGGAAGGATTGTCAGAGAGGGTGGAAGCCGTTTCGCAGGCAATAGAAAGCATATCCGAGGCTACTTTCGCATATCCTCCGCGTCCGACACGGACGATTTTAGCCGGGGCGGGAACAAGGCTTGCATATGTCGTAAAGGCGAACGACGAACTTCGGATTGAGTACACGCCTGTACTCGCGTTTGTAGAATCGCACAGCTCTGTCCGGATTCCGCTGTTGTGATCGGCGGTGAAGCGCAGGAACGCGATTGCTTCAGTGATCGCGTTCTGCTGCCGGGGCAGTCCCTGACAGACAAGACTGCGCAGAAATGACGGTGGGTACGAGAAGTTCGACTCCTCTGAAACGTGAATTCCGCCGACTTGGCGAGGGTGAAGGTGATCTATCTTCATGCGACTTCTTACTTGAGATCGGTGCCGAAGAAATTCCTGCGCGCATGGTCGCATCGGCGCGCGGCTGAACTTGGGCACCATGTCGCGATCGGCGTGCAGCAGGCCGGGTCATTTCCGGCTGTTAAAGGCGCTACTCTGGACGCCGCGCCGCCTCGCAGTGCTTAGTCCGCGACGTTCCCGACCAAAGGCGGAGACATCGTGCGAAAGGTCCTGGGGCCTGCTCGTGAAGGTCGCATTTAAAGATGGGCAACCCAACGGCCGCCGCGGAGGCTTTTGCGCGCAAGGTCATGTCGATGTCGGCTCGCACTCGAGAAAGAACGACAGCCGAAGGGAAAGTATCTCGGCGCGCACGTACTCGAAGAAGGGCCGCACTGAGCCGACCTTCTCGCCGAATCGCTCGCCGAAAGAAGATCGCCGGAATCTACTGGGCGAAGAACGATGTACTGGCGCGGCAAGTCGGCGGAACGTTTGTGCGTCCAGTGCGCTGGCTGGTCACTCTGCTCGACGGAGAAGTGGTGCCGCTGGAGTTTGCCGGCATTCGCGCCGGCAACGTCAGCCAAGGCCATCGCATCCTGTCGTCGGGAGCGCTCGACTATCAAGCGCCCGGCCGATTACGCGACCACGCTGGCCAGCGGATCGGTCATCGCTACCTCGGCGGAGCGCGAGGCAGCGCATCCGCAAAGCGCTCGACGCCGCGACTCGCACGATTCCAGGCGCGCGCTGGCGCGAAGACAAGTCTCTGCTCGACACCGTCGTCAACCTGACCGAATTTCCTTCGGTCGTTCTCGGCAGCTTCGATCCCGAATTCCTCGCGCTCGCCGACGAAGTTCTGGTGACCGTTATGCGCGATCACCAGAAGTACTTCGCGCTGGAAGATGCGAACGGCAAGCTGCTTGCCGCACTTCCTCGCTGTGCTTAACACCGACGGCGATCCCGACGGCCTCATTCGTCATGGCAACGAGCGCGTGCTCCGTGCCCGCTTCAACGACGCGCGCTTCTTCTGGCAGACCGATCAGAAGATTCCGCTGCGTGATCGCGTCGCGATGCTGAAGTCGGTCACCTTCCAGAAAGACCTCGGCAGCTACTACGACAAAACGCTTCGGGTGCAGCATCTGAGCGCCAAGCTCTGCGCGGTGATCAACTACGAATTAGAGCAGGCAAACAAGACCCCACCGGTGCGGCATGGAGTTGTCTTCAAAGCGGCGCATCTGTGCAAAGCCGATCTGACGACCGAGCTGGTGAAGGAGTTCACCGAGCTGCAGGGCATCATCGGCGGGCTGTACGCCAAAGCGCAGGATCTTGATCCGATTCTCCCGCGCGCGACAGTCGAGGCCATCGGCGATGCAATCTACGACCACTACAAACCGGAGTCGATGGACGACAGCGTCCCCCGCACGGTTGAAGGCGGCGTGCTCGCCATCGCCGACAAGGCCGACAGCATCGCCGGAATGTTTGCGCTGGGCTTGCAGCCGACGGGCTCGAAGGATCCGTTCGCACTGCGCCGCGCAGCCAACGGCATCGTCAAGATCATCGCTGAACACAAGCTGCCGCTGCCGATCTCGAAGCTGTTCTCCGACGCGCGGTCGGAGTACGCCGGCTCGGACGCTGAGCGGCGCTTCGATCGCAAAGTGAATTTCGATGATGCCATCGCAAGCTTCATGCGCGAGCGCCTTGAGTTCTATCTTCGCGATGTGCGGGGCTTCGCATATGACGTGGTGAATGCCGTGCTCGCCGCCGATGCTGACGATGTCGTGGACGCGATCGCGCGCGCCGAAGCGTTAGCGACGGCTCGGGATTCCGAACGTGCTAAGGACTTGGAGGCTGTTTGCATTTCCTTCAAGCGCATAAAAAACATATTGAGGCAAGCGGGCGAAAGAAAAGTAGCCGTTGCGGATCGTCCTGATCGGACTCTTATGGTCAATGAGCCTGCCGAAGAAGGTCTCTGGATGAACGGCATCATGAACTTGGGCGCTCAATATAGCCTTATGATCACACAGCGCAACTATGCGTTGGCCCTCTATAGCCTTGCGCAGCTGCGTCCGATCCTAGATACCTTCTTCGACAAAGTTATGGTGATGGTCGACGACGAGCGCGTGCGTGCAAACCGTCTCGCGTTGCTGCGCGATCTGCTGAGCGAATTCTCCACCATCGCCGACTTCAGCGAGATCGTGACGGAAGGGAAGTAGCTCAACGGCAACGATGTAGGAATTGCGAAGATTGTCATCACGAGCGAACGCGAGAAATCTCGCTCGTCCTGCGACCGTTCGGAGGAAACAGCACAGATCCCTCGTCGGGCTGAAGCCCTCCTCGTGATGACAATTTTCGGGATACGTGCCAGCAATGATGGATCCCGAATTGCCCCACTCAATTCTCATAATTACCCGATTGCGCCACCCGCCAAAGTCGTATCATTGAAGGGTTGTAGCCAACCTATAAAGGATCCCCCATGAGCACTCCTACTGCTGAACTGGAACATGCGGCCGCCGACAAGCACGCCGTAAAGTACGTCTACTTCTTTGGCGACGGCCGCGCCGAAGGTCACGGCAAGATGAAGGACGAACTGGGCGGCAAAGGCGCCGGCCTCGCCGAGATGACCAACGCCGGACTTCCCGTCCCTCCGGGCTTCACCATTCAGACCGAAGCCTGCCGCGAATATATGCGCAAGGGCAACGTCTCCTCGGCCATCAATCGCGAGATGGATGAAGCGCTGAAGCACCTGGAGCAGTTGCAAGGGCAGAAGCTCGGCGGCGCCGACAATCCGATGCTGGTCAGCGTGCGTTCGGGCGCGAAGTTTTCCATGCCGGGCATGATGGACACCATCCTCAACCTCGGCCTGAATGACAAGTCGGTTGAAGGCCTGGCCAAGCGCAGCAACAATCCGCGCTTTGCTTATGACTCGTACCGCCGCCTTATCCAGATGTTCGGCAGCGTGGTGCTCGACATTCCGAAGTCAGCGTTTGAAGAAGTCTTCGACGGCAAGAAGAAGCAGAAGAAAGCCAAGCTCGACACCGAGCTCGACGCCAAAGCGCTGCAGGAAGTCATTGCCGAATACAAGAAGGTCGTGCAGAAGCACACCAAGCGCGAGTTTCCGCAGGATCCGCGCGAGCAGCTGGTCATGGCGCGCGATGCCGTTTTCCGCTCCTGGCAGAACGATCGCGCCAAGCACTATCGCCGCATCAACAACATCGACGACATGCTGGGCACCGCGGTCAACGTGCAGGCCATGGTCTTCGGCAATCTGGGCGAGACCAGCGGCACGGGCGTCGGCTTCACGCGCAATCCCGCGACCGGCGCGAAAGAGTTTTACGGCGAGTTCCTGATGAACGCGCAGGGCGAGGACGTGGTCTCGGGCGTTCGCACCCCGGTGCACATCTCCAAGCTCGAAGAGGTCATGCCCAAGGTCTACCAGCAGCTGCGCGAGATCACCACTCGGCTGGAGAAGCATTACCGCGACATGCAGGACTTCGAGTTCACCATCCAGGACGGCCGCCTGTACATGCTGCAGACGCGCAACGGCAAGCGCACCGGACGTGCCGCGGTTCGCGTTGCCATCCAGATGGTCGACGAAGGCTTGATCTCGAAGGAAGAAGCAATCTTCCGCGTCGAGCCCAATCAGCTTTATGACTTCCTCGTTCCCAGTCTCGACGAGAAGGGCAAAGACATTGAAGTGCTCGCGACCGGTCTGCCCGCGTCGCCCGGCGCGGCGGTTGGACAGATCGTCTTCACCGCCGAGGAGGCGGTCGAGAAGTTCCACAAGGACAAGAGTGCAAAGCTCATTCTCGTGCGCGCGGAAACCACGCCGGAAGACATTGCCGGAATGGAAGTCGCCGCCGGCATCTTGACTGCGCGCGGTGGCATGACGAGTCACGCTGCTGTCGTCACGCGCGGCATGGGCAAGTGTTGCGTTGCCGGCGCGGGCGACATTGAGGTTGACGAGAAAGCTCGCGTCATGCGCGCGAAGGGCAAGACGCTGAAGGAAGGCGACTGGATCTCGCTCGACGGCACTACCGGTCGCGTGATCAACGGCAAGCTGAACACGGTTGCGGCGCGGCCCGACGATCCTGAGCTGCAGAAGCTGATGGGCTGGGCCGAGCCGTATCGCCGCATGGGCGTCCGCGCCAACGCCGACATTCCTCGTGATGCTTTGCAGGCGCGTGCGTTCGGCGCGGAAGGCATCGGACTGTGTCGCACCGAGCACATGTTCTTCGCCGAAGACCGCATTCCGCACATGCGCGCCATGATTCTGGCGAGCAACGAGAAGGATCGCCGCACGGCGCTGCGCAAGCTACTGCCCATGCAGCGCCAGGATTTCATCGGCCTCTTCCGCGCGATGGACGGACTGGCGGTTACGATCCGCACCCTTGATCCGCCGCTGCATGAGTTCCTGCCCAAGCGCGAAGAGTTGCTGGTGGAAATCACGCGGCTGGAAGATACAAAACCGAAGTCGCCCAAGCTGAAAGAGCTGCGCACGCTGCTGAATCGCGTGGAGCAGTTGCATGAGCAGAACCCCATGCTTGGCCTGCGCGGCTGCCGCCTTGGCATCACCTATCCGGAGATGACCGAGATGCAGGCGCGCGCCATCTTCGAAGCGGCCGTCAAGGTTGCGAAAGAGGGCGTCAAGGTCAAGCCGGAGATCATGATTCCGCTCACCACTGGCCTGAAAGAGATGGCCAACCAGACTGCGCTGGTTCGCAAAGTTGCCGATGAGGTCTTCGCCGAGAAGGAATATAAGGTGGAATATCTCGTGGGCACTATGATCGAGTTGCCGCGCGCGTGTCTGGTCGCCGACGAGATTGCCAAGGAGGCCGAGTTCTTCAGCTTCGGCACCAACGATCTCACTCAAACTACCTATGGCTTCTCGCGCGACGACGTCGGCAAGATTCTCACCGCCTATCTCGCCGAAGGCATACTGAAGCAGGATCCGTTCGCGGTGATCGATCGCGAAGGCGTCGGCGAACTGATGCGAATCGGCACGGACAAGGGCCGCGCCGCGCGTCCGGACATCAAGATCGGCATCTGCGGCGAGCACGGCGGCGATCCGGCTTCGGTGGAGTTCTGCGCCGAACTCGGATTCACCTACGTCTCCTGTTCGCCCTTCCGCGTGCTGACCGCGCGGTTGGCAGCGGCGCAGGCAGGCGCCAGCGCGGAGTTGAAGATCGAGGCCGGACGGACGAAGTAGTTGTCGGTTGTCAGTTGTCGGTTTTTTGTAAGACTCAAGGCTCGGCGATCTGCCGGGCCTTTCTTATTTGGGACAAGGGCCGGCTTAGCCCGCCCCTGGCGAAACCTATACATTTTTTGGCTTGTTTACAGGTAATTCTAGGAGTATTACTAGTCCGACTTTCTTTGTAACCTTACAGGGCGGTTGCTTGTGGACTTCAGTGAATCGCCAGTCCGGCGTCCGCCGGATTCAACCTAATTAGTTTGAAATCAAACTGACGCTGCGAATGGAGGATCTTCCGTGAAGTCGAAAGTTTTATCAATTTCAACCTGCGTTTTGCTGTTTGCCAGCCTGACGTATGCAGCTACACCGACCAAGCAGATTCCTAATGGCCAGAAGGCCAAGATCACCGGCGAGATCATGTCTCGCGACGCCGACATGCTGACCGTACAAGACAAGCAAGGCAGCACGGTGATCGTCGATCTGGGCGACGATACCCAATATAAACGCGTGAAGGGCACGTTCCGCATGCGCCGCCAGGACATGGATGCGGCTGCTATGCTCCCCGGCCTGACCATCAGTGCCGAAGGCGTGGGCAACGCCCAGGGGCAGTTGGCCGCTACCAAGATCACCTTCAACCCTGACATGTTCGACATCGCCATGGCGCAGTATTCGGCGAGCCAGGCGAACAAGCAGGCCGCTGCCACCGCGCAGAACACGGCTAACCAGGGCGTGAACCAGGCGCAGGCCGCGCAGGCTTCGGCCAACCAGGCGCAGGGCACCGCTGACGCTGCCGGCACCGCCGCTGTGGCCGCCGGAACGCTGGGCCTGATGAACGCCCAGGCGGTAACCATGGTCAACGAGCGCGTCTCCGATCTCGGCGAATACAACACCGTTGCCGAAGCGGGGGTCTACTTCGCGACCGGCCAGTCGAACTCTGGACGCCGCCGCAAAGGCTGATCTCGACAAGCTGTCGCAAGTGGCTATGTCCACCCAGCACTACATGATCGAGGTTGCCGGTTATGCCTCCAGCACCGGCACCCAGGCGGAGAATCAGCGGCTGAGCGATCAGCGTGCCACAGCCGTGGTGCAGTATCTGCGCAATAAGGGGAACGTTCCCATGCGTCGCTTCCTGTTGCCTGCCGGCTATGGAGAAAACAAGGCGGCCGCCAGCAACACCGACTCGATGGGGCGCGCCCTCAACCAGCGCGTGGATGTGAAGGTGCTGGTGAACAAGGGCCTCAGTCAGGGCATGTAATTGCAATAGCGAGCGAGGGAAAAGAGGGGCCGCGACTGCGGCCTCTTTTTAGTTTCAGTAGCCAGTGGTCAGTTGCCGGTATCCAGTTTCCGTAAAGAGCAACTGGAGGCTTCGCCGACCACTGGTCACTAGCCACTGGCAACTGCTTTTTCACTGCGTCTGCTGCAGCCTCGCCAACAGCTTCTGCGCCAGGTTTTCTTCCGATTCCGACCACAGCACTCGGCCGCTGACGGCGCAGTGCTTCTCCACCGCATTCGAGAAGGCGACCAGCTTGGCGATGTTGCTGCGGAGATGCTTCTCGACCATGGGCGACAGGTGCTGCCCTTCGTAGACGAACGAAAAATCAAGACCGAAATCCACCTCGATGTGGCCATCGTCGGTGTAGATGCCGTCGTCGAACTGAACGCCATGAATGAGGAACTTGACCGCAGAGGGCCGTTGCACCCAGCTTTCGCCTTGCTCGCCATTGTTGGGCACCCACAGGTCCCAGAAGGCCTCGAAGACGAAGGCGAAGTCGTCGTGAACGAACTCGCTGGCCACGTCGGCGGCCTCTTCCGGCGAGATGCCAGGATCGAAGCGCCGCTCCAGCACCGTCGGCTCGGCCCACCCGACCGGGTGTACCGAAAGATAGGTGATGCCTTCGCGTACGGATGAGAAAGGGAACTGGCGCAACACCGACACGGTTCGCGTCAACATTTCACCTTCGCGGAAACTGGGAAACCAGATGCTGAGATAGAGGGAGTCAGCCATCGCGGGATATTGTAGCAGCGGGCTGTTCACCACGGAGGCACCGAGAACACAGAGAACGCCAAGGCAAAGAATACTAAGAGCCGAAGATTGTCATCACGAGCGGACTCGTTTGGTGCGAGGGATCTGCTTTTCCGCCCGGCAGAACAGCAGATCCCTCGTCGGGCTGAAGCCTTCCTCGTGATGACAATTCTTTGGGCACCGCCCGTCATTGGCGACCACGAGCTGCCTTCACGCACTCAGCATCTTCTTCTTGCTCTTGATCTCGTCCAGCAGCGCGTCGATCTTCTGCTCGCGCTCCAGCGAGTGCAGCCGGCCGTCGATGTCGTCGCCCAGCACCTCATGTTTCGCGCGGCCCAGCGCCTCTTCGCGCGCGACTTTCGTCCGCATGCGATCGAAGGTCTGGCCCTCGCCTCCGGGAGTTAGCTGCGCATCGGCGGCCCGGCTCACCGCACGCGAACGGCGATGCTGCGCAATCAAGAGATCCGCCTTAGCTTTGGCTTCGGAAAGCTTCAGCTCCAGCTTCTTCAGCGCCGCCTTCAGCGACTCCACCTGCGTCTGCTGATCGGCGATCTGCTGATCGAAGCTCTCAGCCAGCTGCTGGAAGCTCATCGCGCGCTCCAGCGCCGCGCGCGCCAACTCGTCGTCCTGCTTGTCGACCGCCAGCTCCGCCTTGTGCATCCACTCGGCGTGCTTCTCGGCGTTGTCTTTCTTCTTCTTCTCCAGCAGATGCAGATCGGCCAGGGCGATCGCCACCTGCGTCTTCACTTGCAGGAACTGATTTTCCATATCGAGAATCACCTGCTTCAACATCTTCTCGGGATTTTCCGCGCGGTCGATCAAGTCGTTCAGATTCGCCCGCAGCAGCGTTGCTACACGATCGAGTAATGCCATAACCAGCTCCTTTCAGCTATCAGCAGTCAGCATTCCGCCAAATCGGTGTCATCCTGAGCGGAGGCGCGCTTTTGGCGCGCCGGAGTCGGAGGACCTCTACCTTCGCAGAATTCTTTCGGACAATAGCGGCCCTCGACTCCGCTTCGCTCCGCTCGGGATGACACAGTAAGAAAATTCACGTGGTCACACCTGCTCGCCACGAACTGCAGCCAGGAAGAAGGCGACGAGCAGGCCTCCCACCGTTCCAATCAGAACCGCAATGTTGGAATGAGTGATGAAGCGTGCCACCACTCCCAACAGCGTCCCCGTCAATCCCAGATTCACCATCTGTCGCGTGCTGTCATGTTCGTCCTGCATAACAATCCTTCGTTAGAGGGCTGTCAGTTCTCAGCCGTCAGCTTTCAGCTCGGGTTTTGGGTGCCCCAGTCATTCGCGTTTTTCGAATGAGTGGGTCGCCTTTCGACGGCTAAAGCCGTCTCGAGAAATGAACACCGTGGGACGCTGGCCTAAAGGCCAGCTCTACCCCGGGTGCCCCACCCTTGTCGCCTTCGGTTGGCGACAGGGTGGGACGCACAACCACTTACTTCCCCGCACCCGCCGCTTTGGACTTACCCTCATCTGCCGGCGGCAGATTGTCCGGTTTCGGAGACTTATCGCCGATCGTCCGGATCTTGCCCAGCAGGTCCGACATCGGCATGCCCGAGAGCGCCTCGAACAGCGCCGGCACCTGCGCCGCCATCTCCGTGATGTCGCCGGTGATCTTGTTCATCCCGGCCGAGTGCCCGTTGCCGGTGGAGACGATGGTGATCTTGTCGACATTCGCCAGCGGGCTGGCCAGCGCCTTTACGATCTCGGGCAATCCGGTGATCAGCTTGTCGAAAACAGCGGCCTGGTTGTACTCCTGGAAGGCTGCCGCCTTCACGTTCATGGCGCGCGCTTCGGCGTCGCCCTTCTTGAAGATGATCTCGGCTTCGGCCTCGCCCTGCGCGCGGATGGCGCTGGCGTGGCCCTCGGCTTCCACCGTCAGGCGCTGGCGCTCGGCGTTGGCTAGCGTCTCAATACGTTGGCGCTCGATCTCGGCGCCCTTCAGCACGGTGGCAATCAGCTCCTTCTCGCGACGATTGATCTCGGCCTCCTGCACCTTGACCTGCGCCTCTTTCTCCACTTGCTGCACCTTCACCGACTCGGCGATGACCTGTTGCTGCATGACATTGGTCTGGATCTCGTACGCCTTGTCGGCCTGCGCCTGCTGGCGTTTTATCAACTCGTTGTAGGTCGCCTTCTTCACTTCGAGATCCCGGTTCGCCTCAGCCTGGCGGGCGAGGGAAGCCGTCTCTGCCGCAACTCGCTCCTGATCCGCTTGAGCTTTGGCAGTCGCCGATTCGCGCAGTGCGATGGCACGCCGGATCGCGGTATCACGGTCGGCTTCGGCGGTCGCCACGTCGGCGTCGCGCTTGATGCGCGCAATGTCCGGCCGGCCCATGTTGGTGATGTACTCGTTCTTGTCGCGGACCTCCTTGATGGTGAACGAGATCACCTCAAGGCCCATCTTGTTGATGTCATCAGCACAGGTGGAGCGCATGCGGTCGGCAACCATCTCCGGCTGCTTTACGATCTCTTCCACCGTGAGCTGGCCGATGATGCCGCGCAGGTGGCCTTCCATGACGAGCCGGATCAGCGCCTCGCGATCGGGCGGCGTCTTGGTGAGGAATTGCTCCGACGCGGTCATGATCGACTCGGGATCCGACTTGACTTTGATTTGCGCGACGGCTTCGACGGTAACGGCGACGCCCTGCTTGGTGTAGAGGTCCTGCTGCGGCGCGACGTCAAACGACATCAGTTCGAGCGAGAGTTGACGGCAGTTCTCGACCATGGGAAGGATGACCGTGCCGTGTCCCTTGATCACTCGCATACCGCGGAAGCCGTACACCACGAGAGCTTCGTTGGGTCCGGCTTTGCGATACAGTTTGGCGAAGATAGCCATCAGCAGAACGATCGCTGCGACAGCTGTCCACGCGATGATTAACACCTCAGTTGGAATGTGCGGCATAACGTCTCCTTAAGTGCAGCGGCGAGCTTCGAGCTCCGAGCCGCGAGCTTCAAGCTTCGAGTAGCAACTGGCTGCTACCCCAAGCTCGTAGCTCGAAGCTAGTGGCTCGCGGCTTCCTTGCCCGCCATCTCGTCCCACCGCCGTACATAGGCGATGCCTTTCTCGTAGCGCGTAATGATGACTTCCGTTCCCTTGTCCAGAGCCGCGCCGTCTTCGCTGCGGACGCCGCAGGTGTGGCGCGTACCTTCCTGCGAGAAGATCATTTCGCCGGTACCGCCCGCTCGAACCGGGCTGACGATGCGGCCCAGCACACCCACTCGTTCGTAGTCCGCAGGATCGAGTTCGCGATCGTGCTTCATCAACAGCTTCACCACGAACCAGAAGATGATGTTGGCGCCGACGATTCCGACTGCCACCGCAACGATCAGCACCAGGCTGACCACCAGAGTCGAGTAGCGAGTCAGCAAATAGCCCGCTCCGCCAAACCAGACCAGAAACGCGGCGATGGTGCCGAAGTTGATGAACGGCATCTCCGCGCCCGCAGCTCCAGCGTGCGCCCCACCGGCCGCGTGCGGCGTGGCAACCTGTCCGCCATGCGGCAGCGAGACGTGCGGCGTGTGAATCGGCACATGCGGCGTATGAATATTCAAGTGCGGCACATGCCAGCCTCCGCCGAGGAAGGCCAATACGGTTAGGGTCACGCCCACCAGGAAGCAAACGAGATAGAAGATCGCCCATGCCGTCATAATTTCGCTCCAGCGGACTTTCGCCGTTCCGCGTCCGCGATGGGATGGCGCTGCGAGTCCCGGCTTCAACACCTCGACCAGCCGATCCACCAGCTCCGGCGTCTCCAGAATCGCGCCCATCAGCACCAGACACTTGCGCGTGTCACCATGCTTCGCCAGTTGCAGCAGCGCGTGGCTCAGCTCGGGATCGTGCGCGAACTGCTCGGCGCCGCTAATCAGCCACAGGTCCAGCCGGTCTTCGGTGGCGCGCAGGTCGCTGGTCAGCTCGGTGTGATAGCCCTCGGGATCGTCCACCAGATAGCCGGGATGAACCTTGAAAAACCGCGCCAGCAGCATGCGCGAAGCGTTGGTCAGGTGCGGCCGCGCTCCGCTCTCAATCTGCGAGAGGTAGGACTGGCTCAGCCCCTTGCCAATCTCTTTCTTCAACGCGCGGACCAGATCCTGTTGCGTCATCTCGCGATCCATGCCGCGCAGCGTGCCCTCGACCAGCCGCAGATATCGAAGTTTCTCGCCTAGTTTCATGTCGTCAATTTTATTACAATTTGCAATTATGTATTGCAATTTGTGATTGTGTCAAGAACTGGATTTGGCGTGGAATGACGAACTTGCAGGCTGATTTCACCACGGAGGCACGGAGAACACGGAATTCCTTGGACTGTTTGGGCCGGAGAGAACTGCGGGCTATGATTACCATGAGGCAACAATGCGAGAAGGAGCAAGCTTAGCGTGGGCGAGCGCTGGATGTTTCTGGTTTTGGCTGTGGCGTTACTGATGCTCGGAAGCTACGCGATTCTGAATCCTCGCGCTGTGAAGCGGGAGAATGCGGACGGACCGTACTTCAGGACCGGCTTCGCGCGAATGCCCTTATGGCTGTGGAGAGTTGTGGGAGTTATCACGGTCGGAGTGGCTGGATTCTTCGTCTACATGTTCCTTACTCATTGACTTGTGCATGCTCGACGGCACTAACCGATTCCGTGTTCTCCGTGCCTCCGTGGTGAAAAACAACCTACCGCCCGAAATACAGCAGCCCGAAGATGTACAGCCAGAGCGCGCCCATGAAGTGCCAGTACCACGCGGTGACGTCGATGATCATGCGGCGCGTCTCCGGCGGCTTATTCAGCCAACCGGTGACCCCCGCGTAAAGCAGCGCCAGCACGCCGCCGAAGCAGGTGAATCGCGTGAACGCCGGTGAGGAGGAAGAAGAACGAACTGCTGGCGTTCGAGGCGAAGCGCACGTTGCTGAGCTCGAGAACGTGCCACGCATAAACCTGTCCGCCGAGGAAGCCGAGACCGAGCAACACTGTGGTCCAGAGCCAGGGGAGCGCGTGCCGGTAGTCAACGCGAATTCCTGGGATGTCGGCGATAGGCGCCAGCGCAACGTCTTCCGCCGCGCGACGGCGCGCGATCTCCAGCGTAATGCTGCTTAGTACGAGTACGAACGTGTTGCCAAGCAGGATACGGATCGGCAAGGTGAGCGGCAGCCAGTTGCTGATGTAGTCGTTGCGCGCAGGATCCCAAACCGCGCCGGCTTTGCGCACCACGTACGCCGTGGTGAAGGACACAAAGAGCATGACCACCGACGACAGTGCCAGCAACAGGCCGAGCCGCAATCGCCGCAAGCGCTCGCCATAGCTGGGCTGGTCGTCGCCGCCGCGTCCACCTCCGCCGCCCCATCCGCCGGGCCAGTTGGCCGTAGGACCGCGGCCTCCGCCACCGGGCAAGGTCTTCGGATCACGGATGTTGCTGGTGCGACGCATAGGTACAGCCCGGCCGGGACTTCGTCACAGCCCTCTGTGACATTATGATGCTCGCCGCTTATCAGGAACTCAAGCGATTCATAGTTTTCGTTTTACGCTATTCGCTATTCGCCAGAGCGCCCTACCTGGTTGACATCGAACAGGCCCTTGCAAAGTGCGCCACTACTTGGCACGTTTCGGTCGTCCCCAAGAGAGGCTCAAAGGAAAGCGAGGGGCAGTACGAAGAGCGAAAAGCGAAAAGCGACGAGCGGGTGCCTTACAATTGATCCGCATCGCATTGAACTCGTGAAGCGAATTCTCATCATTGTGCTGGTCGTATGCGTCGTTTTCTACGGCGGCGACTTTCTGTCGCTGCACCTGCGCATTCCCAGGCGCGACATGGTAGGAACGGTGACCGTGCACACGTATTACGCCGTGAAGTTGAAAAGCGGCAAAACCGAATACGATTACGCGGGCGATCAGGACGTCAACTGCACCAATTCGCTGTTTCCGCAGCTTGGTGTTAAGCCTTGCTGGTATCAGAGCCGCCATACCGACCAGCAGATCGTCATCGACTCCGGCAATCCGAATAATCCGCATTTGTTCTAGTGAGGCAGGTCGCTCTTCGCCTTTCGCCCTTCGCTCTTCGCCAGACTGCTTACCTCCGGTGTTCATCAGCCAGGACGGAAATTTCACAACCCGGCCGGCAAATGCGCCACACTCTGTGCTGTTCACGGTTCCATTTTGATGTTGCGTTGTAGATAAGCCTCTCTCTGGCGAAAAGCGAAGAGCGAACAGCGAAAAGCGCCTACAGGCGACGCCTCAACTCAAGCCTGAAAGCCGACCGCTGACCGCCGATAGCCGACACCTCGCCGCCATCAACTTGCATTTTCTTTCCCTTCTGCTTCATCTTGACTACATGCCCCAGCACAAGGCTGTCCACGGACATCACGTCAAGCAACGCCAGTTTGGCAACAAGTGCTTCGGTTGCGGCCCTGACAACGACAGCGGCCTGAAGTTGGAGTTTGTGCTGGATGAGAAGCGCGAGCGCTTCGTATGCGACTTCCTGCTGCAAGGCCGATTCGTAGGCCCACCGGCGCATGCGCACGGCGGAATCATCGCCACCATCCTCGACGAAGCGATGGGCAAGGTGAATAAGCTGCACAACATCGTCTGCCTCACCAGCACGATGGAAGTCACGTACCTGAAGCCGGTACCGCTGTTCAAGCCGCTGATTGTGGAAGGTTGGGAAGAGCGGGTGCGCGGCCGCGAACATTACCGGGCCGCCGAAATCCGCAATCCGGAGGGAGAAGTGCTGGCTAGCAGCACAGGCAAGTTCATCGAGATCGATCCGGACCGCATGTTCGCGAAGTACCTGAAGAAGGAGCCCAGCGACGCGACCTAGACCAATATATGTATGGGTATAAGCCAAACACCTGTCCGCAGTGTGGTCGAATTCTCGTCCTGAAACCGGTTGGGCATGGCTTTCCCGAGTGCAACTTCTGCGCGACCAAGGTTGGTCTGGCGCGGTCGTACGCTTGGCACGTCACCGCGTTAAGCTTCGCTGTTGTCACATTCGCTGGCCTTTTGACCTACAACCACGCCCGGCGAGGCACCTGGTTGTTTTGTCTGCTTCTACTGATCCCGATTGTGCGCACTGTAGTGCGGGCACTTACGCCTGCCTGGTTTACCTTCGCCCACAAGTCCCACAAGTCCCCATTTCTGGTTTGCTATATCTCGGCTCTGTTCATCGCTTACTTCGTCATGTATCAAGGCTACGGTTGGATATACGTGCTCCTGCATGCCTCGCGATCCGAAACGCAGGAAAACCTGGAAATACTATCGGTTCCCATCGCTTGGTTTTTTCCGCAGTTCCTTATCACTCCGCAGTCTGAATTTCTTGATCTGCTTGGCGTCATCGCCACCAACTCATTGTTTTATGCGATACCGGTGTTGATTTGCTGGAAGGTTGCACAACGTGTGCTAAGGCGGAACCGGGTGATACGGATGGGTCTCAGCGGAACACAAATCGACGACGGCGACGAGGAGTAAGCGCGAACCCGGAAAAGCTGTTGTCAGCATCCTACGACCCCGCTCCTTCGCTCCATCAGCACTGTGTCGCGCCAGCGACCGTCCATGCAGCCGATCCGCTGACGCGTGCCGACGATGCGGAAGCCGACCTTCTTGTGCACGTGAATGCTGATCGAGTTGTCGGCATGGATGACGGCTTGCAGAGTCCAGATGCCGCTGTGCTCCGACTCCGCGATGAGCACCTCAAGCAGCGCCGTACCAACTTTCTGGCCGCGCGCATGCTCGGCAACGTAAACGCTGACCTCGGCGACACCGCGATACACCTGGCGGATGGAAACCGGACTCAGCGCCGCCCATCCCACCACCTCGCTCTCCCGAAGCGCGACCAGACGGCAAGTGCGTAGATGGCGCGCATCCCAGTCCTGCCACGAGGGTACCGACGTCTCGAACGTAGCATGGCCGGTGGCGATCCCTTGCGCGAAGATCGCGCGCACCGCGTCCCAGTGCTGTTCGGTCATCGGCATAATCTCGATAGCCGTCATGGCATCGCTTTCAAAGGTACCAATCATCCTATCGCGCTCGAAATTCGACTGCCTGTTTTCAGCGCGAGACTGTTCTATCCGAATCGCAGGTGCTTGTACAATGGCTCACCATGCGCACAACTCTCCGGTTGTTCTTGTGCATTACTCTCGCCGGCACCGCGGCCGTGGCACAATCCAACGATCCTGTTATGCAACAGGCTCTCAAGCCTGACACACCCATCGCAGAGAACCTGCGTGTGCTGACCGACGAGATTGGCGGCAGAGTCAGCGGCACGGAGCCGTTCGAAAAATC
This sequence comes from uncultured Acidobacteriaceae bacterium, assembly GCA_963697175.1. GTDB lineage: Bacteria > Acidobacteriota > Terriglobia > Terriglobales > Acidobacteriaceae > Bog-257. Next base: position 128,324 of record CAVONC010000009.1, on the reverse strand, counting down.
CGTGCAGTGGGCGATTGCGGCGTTCCAACAAGCCGGCGCCGATTCGGTTCATACCGAGGAGTTCAAGATTCCGTCGTTCTGGCTGGAGGGTGAGACGCGGGTGGAAGTGATTGCGCCGGTGCAGTTCCGGGTTCGCGCGCAGTCCATTGCCTGGTCGCCACCGCTACAGCACACCGCCGCCCGCGTGGTTGATGTCGGCATGGGCGCCGCTGCGGATTTCGCTAGCGCGGGCGATATTTCGGGAGCGATCGTGCTGGTCCATAGCGACGTGCTGAAGACCTGGGATGATCTGTTCGAAGAGTACTTCCGCGCGCCACCGGTCATCGAGGCTGCGGTGAAAGGCAAGGCGGTCGCGATCGCATTCACTTCTACGCGCGATCATGATCTTCTTTACCGGCATATCAATTCGGTGGACGGTAACGTCGATGTGATTCCGCAGGTGCTGCTGGCGCGTGAAGACTCGCTCCGAATTCAGCGGCTGATTGCGCATGGCGCAAAGGTCAACATGGCGCTCGCGCTGCCCAACCGGGTACGGCCGGCGGTTGCCAGCCAGAACGTCATCGCTGAGCTGAAGGGAACTGAGTTGCCGAACGAAGCCGTGATCATCGGCGCGCATCTCGACTCCTGGGAACTCGGCACCGGAGCGCTCGATAACGGCTGCAATGCGGCGCTGGTCATCGATGCTTTGCGCGCGATTAAGGCTGCTGGCATCAAGCCGCGGCGGACCATCCGCTTCATTCTCTTTTCCGGTGAGGAGCAAGGGCTGTTCGGCTCGCTCGAATATGTGCGAGCACATCGTAATGAGCTGGACAACATTGTCGCCGAGCTGGTGCTGGATGCGGGGAGCGGCGCGATTACGAGCTTCTCCACCGGCGGACGCAAAGACGTTGATGCGACGCTCGCGCCCTTGCTGAAGCCGTTCGCGCAATGGAAGGCGGCGGAGATCACCAACGACGCCGAGCTGGGAACCGACAACTTTGACTTCATGCTGGAAGGCGTGCCCACGATCCTGCCCAACCAGGACACGGCGAATTATCTGGTGAACTATCACGCCAGCTCGGACACCTACGACAAGGTCGACTTCAAGCAGTTGAAGATCAATGAAGCGATGGCAGCCGAGCTGCTCGTGGAACTGGCGAATGCGCCGACGCGAATCGGTCCGCGCTACACCCGCAAGCAGATCGAAGCGACGTTTCCGGAAACCCATCTCGACGACGAGATGAAAGGCTTTCGGCTGTGGGAGGAGTGGGCAAGCGGACAACGGGGAAGAGCGCAGTAGCTGTTCCACTTAGTTCGATTTATCTTATTGCGTAAAGTGGCCCTAAGAAACAAAGTAATAATGGCACTTTTCGTGGTACCGATTCCACGGCATGATTAAGCTGGAGTCGGTGCCAAGGATACGGATACGTCACGCGCCGAAGAGAGCTGCGGGCGCAATCGCTGGCGAGGAATCCTGTCAGCTGTCGCGTTTACACCGCGCCAATCCTGAAGAGTAAAATGAATAGTTATACATCCTCTATCGTTGCTTGCTGAGCGGCTCCCTCATTTTTCGCCTTGGCCAAATGCTAAATGCTAAGTGCTAAGTGCCGGGGCGCGGCAAAGCTCACGAAGCCGGGAGAACAATCATGTCAGAGAATAACGGCAATCACACCAGTTTGCGCTTGAAGACCGGTCTGGCCGAGATGCTAAAGGGCGGCGTCATCATGGATGTGATGAGCGTCGAGCAGGCCGAAGTCGCCGAAAAGGCCGGCGCGGTCGCGGTGATGGCGCTGGAACGCGTCCCCGCGATCATTCGTGCCGAGGGCGGCGTCTCGCGCATGGCGAATCCGAAGCTGATCAAGCAGATCATGTCGACGGTCTCCATCCCGGTGATGGCCAAGTGTCGCATCGGCCACTTCGCCGAGGCGCAGATTTTGCAGGAGATTGGCGTCGACTACATCGACGAGTCTGAAGTGCTGACGCCCGCCGACGAGGAGCACCATGTCGACAAGCATGCGTTTGTGACGCCGTTCGTGTGCGGCGCGCGCAATTTGGGTGAGGCGCTGCGGCGAATCGCCGAAGGCGCGGCCATGATCCGCACCAAGGGTGAAGCCGGCACCGGCGACGTGATTCACGCCGTCAAACACATGCGGCAGATCGTGAAAGAGATGAAGCAGCTCACGGTGATGAGCGATCAGGAGCTGTACGCCGCGGCGAAGGAACATCAGGCGCCTTACGAGCTGGTGAAGATGGTAGCGAAGGCAGGCAAGCTTCCGGTGCCGAATTTCTCTGCTGGTGGCATTGCAACGCCGGCTGACGCTTCGCTGGTGATGCAGCTCGGAGCCGAGGCGGTCTTCGTCGGTTCGGGCATCTTCATGAAGGGCGGTGCGACGGCGCTGGATCTGAAGATCGCTGCCGAACGCGAAGAAGCCGAGTCACGCGCCCGTGCCATCGTGATGGCGGCCACGCACTTCGACAATCCCAAGATCCTGGCCGAGGTCAGCGAGCAGATGACCGGCGCGATGAAAGGCCTCGCGGTCGCAGCCATCGAGGAAAAAGATCTGCTGCAGACCAGAGGGTGGTAAAGACGCCCTTCGCTTCTCGCTCTTCGCTTTTCGCCAAACCGGCCGGAGGAAGATTATGAGGAATCCCGAAGATCCCCTCAACGCATTCGGGACGCTGGAAACAGTGCGAGAGACCCGCTGGCGAAAAGCGAACAGCGAAGAGCGAAAAGCGTCCTGATGAAGATCGGTGTCCTCGCACTACAAGGCGACTTCGATGCGCATCGCCGCCGGCTGGAAGAGCTGGGCGCGGAAGCTGTGCTGGTGCGCGATTCCGACGACTTCGAGGGTCTTGACGGCCTGATCATTCCGGGCGGTGAGTCGACAACCTTTCTCAAATTGCTGGGCGAACAAACCCTTCAGACGCTGAATAACTTTGTTCACTCGAAGCCGACGTTTGGCACGTGCGCGGGAGCGATCATGCTGGCGCGCGAAGTCGAGAATCCCAAACAGCCAGTCCTGAATGCCATCGACATCAGCATTCGACGCAACGCCTACGGCCGGCAGAATGATTCCACGATCCTGGAATCCACAAGTGCACTGGGCAGCGAGCCGTTGGAGATGGTCTTCATTCGTGCGCCGCGGATTGAACGAGTCGGCAACGGCGTTGAGGTCCTTGCCAGCCGCGATCATGATCCGGTGCTGGTGCGGCAGGGGAATGTCATGGCAGCGACTTTCCATCCGGAGTTGTCCACTGATCCGCGCGTCCACGAGGAGTTCTTAAGACTGGTGGGGAACGGCTCCAAATAAAACGAGCACAGCCTTGTCAGGAACTGTGCCCGTTTGCTTCGCCGAGAACGCAGCTTGCTGCCGTAACAGAAGGCTACTGGCAGCTTTCACTGACCATCTTCAGACTGCTTACCTTCATGTCCACAACCGTAGAGCCGCTGGCTTCCGATTTCTCGGTTGCCATCTTCTTGTCTTCCTGGGTCTGGCTCATGGTTGTCGGCATACCCGTGACCGTTACCTTGTGGTTGACGTGAGCGGACAGGCCTTTGCCCATCAGTTCATACATCTTTCCATCGTCCCCCATGATGTAGTAGCCGCCGGTATCGCTGCCTTGCTTCAGACAACCGGTGACTGACATAGTCTGCTTGTTGCTCATGCCCATGTTGTCCTGTGCGGCCGCCAAGATGGGAAACAAGCCGAACAAAACGACAGGAGCCAGATACAGGGACAGTTTTTTCAGCCGTGACATTGATGTCTCTCCTTTCAACTCCGCAAGACGCAGCAAGAGTTGGACGGCAGCCTCCTAAACCTGAGACTGTCGTGGGATGAGATTCACGGCGACGGCCAGGCGTTTTCCCGTGACTCAGCAAAATCCAAGGGAGGTAGGGGCTTAGGTTGTAGCTTTGACGAGTCAATTCAGGTAGTTTGAGCTTCGCGGAATCAATCGGTTATCGAGCCCCGGCTGATCCAACATCCGGTGTGGGGCCTCCGCGAGGAGTCGGCGGATAAACCGTGTGATATCGTGGGCCACGCGCCGGTTGAGGGCTGCGGCATAACACAAGGCATCGATTCCAGGTGGCAAGGCGCCATTGCTGGGCCACGAAGCCGTCAACAAGAGGCACCGGCATGGAGGGGCGAATGAGCTTTAATCCCGAGGCGATGGTACTGCCACGGACCAGATCATCCTGATGGATGAGAACAGCATCGATCCGGGAAGTGGAGAGGAGAGTCCGTACGGCATGCTCAACGCCAGCGGCAACCAGAAGCTGACAGCCTTCGCGCTCGAGGCTATTTTGGAAACGTCCGCAGGCGCAGGAATGTTCGCAGACAAACAGTATACGTAGCCGCACAGTCATCAGGTTTAGAGGTCTCTTCCTGCCGAAGTCACCTTGTTGTCTGTTACTGTGACGATGGCTCGCCTTATAGGATTGCTTCTGTCCTACCCCCGTTTAACAACTCCCATTTTCGGGGCCCTGTCGCGCCCATCTGCCGTGGGTTGAGGACTAATCCTGGAACCCTCTTGTCTTCGCAACAGCTCTGTGATCTTTGCCTCGATGACGGTCACTGGTTCTAGCTTCGAGAGGTAAGCATCTACATACTCGATTCCATCGGGTACGTCGGCTGAACCTGACAGCAGTAATATGGGCACTTGGGGCTTCAACTGGCGCATTTCTCTGGCCAGCGCTGCACCTGTCATACCATCGAGAAAGTAGTCGAGAATCGCGAGCCTGATGGGTTGCTCCTGCAAAGTGCGCAAAGCAAGCTCGGCTTCTCCTACAGCCAGAACCCGATGACCATTGGCCTCCAAGACAAGCTTGCGAACGGATCGACCCATTTGGTCGTCGTCCACGAGCAAAATGATTTGATCCGGTCGATCAGTCATTTCTTGCGGCCAGCCTGCTCGAAGTAGTGAGGCTTCCGTCGTGAGGCCAGTCAAAGACTGCCCTTGGCACGAACATAATATATCGAGCCCCACATATGTGCTTTTACGGGTATTTACGCTGCTGTAAGCTAGCTTCTGGCGATGTTGCTGTCTGTTCAATATTAGACAATTGTAGGCTATTTTGTGGCATGACAGTCTCTTAGCGTGATTGTCGGTGGATAGCAAACAGTGGTAGCGTCAACTTTGAAAGTAGTTCAACTTCTAATTTTGAGTTGGGAGGATACGAATCAACTGCAAGCTTGGAAGAGCCTACTAACCGCGAAGGGCGTAATTCCGCAGAGAACTGTGTATGTATAGTTCTCTATGTTTATATTCGATAAGCTTTAGTTTTTTAAAGCGATTCAGAAAGAAGCTGATCCTTGGCCGGGTAGTTCCAACCATCTCTGCCAGGGTCTGGTGGGTAATGTGAGGAACGATAGCTCGCGTAGTTTCGTCACCCTCGATCCCGGACAACGATAGAAGAATCTTGGCAAGCCGCTTCTCACTGTGGTCGAACAACTGGTCAGCCAACGACTCCTGAAGTTGCTTATTCCTGGAAAGCAGGAAGGATAGAAATAATCGTGAGAAGCGTTCGTGTTCTCGCAACAGGCGGTGAAGCTCAGCAATATCGACAGAAGTCAGCGTGCAATCGGTAATTGCCGTGGCGGTTGTTGCGTAGGAATTATGATTCTGAATCAACGCCTCTTCGCCGATGAACTCACCGGTGCCTGCCAGCAGCAGAATGGCCTCCTTGCCCTGCTCCGATACAGCGCTGATCTTGACGCTTCCCTGCTGGATAAAAAACAAAGCATCCGTGGACTCATCGGCGTGGAAAATGACCCGTCCTTTCAGGAATTGGCGGACCGGTCTACCTCTGCCGGATTGGGACAGAATGGTTCTCATGGCCGACACGCGCTGAGACCTTCGTCTGGCGAGGAGAGGAACAGTAGTCGCGTCATAGAAACTTATCGACGCGCCAAGTCCACAGCAGGGAGGTTTTCGGCGGGAGGAGCAACCCACCGGTACACCGGGGAAAATACTCATCAAGAAGGATGTTGGCCCACCAGTCCCATCATTCACCGAAGAACCTCTTAGGCTCAGGCAAATTAGGGCGGTGACAGCTTCTTTTCTTACCTTGTTACATCCCCAGTGGCTAGCGCTGCGCTCGATACTGCCGCGAACGAGAAACGCGCTCCAATTCGCCTATTGTTAAATTCGTATCAATCAAAGTCAAGTAAACATGCAAAGAAGAATTGTAGTGGTTGGCCGAAGAGTGCCGCGCCAGCAGCTCGTTTTTAGGCTGCGAACCAGCGCTTATGATTCTGACCTTGGGGGTTACGCGCCGCTTGGAAGCTGACTATAATTAAACCTAAGGAGTTTTGTCTTGAGAAGCGGTGCCTGCAATTGGAGCTTCCGTCCCGCAAGTAATAGCGCGAGGGTTTGTCCTGCGTCGACGCGTCCGTTCTTCGTTCACGCAAGTCCGACATACGGGATGTGCCCGGCGCTCGGCTTCTCCTCTGCCGGCAACAGCAAATCCGCTCCCAGCACGGCCCGCCCTAATCTATTTTCCGGCGACTAGCTTTCCGTTTTCCCAACGTTCTCCCACGCAGGCACAGGTTGAACCAGACTGCGCGCGTGGGTCGACCAGAGCTCGGCACACAACCGGTGCCGCCAGCCTTTTGGAGGAAAACAAAATGTCAGCCAATACCATTACTTCCGTTGTCGGTCCCCACATCAAGACGGCTCTTCCCGGACCCAATGCGCGCCGGATTGTAGATCGCGATCAGCAATCTATCTCGCCGTCCTACACCCGCTCGTATCCCATGGTGGCGAAGCGCGGCCGCGGTGTCATCGTAGAAGATGTCGATGGCAACGAATTCCTGGATTTTTCCGCCGGCATCGCAGTGACGTCCACTGGGCATTGCCATCCCGAGGTCGTAGCCGCGATTCAGAAGCAGGCTGCCGAACTGATCCATATGTCCGGCACGGATTTCTACTACGAAAACATGGTGACCCTGGGCGAGCGGCTCTCGCGGGTAGCTCCCATGAAGGGGCCCCACAAGGTTCACTATGGCAACTCCGGCGCTGAGGCGATTGAAGCTGCGTTCAAGCTGGCCCGCTATCACACCAAACGCCAGCACATGATTGCCTTCTTCGGCGCATTTCACGGCCGGACGATGGGAGCGCTGTCGTTGACAGCTTCGAAGCCGCAGCAGCGCCGCCGCTTCGCGCCGCTGGTTCCCGGCGTGACGCACGTGCGCTATCCCGATGTTTATCGCGGATGTGTGGGAGGAAGTCCGGAGGAAGCTGAAGCTTTCGCTCTGGGCTGCGCACGCTTCATCGAAGATAAGCTGTTCAAAACGACGCTGGCGCCCGAAGAAGTAGCAGCCATCTTTGTCGAGCCAATTCAGGGCGAAGGCGGATATGTCGTCGCACCTACCGTGTTCATGCAGGAGCTGCGGCGGATCTGCGACCGTCACGGCATTCTGCTGGTCGCAGACGAAGTTCAGTCTGGCGCGGGACGCACTGGTAAATGGTGGGCCATCGAACACACGGGGGTTGAGCCCGACATCGTCTGCATGGCGAAGGGAATTGCCAGCGGTATGCCGCTTGGCATCATGATGGCGAAGGCCGACATTATGGATTGGGTGCCGGGATCGCATGCATCGACGTTTGGTGGCAATCCGGTTTCGATCGCGGCGGCGCTGGCCACGATGGATGTTCTGGAGCGCGAAGGCATCAAGAACGCCGAAGTCGTTGGGCGCCACATCATGGAGCGAATTGCCGACTGGCCAAAGCGTCTGGATTTTGTGGGCGATGTGCGCGGACGCGGCCTGATGATCGGGGTCGAGATTGTCACCGACAAGAAGGCCAAAACGCCGGGCGGAGTGGAGCGTGATCGCATCGTCGAGCTTGCGTTCGAGCGCGGACTGCTGTTCCTGGGATGCGGTCCGAACAGCATTCGCATTTGTCCGCCGCTGATCGTCACCAAGGAGCAGGCCGATATCGCGATCGATGTGCTGGAGGAGTGCATCGAGATCGTTGCCGGCAAGACACATAACAAAGCGGGTACGCTAGGCAAGCCCACGGGGGCATGAGGCTCTCGTTTTTCCTGACGGCCCGGGCCATCCAGCCTGGGCCTTTTTTCTTGTACTCAATTCCCAAAATCATCGAATCCGCCCGCAAATCGTCACGTCTCAATTGCGAATCGTGCTCTGCAGGGACTACACTGCGGTACGCCATGAAGCGACAATATGGGTTTGCTCTCTCTCTGCTCATTTTTCTCAGCGGCGTGTTTGCTAACGCTCAATACACTGACATCCAGGCCATGAACGACCTTGGCGGGCCGAAGGAATTTGCGGCACGACGGACCGAGCTCGCGTCCAAGCTGAAGACCGGCTACGTCCTGCTGTTCGCGAAAACCGAGGTGCCGGCAGCGAATCACTATCGCGAAGACAACGATTTTTACTACTACACCGGCCTGGGTGATCCTGGGGCGGTGATGCTGATGGATGTTGCCACACAACGCACGACCATCTTTGAACCGCAGCAGAGCCCGCGCGAGGTGCAGGTGTATGGTGGCAATCTGCTCTCGATGTCAAAGGATCAGCAGAAGGAGTTGGGCTATCCGGCGGTCGCGGCTTTGCCGAACCTCGACGGATATCTGAGCTTCCTGTTTGGCGGCGGAGCAGACAGCGATCTCTGGCTGCGTCTGGGTTTTGCGGATAAGCCCGACGGCGCGCGCTTCGAGACGGGCCGCGACTATGCCGACCAGTACAACGATCCCTACGGGCAGAATCTTCCGGGCGATCGCGAAATGTTCGTGAAGCTGCGCGAGCGTTATCCGGCGGCGAACTTCCGCAACTTGACGGGTGCTATCGACGAGATGCGGAACATTAAGCGTCCGGGGGAAATTGAAGTGCTGCGGCGCAATGGGCGTATCAGCGCGCAGGGCGATGAGCAGGCGATCCACATGGCGCATCCCGGCATGTACCAATACCAGATTGAAGCCGAGGCGGAGTTTGTCTTCCGCAATTCCGGCGCGCAAGGCTTGGCCTATCCCGCGATTGTCGGCTCCGGCGTGAACGCCAACACCTGGCATTATTTTTTCAATCGCAACAAGATCAACGCCGGCGAGGTTGTGGTCTTCGATTTTGCCGCCGATCTCGACCACATGACCATGGACATTACCCGCACCTTCAACATCGATGGCAAATTCACGCCGGAGCAGGCGAAGTGGTACAACGTCGATCTCGAGTGCCAGAAGGCAGTGATCGATATGCTGAAGGTCGGCAACACTTACGAGCAGGCCGAGGCTGCGGGAAAGAAGATTTTCGATCGCGAGGGCATAGGGGCGCAGTGGTACGGTTGGCCAGGTCACTTTGTCGGATTGGCGACGCACGATGTGATGATGGCCAAAGGCCCGATCAAAGCCGGGCAGGTGGTCACGGTTGAGCCGATTGTGGAATTTCCCGATAAACACTGGCATTTCCGCGTGGAGGACACTATTCTCATAACCGCGAATGGACCTGAGGTCCTGTCCTCGAGCGTTCCCAAAGAACTTGGCGATGTGGAAAAGATGGTAGGCACGTTGCCGGCGGCTGAGCCAATAAAGTGAATCAGTTGCCGGTTGCCGGTTGCCGGTTGTCAGCTGTCAGCTGTTGCAGAGCTGGTGATTCACCTTAATTGCAAAACTATATTTGGCCGATAGATTCCACAGAGCCAAAACCGAAGACAGCGGTAAGCGGTAACATAGAAGTTTGTTCGCAGGAAAGGCTCCACCGTGCCTGAATTACGCAAAGATCCCATTATTGGGCGATGGGTCATCATTTCTACCGACCGCGCCAAACGTCCTTCCGATTTCACTCGCGAACCAGTCAAGATGAAGGGCGGTTTCTGCCCATTTTGCAGCGGTAATGAAGGCAAGACTCCGCCGGAGGTGCTGGCATATCGGCCCAATGGGGCTTCGCCGAACAGCGAAGGCTGGACGGTGCGGGCGGTTCCGAACAAGTTTCCGGCGCTGGGCATCGAAGGCAGCTTGAATCGCCAGGCCGAAGGCATGTTCGATAAGATGAACGGCATCGGCGCGCACGAAGTCATCGTGGAGACTCCGGATCACAATGTGACGCTGAGCGAGCTTTCGGAGAAGCGAATTGAAGATGTGTTCTGGGCCTTTCGCGATCGCATCGTTGATCTGAAGAAAGATCGGCGCTTCAAGTACATCCTCATCTTCAAGAACCACGGGCAGCTTGCCGGAGCGACCCTGGAACATTCGCACGGACAACTGATTGCGCTGCCCATCGTCCCGAAACACGTAGTCGAGGAGTTGGAAGGCTCGAAGCAGTACTTCATTTACAAGGAGCGGTGCGTCTTCTGCGACATCATTCGCCAGGAGACGGAAGCGGGCGTTCGCGTTGTCGCCGAGAACGACGGCTTCCTGACGGTTGCTCCTTACGCGCCGCGTTTTCCTTTCGAGACCTGGATTATTCCCCGGCGGCACGAATCGGCATTCGAGAACTCCTCCTCGCAGGTTTACGAGAATCTGGCGAAGGCGCTGAAAAACCTGCTGGTACGAGCGGATCAGGTGCTCGACAATCCGGCGTATAACCTGGTCATCCACACCGCTCCCGCGCAGGAAGGATCGATGGACTACTACCACTGGCACGTGGAGTTTATGCCGCGACTGACGAAGATCGCCGGCTTCGAGTGGGGAACAGGATTTTATCAGAACCCGACGCCGCCGGAAGAGGCGGCGCGATATCTGCGCGAAGCCAAGGTCGAGACAGCACAACCGGTCGCCGCGTCGTAACAATTATTAACCGTTGAATCCCGTTGATCCTCAGATAGGATCGCTTCCATCGGGTGACCACGCGCATCCATTACTATGTGCTTGGAATCGGCGGCTATGGTTCGCCGATGATTTCCCGCAGTCCCATTCTTCGACATGAGCATGAGTAACCCTTCCATCGGCGGCCGTCTTCTGGAGAAGCGCGCGCGATTTCTCAGCGGGCTGTACAGCGATCTGCTGGAGAACGGCATTGGCTACTTCTTTCCTGGAGCCACGCTGGAGCGCGTGTCGCAGGGAGCCGAGCAGATGCCGGGACTGCTGGGTGCGGTACCCAGCGGCGGCCAGGTTGAATTCGAGTGGATGGGCAGCGGCTATTCTCTGACGTCCAGTTCGAAGTTGTCGGATCATGAGCGACGCCTGCTACGCAGTATCGGTATGGTGCTGTCGGCCCGGTATCAACTGCTGACCAACGAGGAATTGGCGGCGCAAAGCTTTCAGCTCTTCCGCGGATTACCGGAGGACCGTTTCGTCTCCGCTTTTCTCGATCCCACGCCGCACAGCAGCGCTGAAGCCATTGCCGGACTGCCCGATCGTGTGGCCGATGCGATTGAAGTGCTGCGCACCAGCAGCATGAGCACCTATGAGAATCGGCGCATCGCGACCGGTGTGCTGCTGTTTGGCTCGATGCCCGAGCCTTGTCACGAACCACCGCAGACGCCGAAGCAGGCTCTGCGTTATTCGCATCTGCTCACCACCATCCGTAGCTTTCATCGCTTATGCGACGGGCTGAGGACACTGGCTCTAGTCGACCAGGATGGGCTGATGGCGGAGTTGATCGACGTGCATGAATGGGCGGAGCCGTATCGCGACATGCCGCTGGCGGTCCCGACGGCATCTTCTTACACCGATCATTGCCGCGCAACGCTGTGCGGCGGGCACATCTGCCTGATCCTTTCGCCCAACGGCGAGATCAAGATCTATTCCGATGGCGTGCCTGTGTTTCGCTTCATCGACGGCAAATGGCGGTTGGTGGATGCGCGGCATCGTTATGGATTGTGGAAGAAGGCGATCGGCAATGCGGAGCTGGCGGAACGGCTGTTTGCGGTTGCGCTGAATCTGACCGAGAGCCGCCGTGGCGCGCTGTTCGTGGTGCTGGATGATCGCGAGTCAGTATCCCAACTGGTGTCGCAACCGGATCTGCTGGACAATTTGCAAGACGACGTTGGCGACGGCGTAACCAGCAAAGACCAGCTGCACTATCTGCTGCGCGACAAGAGCATCCTCGACGTCCCGCCGACGGTGCTGGAAAACATCGCGCGTATTGATGGGGCCGTGGTGCTTTGTCCTGACTCCAACCTGCTGGCGTTCGGCGCAATTCTGCATCATCAATCCAGTGAAGAAGCCATGAACCGGACGGTGGAAGGCGGACGCACCACTGCTGCTATTGCCGCCTCACGTTACGGCACGGTGCTGAAGATCAGCGAAGACGGCCTGATCTCGATGTACCGCGGCGGGCAGTGTCTGTGGGAGATGTAGGGCCAGCAGTGGATCCAGCAAGCTCACATGCCACAGCCCACCTGAGCCACCCTGCGAAGTAATGCCGTTCTTATTCCCAAAGCCTCGTTTCATGGTGACAGGCAAGGTATAATTTGTCTAACCAGTAATCATGATATAGGAGGTTATCCGCATGGCGGCCTCGGGACGAGTGCAGCGCGCACAACCGAGCAGGATCGCGCTGCTGCTCGCCTTCTTCGTGATCTATGTGGTGTGGGGATCGACGTACCTGGCGATTCGCTATGCGGTGGAGACGATTCCGCCGTTGCTGGTGGTGGCGATACGGCAGGGAGTTGCGGGATCGGCGATCTTCGCGTGGGTCTACTGGCGCGGTTATCGGCCGACGCTGCGTGAGTGGCGCTCCAGTCTTGTGCTTGGCATCCTGTACTTCGTGATCAGCCACGGCGCGCTGCATTGGGCGGAGACGATCGTGCCTTCCGGCTTGACGGCGCTGCTGATTGCCAGCGAGCCGATCTGGATTGCGATCCTGTCGGCTCTGGTGTTGCGCGAGGAGCGTGTGACAGGGAAGACGATTGCCGGACTGGCGCTGGGAATCGTGGGCGTGGGATTGTTGATGCGCGCGGAGCCGGGCGCCGGTCACGGACGGATGCTGCTGGGCTGCATTGTCGTCGTGATTAGCGCCATCACGTGGTCGTGCGGCGTGATCTATTCGCGCAATCCGGCGTTGCCGAAGGATCCGGTTGCGCGGGCGGGGATGGCAGCAGTGACTGGATCGGGATTGTTGTTCGTGGCGTCGCTGGTCAGCGGAGAGATTGCGCGCGCACATGTCCAAGCATTCAGCGCGCGATCGATCTGGGCGCTGTTGTATTTGATTGTCTTCGGCACGATTGTCGCCTTCACCACGTATACGTGGCTGTTGGATCATTGCTCGCCAACCCTGGTGTCGACGCACACGTATGCCAATCCGATCATCGCGGTCTTGTTGGGATGGTTGCTGGCGGGCGAGATCCTGAATTCGCGGGTGATTTTGGCCGGAGTGGTGACCTTGACGGCGGTGTTCCTGATCAGCAAAGGGACAGGTGAGAAGCGGGAATCGATGTCGGCCCGGGCTGACGAGGCAGCGTGAGCGGTGTCGCATTGTCTGCCGCCCCCGAGGGGCTCAGGTGTTGAGACCGCCGTACCCAGCGCTGAAGCGCTGGGCTACGATCTTCCGTCTCGCTGCGCGAGACTCTATCAATGCGGCCGCAGATTCTCGCCGCTCTCAAAGGTTAGACTCCGGGGCTAAACGAGATGGAATGTAGGGGCTTGGACATCTTGCCGGCTTGAAGTGCGGGTTACGCACCTCTCGCTGCGCGGGACTCTATCAATGCGCTGCGCGACTCGATGTTAAGCGATTTCGCAGCTCCTGCGGAGTGAGAACCAAGCGCTCGACTCGACAGGCATGGCTAAAATAGGAGCAGTGGCGAAGCAAGGGGAATTCCAATTCGATCTGACTGGCGGGCAACTGGCGCTCGATCTCGCCAACACCGTCAGCCGGCGCGACGATCCAGAGCGGCGGAGGGATCATCTCGCGAGCTACCGCGACCTGCTTTCGTTTGCGCGGCAATCCGGAGTCATTTCGCCGAGACAAGCCGGCGAACTCCTGAGCTGTGCGGAGCAGCAGGGCAATCTGGCGCGACGGAGTTTTGTGGAAGCGATCAAGCTGCGGGAGGCCGTCTACCGGGCGTTCTCAGCGATTGCGCAAAGCAGATCTGCGACCACGGCCGATCTGGATCTGATCACCAACTTCGCCCTCAAAGCGCTACAGCATCGATCTCTCGCGCGGGTGAACGGCGGCTATCGCTGGGAGTGGCAAGCCAAGGCGGGCAATCCGCTCGACCGAATTCTGTGGCCGATGTCGCAGGCCGCCGCCGATCTGCTCACTTCGGAGCAGTTGGGAATCGTGCGTTTCTGCGAGGCGCCGGATTGCGAGTGGTTGTTTCTCGATCACAGCCGCAATCGCAGCCGGCGCTGGTGCGACATGACGACCTGCGGCAATCGCCAGAAGGCGCGGCGCCATTACCGGCGTGCGCGGGGATAAGTTAGTCGCCCCCCGCCCTAGCCAAAAGATGGCTAGAACGGGGCATCCGGCTCCCTGGGATGGTGACCGTAGATGCCCAGCAAATTCATCTGTCATTAACATTCCGTTAATGATTGGACGCATATCGCCATAGTACCTTTCGGGGACGGAAGCTCTCCGCAATCACATTACATTTGTGCAAGAAGAGGACTGACCATGGCGACCGCTTCGCCGCTACCGGCCGAAACGCCCGTTGCAGCGCCAAGTGCTGTACATGCAAAACTATCCAAGTCCCCAGGCAAGATCGGCTCGGCGATTTTTATTGGGGTACTGGCCATAGGCTTCGTCTATGCCGGCTACCATCTGGTCTCCGATCTGGCCGTGGTGCACTCGCCCTCGATCTTTCCCTACTTTTTGCTCGGAGTAGCGCTGCTGGTGGCGCTGGGCTTCGAATTCGTGAACGGTTTTCACGACACGGCCAATGCGGTGGCGACGGTCATCTATACGCACTCGCTCGATCCGCACATTGCCGTGGCGTTGTCCGGAATGCTGAATTTTCTCGGCGTGGTGCTGTCGACGGGAGCGGTGGCCTTCGGCATCATCTCACTGTTGCCGGTGGAACTGATTCTGCAGGTGGGCAGCGGCGCGGGATTCGCCATGGTGTTCGCGCTGCTCACGGCGGCGATCATCTGGAACCTGGGCACCTGGTGGTTTGGGCTGCCGTCGTCGAGTTCGCATACGCTGATCGGGTCGATCATCGGCGTGGGGATCGCGAATCAGTTGATGCAGGCGCACACGGCGACCAGCGGCGTCGACTGGGCGCAGGCTTCCAATGTCGGCAAGTCGCTGGTGCTGTCTCCGCTGGTGGGATTTGTACTGGCAGCGTCGCTGCTGGGATTGTTCAAGGTTTTCATCCGCGACCCGCGGCTTTATAAAGCGCCGGAAGGCGATGCTCCGCCGCCGCTGTGGATCCGCTGCCTGCTGATTCTCACTTGCAGCGGCGTCAGCTTTGCCCACGGTTCCAATGACGGCCAGAAGGGTATGGGACTGATCATGCTGATCCTGATCGGCACCGTGCCTACGGCTTACGCACTGAATCATGCCATCACGCCGCAGCAGTCGGCGGAGTTCATTGCGATTTCACAGCAGGCTGCCAATGTTCTCGACAAATATGTGACGCCGGGAGCCGTGGTGGGCGATCCGCGCGACGACGTGTCCGCTTACGTCCGCACCAAAGACTTCACGCCGAACACGGTGCTGGCGCTGCGCGAGATGGTTAACGGCATCTCCGACGAAGTGGCCAATTACAAGGAGCTGCGGTATATCCCGCAGGACCGGGTGCGCAACTTCCGCAACGATATGTACCTGGTGAGCGAAGCGCTGCGCATCATGCAGAAGTCGGGGCACACGAATATTTCCGCCGCCGATGCGGCGGTGCTGGCGAAGTACAAGAAGCAGATCGACCACGCCACCAAGTTCATCCCGACGTGGGTGAAGGTTGCGGTTGCGCTGGCGCTGGGACTGGGCACGATGATCGGGTGGAAGCGGATCGTGGTCACCGTTGGCGAGAAGATCGGCAAGGATCACCTGACTTACGGCCAGGGCGCGGCCGCCGAGATTACCGCGATGGTAACGATCGGAGCTGCCGACTATTTCGGATTGCCGGTAAGCACGACCCATGTGCTGTCGTCGGGCGTTGCAGGAACGATGGCAGCCAACGGAACGGGTCTGCAGTGGGCGACGGTGCGCAACCTGCTTATGGCTTGGGTACTGACGTTGCCGGTGTCGATTATGCTGTCGGGAACGCTGTTCTGGGCGTTTGTGAAGATGTCGTAGGATCTGGAATTTTCGCGATATAACAAGAAGCCGTCAGCGCAGGTGCGTTGGCGGCTTTGGCATTAGCGACAGGAATTCCGCAACCTTGAGTATCCGGATGCCCCGACACTCTCCCAGAGTCAATAGATGTTTGTCACCGCTGACGATGAACTGCGAGTTCGAAGCGATCGCACATTCGAGCACACGGTTGTCATCAGGATCTGCATCTACGACCTCCAGTGCCTCGGTGGGCTGTACGAGTTGGCTGAAGTCGAGTAACTCAGCGATCGCATCGTTTACCGCTTGCTCGGACCAGGAAAATTTCTTCTGCAAGACATTTCGAATCTCCGCAAGGAGAGCTTCCGAGATCGCGAGGCGGAATCCAGCGATACGAGCCGCATTCAGGAATTCAAGAGGAACTCCGCCAAAGTTTAGCGCGGAGACATAGATGTTAGTGTCCGCCGTTGCGACTATCACCTAACGGCTCGAGCGTTCCTGGCGGTATTGCTCAATGAGGCGGGGGACATCGGCATCACTCAGCCCGAGAGAGCGCGCCCGCTCCTGGCCGTAAGTCAGGAGGCGCTGCCAGCGGCGATCGCGGAGGTAGCGCTCCACTGCTTCAAGGAGCAGTTCCTCGCGAGTCCGATGCTCTTCGTTGGCAGCCGCTTGTACTTCGGCGAGCAGCGAAGAAGGCATGGAGACCACCTCTGTCTCTCCGGTTGTCTTCATGGGCTCAGTCTACGATCGCTCAAACCACGTGTCAAACGCAACGACAGGCACAGCACGAAGCGTTGCGCCAATAACAAAGGCCGTCAGCGCAGATGCGCCGACGGCCTTCGTATTCAGGTATAATGCCAACGGTCCGTGAGCCTCTAGTCCCTCTAGTGCTGAGGAACGTCTGGCCCTCTGCGGCTCGGCGGCAGGTTGTCGACCTCGCCACGCTCTCGTTGATGATCCGACTGGATGCCCGGGATCGGCTTCTCGCCCGCCGAACTCATCTCCGGCTCGTTCATCTCGTCCTTCGTATATCCCTGCGACGAGGTGAAGATGGCCTCGTGGAACAGACCATTGCTGGGCGTCATGGCCCACGCGTAGATCGGGTAGGCCCGTCCTCCGCCGGGGAACACCGTCGCGACATAATCGGCGACCATGTAGCCGGAGAAGGTGTTGGGTAGCCAGCTCAGCTGCATAGGACCGGACAGGGCGCGACCTGCGGTCCAGG
This sequence comes from uncultured Acidobacteriaceae bacterium, assembly GCA_963697175.1. Lineage (GTDB taxonomy): Bacteria > Acidobacteriota > Terriglobia > Terriglobales > Acidobacteriaceae > Bog-257. The sequence goes on along the minus strand of CAVONC010000009.1, from coordinate 111,014 downwards.
TTGAGCCGCCGTTGTTGCTGATGCTGAAACCGGCATACAACTGGCAGCTGTTACCGCAGTTGGCAACGGGATAGTAATAGTAGGTCATCGCCATGTGGGCGCTGCTGCCGGAAGTGTTGATGTCGATGCCCATGCCGTTGATGAAGTGATCCACGCCGCTGCCGATAGCGTCAAGCGGGATGCGAACCTTCGTACCCCAGTGAACGCCGTCGCTGGAGCTGCTGTAGACGATGTCGTTGGCGTTGCAGCCGCTCTCGAAGCTGCAATCGGACCATGACGTGTATACGTTGCCCGCACCGTCGATTGCGGTTGACGGCAAGCCCGCGCTACGCAGACCGCCATCCTCGTAGCGGCTGGGAGCTTGTGCGATCTGGATGGCGCCGGTCCAGCTCTGGCCGCCGTTGGTGGAAACGAAGGCCGACATGCCGCCGTCGAAGTCGGCGAAGGGAACGACCACGGTTCCGTTCGGCTGCACCACCGGATTGCCGCCGATTCCGTAATCGTCGTTGGCGGTGGTTTGCGGGGCGCTCCACGTCTTCCCGCCGTCAGTGGATGTGCTCATGTAGAGCAGGTCGCCCACGTCGGGGTTATCCCACTCGACATAGCAGTTGCCATAGTGAGGGCTGGAGGCCGTGCTATCGCAGGCAATCCAGTTCTTGTCGGCATCCTGATTCTGGATGACGTAAACGGGATTGTTCCAGTGAATGCCATCACTGGAGGAATTGACGGCGACGGTGTCATAGTTGCCGATCGGCAGGGTGCAGATCAGCCAAACGCCGTGCTTCGCGTCATAGGCGACAGCGGCGTCGCTAGCCGCACTGTTCGGTCCGCCGCCGGGGCCGTTCTGGGTCAAGCCGGGAAGGTAGCCGTTGGTCCAGGAGATTCCGCTGTTGAGCGAAGTTGCCCAGCCGATGTCAGCACCACCTCCGCCAAAGATACGACCTACCTGAAAGGCGGCAACGATGACCGGTCCGTGCGCTAGCGCACCCGGCTCGACTTCGGTTTGATGCTGGCTGCTGCTATTAGTAAAGGTATCTTGACTGATCTGCCGGAATATAGTTTGAGCGTGGCCCGGAGCCGTGCACGTGATGACCAGAGTCAATGCGAGCGCAAGGGTCAGGAGCGCGGCGCTGGTGCCGCGACCAGGGAACGATGGCGATGCTTTCATGTGTATTCCTTCTTTAGAATTGTGGTGAAGCTTGTCACTTGTGGGGGCAAGTGAACTTTGCACTGGACAGGAGGAGGACGATGCCAACCGCCGGGCGATCAAACAGTAAATGGTCACAGCGCAGAGTGTCAACGAAAACAATAGTAATTGCGAGCCCATAAGGGCTTTCGTTTTTGGATACAAGAAGCCGTGCAGGTTTGCCGTGTTAAACTGCAAGGCCTACCGGGATTTGACTTGTCATCATTGCAGCAATCACAGGCATCTTTCTTCGCGAATTCCAAATGAGGGAACAACCAGCAGTGCGACGAACGCAATCTTTCCGCTATCTCCCCATTCATCAACTCATCCTGCTGGTAGCACTGCTGGCGGCAACTTCCGCGCTCGGCCAGCGCACCGTAGTCCAGGACGCGGGCGGTGGACGCAAGCTGGAACTCCACTACAATGCCGAAGGCAAAGTCGCCGAGCTGCGCACGATTGGTCCCGATGGCCAGCTCCTGCAACAGCAGACTCTGGAGTATCCTGCCGGATCGTACGTCCCCAACACCACGGCGACCTCCTACTGGCCCAACGGAAAAGTTCATAAGATCACGCGCAATACCTACGACAACAACGCCAACTTCACGGGCGAGTTCGCTCAGGTGTTCGACGAGTCGGGCAAGCAGACCGTCCGGGCATCGGCTGGTTCACGATCCGCAGAACAACTCCTATCACTGCGCCGACTGGAACGTTCCCAAGCAGGATTACCTGCATGTCCAGTGTCCGGCCGGTGAGGAGTCGTCCGGCACGCCCGAGACGGTGAAGAAGTTTACGCAGGACGAGGTGACCCAGCAGCTGGCCAAGGCACGCGAGGCTGCACAGCGTTCCGAGAAGCCGGTGGAGAAAACGCCGGCTGCCGCTCCGCTGGAGATCGTGCCGCCCAAGCCCACCAACACACCTCCGCCTGGCTCGAATGTGAAGGAAATGGGGTTCATCCTTCCGGCAAAGGTTCGCCCCGGCGATCGTGTCTCGGGAAGCGTGGTTGACGATCCCAGCGATTACGAATCGCAGCCCGGAATCGCAGTCACGCGAATTGCGTTGCCGTTTGCGCCGTCAGGTGCGGCGGCCGACTTGGCCGGATGGACGCTGGAGATATCGGGCGAGCCGCCGCAGTTCGCCAGCCGGCCGTTTGTGCTGACCATTCCGCCGGGGCAGGTCGGTCTAGCCGTGCTCTTCCACCCAACCGGCGACCCCAGCGAGCAGGTGTCGAAGGTGATTAGCCTTCCCAACTCTCCCAAGCCGAAGCGGCCAACGTCCTATACGGCGCCGGCGATTTGCGTGAAGGGGCAGCTCTGCGTTGTGCGCGGTCCATTCAGCGGCGATGCCGGCAAGACCTTCGCGGCTTTCGAACAGCGCCCCGCCCGGATCATCGCCGAGACCCTCGACAGCGTTTACCTTGCTATTCCTGATCGCACCGAAGCTGGATCGCGTCCGCTGGTGGTCGCCGAAGGATCGAAGGCGATCGCGTTTCCCATGGTGGTGGCCGAATTCAACCTGCGTCCGGATGGGCGGGACGTGAAGCAAGGCGAGCTATCGCTGCTCTACCAGAGCATCGACGGCCCGCAGGAATTGCCCGATCCGTTGTGGCTGCCGGGCAATTATCCGGCAACCAATCTGGATGAAGCGCGTGAGCTGATTCCAGGATTCCAGGTGCCGAAGGCCAATAAAGAGGCCAAGGAGCAGCACGAAAAGGAATCAAAACACGAGGCCGAGGCGAAAGAGAAGCCGGCTGCCGAGTCCGACGAAGACATGGGCGGCGAGATTCTGCTGGTGATCAAGAACCTGACGCCCGACATGGTCACCCTGCGCGACTCGCAGAATGGGATGTACGTCTTTCACCTGAAAGCGTCCTCGTTCCAGATGGGCCAGTTCATGCACAAAGGCGTGGTCGAGGCCAACAAGACCGGCAACTTCGGCGTGAAGGGATACGTGATCCCATTGCTCGCGCCCGTGCCGGGACAGGAGTTTGCGATCACGGACAGCGGGACAAAGTAGCGCCGACGTCCCCGGCCGCGACACAGTCCCTTCAAGCCGACATCCCCGGTCGTTCCTTTTTTGTCACCCTTGTGTTGTCATCCCGACCGAGGGCTTCAGCCCGACCGAGGGATCTGCGGTTCGAGCCGCGGAGCGGCGGCCCGGGCCGCGACAAACTCCCTGTCTGCATCTTTGGCGCCTCACGGCGCAAAGTAGCTGGAGAGGTCGAGGATGAGGTTGGTCCAGCCCGCAGCGTAAGCATCGACTTTGCCGTCGACGTTGCCCACAATCGCCATGTTCGACGTGACCTTGCCATCGGTCGCGTTGAGGGTGGAGACGGAAGGCATCGGACTGCCATCGGCCCACAGTGTCAAGTATCCCAGCGAGCCGGAAGGCACCACCGTCGCGTTGAAGACAAATTCCTGCGCCGCACTGGGAATCAGGCACGGGCTGCCGACAACATTTACCGGTGGGTTGCGCTGGCCGTCGAACGCTCCTCCCGACGAGCGTGTGTCGATGACCCGGCAGGGCTGAGACGGATACAACGACAGTCCGCCAGCAGCCGGCGCGGCGAAGTAGCCGTTGATGTCGATGATCAGATCGGTGCTGTTGTAAGCGTAGACATCGATATCGCCGTCGGGTGCGGCCGGTACGATCGCCGCGTTGGCAACCACGGTCGCCGTCGGATTGTTCAGCGTCGAAACGAGGGGCAGCGATTGGTTGCTGGGCCAGACGCTCAGGTAGCCGAGTTGTTGTCCGGAAGGATTAGGCACAACCGTCACATTGAACGAGTAGGCCTGGGGATTGGTGATGCCCTGCAGGCACGGGCTGGAAAGAATGGGCAGATCGCGTACTTGCTGCGCTGGCAGCAACGGCGGACCTAGTCCTTTCGGTTGCTTCGATCCCGCGCGCGTGTCAACTACCCGGCATGGCGCCAGTGGATAGAACTGCAGCGTCTGGCTGGCCGCGGGTTGGAAGTAGCCGTTGATGTCGAGAATCACGTCGCTCGAGTCGGTCGCATAGACGCTGACCGCGCCGTCGGCTCCGGCGGGAACGATCGTCGCGTTGGCTTTGACCCGGCCGTCGGGCGAGTTGAGCGTGGAAATATTGGGCAGCGATTCACCGGTAGGCCAAACCGTCAGGAAGTTGAGCGAGCCGGTCAGCGGCACCACCGTGACGTTGAGCGAGTAGGCGATCGCACTGGGCGGAATGTCGCAGTTGCTCAGCGGAACCGCGAAGCTGCGCGAGAAGCCGCCGGAGATGTAAGGTCCGCCGAAAGGACCGTTTTGCTGGCGCGTGTCAGCGACGCGACAGGGAGGTGCGGGAACGAACTGCAGCGGATCCGAGTCAGCCCCGGCGACCACCGAAACGCTGTTGCCGCCGCTGTTCACCACATACACCTGGCGCAACTGCGAATTGACGGCGACCGCCGTCGGATAGTTGCCGACCAGAACCGAGCCGGTGGAATCGTTGCTGCCGTCGATCATCGTGACCGCACCGTCGTAGATGAAGTTGCTGACGTAGGCCTTGTTGGTGATGGGATCGACGTCGATGCCTTGAGGAGAACCGGCTGCAATGATCGTCGTTGCCAGGGTCGATGTGTTGATGATGGTGACTGTTCCATCCCCGCTGTTGGCTACGTAGATCTCATCCCGCATGGCATTCAGCGCCAGCGCCGAGGGAGACGCTCCCACGCCGACGTTGCTGACGTTGTTGGTTGCTCCATCGACGATGGAGACGTTATTGGAGGTGTAGTTGACGACGTAGATTTTGTTGCTGTACTGGTTGACCGCGACTGCGCGTGGATTACTGCCGACCCCCACCCTGATCGTCGAATTCGTCGCCCCGTTAATGATGGTCAGGTCTTCGCTGCCGTTATCGGCGACGTAGATCTCGTTGGTCGCCGGGTTGACCGCAAGCGCCATCGGATCGGTGCCGGTGTTGACGGTGGTCGTGTGATTGGTGGCACCGTCGATCACAGTCACGTTGTTCGCGCGGTAATTGGCGACGTAGATCTTGTTGGTGACCGAATTCACCGCAACCGCGATGGGATACGTTCCCACCGAGACCGTAGCCGTGCTGTTGTTGGCACCGTTGATCACCGTAACCGTGCTGCTGTTTCCATTAGCGACATAGATCTTGTTGGTAGCGGAATTGATCGCGAGCGCGTCCGGCGCGGCTCCGGTCATAATGGTGTTGGTTTTGTAGGTGACGCCGTCGATGACCGTGACATTGTTGCTCTGCTGATTGACGACGTAGATCTTGTTGGTCGCCGGATTGACGGCAAGCGCAATCGGATAAGACCCGGCAGTAACGGTGGTGATCAGCGTCTGCGCCATCGCCGGGAGCGAGGTGAGAACCATAACCATGGTGATAGCAGCGAATCGCACCTGACGCCATGACCCGAACATTTCGGCGACCTCCTCGCTTGGCGGATGGCGACCCACAGCGCGTCCATGGAAGCGGCTCATCTGACAACGAAGTCGAAGATTTCGCGGGTCTTGGATTGGCTGCCGAAGCCATCCGGCAGCAGGAGGGAGATTGCGGATCGCCGCGCGAGCATCGTCTTGCCAATGCCGATTCCGCGCCGCTCGACCTACCTGTTGGAAGCGATCCTGTTTGACGTTAGCGCAATTCGCTCGGCCAAAACAGTGACGAGGAGCACAGAATGGGACGCGAGTTTCGGAATGGGAATCCGCGCGAACAAACAGGCGAAAGGCGTTTTCACCACGGAAGCACGGAAAACACGGAGAAAAGAGGAAAGAAGACAAAGGCAACGAAAGAAGAAAGATAAAGAAGAAAGATAAAGAAGAAAAAGAAGAACAGAAGAAAGAAAAGGAAAAAGAAAAGGAAAAAGAAAAGGAAAAAGAAAAGGAAAAGGAAAAAGAAAAGAGAAACGACCGATGCGATTCCGTGTTTTCCGTGCTTCCGTGGTGAATCACGCCTCTTCCGGATTGCCGACTCGTCAGTCTCGTGCCCTCGCTGTACGATTGGTGTGCACTAATTGGAGCGTGTTATGACATCTGCACTAGCTGAGCTGGAACCGAAGGAGTTGTGGAAGCATTTCGATGCGCTGGCGGCAATTCCTCGCGCCTCGACTAAGGAAGCGGCTGCCCGCGACTATGTCCTGTCGATTGCCGCGAAACACAAGCTGGAAGCCACGCACGACAAGGTCGGCAACACCGTCATTCGCAAGCCCGCGCACGCCGGCCGCGAATCCGCGCCCATGGCTCTGCTGCAAGGTCACCTCGACATGGTCTGCGAGAAGAACGAAGGCACCCCGCACAATTTCGATACCGATCCCATCAAGATAAAGCGCGACGGCGACTGGCTGAAGGCCGACGGCACCACTCTCGGCGCGGACAACGGCGTGGGTGTTGCCGCCGCACTCGCCGTGATGGAAAGCACCGACATCGCGCACGGTCCGCTGGAGTTCGTCTTCACCATCGACGAGGAATCGGGGCTGACCGGCGCCGCAGAGTTTCCCGGCGGAATGCTGAAGTCGAAATACTTCCTCAACCTCGACAACGAAGAGAAGGACACGATCTGCATCGGCTGTGCCGGCGGCGTCAAGACTACGGCGCGCCGCAAGGTCACACTGCGCGATGCCAAGGGCGACACCGGCTGGCGGATCAAGGTCGCGGGCTTGAAGGGCGGTCACTCGGGTATCGACATCAATCAGGGACGCGGCAATGCTGTGCGAATTCTCGCCGGCGTTTTGCAGACTGCGATGGAAACTCTGCCGATCGAGATTGCGAATTTGACTGGCGGCAGCGCGCAGAATGCGATTCCGCGCGAGGCGTCCGCGGTGATCGCGCTCGATGGCAATCGCGAAGCGGAACTGAAGGCGCTCATCAAGAAGTTGGAAGCCGAGAACAAGGTTGACCTCGGCGGCTTCGATCCCGAATTGCAGATCACGGTCGAAAAGGTCGAGCGGCCGGCGAAGGTGATCGACGCCAACGACGCAAAGCAAGCCGTGCATTTGCTGGCGACCCTGCATCACGGTGTGCTGGCCATGAGTCCCGACGTGCCCGGACTGACGCAGAACTCCACCAACCTGGCAACAGTGGCGACCAAGGGCGATGTGATCGAGATCGTGACCAGCCAGCGCAGCGCCATCGAGAGCAGCAAACTCGGCGCGGCGCGAATGGTCGCAACCGCGTGCCGCCTGGCCGGATTCGATGTTGAACACAGCGGCAGCTATCCCGGATGGAAGCCCGAGCCCACCAGCGACATTGTGCGCAAACTGCAATCGGTGCACGAGAAGGTCTTTGGACATCCGGCCAGCCTCATCGCAATGCACGCCGGCCTGGAGTGCGGCGTCATCGGCGAAAAGTATCCCGGAATGCAGATGGTCTCGTTCGGCCCGACCATCGTCGGCCCGCACAGCCCCAATGAGCGCGTGGAAATACCTTCCGTGCAGGGCTTCTGGAAATATCTGAAGGCGGTGCTGGAAGCGATCTAGGGTGAAGTGGGAGGCGACAATTTCTGCCGTCCAACATATGCACATAGGCCCAGTCATCTCTGTATATACATGTGTATAGCAAGCTTGTTATGATGACTCTGCACGTATCCGGATTTGACTGGGACGGGGTAATCGCGAAAAGTGCGAAAAGCACGGCGTGTCCATCGCGGAGATTGAGGCATTATTGATGAGCGATTTCCGCATTGCGCCCGATGCAAAACACTCCGGGGAAGAAGACCGCATGATTGCCGTAGGCCGGACCGCGAGAGGACGACCATTGTTCGTTGCCTTTACCTTCCGGATGAGGAACCACCGGCGCTTCATTCGCCCAGTGAGCGCTCGATTCATGCATGCGAAGGAGATCGCCGCCTATGAAAAAGAAGAGAGTGCCCAGGCTAAAGAGCGATAAGCAAGCGGAAAACTTCCTGTCGCAAGACTTGTCGGAGCTCGATTTTTCTCAGTTCAAACCAGCCCGGTTCGAATTTGAGAGAAAGGACGAACAGATTAATATGCGCGTCCCCGGAGCTATGCTTGCAGCACTTAAAGCTAAAGCTAAGGCACGCGGCATCCCTTACACGAGATTGATCCGTGAAACGCTGGAAAGGGGATCCATGAAACCAAGTCCTGACCGAATTGTTTTCATAACTTCCCTATCGGTCGCCAACAGAACTCCCGGCACGGACCCATTGTCTTCCAGTACCCTGTCTCCACAACGACCCTATACACCAGGGAAATCTCTGCCTGTGCCGCTCAACCTCGCCATATCTCAATGCCCCAGGTGGTTGGCCCAGCGAAAGGACAAATATGCGTCTGCTGTTGAACTGGTTATTGAGCGCGATCGGTCTGCTGGCCGTTTCACACTTTATGCCGGGATTTCATGTGCGCGGATTTACCGCGGCGCTGATCGCGGCGCTGGTGATCGGCCTGGTGAACGCCACGCTCGGCCTGTTCCTGAAGATCATCACTTTGCCGCTGACGATTCTGACGCTGGGGATTTTCTGGTGGGTGATCAACGCGCTGATGCTGATGTTCGCTTCCTCGCTGCTGCGGCCGGATTTTGTGGTGACCGGCTTCATCCCGGCATTTGTGGGGGCGATTGTGCTCTCGCTCATCAACATGGTGCTGAAGGCGCTGGCGCGGGATGTGGAGGGACGATAGCTCAGATAGTTCGGTCGCTGCTCGCTACAGCTTCCGCAGCCACTTTCCTGTTTCTTCGAGATCACCGCTTTGAAACAGCCGGATTCCTGCGACTCCGTCTGCGCCGCCCTGAAGACAATCGCGAGCATTCGTGAGATTCACACCGCCCAGCGCTAATACGGCGAAACGCTCGGCCGGAGAACTCTCTTGTATTGCCGAACACGCTTCTCGCAATGCATCCAAGCCAATTCCTTTCGCACCAATCTGCACCTTCTCGAAGATCGGCGCCAGCACCGCGAAGTCGGCGCCTTCGGATTTGCCGCGCAGCACATCCGCTAACGAGTGCGCAGACACGCCGATGACCGGCTCCCGATCACTGCACTTGCTCCATAGCGCCCGAATCTCCGACGCAGCCAACTCGTCCGATGCCAGGTGAACGCCATCAGCACCGCAAGCCAGCGCCACGTCGGTGCGGCTGTTGATCAATAGCTTGCTGACTTCTGAGTTGTCCCGCACCGCGCGCACTGCCTCACGTGCGAGGCATTCAAGATCGCGCGGCGCCAGATCCTTTTCGCGCAACTGGATGTAGTCGACTCCGGCGCGCGCAGCCTCGGCGATGCGGCGAATGACCGCAGCACGCTGCTGCGCGTCCGTTCCGCTGAAGGCCCGGCGATCGGTGATGTAATACAGCAGCATCCGAATGGAATTGTAGCTGTCGCACCTCTGGCCGCACCGGGGATCGGGTAGAGCTGGCCTTCAGGCCAGCGTCCCGGCCCCTTTTTATTTTTGTTATCCCGATCGAGGACTTCAGTCCGACCGAGGGATCTGCGGTTCGCCTTTTCGGCGACTCTTCAGTCGTGCCGACAAGCCGTTTATTTCCCGCTCGACCCGGCTCCAGCCGGCGACACTCCTACCGCTCTGCTCTAGAATCAAACTGTGCCTGCTCCCCGACGAAATCCAAAATCCGTGCTCAATGCTCCACGGCCGCGAGTATTACCAGGCGGGACGCTGGAGATCCTCCGCGCTCCGGTCTTCGCCTCGCTGCCCTGGCTGGTGCACGGCTTCAGCACTCGGCAGGGTGGCGTTTCCACTTGCTACGGCGGCAAGACGCTGAACCTCGGCCTCACCCAGCACGACACCAAGGACAACGTTGAGCGCAATCGCCGAGCTCTCCTGACAACGTTGCATGCGACCGACGCCAAGCGGCGATCCCTGGCCGCTGCTGCAGGTCAAGCAGATTCATTCCTCGATCGTGCATCGCGTGAGCGCTGCCGGCGAAAGATCCGCTCACCGGCGACGGCCTGATCACCAACGCTCCCGGCCTGCTTCTGGCGATCAAGACCGCCGACTGCGTGCCGGTGCTGGTGTGCCGACATCAAGCGGCGCGTCGTCGCCGCATTCCATGCGGGCTGGCGAGGAACGGTGGCGCGCATCGTGGAAAAAGGTGTCGGCGAGATGCGGCACCAGTTCGGCTCCTTGCCGCGCGATCTGCGGGCGGCTATCGGTCCCTGCATCCGGCGCTGCTGTTATCAAGTCGGCAACGAGGCGCGCGCCGAGTTCGAATCGCAATTCTCCTATGCCGACGATCTCTTCGAAGAGGTCTTCGACTCCAACGCGATTCACGTCCGCTATCCGCTGCTGTTTCTGAATCAGCGCGCGCCGGGTCACGGCGATCTCGGGCCGGAGATTCATCTCGATCTGGTGGAGGCCAATCGCCGCCAACTGGAAGACGCCGGCCTGCGCGAAGAGCACATCAGCGTCATTGACGGCTGCACTGCCTGCGACACCACGCGCTTCTTCTCGCATCGCGCCGAGTTCGGCAAGACCGGCCGCATGATGGCGGTCATCGGCATCCGGCCGGACTGATGCCGAAAATTCAAGGCCGGCGGTGAGATTCACGCCGGCCCGGAAGTTGGCATCGCTCGCGCTACAGCCCGGGAGCGTCAGCTCGTGTGATGCGAAGAATGGTGGTGACTGGAATGGTTGTGATGCTTACTGTGATGGTGCTTGCTCGACGCGAACGCCGGCATCGAGATCACGACCATCATGACGAGAAGCAGCGGCAAAAGCTTTTTCATGGGCGGGATTATAGACAATGCTGAGCAGCGATCAACGGCTCTAAGGAAAAACGAACCACATTCGGCAACAGAAATTCGCAATGGCAGAATTCGCTTACCACGGAAGCACGGAAGGCACGGAAGTTTCTTTGAAAATTAGTGTTATTGATTTTCCGTGATTTCAGTGCTTCCGTGGTGAATCTTCAGCCGCTTGGCTAGACTAGAAGCTACGTCAGGTCCGGCTGCCCGGTCGCCGTCACCACCATCGCCCACTCTTCATTCGACAGCCGCTTGCGCTCGCTCGTCGCCATCGCAATCGGCACGTGGATGAACACGCCGTGCTGCAGGCCGATGATCATGTCCGTCTTGCCCGCCATCGCCGCGTGGACAGCGTTGCGCGCGAAGGAATCGCACAGCACCGAATCGACGGTCGACGCCGGCACGCTGCGAATGTAGTAGCTGGGATCGATGTAGCGGATGACCACCGGAAAGCGTTGCGCCTCGAAGTGGTCGCGAATCTTGTGCCGCAGGAATAGCCCGATATCGCGATGCTGCAGGTTACCCGAGGCGTCGCGCTCCTCCAACGGCGGCATCAGGTGCTGCCCGGCGCCTTCGGCCACCACGATCACCGCGTGCTTCCGCTCCAGTAGCCGGCGATGCAGCACCGCCAGCAGTCCGCACTCGCCCTCCAGCTTGAACGGCACTTCAGGCACCAGGGTGAAGTTCACTTCCTGGCTGGCGAGCGTCGCGCCGGAAGCGATGAAGCCCGAGTCGCGTCCCATCACCTTCACGATGCTGATGCCGTTGTGCACGCAGTGCGCTTCCACGTGAGCCGAGTCGATGACGTCCTTGGCCTTCTCGATGGCCGTGAAATAGCCGAAGGAGCGGTTCACGTACTGCACGTCGTCGTCGATGGTCTTGGGAATGCCGACCACCGCGATCTTCAGTTTGCGCCGCTGAATCTCCTCGGCCACGGCGTGTGCGCCGCGCTGCGTGCCGTCGCCGCCAACCGTGAACAGGATGTTGATGCCGCGCTGCTCCAGGAAATCGACGATGATGTCCGGGCTGACCGGCCCGCGCGAAGTGCCCAGCAGCGTCCCGCCGCGCTGGTGAATGTTGTTGACCATCTCGGCGTTCAGCCACATCGGCGGCCTGGGCGCTTCCGGCGAGAAGCCGGAGTAGCCGTACCGAATTCCCATTACCGCGGGAACGCCGTAGTGAAAATGCAGTTGAAGATAGACCGAGCGGAGGACGTTATTCAGGCCGGGGCACAGGCCGCCGCAGGTGACAATCGCGACTTTGGTCTTGGCAGCATCGAAGAACAGGTGCTCGCGCGGACCGGCGCGCTCGAAGAGGTAATCCGGCTCGCCCAGATCGAGCGGATTGCGATAGTGCATCTCGTCGAGGATGAAGGTGGCTCTCGACGGGGCCCAGCGTGTCGAGGCGCAACGGCGAGCGGATTTCGCGCGGGCCGAGGTCGGAGATGGCAACGGTTTCGCTCATGACTTCTTCGGCTTCATGATTTGCCACGCCGAATCGGGCATGCGGCGCCCCATCATGCTGAAGCTGCTGGAGCCGGCCAGCATCTCGCCTCCGTCCATGTATACCATCTCGCCGTTGATGTACCCCGCCTGATCGCTGATGAGGAACGCGCCCAGGTTGGCAATCTCCTCCAGCGTGCCGAAGCGATGCAGCGGGTTGTGCTCGAGCAGCGCCTTCTCCAGCTCCGGTGTCGGCAGCAGGCGCGAGAACGCGCCTTCGGTGCGAATCGCGCCGGGAGCGATGGCGACGGTGCGAATGCCGCGTCCGCCCCACTCGACCGCCAGGCTGCGCATCAGCGCGACCACTCCTGCCTTCGCCACCGCGCTGGGGACGACATAGGCGGAGCCGGTGTCGGCATAGGTCGTCGCGATGCTCAGCACGACGCCCTTGTGCTGCTCCTTCAGCCAGCGGCGGCCGCACGCCAGGGTCATGTTGATGGTGCCCTTCAGCACGATGCCGATGACGGCGTCGAAGGCGTTCGGCGAAAGCTCTTCGGTCTTTGCCAGGAAATTGCCGGCCGCGTTATTGACCAGCACGTCGAGCGGGCCCTTGGCCCACAGCTTCTCGATCAGCGGATCGACGTCCTCGGGATAGCGGACGTCGCACGCGAAGCCTTCAATGGTGCCGCCGGTCGAGGCCGAGAGTTCCTTGGCGGTCTGCTCGACAACTTGAGCGCGCCGGCCGCAGATGTAAACGGTTGCGCCGAGCTGGAGAAATCGCTCGGCCATGGCGCGGCCAATGCCAGTGCCGCCGCCGGTGATGAGAATGCGCTTGCCCTGCAGAAGGTCGTTGGTAAACATGGGGTTCGTTCCGGAAGGGATAAGCTATCACGCGAGCGGAAGGGATGTCAGTGAGGGAGAGCCAGCAATTAGCAATTAGCAATTAGCGATTAGCTAAACCTCTTTCAACCTGTCATCCCGACCGAGGACTTCAGTCCGACCGAGGGATCTGCGGTCCTGCCGTCCCTACGGTGACTGTGTCGCGACTGGGTGTCGCCGCTCCGCGGCTCTCTATTTGTCCCACCTGCCCGCGGGCTTACGCCGCGGCTAACACATGTCGCGCTCCGCGGCTGGTTCGGTCGCAATTCCGACTGTTTGTCACCACGAAATTCGGATTCGGGTTGCGACACAGTCTCCTACGGGCCTCGGATCTCTTGGGGACGCCCACCCAGCCTTGAAAGGCTGGGCTAAGCTCTTCCGTCTCGCTGCGCGAGACTCGGGCCATCGCGACACAGATTGCATCCGGACGATATCATGGATCACGCAAGGCGGTGGTTAACAGCTAATAGCGTTGTATTAGCCACCCGAGTCTGCGAGGCAGGTACGGTACCGCTATAGGGGTCCTTCGACTCCGGCGGCCAACGACGGGCCGCCTCCGCTCAGGATGACACCATGAATGAATAAGGAAGCCTGCCAGCTCGGAGCTAATCGCTGGGAGCTAATCCGCTAATGGCTAATCGCCAGGAGCTAATCGCTGGGAGCAGCTCGGAGCTAATCGCTAATCGCTAATCGCTAGGAGCGGCTGGGAGCAGCTAATCGCTAATTGCTAATTGCTAATTTGCGCCAGCTTCACTTGGGAGCTGCTGCGCCGCCCGGCGGGAGGGGGAGCGAGCGTCGGCAGGCTAATCTCGACTTCGAGTCCGTGTGGCGAGACGTTCTTGGCCGACACGCTGCCGCCGTGCATGGCGACGGCATTGCGCACGATGGCAAGTCCCAGTCCCATGCCTCCAGTGTTGGTGCCGCGCGAATCGTCGACGCGATAGAACGGCTTGAAGAGCAGCGGCAGCGCGTTCTCCGGAACGCCCGGCCCGTTGTCGCGAACGCTGATCACCGCGTTGCGCTCGCTGCTGGAGAGGAAGACGGAAATCCTGCCCTCTTTGCCGGAGTAGAAGATCGCATTGCGCACGACGTTCTCGATGGCGCTGCGCAGCAGGCCGGGATCGCCGTTCACCTTGATTTCCGCGCCCGGGCGATAGGTAATCTCCGCGCCGGTTGCGGCGGCTTCGAACTTGGCATCGTGCAGAACGTCGTCGACGACTTCGTTGAGCGCGAGCTGCTCGAACTTCGGCTTCTGCTGGCCGCTCTCCAGCCGCGCGACCGCCAGGATCTGCTCCAGCATCGAGTCCAGCTGAATCGTGTCCTGCTCGATGCGGTTCAGCATCTCGGCGCGCTCGTCGTCGCCGGCATCGCGAGCCAGCGCCAGGGCCAGCCGGATGCGCGCGATCGGCGAGCGCAGCTCGTGCGAGACGCCGCTCAGCAGATTGCGCTCGCTCTGGATCTGGTTGCGCAGTTCTCCGGCCATGGTGTCGAAGTCGCGCACCAGTTCGGCAATTTCGTCATGGCGATTGCCCAGGTTCTCGCCGGCGCGAATGTCGAGATTGCCGCGCGCCAGCTCATGTGTCGCATCGCGCAGGCGCTCGATCGGCTTGGTCAGGTAGTGCGCGATCACCAGGCACATGAGCGCCGAGAAAATCGTTCCCAGCTTCAACGTCCAGAGCAGGTCGCCGGGGATGCGCTCGCGCAGCGGCGGCGGCGTCATTTCGGCGACCAGCAAATATTGCCCGCGACTGGTGGTTGTGTGTGCTGCCAGCACGTTCACTTCGTAGGAGCTGTAGAGGCCTTCTTTGCGATCGGCAGCCGCGGCAGCGCGCACAATCTGCTCGGGCAGGGGACGGCCGGAGAGCTCGCGGCCACTGCTATCCAACAGCCAGAATCGCGAACGACTGGGCAGCGAAAGGCCGTCGAGCAATTGCGACAGCCCAGGCTGACCCTGCTGCTCAAACCGTTGCGCGGCCAGACCGGCCAGCACCGGCATCTCACGGCGCTCGGGCTGGATCCACCACGGATGCTCCGAGGTAATGCGGTAGTGAACGCGCAGGTACAGCACGCCGAGCAGGAGCGCCTGCGCCACCCAGAAGGGCAGGAAGATCTTCCAGAACAGGCGGCGGTTCATACCCGGCTCTTCTCCGGCGTTTCGGCGGCAAGGAAGTAGCCGACGCCGCGGATGGGGCGAATGAGATCGTCAGCGGTGGGACAGCTGCCCAGCTTCTTGCGCAGGCGGCTGACGTGCACATCGACGCTGCGGTCAAAGGCGTTCAGCGGACGGCCGAGTGCGACTTCGGCAATCTGCTCGCGGGTCACCACGCTGCCGGCGTGGCGCAGCAGAAGCTCCAGGACATTGAACTCCACCGAGGTCAGATCGACGGGAACGTCGCGGCAGGTAACGGTGCGGGTTGCCAGCGACATGTTGATGTCGCCGACCACCAGATTTTCTTCGTGTTCGGCCTGCGCGGCCGGCGCTGCCGCTTCGCGCGTGCGGCGAAATATCGCGCGGATTCTCGCCACCAGTTCGCGCGGATCGAAAGGCTTGGCGAGATAATCGTCGGCGCCGATTTCCAATCCCAGAATGCGATCGACGGCTTCACCACGAGCGGTCAGCAGAAGTACCGGGACGGACGATTGCTGGCGCAGCGCCTTCAAAAGTTCGAACCCCGACCCGCCGGGAAGCATCACATCGAGAATGACGAGCTCGTGGTCGTGCGACAAGGCTGCGCTTAAGCCGGAGGCGTGATCGTAGGCCGCATCCACGCGAAACCCTTCGCCCTCCAGGAAGCGTTTCAGCAGGTTGACGAGAGCGTGATCGTCATCGACGATGAGCAGGCGATTCACTGCAGCTATTTTGCCTTTTCCTCGTCGCGGCGGCGGTGAAGAATTGTTTCGAGATGTGCTGTCGGCCTTCACACTTCTTTACCTTCCTTCACCCACTCTTAACTGCGGTCGGGCACCTCATCCGGTCTAATAGGTAATGATCTAATAGTACTGCAACTAATGCATCAGATTGCAGTTACGGGTCATAATGGACGAGTAGCGGTAACGCGTCGCGCCCGGCGCACGTCCGGTGGAGCAGGCCCATAGGCTATTGCCTGCCCGGAGGAAGAAATCACCACCGAAGCACGAAATCACGAAAAGATTTTTCCTGAAAGAAACTCCGTGCGTTCCGTGTTTCCGTGGTGAAGCAGATGTTGCGAGGAGGAGTGTGTGAAGACAGGGGCGTTGTTTGCTCTCGGAAGACGAAGAGGTGGGGCCTTCTGGGGAGCTTGCCTGGTAGTGGCGATGGCGCTGGCCATTTGCGCCGTTCTGACCGGCTGCAGTTCGCAGTCGGCCAAGGCGGCCAAGCCCACCACCCCGCCGGTCGTGCCGGTCGGAGTCGCCACCGTCAAGCAGGGTGATTTCAACGAGTACATTGTCGGCCTCGGCTCGGTGCAGGCACTCAACACGGTTTCCATCAAAACCCGGATCGACGGCCAGATCATGCAGGTGAATTTTCGCGAGGGCCAGGACGTCCGCGCGGGTGAGTTGCTGCTCGTCGTCGATCCGCGGCCATACCAGGTTGCGCTCGATCAGGCTAAAGCCAACCTGGCCAAGGACGAGGCTCAGCTCGTCAATGCCAAGGCGCAGTATGACCGCAACAAGGTTCTGTATGAGCAGGGCGTGATTGCCAAGCAGGACTTGGACACGCTGGAAGCCTCGTTCGGAACCTATGAAGGCACCATTGCGGCCGACAAGGCGGCCATCGAAAATGCCCAGCTGAACCTCACCTATTGCTACATCAAGTCTCCGGTCGACGGTCGCGTCGGACTGCGCATGGTTGATCCGGGCAACTACGTCACGGCTGCCGGCGGCACGGCGATGATCGTAGTCACGCAGTTGCATCCCATATCTTTGGTGTTCACCATTCCTGAAGATCAGCTGCAGGAAGTCGCGCAGCGCATGAAGCTGGGGCCGCTGGAGGTCGACGCCTACAGCCGCGACGACACCACGAAATTGGCTACCGGAACCTTGCTCACCATCAACAACCAGATCGATCAAACCACCGGTACGGTTCAGCTGAAAGCGACCTTTGCCAATGCCGACAATACGCTTTGGCCGAACCAGTTCGTCAATGCTCACCTGCTGCTGGAGACGCGCAAAGACGCAATTACCGCGCCGGCCAGTGCCGTGCAGCGCGGTCCCGATGGCAGTTACGTGTACGCAGTTGACAGCAACAATACCGTGCAAATGCGGCCCATCAAGATTGCGCTGACGCAAGGGACCACGGTGGTAATCCAATCCGGTCTGCAGGGTGGCGACCGGGTGGTAACCGACGGCCAGGAGAAATTGTCGGCCGGCATGAAGGTTGCTCCGCAGGCTCCGGCCAGACAGCGCAACAGCGGCTCGACGGGCGGTACGATCGGATCGCAGACATGAGTATTTCGCGGCCGTTTATTCTGCGGCCCATCGCAACTTCGCTGTTGATGGTGGGACTGCTGCTGGTAGGCCTTGTCGCCTACTATCAGCTGCCTATCTCGGCCCTGCCGCAGGTCGACTACCCGACCATTCAGATCGTGACGTTCTATCCCGGCGCCAGCCCGGACGTTACCGCCTCCTCGATTACCGCGCCGCTGGAGCGCCAATTCGGCGAACTTCCCGGCCTCAGCCAGATGACTTCGAGCAGCTCCTTCGGAGCCTCGGTCATCACCCTGCAGTTCAATCTCGAAGAGAACATCGATGTGGCGGAGCAGGAAGTCCAGGCCGCGATCAATGCGGCGCAGACCTTCCTGCCCAATGACCTGCCGACGCCGCCAATTTACAGCAAGGTCAACCCCGCCGACGCGCCAATCCTGACTCTGGCCATGACCTCCGACAGCATGCCGCTGCCGCAGGTGGAAGATCTGGCGGACACGACCTTCGCGCAGAAGATCTCGCAGCTGCCGGGTGTCGGACTGGTCAGCATCAGCGGCGGGCAGAAGCCGGCGATTCGCATCATGGCCAATCCCACGGCGCTGGCCTCCTACGGCATGAGCCTGGAGCAGCTGCGCACCGTCATCGGCCAGATCAACATCGATCAGGCGAAAGGCCAGCTCCAGGACAATCGTCAGTCGTTTACCATCGGCGCCAACGACCAGATCCTGAGCCCACAGGAGTATTCCGACAGCGTTGTCGCCTACAAAAACGGCAATCCGGTGCGCTTGTCCGACGTGGCTAGCGTAGTCATCGGGCCGGAGGACTCGAATCAGGCGGCGTGGATGAACACCACGCCGGCGGTCATTCTGAACATTCAGCGCCAGCCCGGCGCCAACATCATCAAAGTTGTCGACAGCATTAAGCTGCGATTAAAGCAGCTGCAGGCCAATCTGCCGGCATCGGTCAAAGTCACCGTCCTGACCGATCGCACCAATACCATCCGCGCCAGCGTCAAGGACGTTCAGTTCGAGATGATGCTGACCATCGCGCTGGTCGTAATGGTGATCTTCCTCTTCCTGCGCACCCTGGCAGCGACCATCATCCCCAGCGTTACCGTACCGCTGTCGATTGTCGGCACCTTCGCCGTGATGTACCTGCTGGGCTATTCGCTGGACAACCTCTCGCTGATGGCGCTGACCATCTCCACCGGCTTCGTCGTCGACGATGCCATCGTGATGATCGAGAACATCGATCGTTACATCGAAGAGGGCCACACGCCGCTGGAATCCGCGCTGCGCGGCGCCGGTCAGATCGGCTTCACCATCGTATCGCTGACCGTCTCGCTGATCGCCGTGCTGATTCCGCTGCTCTTCATGGGCGATATCGTCGGCCGGCTCTTCCGCGAGTTCGCCGTAACTCTCAGCACGACCATCCTGATCTCCGCCCTGATTTCTCTTACCTTGACGCCGATGATGTGCTCGCTGCTGTTGAAGCAGCGGGATCAGGAGAAGCACAGCAAGCTGTATGACTGGTCGGAGCGGATGTTCAACAACACCATCGCCTTCTACGGGCGAACGGTGAGGTTCGTCCTTAATCATCAGGTGGCGACGCTGCTGGTGGTCATCGGAACACTGGTAGCCACGATCTACATGTACATTGTCGTGCCCAAGGGCTTCTTTCCGGTGCAGGATACCGGCGTGATCATGGGCATTTCGGACGCGCCGGAGAGCATTTCCTTCAAGGCGATGTCCCAGCGACAGCAGGAATTGGCGGCGGCGATTCTCAAAGACAAAGACGTCGAGAGCCTGTCCTCGTTCATCGGTGTCGACGGCACCAACACCACGCCTAACAGCGGCCGCATTCAGATCAACCTCAAAGCCAAGGACGAGCGCAACGATGACGTCACGGCCATCATGAAGCGCATCCAGCAGGAAGTTGCCGGCGTGGAAGGCATCACGCTCTACATGCAGCCGGTGCAGGACCTGACGGTGGAAGACCGCGTTAGCCGCACGCAATACCAGTTCACGCTGGAGGATGCTGACGCCAAAGAGCTGCGGCAGTGGACCGCGAAGATGCTCGACAAGCTGAAGACGCTGCCCGAGGTGCGCGATGTCGCCACCGATCAGCAGAACCAGGCCGCGCAGGCGACGCTGGTCATCGATCGCAGCACCGCTTCGCGTCTGGGCGTCACGCCCAGCGCCATCGACAACACTCTCTACGACGCCTTCGGCCAGCGGCTGGTGTCGATCATGTTTACCCAGCTGAATCAGTATCACGTGGTCTTGCAGGTCGACCCGTCATTCAGTACCGACCCCGACTCGTTGCTAAACATCTACGTGCCGGCGGGCGGCGGACAAAGCCCGGCATCGTCAGGAAACACGGCCATCGTTGGCGCGCCCCAGAACTTGAATTCCACGAACAATGTCCTGGCCGCCAGCGCCAATCAGGTGCCGCTCAGCGCGATTGCTCATTGGGAGACGACTACCGGTCCGCTCACCATCAATCACCAGGGACAGTTTCCGGCGGTGACCATCTCGTTCAATCTCGGCAAGGACGCTTCACTGGGCGACGCCGTGAAAGCGATTCAGCAGACGGCCACAGAGGTGGGCTTGCCGCCCAGTATTCAGCTCGCGTTTCAAGGCACCGCGCGAGCCTTCCAGGCATCGCTGGCCAACGAAGGCTGGCTGATCCTGGCAGCCATCGTGACCGTGTACATCGTCCTCGGCGTTCTGTACGAGAGCTACATTCACCCGATCACGATTCTGTCGACGCTGCCCTCAGCCGGTGTGGGCGCAATTCTCGCGCTGACGCTCGTTCCACATGGATCTGAGCGTTATGGCCTTGATCGGCATCATCCTGCTGATCGGTATTGTGAAGAAGAACGCCATCATGATGATCGACTTCGCGCTGGAAGCCGAGCGCAAGGAAGGGAAGTCGCCAAGGGACGCGATCTATGAAGCCTGTCTCTTGCGCTTCCGCCCGATCATGATGACGACCTTTGCTGCACTGTTCGGCGCAGTGCCGCTGGCGCTCGGATCCGGAACCGGCTCGGAGCTGCGGCGTCCGCTGGGCATAACGATTATCGGTGGATTGATATTCAGCCAGGTCTTGACGCTGTACACCACGCCGGTGGTTTATCTGTGGTTTGACCGCCTGGCCCAGGCGCTGCGCCATCTGCGCTCGCCCAAGCCGGCGGAAGCAATTGGGGATTAGTTTTCACCACGGAAGCACGGAGGGCACGGAAAGGAATTCAAAGAAAAATCAATTCCGTGTTTTCCGTGATTCCGTGGTGAAAATACATTTGCTATGAACGTCTCTGCTCCAGCCATCGCGCGGCCTGTCGCCACTACGCTGCTGACCCTCGCGCTGCTTCTCGCAGGCGCTCTGGCGTACACGCAGCTGCCGGTGGCGCCGCTGCCGCAGATCGACTTCCCGGTCATCTCGGTCGGCGCAGCGCTGCCCGGCGCCAGTCCGGAGACGATGGCATCCTCGGTAGCAACCCCGCTGGAGCGGCAATTCGGCCGCATCGCCGGCATCAACCAGATGACGTCGACCAGCATGCTGGGCTCGACCGGCATCACCATGCAGTTCGATTTGAACCGCAACATCGACGCCGCTGCGCGCGATGTCCAGGCGGCCATCAACGCCGCGCGTAATTATCTGCCGCCGGCGCTGCCCAGCAATCCCACCTACCGCAAGATCAATCCTGCCGACGCGCCGGTCATCATCCTGGTGATGACCTCGGACGCCATGACCCAGGACCAGATGTATGACGCAGCCGACTCGATCATGGGACAGAAGCTGTCGCAGGTCGAAGGCGTGGGACAGGTCTTCGTGTGGGGATCGTCGCAGCCGGCGGTACGCATCGAAGCCAATCCCCAGATGCTGAACAACATGGGTCTGGGACTGGAGGCGTTGCGTACGGCGATCGCGGCGCAGAATGCCAATCAGGCCAAGGGCGCGGTGGATGACGGCAACAAGATGTGGATGATCCGCGCCAACGATCAGCTTACCCGGGCGAAGGATTACAAGAACCTCATCATCGCCTATCGCAATGGCGCACCGGTTCACCTCACTGACGTCGCCAGTGTAACGGATTCGTATTCCAACATCTACAACGCGGGCAGTTTCAACGGCAAGCCCAGCGTGCTGATCGTGATCTTCCGCCAGCCGGGCGCCAACGTCATTGCCACCGCCGATCGCGTCATTGCGGCGCTGCCGTTCCTGAAAGCTTCGCTGCCGCCAAGCATCAATCTCGATATCGGACTCGACCGCACCACCACCGTGCGGGCGTCGGTTAGCGACGTGGAGCGCTCGCTGATCATCTCTGTCATCCTTGTCGTACTGGTGGTTTTCGTCTTTCTGCGCGAGGTCCGCGCCACGCTGATTCCCAGCGTCGCCGTGCCGCTGGCCATCGTCGGCACCTTCGGCGTGATGTACCTGTGCGGCTATTCGCTCAACAACCTGTCGCTGATGGCGCTGACCATCTCCACCGGCTTTGTGGTGGACGACGCCATTGTGGTGCTGGAAAACGTGATGCGCCACGTGGAAGGCGGCATGAAGCCCTATCAGGCCGCGTTGTTAGGCGCGCGCGAGATCGGCTTCACCGTCGTCTCCATGAGCACATCGCTCATCGCCGTCTTCATCCCCATCCTGCTGATGAGCGGACTGGTCGGGCGGCTCTTCCACGAATTCGCGGTCACCTTGAGCGCGGCCATTGCCGTCTCCCTGGTGGTTTCGCTGACCACCACTCCGATGCTGTGCGCGCGTTTCCTGAAGGCGCACGATCCCGGCAGCCACGGCACGCTGTACCGCATCAGCGAGCGCGGCTTCTATTGGATGAGTCATGGCTACAAGGTCTCGCTGGGCTGGGTGCTGCGGCACCGGCGCATGATTCTGGCCGTCGCCATCCTCATGGTTTTCTTTAACGTATTCCTGTATATCAAAGTTCCCAAAGGGTTTTTCCCGCAACAGGATACCGGCCGTCTGATGGGAACCATCATGGGCCAGCAGGACGTCTCCTTCTACGGGATGCGCGACAAGACCAACGAATTCATCCGCGTCGTCAAGCAAGACCCGGCGGTGGACAACGTGCTCGCCTTCGTCGGCGGCAATGCGGCGCTGAATCAGGGCCGCATGTTCGTCGTGTTGAAGCCGCTGAAGGAGCGCAAAATCAGTGCCGATCAGGTGATCGCCCGCTTGCGTCCCAAGCTGGCGCATGTCCCTGGCGCGACTTTGTACTTCCAGTCGGTGCAGGACTTGCAGATTGGCGGACGGCAGTCGAATGCGCAGTTCCAGTACACCTTGTCCGGCGAGAATCTGGATGAACTGTATGAGTGGGCGCCGCAGCTGCTGACCCAGCTCCGCAAAATTCCGCAGCTGAAGGACGTGAACAGCGACCAGCAGATCAGCGGCCTGGAAGCCAACATCGTCATTGATCGCGAAACCGCGGCGCGGCTGGGTATTACCCCGTCGCAGATCGATGCCGTGCTCTACGACGCATTCGGCCAGGAGCAGATCTCGACCATCTATCAGACGCTGAACCAGTATCACGTGGTGATGGAAGTCGATCCCAAATATCAGACGACTCCGGACGCTTTGAAGAGCGTGTACGTGATCACCAGCACCGGCGCACAGGTGCCGCTGTCCTCCTTCGCGCACTTCCAGCCCGGCAACACGTCGCTCTCAGTGAATCACCAGGGACAGTTCCCCTGCGTGACCATCTCGTTCAATCTGGGTCCCGGCGGCGACTTGGGATCGGCAACGCGCGCCATTGATCAGGCTGAGCTCGCGCTGCGCATGCCGGCATCCATCCACGGCAGCTTCCAGGGAACCGCGGCGGCCTTCCAGGATTCGCTCTCCTCGGAGCCGATCCTGATTTTGACCGCTCTGCTGGCCGTCTACATCGTGCTGGGCATGCTGTACGAGAGCTATATCCATCCCATTACGATCCTCTCCACCCTGCCTTCTGCCGGCACGGGAGCGATCCTGGCCCTGATGATCTTCCACATGCAGCTGGACGTCATCGGACTGATCGGCATCATCCTGCTGATTGGCATCGTGAAGAAGAACGCCATCATCATGATCGACTTCGCGCTGGAGGTGGAACGCCAAGGCAGAAGCGCCGAGGAGGCCATTTACGAGGCCGGCCTGATCCGCTTCCGGCCCATCATGATGACTACCGCGGCCGCCATGCTGGGCGCCCTGCCGCTGGCGGTGGGGATGGGCGTGGGCGCGGAAATCCGGCGGCCGTTGGGCGTCGCCATCGTGGGCGGACTGATCGTCAGCCAGGCGCTCACCCTCTATACCACCCCGGTTGTCTACCTCTACATGGACAAGCTAAAACAGTTTGTTGTCCGCCATCTGCCGGGCCGCAGGAAGAAGGTCGCCGAGCGCGAAGAAGTGCCGGTCTTCGCGGACTAGCGCCGGGGCGCCAATAACAAAAGGGCACACCCGTGTGCCCTCTTCGTACTGAATTTACTGACCAAACCTTGCTAGCGGCCGAAGTACTTGGCGTTGCGCTCGGTATACTCTTTCCACTTTTCCGGCAGATCATCCAGCGCGAAAATCGCCGAAACCGGACACACCGGCACGCACGCTCCGCAATCGATGCACTCCACCGGATCGATGAACAGCATCTCCTCGCCGCCGTACTTGTCCTCATCCTTCTTGGGATGGATGCAATCCACCGGACAGGCATCGACACAGGCGGTGTCTTTGGTGCCAATACAAGGTTCCGCGATCACATAGGCCATAGAACGATATCTCCCTAAAGTCTCTCCTGGGGAATTCCTGCGTAGAGTCGATCTATCGATACTATCAAAAAATCCGCGCTCGCTGTATTGTCTCTGAGCGCTCCGGCTGATCAAATTAGATCAGCACGGGAGCGATACAATTATCCAAAATCTGGGTTATAACAATCCCATGCAGGGATGTAGTACCGTGGTCGCGGAGTGAGTGTGCCATGTCGTTAACCCCAACTGGTCTTGATTGGTGGCAGTGGTTGCTGGCCGCGCTGGTTTGCTGGGGTTTGGCGTGGTTCTTCGTGAGCCGGCGCGAGGGCGGCGGTGGTTTTTCCACAGTCCTCGGCTGGGTGGGCGGACTCCTCGGCGCCTACTGCGCGGGCGCGGGCATACTGCAGCTCGTACGGTGGGTTATGGATACAACCAACCGATGAACCGCCGGCGTTGATTAGGCCACCGTCGCCGGCTCGCGCTCACCCGCCGGTTCATATTCCACGATATAACCTGCGATCGCGCTGGCCGCCACCGTCAGCGGACTCGCCAGATACATCTGGCCCGGACCGCTGCGGCCGGGGAAGTTACGATTCTGCGCGCTGATCACGATCTGATCCGGACGCGTCGAAACTCCCGGACCGGCATTAATGCACGCGCCGCAGCTCGGCTCGATCACGTGCGCTCCCGCGCGCTGGAAGATGTCCAGATATCCTTTGCGCACGCAGTACTCGCGCGTCTCCTGCGATCCGAACTGCAGATAGAACTTGCAGCTGTCGGCGACGCGGCGACCCTGCCGCAACGCATCGCTCAGAACCAGCGCGTACATGTCCATGTCCTCGTTCTTGCCGGCAGTGCAGGTGCCGCCGTAGGCGATCTCCACCGGAACCGGCGTATTCAGCTCGCGAATAAATTTGCCGTTGCCGGGATCCCCGGGCGTGGCAATCATGGGATAGATCTCCGCCGCGTCGAACTCGATGACGTGCGCGTAGTGCGCATCGGGATCGCTGTAGAGGCCTTCGACCAGCGTCTGCGCCTCGTTCTCGCTCATGCCGCGCCGCTCCATCAGGAACTCGACGACCTTCTGATCCGGGGCCACGATGCCGGTGAATCCGCCGATCTCCGCTGCCATGTTCGTCATGGTTGCGCGCTCGTCGACGCCGAGCGCTTCAATCGCCTCGCCTGAATACTCGATCACTTTGGCCAGTGCCTTGCCGCTCCGAATGTATTCCATCGACAGCAGCTTCAGGATGTAATCCTTGGCGGTGGCGTTGTCGCGCTTTTTGCCGCGAATGATGACCTTCACCGACTCCGGAACCTTCACCCGCACATCTTTGGTGAACCACGAATTGAAGACGTCGGTGGTTCCGATGCCGAAGGCGACGCAGCCCATCGCGCCCACGTGCGGGGTGTGCGAATCGCTGCCCACGTTGAGCTGGCCGGGCAGGGCATAGCTCTCAGTCACGATGGAGTGGCAGATTCCTTCCGAGCCTTTGCGGTCTTTCAGCTCCCCATGCAGCTTGATGCCCTGTTTCTTTGCGAAGTCCTCCTGCTTCGACTTCAGCTGCCCGGCGAGATCGAGCAACCCCATCTTCTTCTTTTCCTCTGACATCACTTCGTCAAGGAAGGTCAGATGGTCGCGGAAGAACATGATGGTCTTCGCATCGGTGACAGGCTCGTCTTTGCCGAGAAAGTGCTCGAAGAAGATCGCGGCCATTGGCGTGACGTATTCGTGGCTGAAACGCAGATCGGTGCGCGCGAATCCGGTGTCGCCCGGCTTCACCGCTTCCACACCAGCCTGATTGGTTCCGTGCAGCATGTGTCGCGCGAAGATCTTCTCAGCGATGGTCATGGGCCGCGGCTTGGTCGTAATCGGCGGCAGAAAAACTTTGCCTTGCATGCGCGCGACGTTGAAGGGGAACAATCCGCCGTACTCGATCACCTGGCGCGTGATCTCGTCCTCACCGGCGGTAAAGTCGACCAGCGGAATCTCTTCGCCGCGCCGGATTTTGTCGATCAGGCTGAAGTCGGTCGAGGTCAGCACGCCGAGATTCTGGCAGTTCTGCTTGTAAATCCGTTCGATGTTTTCCGCGATCACCAGCTTGATGCCGGCTGACATCTCCGCATAAGGCGACTGCTCGCGGCTGGAGCCTTTACCGCGGCGCTTGCCGCTGACCGCCGCGACGAAGCCGCCTTTCTTCACATCGCCGCGCTTGATCGGCGTCTCATTGCCGCACTTCAGTCCGGTGTAGGGAAACTCGCCCAGCGTCTCGTCGAAGAAGAAGCAGATGTGCGCCGGCGTGATCTCGTCGGTCGAGATATCGTCGCGCAGCTTGGGATTGCGCTCGGGATGCTGCGTGTCCCAGGGCAGGTCTTCGCCCGCCAGCTGGCGCTTGATCAGTTCGGGATCTTCGGTGAGGAAAAGGATTCGCCCCTGCAAACGAACCATGTCAGGGCGCTTCTCAACAGTGCGGTTCAACAACGAATTATTCACTTCATCAATTTTAACGCAGTCACAGAGGGCTGTGACGAGGCCGAACGGGCGTTCGAGGTTGATATTGCGCACCATACCACAGGCACGGGTTGAAGCCTGAGACGCGCAAAAGCATCAGATGCTGAAGCGCCCAACGGATGGATCAGCCGACGCTTCAGGAGGTCATGGGCGGCGCTCAGGAGGTAACAATGTTTACCGTTACAGGGATCACGGGGCAAGTGGGGAGCGCGGTGGCGCAGACACTGCTTGCGGCTGGAAAGAGTGTGCGCGGCATCGTTCGCGACCCGCAGAAGGCCAACGCCTGGCAGGCGAGAGGTTGCGAACTTTTCGTTGCGGATATGCATGATGCGGGCGCGTTGGGAAAGGCTTTCGCGGCGACCGAAGGGGTTTTTGTGATGCTCCCGCCGCTCTTCGATCCGTCGCCGGGTTTTCCGGAGTGTCGGCAATTGGTTAGCGTTTTGCGGAAGGCGTTGGAGACTGCGCAACCTCCCAGGATTGTCTGCCTCTCCACCATCGGCGCGCAGGCGACCCAGACAAGCCTTCTTACCCAGCTGCAGATTCTCGAGCAGGAGTTGCACGGGTTGCCGGTGATCGCATTCCTCAGAGCCGCCTGGTTCATGGAAAACTTTGCGTGGGACGTGGCTCCGGCCCGCGAAACAGGGATCCTCCACAGCTTCCTGCAACCTTTGGACAGAGCGTTTCCAATGGTCGCTACCAGAGACGTGGGACGCACTGCGGCGGAATTACTGCTGCAGTCCTGGCAGGGACAGCGAATCGTCGAACTCGAAGGGCCCGAGCGTATCACGCCGCTACAAGTTGCGACCACCATGGCGCATGTGCTCGAGCGCGATGTGCGCGCGGAGGCTGTTTCTGGGGAAAGCTGGGAGGCAATCTTTCGAGGCCAAGGTATGAAGAACCCGATCCCTCGTGTGCAAATGCTGGAGGGCCTCAACCAGGGCTGGATCGACTTCGAGGGTGGCAAAACTGAGCCGAGGAAAGGCAAGATTCACCTGGAAGAGGTCCTGCGGTCGTTGGCGTCGAAGCAGAATTGATCAGCTCGCGGCGGGCGCCGCTCTTAATTTCGAGCCTTAACGTAATCGGCCACCGACGGCAACTCCTCCAGATCACGGCCGGCGAAGATTTCCGCGAATTGCGCGATCAGCTCCTGATGGATGAGGCCGTTACTGCCGAGAACCTCGCGGCTGTCGAGACGAAACGGCGAGCCATCGAAGCGCGTGACCACTCCGCCGGCTTCCTGCACCAAAAGCGCGCCAGCCGCGGTGTCCCAGGGATTCAGGTTGAATTCCCAGAAGCCGTCGTAACGTCCGCAGGCGACATTGGCCAGATCGAGCGCAGCCGATCCCGCGCGCCGCACTCCGTGCGAGCGCAACGTGATCTGGTGGTAGAAAAAAATGTTGGGATTCTTGTGCCGCTTGTGGCTGGGGAAGCCGGTGCCAAGGATCGATTCCAGCAGATGCTTGGTTGGGGAGACGTGAATCGCGCGGCCGTTCAGCGTCGCGCCCTGACCGCGCTCGGCAGCGAACATCTCGTCCCGCGTGGGATCGTACAGCACGCCAACCTCAAGCTGGCCATCTTTTCGCGTCAGCGCAATCGAAACGCAGAACACCGGGTATCCATGCGCAAAGTTCGTTGTGCCGTCCAGCGGATCGACATACCAGCGATAATCAGCTTCGGTCTCGCTGCGCGTGCCTTCCTCCGCGACGATGCCGTGTTCCGGCCAACGCGCGCGCAGTCGCTCGACAATCAACTTTTCCGAGGCGCGATCAGCTTCCGTCACCAGATCGACTTCGCCTTTGTACTCGATGGTGACGCCGCCGAAGTAATGCATCAGAAGCGTGCCCGCCTCGCGCGCAATCGCTTCCACATCTGGCAGGTACTGGCTCATCGGTTGGGATTCGCCGGATGTTGTTGTTCTGCGCGGGAGGGCCGTCGGAACGCGTCTTGCGAATGGTATCCTCGGCGATGTAGGCGATCTCGTGCTTGTAGATGAAAAGATTGGGCGCGCCCTCGCGCGTCAGCCGCACCATCCGCCGGTCATAGTATTCGATCCAGCCGCGCAGTATCGTCCCATCCATCAGCTTGATGCGAACCGGGCGCTGCTTCTCGCCCAGCATCTTCAGGTACGCCGCTTCCTGATGCGTATCGTCAGGAGGAGGCGTTCTGCCTTTATGATGATTCGAGTCGGTGCCACGAAAAGCCATGCATCGATTCTACATGCGATGGCGAAGCGATGACCACCGGAGCGAAAGGAGAGTTTCCCATGAAAACATCGGTTTTTGTCGGAGTCAGCGTGGACGGGTTTATGGCGCGCCGCAACGGCGAGCTGGATTTTCTGTCGTTCGGTGGCGAAGAGCCGCACGGTTATGACGAGTTCATCGCGACCATCGACACGCTGGTGATCGGCCGCGGAACCTTTGAGATAGTTATGGGCTTTCCGGAATGGCCCTATGGCGATAAGCACGTCGTGGTGCTGAGTAGCCAGCCGCTGGATTTATCCCGCGCGCCCAAAGATAAGGTTGAGCAGATGAATGCGGAGCCCGCGGAGATTGTTGCGAAGCTGGCGGCTCGCGGCGCCAAACACGCTTATGTCGATGGCGGGATCACGATTCAGCGATTCCTGCGTGCGGGGTTGATTCAACACTTGACGATCACTCGCGTGCCGGTGCTCATTGGAGACGGCATTCCGCTCTTAGGCGCGTTGCCGCACGATATCCGGCTGCGACACATCGCAACGCAAAGCTACGCGGGCGGCCTGGTGAAAACGGAATATGAAGTGATGACATAGGGCGCGCACGGCTTACACTTCTTAACAAAGTTTTTCTGATTTCAAGTAGCGTTGATGCGACCCATCCCGGCATCATTCATAATGTAATGCAGCATCTATTTACCATGTCGAACTGACGCACAGTTCTTCGATGGGATCGGCAATCCGCAAACGGCCCGCTTTATTTCGACACGCGCCACTTTCCTGCGGTTCCTGGGTTACGACGGTAGGCGTTGTGTGCTTCAACTGACTGGCTCATGGTTCATAACGTTATTTTATTGCTGTCAGAATCTGTCACCGCGTTGCTGGTAGCAAGCCTCGGCGCCGGCATTCTCATTTATTTCAGCCTGCAGAATTGGAACCGAGTGGCGGCGCTTTCGCGCAACCGCTCGCAACTGTTTTCGGTGGGCGCGCTGGCGGCGATTGTGCTGGCGGCCGTGCAGTTTTCCAACCTGCAGCGCGACCGCGCCGCCGCCGCGGACTTCAAAGACTTTGTGGCTGCGGCCAGTCCGTTTCCCAAGCCGCACTACCTGACCGCTCAGGCGCTGAACGCCGCGGGCTTCGTGGTGGTTCCGACGTATCACAACGACAATGCGCGCACCGGTCAGAACACGCTGGAGACGATTCTCACGCCTGACAATGTGAATGTGGCAAAGTTTGGCAGGCTGTATTCGTTTCCGGTGGACGGATACGTTTACGCGCAGCCGCTCTACATGCCGCAAGTGGCTATTCCCGGAAATGGCATCCACAACGTCGTCATCGTGGCGACGCAGCACGACAGCGTTTATGCCTTCGACGCCGACTCGCCGACGCCGGATCCTCTGTGGCGCGCAAATTTCCTTAATCCTGATGCGGGCATTACCACGTTGTCGGCAAGTGACGTAAACGCCAGCGACATTCTGCCGGAGATCGGCATCACCAGCACTCCGGTAATCGACCTCGCCAGCAACACGGTTTATGTGGTCGCCGCGACCAAGGAAAACGGCGCCTTCTATCACCGCCTGCACGCGCTTGACATGACCTCGGGCGCGGAGAAGTTCGGCGGACCGCGCATCATTCAGGCCGCATATCCGGGAGCCGCGCAAGACGGTAACGACGGCGTCGTGTCGTTCGCCTCGCGCTTCCAATTGCAGCGCGCGGCGCTGCTGCTTTCCAAGGGCAAGATCTACGTTGCCTTCGCCTCGAATGCCGACTCCGGCTTGTATCACGGATGGGTGATCGCCTATGACGCGACCACCATGCGCCAAGCGGGTGCGTGGGTGTCGACGCCCAATGGTTATCAAGGCGGCATCTGGATGAGCGGGTGCGGTATCAGCGCGGACAGCAATGGCGATCTGTATCTTTCCGTCGCCAACGGGCCATTCGATGTTTATGGCGAGCAGCCCGGCGCGAACTTCAGCGACAGCATTGTGAAGTTGCGGCCGGCAGCGAGTGGGCTGAACTTGGTCGACTTTTTCACACCCTTCAGCCAGGCGAAGATGGCGAAGGACGACCTCGATCTGGGATCGGCCGGTGTGCTGCTGCTGCCCGATCAGCCGGGAGCGTTTCCACATATCGCCATTACCAGCGGCAAGAACGGCCACATCTACGTGCTGAATCGCGATAATTTCGGCGGATACAACACCGCGCTCAACGGCAATCCACAGGTCATCCAGGAAGTTTACGGGCAGTTGCGGCAGCAGATGGGAACGCCCGCGTACTGGAACGGCCGGCTTTATTTTGGCCCAGGCATTAGTCCGCATGTGGACGGAGTCAAAGCTTTCGCTCTGCACAATGGAACGCTATCGACCACGCCGGTGTCGCAGAGCGCCGCGATTTATCACCTCACGCGCAGCACGGTCAGCGTGTCGGCCAACGGCAATGGCAACGGAATCGTATGGGCTGTCGACAACGACGCGTACTACGCAGCGCATCAGGGGCCTGCCGTTCTTCACGCTTACGATGCCCGCAATCTTGGGCACGAGCTGTACAACTCCAATCAGCGAGTGTCGCGCGACAATCCCGGACAGGCCTCGAAGTTCACCGTTCCGACCGTCGCGAACGGCAAAGTGTTCGTCGGCACCGCGAACCAGGTGAGCGTGTACGGCCTGCTGCAAGGGGCAGGGAACTAGCGCAGCTTCCAAGTGTGCCGCTTTGATCCGACGGCCCTGGCGCAGAAAACCGTGGCAGTCCGCACTCCGCAATGTCCTCCGCAGTGGCATGATGGATAGCAGGAGTTCCTGATGCGCTTCCGGCGATTTGCGTTCATCTGTGCTCTGCTGCTGTTCCTGTTGCCCGCGAGCACAACTACAATTCGGGCACAAAGCACTACATCTCCTTCCGCACAGCAGCGTCCGACCAGCGCTCCCTACACTGGCGATCTCTCGATCTTCGAGAGCGAGGGCCGCGACGAGCGCCTGCACATCGACGGCGTCATGAAAGCTCTCGCCATCACTCCCGGCAAGAATGTAGCCGACATCGGCGCCGGATCGGGATGGTTCACGGTTCGCGCCGCGCGGAAGGTGAAGAGCACGGGTATGGTCTATGCCGTCGACATCAGTCCCGATGCGATCAAGTACATCGACAATCGCATCCAGAAAGATCAGCTGCATAACGTCAAGACAATTCTGGGCAAGGCCGGCAATCCCGAGCTTCCTCCTGACAGCATTGACGCTGTGCTGTTGCTGAAGACCTACCACGAGGTCTCCCAGCCGGTGGAGCTTTTGCGCAACCTGCGAAGCTCGCTGCGGCCGGGCGCGCGCGTCGGCATCATCGATCGCGACGGCAACGGCACAGATCACGGTGTGCATAAGGAGATCGTGCTGCACGAAGCCGAGCGAGGCGGGATACCGACTGCTCGAGGAGCACGACAATCTCGTAGTCGACGACCACGTGGACTACTTCCTGGTGCTCGTTGTGAAGTGAGGGTCAATTCCAAGGTTAGGCCAAAAGAAGGCCGAACCCTTCGGCTTCGCTCAGGGCAGGCTCTGGGGCACCCGCGCCCGGCTTTGCTTTCCGACGGGCGACCCGTAGAATGTTCGCCCATGAGCACACTGCCGCCGGCGATCCTCGATCGCCAAGATCCGATCTTTGACCGCCTGGAAGACCAGATTGCGTGGTACGACCAGAAGAGCACGCAGAACCAGCACAAGTTCAAGGGCATCAAGGTCACGGAGATTGTGGCGGCGGCGTTGATCCCGATGCTGACGACGCTGAAGATCTCCGGCGTGCAGCACAGCAATTCCATCAACATTGGTCTGGGCGTGCTGGTGACCGCCGCTGGGTGTGCTCATCACCATTCTGGAGGGGCTGCTGCACCTCAATCAGTATCAGCAGAACTGGATCACCTATCGCTCGACGTGCGAGGCGCTGAAGCACGAGAAGTATGTGTTCCTGGGCAACGCTCCGCCGTATGCCACGGGCACGGAGACGGAGCGGCGCGCGCTGCTGGCTGAGCGCATAGAGTCGCTGGTGTCACAGGAACACGCCAAGTGGGCTTCGGTGCAACACCAGCAGGACGACAAGGACAAGGGCGGAGCTAACCCTCTCGCGGATTCCAAGCCATCGACAACCGGCAACTGACGAACCGGTCTTCAATGCTTCCAATGGCTGGTCTTCTTGCCGTCGGCGTCGAGGGCGTCGCCGGGCTGCATGCCGGCGGGACACGGGCCAATGTATTTCTGCTCCGACACCAGGGTCATTCCGGTCTTGCCGGCGACGGGCGGAGTGTAGGTCGCCGTGCCCTCAGTGCGCGCGGCGGTGTCACCCGTCATGGTCAGGGTTCCTTTGTTGCGGATCACCGTCGTCTCCCACGGTGCACGCGGTTTCGGTGGTGGTGACGTTATTAGCGGTGGTCTTGCTGACGGTCTTGCAGTTGCTCTCGCGCTTCTGCGCGGCCGCGTGCGCGTAGTCGTCGTAGGCGTGACTGCGGCAAAGCTTCTCCGACCGCTCCGCGGTTTGCTTGCTGGGAATCTCGACGGTCTTGGTATGAATTTCCCACAGACCTTCCTTCATCGGCGGCGGATTGTCGGCCGGCACCGCTCCCAGAAAACAAAGCGCAATCCAGGGAGTTATCCATTTGGCATTCATCATGGGGAGAGAACTTTAGCGTGGAGTGGACACCGCGCGCACGCGAGTGGTTTAGATGGCGGAAGGAGGGACGACAGTTGTAAGGAATCCCACTCATTCGAAAAGCGCGAATGAGTGGGGCACCCGCATTCGAAACAAAACCCCAAGTCAGGTCAAAAGAAGACCGAACCTGGGGCACCGGATCACTACCCTGCTACGCCTTGGCTTTCACGATCCGCATTCCGTAGAACGACTTCCACACGAAGAAGAACGAGATGAGGAAGAACGCGACTGCCAGCACGTGGCTGAAGACCGCTCCGTTGGTCGCGGTCAGCTGCACCGCCAGTTCGACGGCGAGCAATCCGAACAGCGTGGTGAACTTGATGATCGGGTTCATCGCGACCGACGAGGTGTCCTTGAAGGGATCGCCCACGGTGTCGCCGACAACCGTCGCATCGTGCAGCGGCGTGCCTTTCTGCTTCAGATCAACCTCGACAATCTTCTTGGCGTTGTCCCAGGCGCCGCCGGCGTTGGCCATGAACATCGCCTGGTACAGGCCGAAGGCCGCAATCGAGATCAGGTAGCCGATGAAGAAGAACGGCTCGACGAACGCGAATGCCAGGGTCACGAAGAAGACCGCAAGGAAGATGTTGAACATGCCCTTCTGCGCGTACTTGGTGCAGATTTCCACGACCTTCTTGCTGTCCTCGACCGAGGCTTTCTCCACGCCTTCGAGCTTGATGTTGGCCTTGATGAACTCCACCGCGCGATACGCACCGGTGGTGACGGCCTGCATGGAAGCGCCGGTGAACCAGTAGATGATCGCGCCGCCGCTGATCAGTCCGAGGACAAACGGAGCATGCAGCAGCGAGAGCTTATCCACGTTCTCCGACAGCCCGTGCGTCAGCGCCATGATGATGGAGAAAATCATCGTGGTGGCGCCGACCACTGCGGTGCCGATCAGCACCGGCTTGGCCGTGGCTTTGAAGGTGTTGCCGGCGCCGTCGTTCTCTTCCAGCAGATGCTTGGCGCGCTCGAAGTTGACGTCGATGTTGTAGTCGCGCTTCAGCTCGCCCTCGATGCCCGGAATGCCCTCGATCAGCGACAGCTCGTACACTGACTGCGCGTTGTCCGTCACCGGCCCGTAGGAGTCGACCGCGATGGTGACCGGCCCCATACCGAGGAAGCCGAAGGCCACCAGACCGAAGGCAAAGACCGCGGGCGCCAGCATCAGGTTCGCCAGCCCCATGGTGCTCATGCCGTAGCCGATCGCCATCAAGCCGACCATGGTGAAGCCCAGGTAGTAGCAGGAGAAGTTGCCGGCCACCAGTCCCGACAGAATGTCGAGCGATGCGCCACCCTCCTCCGCCGAGGTCACCACTTCTTTCACGTGGGCGGAATGGACGGAGGTGAAGACCTTCACCAGTTCAGGAATAATCGCGCCCGCCAGCGTTCCGCACGAGATGATGGTCGCCAGCTTCCACCACTGCGTGCCATCGCCCGCGAGGTCGGGCACGATCAGATACGACACGATGTAGGTCAGCACGATGGAGACGATCGAGGTCAGCCACACCAGCGAGGTCAGCGGTGACTCGTAGTTCATCTCGTCGGCGTTGGCGTAGCGGGCCTTGGCGACGGCTTCGTTCAGGAAGTAGGCCACCGTGCTGGAGACCAGCATCATGACGCGCATGATGAAGATCCACACCAGCAACTGCACCTGGACGTGCGGATCGCGCACGCCCAGCAGGATGAAGGTAATCAGCGCGACGCCGGTGACGCCGTAGGTCTCGAAGCCGTCAGCCGAGGGGCCAACCGAATCGCCCGCGTTGTCGCCCGTGCAATCGGCAATGACGCCCGGGTTGCGCGCGTCGTCTTCCTTAATCTTGAAGACGATCTTCATCAGGTCGGAGCCGATGTCGGCGATCTTGGTGAAGATGCCGCCGGCGATACGCAGCGCGGCCGCGCCCAGCGACTCGCCGATGGCGAATCCGATGAAGCACGGGCCGGAGTAATTGCCGGGAATGAAGAGCAGGATGCAGAGCATGATGAGCAGCTCGACGGAGATCAGCATCATGCCGATCGACATGCCCGCGCGCAGCGGGATCGAATAGCACAGATACGGCTTGCCTCTGAGGCCGGCGAACGCGGTGCGCGAGTTAGCGAAGGTGTTGACGCGAATACCGAACCACGCCACGCCGTAGCTGCCCAGAATGCCGATGATGCTGAATGCCAGAATCATCGGCAGGGTGACGCCGACCGGATTGATCGGCCGCAGCCATCCGAAGTAGGCCAGAATCACCACTGCGATAAAGGCCCACAGGATCATCAAAAACTTTCCCTGGGTGACGACGTACGTCTTGCAGGTCTCATAGATCAGCTCGGAGATTTCGCGCATGGCGCGGTGCACCGGAAGCTTCTTGAGCTGCATGTAAATCATCAGTCCGAAGAGCAATCCAAAAGCACAGAAGATGAGGCCGATGAGCAGGATGGAGTGGCCGTTCATCCCCAGGAAGCTGACGGTTGAAAGATCGGGAACCTGCAGGGTAGCCTCACCGCCGGCTTCGCTCGGCTGAGCGAACGCGGTGGAAGCGTGAGTATGAGAAGTGTGAATGCAGAAAGTAATAACTTGGATGGATTCTTGCGTGTTACCGACGATAGCCGCCGCCAGGCAGCGAGCCAGGTATACATATCATTCCTCCGCTGAGCGCGCCGCCGGCAGGCGGAACGGCGCCCATGCATGATGACAGTTACGGTTGTTTCACTCTCAGTTCGTTTCCAAGAGATCGTTGACCACCAGCCGGCCGGGCGCGCACTGCTCGCACCTTCGCAAAACGCGAACCCGCGAGAAGTGTATGGCCTGCTGGAACCCGGAAACGCGCTTCCACTTCAGACGGAAGTGTTTGAGGCTTGGCCGCGTCGGGACTTGCACCGGTTTGTGTGCACTCTGGGGATACACCCCAGCGCAGACAAACGGCGAGTTTTTATAACATTTTGGGGGATGGCGGGTCAATCACATGAAAGACGCAGTTCGTTTTTCGCTTTTCGCGATTGCCCTGGCGAGTGTCAGTCCCGACCGACGGTTTCACAGGCTGCTGAAAAAGTTCAAGAGCAGATGCCTCGCGGGTGAAGCCCGCTGGGATGAGAGAAATAAGACGCTTATCGGCACGACTGAAGTCGTGCCCTGTTACAGAGCGCGCGCAGGAATGAAGCACGCGCGAGAACCGTGCCATCCCCGAGGCCCTCTGCATCATTTTGACCCTCACCCAGGACTCCGCCTGCATGCTCCGGTCCTGGGCTATAAGGATGTCGCGCCTACGGCGGCTTGATTTAATCGGCGGTCGCACTCCACCGCCGAAACTGGGAGGGTGGTTCTCACGCAGACACTGAAGTCGTGCCCTGTTACGAACCGGTCGCGGGACGACTTTTTCAGCAGCCTGTTCAACCGGAGCGGAGCGACCAGCCGTTCGTCTCGGGCCGTTCACGTGAACGGAGGCGTACGCTACGTCAGGTGGCGGTGGCATTAGAATCGAGTGCGCATCGCAGGATGTGAGCGTTCCGCCAAGGATTGCGCGGGACTCGAAACTCGAAACCCTAACTCGAAACCAGGAGGTTCCCATGTCCACTGCCGATCCACTTCTCGCACCAATTCCCGAAGCCGAGCATCAGGAGCTCGGCGGCGTCCAGCTCGACGTTGTCCACACGGGCAACGCTCGCGTGAAGCGATCGATCTATCCTGTCGGCTTCCATTGGGCGCGCGACATCAAGCCCCACGTCGGTACCGACTTCTGCACGCACACGCACGTCGGCTTTCTTGCTCGCGGCAAGATTCACATGACCTTCCAGGATGGCTGCACGCGGGACTACGCTGCGCCCCAGGTTGTCGTCATCGAGGCTGGTCACGATGGGCGTGTCATCGGCGACGAGCCGGCCGTGCTCATCGAGTTCGATTTCGAAGGGAATACGGCCGCACGGTTCGGCCTTCCCGAACGGCACTCGCACGATAAACAAGCTGGCTCTTGACAGTTGCCTCGACTACTTTCTCGGCGATACAGCCTCCCGCTGAAAGGCTCCCAAGACAGATCCCTCGCGGGCTGAAGCCTGCGAGGGATAAGAGAATTAAGCCGCTTATCGGCACGACTGAAGTGTCTGCGTGAGAACCCTGTCGTCCCCGGGGGACTCGAAGTTCTTCTACCACTCACCCAGCGCTGAAGCGCTGGGCTTTCCTATTTCGCGCCCGAGGCGCTGGTTGGGTGGCTACTCAAGGTTCGCGACGTTCCACCACGATTTTGTAAACTCAGTTCTCACGCAGACTCTGAAGTCGTGCCCTGACACGAACCGGTCGCTGGATCGACTTTTTCAGCGGCCTGTTCAGCCGACGACACGCGAGGCGCGCCAGGAGTTTTCTCCGCAGCCTGTATCGCAAACTTCGCAGCGCTGCAGTCAACCAACCTACGCTTCGAGTACGAAGTTTGAATTTCTGGTCAGAGCTTTCGCCACGGTTGTGAGAAGTTCCGCGGGATCTGTTTCTTTGCGACGAGGACGTCAGCGACGCTGCTTTGGGGACGATCGCCGTTGAGTGACGGTACCACTACCGCAATTGGTACCTCCGGCTTCAGACGCTTTATCTCCGGTGCAAGCGCGGAGTCGTTGGCGACGAGAGATTGGTCGGCGAGGACTAGAGCGATGGGATGGCGGCGAAGCTGCTCCAATGCCGAGCTGCTGTTGGTAGCAATAAGAACGGAGTAGCCGGCAATCGACAGGATAAAACGAATTCCTAACGTCTGCGGCTTGTCGCAAACATACAGAATCACGATCGCATCTGCCATCCACACCACCTTTCCTAATGACCGACCCAGGTCGAGCACGTACAGTCTAATCACGGAAATCGTGGCGCACGCCCGCACGGCTAGACATCATCCGCGGCGCCGGATTTAGGCTCCCGTCAGCTTTGTAACACAAATAGGCAACTTGGGAGATTGTTACTCTTGGTGCACTCCTTTACCCGCAGTCACCGAGAAACGGCCCACCCTTTCTTCTTGGCGGGTGAGTTGCCCCAGTGTAAGCTAAGTCGATTCTTTCTCTTCCGACCTGGGGTCGCACCAGAGTTGCCGCTGGGCGCGAACAGATTCGGGAAGTGTATAGTCGCTTAAGAATCAGAAGATTGCGGTTGACCCTCGAGATTTGCAGGTTGTTATGCCACTTGGTGACCTTGAACAGTACGGGCAAGTAAAAGCTCACGAGATCCAGGAACGCCGCCAACGCCGCAGGATCGCTGACGAGAAGGCGTCCGTGGATGACAAGCTGAAAACGGTATGGGCGCCCAGACTTTGGCTGCAAGTCCGCCAGGAGTTGCAACAACTGGTGCGTGCGATCAATGATGCCCTCGACGAGCCGGTCCTGGAATGCGACGAAGTCAACGCCGAGCTGGTGATCATCAGGCTCGCGGACACGCCGTCGAACCTGTCTGCCGCTTTTGACCCTAGCGTGGGAAAGATCATCCTGACCCTTGATGACCATCTGGATACCTACACTTTGGAGGTAATTCGGGGCGAGGTGAAACTAAAGGCGGTTGGCTACTTCTCTCCGGTGCAGGTAGCAAAAATGTTGGTGGATAAAGCTGCCAGCATGGTGCTATGATTCCATGCCAAAAGGTGACAATAGGCGTTAGATTTGTTCCTTCGGCTCGCCGGACAGCTGCGCTGCTGTGTCCGGCACGGAATCTAAGATGAAATATTGGCTCGCGCTCGCTTCGTTAGTTGGATTCGCTGGTTTGCTCTGGGGACAAACTCCCGCTCCCTCTGGATCTTGCGGGAAAAACGTTTCCTTCGCCGTCGCCGAAGGTGGTCAGCCAGTTCCGGCGATCCCCAAGTTCACAGCGAAATGGCTGGAGACCAAGGGACGCCGGGAGCGTTATCCCACCCTTTGCTTCTCGCAGATTCCCTCGTCCACCCTGGCCAATTACATCGTGGTTTTTTCCACGACGGAAAATTCATTCCAAGGCCTGAAGCCGTCCGCCCAAACCTATACAACTGCTGGTCAGCCCAAGGACGTGCCGGGAGGCGTGAGCAGCTACGGCGGCACATGGAGTTACGCCTACGCCGGGATGCCTCCTCCACCCACCACGGATACGCTTGACTTGAAACGAGATGACAAGCCCAAATCGGTGGATATACGAGCCTTCGATCAGAGTGGAAAAGTCATATCCCGTCGCGATCTGGCAAACTTCTCTTCCCGCGACAAGCTGCTGGAACAGGTGCTGTCAGACATCATTAACGACTCGACACCGGTGGTGAAAGGAAAGCCCTTCGCGACTCCGCTGTCGGTCTATTACGTTAACTGCAACGTTCCCGACCAGCCCCCTGACCCAATGAACACGGCGTCCGCCACGCCGCCTCCAGCCCCGGCAGCGACGCCTAACAAGCCACCGCCGCCTCCGGATCCGCAGTTGGATATCTGGTCAACTCCAGCCGGTGCGGACATATTTGTGGACGGCGAGTTTGTCGGCCAAACCCCTCATACGC
Source organism: uncultured Acidobacteriaceae bacterium (assembly GCA_963697175.1). Taxonomy (GTDB): domain Bacteria; phylum Acidobacteriota; class Terriglobia; order Terriglobales; family Acidobacteriaceae; genus Bog-257. The sequence continues at coordinate 70,832 of CAVONC010000009.1, read as the reverse complement.
TGGTGGTTACGCCAGGGGAACACACCATCAATTTGCGCAAGAAGGATTTCGGGATCTGGCAGCGCAGGGTCGTCGTGGTCCCGGGCAAGCGTAGGATCGGCACTACCCTGGAACAGAAAGTGTTGACCTTGCAGTAGTAATCCTTGGAAAGCCGTGGCTTAGGCTACCGGAGACTGCCCCAGCCTCGCCGGCTGTGCTTTCTGTGCTCCTGCGACCGTCTTGCCGTAGCCCAGTAGCGCCAGCACACGAGTGCCGTCCGAGTTGGGAATTGGCAGCAGGTTGTACAGGCAGGCGATCAGATTCACCCATGCGAAAAACGGCTGGACGTCGCGCAGGGTCACTGCCAGGACAAGGTTGACCAGTGGACCGGCCAGCGAGACGCACAAATTGGCCCATCTCGGACCAGGCTCTCTGATCGTGTACAGACCTGTCATGGACAGGCCCACCTTCTTCACCTTTACTCCGCAAAGCAGTGCAACTAAGATGTGCCCGCATTCGTGCAGCAGCATGGCAGGAATGCCGAGTAACATGGCAAACGAGATACCGAGGAAGATGCTCATGCGGTGTCCGACCTTGGCCCGTGGAGTGTCCCTACGTGCAGCTCCCTTGATCTTCCGGAGCTGCCTGATTGCTTATCGGCTGGCTTCCCGGCGAACTTTAGCAAGCGGTACGATCGCGGACTGGCAAGTAGGATGGGAACTGCACTGGGCGGGTTGGCCCAGATTGGGCCCTGCTGCGCGAGTCGAGAGCAAGGAACGCAGTCTCTGGTTGATTTTCGCAAGCGAATCGCTTTGAACTTGACTACGGACCGCCGGCAGATTCAGTGTCTTACAATCGTTCCATGGATCTGATTGTCTATTCAGCGTGGTGGTGTCCTGATTGCCGCGCTGCCAAGGCATTTCTCAAGAAACACAACATTCCTTATAGCGAAATCGACATCGAGACTACACCCGGCGCCGCACAAGAGGTTGTACGGCAAGTTGGCAAGCGCGCCATCCCACAATTTGTAATCGATGGCCGCTGGGTGCAGCCCTATCGTCCCGGGGAAGGTTTTCTTTACGAGGAAATGTCGGAATTGCTCGGAGTCGTTGACGGAGGCTAACGCCCGGGGAGAGATTTGTAACAGGGCCCGACTTCAGTCGTGCCGATAAAGTCATTTATTTCGCGCTCGCGCTGGCTTCAGCCGGACCGCTGAAAGAGTCGATTGTGAAGTGTTTTGAAGGGGCGCAGCTTTAGCTGCGCCGTTACAAGTCTTTTGTTTTTGTCATCACGAGGAGGACTTTAGTCCGACGAGGGATCTGCTTTTCGACTTTTTCAGCAGCCTCTTCAGCCGGCGGCACAAAACCTCTGCCCGCTCAATCCTCGCCGAAGACTCGGCCAAAGATCTTGTCCACATTGCGCAACGGCCGCTGCAAATCAAAAGCATGCTCCAGCGTCTCGCGCTTCACCTTCGCGGTGATTTCGGGCTCGCTCATGATCAGCTCGCGAAAGTTCAAATCGTCTTTCCACGCGCGCATGGCGTTGGACTGCACTAGCCGGTAAGCGTCTTCGCGCAGCATACCCGCCTCCACCAGATCCAGCAGCAGCTGTCCGCTGAACACCAGTCCGCCAGTGGATTCCAGGTTCTTCAACATGCGCTTCGGATAAACCAGCAGCGTGTCGATCAGGTTGGCCGTTTTGTGGAGCAGGTAGTCCGCCAGGATCGTCGAGTCGGGCAGAATCACGCGCTCCACCGAGGAGTGCGAGATGTCGCGCTCGTGCCACAGGGCGACATTTTCAAGCGCAGCTTGCGCATTCGCCCGCACCACGCGAGCTAGTCCGCTGATCTGCTCGCAGGTCACCGGATTGCGTTTGTGCGGCATCGCCGACGAGCCTTTCTGCTTCTCGCTGAAGTACTCTTCCGCCTCGCGAACCTCCGTGCGCTGCAGGTGGCGAATCTCGGTCGCGATCTTGTCCAGGGTCGACGCAATCACCGCCAGCGTGGCCACATAAAACGCATGACGATCGCGCTGAATCACCTGTGACGATACCGCCGCAACATTCAATCCCAGCCGCTTGCAAATGGCTTCTTCGTACTCCGGTTCCAGATGCGCGGCGTTACCAACTGCGCCGGACAATTTGCCAACCCGCATTTGCTCCGAAGCCATTTCAAAGCGTTCGATGTTGCGCTGTATTTCCGAGTACCAGTTCGCCAGCTTCAATCCGAAGGTGATCGGTTCGGCATGAATGCCGTGCGTCCGCCCGATCGCCGGCGTGTCCTTGAACTCCCATGCGCGGCGTTTGAGCACTTCGCTCAGCTTCTGGAGGTCTTCGCGGATGATCGCCGATGCCTGCTTCACCAGCAGCGACTGGGCCGTATCGACCACATCGTTCGAAGTCAGGCCATAGTGCAGCCAACGCGATTCCGGGCCGACCTTTTCCGCGACCGCCGTAGTGAATGCAATGACGTCATGCTTCACCTCGGCTTCGATCTCATGAATGCGCGCCACCTCGAAACCACCCTTCTCGCGGATAGCGGTGGCCGCAGACTGCGGCACAATGCCGGCTTCGGCCAAGATTTCGGTAGCGGCAACTTCTACATCGAGCCAGGTGCGGAACTTATTTTCGTCACTCCAGATGCGGCCCATCTCCGGGCGGGTGTAGCGAGCAATCAAGTAGGACTCCTTCGACTCGGAAGAAACTCCCTATTGTACAGGCAAAAAACCGAGTCCCGCCCCGCGGGACGGCCACAAGATAGCCCAGCACGCAGCGCCTGCATTTGGCGCGGAGTGCTGGGTAGCTCGCCCCAAGTAACAAGAGCCGGCTTCACAGGCGGCACATGGCTTCGGGTAGTGCTGGCCTTCAGGCCAGCGTCCCGGCTCCTTTGATGATCTGTCATCCCGACCGAGGGCTTCAGCCCGACCGAGGGATCTGCGGTTAGCCGCGGGAGCGGCGGCACGGGCCGCGACACACTCTCTTCAGGCTAGCGTGAAAGCCGTTTATCTCCCGCTGCAATCGGCTTCAGCCGGCGGCACAAAACCCGCGCGCCAGAGTTTTCAGCAGCCTGTCGGCGTCTCGGTCAGCGCAACATGACATCCGCAACCCGGTTGGGAGCCCCCTTCAGGGTCGGGTTTCGGCCAAGGCGGACAAAAGCAGACCACCCTACTGCACTAAAGCGGGTTGTGCTCCATGAGCACAGGGTCTAATTTCGACGCGGCGGACGCCCTCGCCCTGAGAGACGGCAAATTGCCCCTGCGGCCTCCTGAGGCCGAATCCGGCGGTATTCCCGATTTGGTATTTCTGCAGCCACAATCCCCTTTGCCGGTGGTGCGGACACGGCCACTCTCCTGCGCGGCCCACGACATCATGAGTCGTATCTCCCGCCGCAGCATCCAAAACATATCGTAATACGATATAATCGTATTCGTCCTGCTTATGAGCCAGAACCAGAAAGTGAAGCCCTCCGATTACCGGGCGCTGGCGGAGTTCCGTTATCAGATTCGCCGCTTCGTACGCTTTAGCGAAGAAGCCGCACGCCAAGCCGCTGTCGAGCCGCAACATCATCAGCTGATGCTGGCTGTCAAAGGCAAGCCGGACAACGAACCGGCGCGCATCGCATATCTCGCCGAGCACCTGCAGATCCAGCATCACAGCGCGGTTGAACTGGTCGACCGTCTGGTCAAGAAAGGCCTGATCACGCGCACCCGCGGAGAGCAGGACCGGCGCGAGGTTTATGTGCAGCTCACGCCTCGCGGCGAGCACATGCTCGACGAATTGACCGTGCACACGCGTGCCGAATTGCGCTCCGCCGCGCCGGCGCTTGTAGCGACCCTGCGGCATCTTACTCATCCAAGGGAACCAAACCGATCGCCTCGCCGCCGTCCCAGAACGGCTGCAGCCAGGAGGTCGAAATGACCGCCCAGCACACTGAGACGCTCGGCGTTGACGGCCTCAACCCGCTTAGCTCGGCCCAATCTGCCAACGGTGCGGGCGTTCCCCAGGATGCGAAGTTCCGCACCGGCACGGTTTCGCTGCTGGCAGGCGCGATCGGAATCCTCGCCGGCCTGATCGCTTATGTGCTGTACAACCTGATCGGCCTGTTCACCAACCTCTTCTTCTATCACCGGTGGTCGTTCGTATTCGTCAGCCCGAGAAATAATCACCTCGGCCTGCTGGTGATCGTCACTCCCGTGATCGGTGGCCTCATCGTCGGCATCATGGCGCGTTACGGGTCGGACAAGATACGTGGCCACGGCATTCCCGAAGCTATGGAAGCGGTGCTGATCAACCGCAGCCGTATCGAGCCCAAAGTCGCCATTCTGAAACCGATCTCGGCGGCCATTGCGATCGGCACCGGCGGACCGTTCGGCGCAGAAGGTCCGATCATTCAGACTGGCGGCGCGGTGGGTTCTCTCGTAGGCCAGCTGATGCATACCACCGCAGCCGAGCGCAAAGTCTTGCTGGCTTGCGGCGCAGCGGCCGGCATGGCTGCAACCTTCAGCACGCCCATCGCCGGCGTCATCCTCGCGATTGAGCTGTTGCTCTTCGAGTTCAAGTCGCGCTCCTTCATTCCATTGGTCATCGCCAGCACCTTGGCGACCAGCGTTCATTTTCGGTTGATGGGGCCGGGCCCGATGTTCAAAGTCGGCGCGCTCGACTTCGGCTTGCCACATGCGTTGCCGTTCTATCTCGTTCTCGGCGTACTCTGCGGAGGCGCGGCCCTGGGATTCAGCAAGATGCTGTATTGGGTGGAAGATCAGTTCGAGAAGCTCCCGATTCACTACATGTGGTGGCCCGCAATCGGCGCGCTGGGGCTCGGAATCATTGGCTACTTTGTGCCGCGGGTGCTCGGAGTCGGGTACGACACCATCTCCGACATCCTCAACGCGAAGATGCTGCTGGGCGCTTTGCTGGCAGTGATGGTTTTCAAATCGGCGGCGCTGGCGATCTCGCTTGGCTCGGGCACGTCGGGAGGTCTGCTGGCGCCCATGTTCATGTCCAGTGCGGCCATGGGAGCGGCTTTCGCCATGATCGTCGATAAGATCTGGCCCGCCGCCAACCTCGCTCCCGGGGCTTTTGCACTGGTCGCGATGGGAGCTGTTTTCGGAGCAGCGTCCCGCGCGGCCTTCACCTTCATCATCTTCGCGTTTGAAATCACGCGCGATTACAACTCGGTACTGCCGCTCATGCTGGTAACGGTAATTGCCGATGCCATCGCCGTGCACTATGCCAAGAACTCGATCATGACGGAAAAACTCGCGCGTCGCGGCCTGCACATTCATCAGGACTACGAGCCCGATGTTTTCCAATCGGTCACCGTCGGCGAGACGATGGCGAAGGATTTTGATGTGGTGCCGGCGACGATGCCTGTCGCTGAACTGGCCGAGCGCATCACCAAGCGCGATCCGGCGGTCACTCATCACCAGGGCGTCTTCGTCGTCGATGCCAATGGAAGGCTGGCGGGGATCATCACTCGCGCCGACATTATGGGCGCGCTGGAAAAAGATCCCTCCGGCAAGATAACTGTGCTGGAGGCGGGCTCTCCCAATCCCGTTGTCACCTATCCGAACGAGGTCCTCTACGACGCGGCGGCGCGAATGTTGCGCGCCAACGTGGGACGCCTGCCAGTGTGCAGCTGGGAGGATCCGGGGCGTCCCGTGGGATACCTGGGCCGCTCGCAAGTGATGGCTGCACGCCTGCGCCGGTTGGAGGAAGAGTTTGTGCGCGAGCCGGGATGGATGCCGGCGCGCAAAAAAGCCTAGAGCACCTCTCACAAATCGCCGTTTGTATCGGAGTCAGCTCGGGTAGAGCTGGCCTTCAGGCCAGCGCCCGCGGCTCCCTCTTTTCTTTGTCATCCCGACCGAGGGCTTCAGCCCGAGCGGAGGGATCTGCGGTCCGAGCCGCGTAGCGGCGGCACAGACCGCGACCCACTCTCTACAGGTCAGGTGTCTATTTCCTCGTGAGTCGGTTTCAGCCGATGCCACGTTCATCCTAAGACACACAGACCTGTGACGAAGCTACTTGCCGGACTCGCGGCCTCCCGGAAGAATAACAATCGGTAGCTCTCCCATCGAGTCTTGACCTCTGCTTGAGAGTCGAAGCCTCGCCTTAGCAGGCCCTCCCTTACATCGCAATTCCTGGCGTGCACGCCCGTCGCCGCAGAGCGCGGAAGTCTGCTTCTGTCATCTGCGGGATAACCGCAATCCCAGTCCCTGTGGTTCGAGGTGAGAACGAACTTAGCATTCGCGAAATTTTGGGAGAGATGCCATGAAATGGAAAGCCTTGCCGCTTCTTGGACTGGGTTTGATCTTGTGCGTGATTTGTACTGGCTGCGGTTCATCCTCGAATCCAGCGAGTGGGCCGCTGACAGTAACTGCATCCACCTTGCCCTTGGGCACGGTTGGGACTATTTATAGCTACTCGTTGCCCGCCACCGGCGGAATCCCTCCCTATGTCTGGAGCATTAACTCCGGCACCTTGCCGGCGGGATTGAAGCTCAGCACCAAAGGAACAATATCGGGCACACCTGTCGCTGCTGGGACGGTCAGCTTTACGGTCGCGGTCATCGACTCCGAGGCGGTGCCCGCCGGCACGACCGCAAGTTTCAGCATCACCATTCAGAGCGAGTTGGCGGTTACCAGCATTTCTCCGCCTGCCGGCACGGTCGGCGTGAACTACAGCACAACTCTGGCCGCGACCGGCGGCGTGTCGCCCTATACCTGGAGTCTCGCCAGCGGCAGCTTGCCGGCCGGATTGAGCTTGAGCCCGGCAGGCGTAATCTCGGGGAAGCCGACCGCGAGCGGCGCCTCAACCTTTACTGTCCAAGTGGCCGACTCCGGCGGCACCAGCCAGCAGACGGCGATTGCGCAACTGATCATCGCCATCAACGTCGTAACGATCACGACCACGTCATTGCCGAACGCGACCGTCAATGTGCTCTACTCCGCTCCCCTGGCGGCGATTGGCGGAGTCACGCCGTACTCGTGGACGATCTCCGGCACTTTGCCCAGCGGCTTGAGCCTCAACAGTGCAGGCGTAATCTCAGGCACTCCGATATCGACGGGCGGCGCGACCTTTAAGGTTCACGTGGCGGATAGCGAAAGTCCGCCGGCAACATCCAGCACGCAACTCACCCTCACCGTCATCGGGGGCGGAGGCTCAGGAAGCATGCATGGGAACTACGCGTTCTACCTGAATGGTTTCAACTCCAGCGGCGCGTGGACGCTGGCTGGAAGCTTCATTGCCGACGGCAACGGAAACATCACCAGCGGTATTGTGGACACCAATTCGGTAGCCGGAATGCCTCTGACTACCACGATTACAGGCACATATGCGATGACGGCGAATGGCCTCAACACCATGACCATCCAGGGTCAATCCTGGGGTCCGATGACACTGGCATTTGTTCTCGATTCCACGGGCAACGGCAGAATGATTGAATTCGACGACACGACAGGGCAAGGGAGTCGCGGCTCCGGCGTGTTACGGAAAGCAAACTCGAGCGCGTTCAAGGTCGCTAGTCTGACTGGCAACTGGGCATTCGGTCTCAGCGGGGCCGGAGCGTTCGGGGAACGTTTTGTCGAGGCAGGAGTATTCACCGCGGCCACCGGAAACATCTCGAACGGATCATGCGATACCAACGATGGCGGCGATTATCAGACCTGCACCTTTACCGGCACGTTGTCTACCGTCGACCCGCAAACCGGGCGCGCGACGGCAACGATCGAAAATGAAAATGGCGCCAACAACGAGGTTATTTATGTAGTTTCGAACTGGTGAGCTAGTGATGGAACAAGCTGACCCGGTCCAGCAAGGAGGCGGTTCCAGCGGTCCCTTCTCGATTTCGGGCGGAGCAAGTCCCGTGCTCGTCGGCTCAGTGTTGGGGCAGAGCGGCTCGCTCGGCAATTCTTCGCTGAATGGCACAACCGTCCTGTATATGCAGGACATTCACCAACCGGACCAGCTCGATCAATCCGTTGCCGGAATCTTCAGCTTCGATGGCAATGGCAACTTCAGCATCACCGCGATGGATGAAGACGTCGCCGGAACCATTACCCAGGATCAACCGTCGCAGGGCACGTACTCGGTCGCATCCAATGGCGAGGTCACCATCAGCTGTCAAAGTGGTGATTGTCCAGCCGGCTTTCTGATCACCGCGAACCAAGGCTTCTTCGTGAGCACTGGCGCTGACTGCAGCTATGGCGTCATGGAGCCGCAAAGCAGTGCTTCCTTCTCGAATGCTTCGATTGCCGGAAGCTATGTGGGAGGATCGCTGGCTCCGCTCGACTACCCGAATGCCGTCAACGACGTTGCTGTCGGTGCCGCAGACGGACTCGGCACGTTTACGGAGAGCAGCGATTCCAGCGGAGGCGGCGGACTCGGCCAGTCTTCGGCGAATGTCGCCAGCTACAGCATGGCTGCAAATGGCAGAGGCACGATGCAGGGCCAGGGAAGCGAGACGCCCGCGGTGGTGTACATGATTTCGCCGACTAAGTGGATCGTCTTGCAGCCAGCGTCCGACGCAAGAGTGGACGTTTATCAACACTGAGCTTTGCGTTGTTCAAGAAAAGGCCGGCGCTCGCGGGCGCCGGCCTCATTTGCAAAGAAGAACCAGGTCCGAAGGGAACCGGAACCTGTTTCTAAATCCCGTTGGTTTGTGTCAGGGCACGACCTTTAGTGTCTGCGTGAGAACTACCCTACAATTTCGTCGGTGGAAGTCGCGACCGCCGAGTAACACTCAACCAGCGCCGTCAGGCGCGACATATCACAGCCCAGCACGGAGCCGCAGGCGGAGTGCTGGGTTAGTGGCAAAAAATATTTCGAGTCCCCCGGGGACGACAGGGTTCTCACGCAGACTCCTTTAGTCGTGCCGGACGACGCATGCTGATAGCGGGCTTCAGCCCCTGTAGATCTGCCCTCAGGGGCTAAAGAGAGTGTGTCGCGCCCCGTGCCGCCGCTCCGCGGCTCTGCATTTGTCCCACCTACCCGCGGGCTTACGCCCGCGGCTAACACAAATGTCGCCGCTCCGCGGCTCGAACCGCAGATCCCTCGGTCGGGCTGAAGCCCTCGGTCGGGATGACAAGAAAAAAGAAGAAGCCGGGGACGCCGGCCTGAAAGCCCGCTCTTGAATGGCCTGGTTGCGGCACGGCTGAAGCCGTGCCCTGATACGAATCGATCTATGGGATAGGTGCTAGATCACCACGGTTTCCCGATACTCGCCGTAAACGTGGCGCATCGCGTCGGAGATCTCGCCGACGGTGGCATGGGCTTCGACCGCCTCGACAATGACTGGCATAAGATTGCCGGTTCCGCGAGCGGTTTCTTCGACTCGCTTCACAGCGGCCGCCCACTTCTCTTGATCGCGCTTGGCTCGCAGCGCCCGCAGGCGTTCCACCTGCTTACGCTCCAGCGTCTCATCCATATGCAATAGCGGAATCGGTTTTTCCTGCTCCAGGGCGAAAGAGTTCACGCCGACCACGATCGCATGCTTGTCGTCAACCGCTTTTTGATATTCGTAGGCGGCATTCTGGATCTCCTGCTGCACGAAGCCGCGCTCGATGGCCTTCAACACGCCACCCATGGCTTCGATTTTTTCCAGATAGCCCAGCGCGTTCGACTCGATCTGATTGGTCAGCGACTCTATGTAGTAAGAACCGGCCAGCGGATCAATGGTCTGCGCCGCTCCGGATTCGTAGGCAACGATCTGCTGGGTTCGCAGAGCGATTCGCGCCGACTGCTCCGTCGGCAACGCCAACGCCTCGTCGAACGAGTTGGTGTGCAGCGACTGCGTTCCCCCCAACACCGCCGACATGGCCTGCAGCGCGGTGCGAACAATATTATTCTCCGGCTGCTGCGCCGTCAGCGTCGAGCCCGCCGTCTGTGTGTGGAAGCGCAGCATCTGCGACTTGGCATTCTTGGCGCCGAAGTGGTCGCGCATGATGCGAGCCCACATGCGGCGCGCCGCGCGGAACTTGGCGACCTCTTCCAGAAAGTTGCTGTGCGCGTTGAAGAAGAACGACAGCCGCGGCGCGAATTTATCGACATCCAGCCCGGCATCGATCGCGGCCTGCACATAAGTCATGCCGTTGGCGAGCGTGAATGCCACTTCCTGCACAGCGGTGCAGCCCGCCTCGCGCATGTGATAGCCGGAGATCGAGATGGTGTTCCACTCCGGCACGTGCTCGTTAGCGTAGGAGAAGATGTCCGTAATGATCCGCATCGCCTGCACGGGCGGATAAATATAGGTGCCGCGCGCGATGTACTCCTTCAGCACATCGTTTTGCACCGTTCCCGCCAGCTTGCTCACATCGCGCCCGGTACGCCGCCCGGTCACGATATACAGCGCCAGGAGAATGGCCGCGGTGGCATTGATCGTCATCGAGGTCGAAATCTTCTCCAGGTTGATGCCATCGAACAGGCGCATCATGTCCTCGATGGAATCAATCGCGACGCCAACTTTTCCCACCTCGCCCATGGCGAGCGGATTGTCGGAGTCGAGGCCAATCTGCGTGGGAAGATCGAAAGCCACACTCAGCCCAGTCGTGCCCTGGCTCAGAAGATATTTGTAGCGGTGATTCGATTCCTCGGCATCGCCCATGCCGGCATACTGCCGCATCGTCCACAGACGGCCGCGATACATCGTGGCCTGAACCCCACGCGTATAAGGAAACTGTCCCGGATAACCGACATCACTGTCGTAGTTCGAGCCTTCCAGATCGGATGAGGTGTAAAGCGGGTTAACCGTGATATGCGACGAGGTTTCCTGGGCTCCAGCGGGCTTCAGTACGGCGGTCTTTTGCTTTGTTTCGGGCATGAGAATCGGGCCCTCGATGTCTGAGATGATTTGATTATCACCGGCGGCTCAAGCAGCCTGCTATGACCTGCATCACAAGCACACAGGTTGCCGCAGCCGCCTCTGTTCGTGATGACCTCTGCACCGGCCTACCGGCGCCGCGACCGCCAAAACGAGGTCACGCTGAAATACGCAAACAGCAGCGCAAAGCCGGTGGCCAATAGCATCTTGCCTGTCGAACCTGTGCCCAGCGCGCGGCGATGCGATTCGCGCACTGCAGCTGCGCCGCCGACGAATGCCAGCACCAGGAAAAACAGGCCTGTAACCTCCAGCCACAGTATGTGCATCACGCGGGTGACGCTGCGCAGGGTGACGGTTCCAGCTCGGTAAAACGCTCGAACCCAACGATTTTCACCGGTTTTTCGTCCGGCCACTCGCAGGAATGCGCGGCCTTGGGTGCCCAAATCGCGGGATGGCAAGCTCAACCTCTCGTAGTACGTCGCTAAGAATGTTCCTGATTATTCTAGCAGCCAGAATTACACGCGTGGTTTGAACCGTTGCGAGGGAAAAAGTTGGCAAAACTCGCCCCACCGAGACAGCATCCAATGAGTTACAGACGCGGGTTCCTGAGGCTTAAGTGGCTTTGAGGACGAAGGGAGTTGTGCGAACATTTGTTATAGCGACCCGCGAAAGGTGACATTGTGGACAAGCGACTAAAAAGCATGATCAAGGAGTTGGGGGACGCGATCAATAATTCGCTGTCTGATTCCGAGCAGATCGCTGAGGTGATCTCGCGCATCAAGGCCGGCGGATACGACGTCTTTGTTGTGTTGGAGGCGACCATCGGATTCAATGAGGCCGAAGAGGGTGAGGAGCAGGAGGAACGGCAGCTCGCAGTTCGTCGTACTTCAGCAAATTTCAAAATGACGTCGGAGGATCGGAAATTTCTGAAGTCGCTCCGCATCAGCCCTGAAGACAGCGATTGAAGATGGCGGGCAAGGCGTGGTCGGTCACAGCCGCCAAATAAAAGCGTGTGCTAAGATGCGACTCTTAGGGAGACACTGATTAAGTCCGCTTTTTGAAGGGGACGGTCTTCAGACCGTCCGAAAAAGCAGGAAAATCAACGCGGCTTTAGCCGCTGAGGAACTTCTCTTTGACTTAATCAGACGCTCCTTAGATGTGGGCCGCAGATACAGAACCAGTTTCGTCACTCGCATTAGGGACATCGCCAGATGAGAGATACCCTGGGAGTGTTGTTGGCAGGGGGAGCGGGGGAACGTCTCTATCCCCTGACCCGAGATCGTGCCAAGCCGGCCGTCACCTTCGGCGGCATGTATCGCATCATCGATATCACTCTTTCCAACTGCATCAACTCTGACCTGCGCCGCGTTTTCATTCTTACCCAGTACAAGGCTCTGTCGCTGAACCGGCATATCCGCGAGGGCTGGGGCAACATCGTTGGGCGTGAACTAGGTGAATTTATTGAGATCCTTCCGCCCATGCAGCGGGTCAGCGAAAACTGGTACATGGGAACTGCCGACGCGGTCTACCAGAATATTTATTCCATTGGCTCCGAGCAGCCGCGGCATGTCCTCATCCTGTCTGGCGATCACATTTACAAGATGAACTACGACCTGATGCTGCGGCAGCACAAGGATTCAGGCGCCGATGTAACGCTGGCGACGATCCTCGTCGATCCGGCGGAGACCAAGCATTTCGGCGTGGTGGAGATCGATCGCACCGGTCGCGTGGTGGGATTTCAGGAGAAGCCGCACGAGACTGATCTGCGCTCGCCGTACAATCCGCGCATGGTATCGGCGTCGATGGGCATCTACCTGTTCAACACCGATGTCCTGATCCCGGCTCTGCTCAAAGACGCCGAGGACGCGACTTCGCGGCACGATTTTGGACACAACGTGCTGCCGCGAATGGTCGACGACTACAAGGTCTATTCGTTCAACTTTATCGACGAGAACAAGAAAGAAGCGCTGTACTGGCGTGACGTTGGGACCTTGGAGGCCTATTACGAGGCCAATATGGATCTGGTCTCGGTCGCTCCGGTATTCAACCTGTACGACGGCGCGTGGCCCATTCGCACCCACATGCGCCAGTATCCGCCGGCCAAATTTGTTTTCAACGATCCGGGACGCACCGGTGAGGCGCATGATTCCATAGTCTCCATGGGGTGCATTATCTCGGGTGGAATCGTGCAGAACAGCGTTCTATCGCCTGATGTTCGCGTCAACTCTTACGCTCACGTCGATACCAGCATCGTTTGTTCGCATGTGAATGTCGGCCGGCATTGCCGCATTCGAAAAGCCATCATCGATCGCGATGTTCACATTCCTGAGGGAACCGTCATCGGCTACGACACCGAGGCCGACCGCCAGAAGTATCACGTTACCGACAGCGGCATCACCGTCGTGACTCGCGATTACTCGCTCTTCGAAAATCCTATTACGGTTGACTACTTCACATCAGAGTAAGTGCCCCAAAGCTGACCGCTGCTACTCGCTGATCATCCGCGACTTCACGGCAATCGCCCCGATGCACCACAACAGCGCATCTTCCACATGCTCGCGAATAAAATGGCTGGTAAAGATGTTTCCCAACTGCTTGCCTTCGGTGAGGCGCGCAGTAAGCTCGGTCAACAGCCCCTGATAGCGGTCCGGCATGTGCAGCTTGGTGGCTCGCACCAAATCGTCGAACATCAGCAAACAATCCAGTACCACAGCGTCGGAGTCCGCATTTTGCGAGTTAATCAGGTGTAGGGCCTCAGCGACATCGCAGAACGTTTCCACTTCCGTCGGAGGCGGAGCGAGCTTCGCCAACTCGGCATCCAGCGCAAGCGCCTTTGCGGCGAGTTCGGGATCAGTGAAGAACAGAAGCCGTCCGCTTGCCGTGATGGGACGCTCATTGTCGCCACCGACCGACAGCAAGGTGTAAAACTCCGGACCGTCGTGCTCGCCGTTCAAGCGAAATCCGACGAGCACTAGCTCCTGGTGCGACTGTTGGTGCGAAGGCAAAACCGGAAGCTCGGACATGCGGAAATAGTACATCGCGAGCGACGAGCGCGAAAGGTGGGAGTTCCAGCGGTGAGCCAGACGACCCGCCTCCGCTTAATTCTGTAGAGCACCGCCTTCACCCCTCGATATACTTCGAGAACACTTGTCCACCGACAGCTCAGTCCTCGTTTCCAAGCTGCGCAAGGCGGCAGCTCAGTTTGCAGAACTGCCGCGCGCGCTGAAGCTCGTGTGGAATGCGGCTCCCGGCTGGTCTGCGGCTTGGGCCGCGCTGCTGCTCGTCCAGGGCCTGCTTCCCGTCGCGACCGTCTATCTCGTCCGCAACCTGGTAAACGGACTGGTCACGGTCTTCAAGGTTCGCGGCGGTCTCGACGCTCTTCGTCCCGCGCTGGTTCCGGCGGTGCTGATCGCCGTTGTGCTGCTGCTCACCGAGATCCTGAAGAGCATTACCAGGTGGGTTCGCGAGGTCCAGGCCGGCATTGTTCAGGACTACATCACGACTCTGGTGCATCGTCAGTCAATCGCCGCTGACCTGGCGTTCTACGACTCGCCGGATTTCTTTGATCATCTGCATCGCGCTCGCGAGGAGGCGCAATACCGGCCGACGTTGCTCATCGAGAATCTCGGCAGCTTGTTGCAAAACGCCGTCACACTTGTCGCGATGGCAGTCGTCATCCTTCGCTTCGGAGTTTGGGCTATCGCTGTTCTCTTGCTCGGAACCTTGCCGGCCTTGTATGTGGTCCTGACTTCGGCCGTCCGCCAGCACCAGTGGGTGGTGCGAGCCACGCCGGAGGAGCGCAAAGCCCGCTATTACGATTGGCTTCTGACCGCGCGTGATGCCGCTGCGGAACTGCGCCTCTTCGCACTCGGCGATTACTTCGAGACGGCGTATCGCGGTTTGCGGCAGAAGCTGCGGGCTGAGCAATTCGGAATCGTACGGCAGCAGTCGTTCGCCGAACTCTGGGCCGCGCTCTTCGCACTGGCGTCGAGTGCCGCCGCGATCGGCTGGATGGGATGGAAGGCGATCCAAGGGCTGGTCTCACCCGGCGACTTGGCAATGTTCTACCAAGCCTTCCAGCAAGGCCTGGGCCTGATGAATGCGCTGCTCAGCAACGTCGGACAGATCTATGCCAGCACGCTTTTCCTCGGCGGCCTGTTTGAGTTTCTGGCGTTGCAGCCGAAGGTCGCGGATCCTCGATCACCAGTCGCGCTGCCGCAGGCGACAGGTGTCGAGATCAGATTTCGCGGTGTGTCGTTTCGCTATCCCGGCACGCAGCATGACGCGCTCAAAGACTTCAACCTGACCGTGCCCGCCGGATCGATCGCCGCGATTGTCGGTCCCAACGGAGCAGGGAAGAGTACGCTGCTGAAGCTGCTGTGCCGCTTCTACGATCCCGACGCTGGCGCAGTCGAACTCAACGGCGTCGACCTGCGCAACTTTTCCCTCGCTGACGTTCGCCGTTCCATCACCGTCTTGTTTCAGCAACCCGTCCACTACAACGCAACCGCCAAGCAGAACATCGCGCTCGGTGATCTCGGCCTGCCATCGAACGATTCGGATCAGGCAATTCTGAAAGCCGCAGTCGAAGCAGGTGCAGACTCCGTGCTAAGCCAGCTTCCCGGCGGATACGATCAGCTGCTGGGCCGCTGGTTTGCCGACGGCGCGGAGCTCAGCGTTGGAGAGTGGCAACGCATCGCCTTGGCGCGGGCATTTCTGCGTCAGGCGCCCATCCTCATCCTCGACGAGCCCACCAGCGCCATGGATCCCTGGGCCGAAGCCGATTGGCTCAGCCGCTTTCGCACGCTGGCGCGGGGCCGCACCGTCATCATGATCACACATCGTTTCGCCGCCGCCCGCCTCGCCGACCAGATCCACGTTATGGCCGATGGCCAGATCGTCGAATCTGGAACTCACGATCAGCTCATGGCTATCCAAGGACACTACGAGGCGGGGATGAATGAGTAGTCGATTCCTGCGTGGGCGGTGTACTCGCGCAGCGAAGGGATCATTTCACTCGGCTTCCCGCCTCGATCGGACTAGTAAGTCCCATGAGGTTGTCATCTACCCACATGCCCGCCTAGTTTGGTTTCGGCCCCAGGATGACTGTCACCTCGCTTTCTATGTACGTTGAAAACAAAAGTAGCTATTGGCTTCGTTTTGTAAAATCGCCTTAATCCGACCTCGGCTGATCGTATCTCGAAGCACTCGGATGCTTGTGGGAAAGTAGAGTAAATGCCCGTAGTGTTGAGTAATTTAAGATTGTAGTTTATATTTATCACGTGCATTACATCCCAAGAACCTTGGCCCGAGTTCTGCGGCAGGCAACGCAACATTTCCCCGCAGTTGTGGTCACCGGGCCACGGCGTGCGGGGAAAACTACCCTCCTGCGCAGATTGTTTCCCAACGCCCGCTACGTGCTGCTGGAAGACCCGGACATTCGAGCCCGAGTACGTACCGATCCGCGAGGCTTTCTTGACGAGTTGCGCCCGCCAGTCGTGTTTGACGAGATCCAAAATACACCGGAGTTACTCGACTACGTCCGCACTCGCGTCGACCTAGGACCGCGCCGCATGGGTCAGTGGCTGTTCACCGGTTCGCAGGAAGCTCCGCTCATGCGCGGCATCTCGGAATCGATGGCCGGCCGCGCTGCCATCCTCCAGCTCCTGCCCTTCAGCCTCGCGGAAACCTCGAAAGTGAATCTCCTGCACGGAGGTTTTCCTGAAGTTCTCGCCCGACCGAAACATCGCAACCTTTGGTTCGCCTCCTACCTGCAGACTTATCTCGAACGCGACGTGCGGGCGATTACCAACGTACGTGATCTGGTAACCTTCCGCCGATTCCTTGCGCTGGTGGCCAGTCGCCATGGTCAAGTCCTGAACAAGACCGACCTGGCCGCTCCCCTTGGCGTCTCCGTTCCCACCATTGGCGAGTGGCTACAAGTCCTGGAAGCGACTGGCCAGATCATTCTGGTGGCTCCCTATTTCGAGAACTTCGGAAGGCGACTCATCAAGTCGCCGAAAGTCTACTGGGGCGACTCCGGCCTTGCCTGCTACCTGCTCGGCTTGAGCTCAGCCGCTGAACTGGAGCGCTCCCCCTTCCTCGGGGCCCTGTTCGAGGGCTTCGTCGCGGCGGAGATCCTCAAGAGTCAGAGCAATCGGGGAATGCGCAAAGAGCTTTACTATTTCCGCGATCAGCAAGGACTGGAAGTCGACTTCCTCGTGCCCGGGCCCCAGGGCAGGCTGTCGTTGGTGGAAGCCAAAGCCACGAAGACCGTGCGGCCCGCCATGGCATCTCCGCTGCTCTCCCTGCGGCGATCGTTGCCCGATCAGTCGGCGCGGCTAATCGTGGTTCACCGAAAGTCTCGATCCGAGCTGACCACCGCCGCCCTTGCGCCCGGCGTGGAGGCCCTCGACGTCGAGCGCTTCGTGGCAGACCTCAATAGTGCCAAGTGACACTGCGTTGTGTCGAATTGGGTCGCGAGCAAATCAACGCGATGCCGACACATAAAACATGCCCATGCCATTTCGTCCGCGAGATCTTGCTAGCGGCTGGCGACCTTGACCGTTGGTTTGACTGCTGAGTATCTTCCACAATATGGAAACCATTCAGGTGGTGTTGGATTCGGAGTGGCTTCGGGCAACTAATGGGGCTGCCAAGCGTGCCCGCGTTAACCGCTCTTCTCTGATCCGGGAGGCGCTTCGCGAACACCTAAAACGCCTGCGCGCCCGCGAAATCGAAGACCGCGATCGGCGGGGTTACCGAATGCGTTCTGACTCCGCGGGCGACGTTGCGGCTTGGGAGCCGGTGGCATCGCGGTGTTGCCCTTCCGTGATTTAGTTGTCAAGGAACCACACGGACAATCAATCGCTGATTAAACCTTTCGGTGTGCTTAATCGCCGATCAATGTCCTGCCCCTCGGGGCCTTGATTTTTCTAGCTGCCGTCGATCCCTAGCACAAGCCATACTGACTTGTCGATCAAAGCCTTACCTTCCATTCGTCTGTGATTGCAGAACGCAATTTACTCTCAGCACCTCATACCTCTGTGTGGTGGTCTGCGTCAGCCGGCGGTTGACCCGTCGGCCGCGGCACGGTGCCGGTAACATGTCGCGCAAGCATCGTCTCTCCTTCCAGTCCTTTGCCGAAGATGCTTGCCCGCGGCCTCACGATCTTCATCCGAGAGTAAAGCCGTTCCGTCCAAAGAGTGATGGACGTCGAGTACTCTGCGTGGTCAGCCCCAATGATCGTGAGCTGGATATCCTGCCACTGCCCGTGACGTAGCCCAGACGGCCTCCTCATTATTTAGTTGTGGGCGTTCTGGAATCGCCAGTTGCGTCCTGCTCATGGCTGGCGTGCGCCTGCTCGATCGCCTCCTCGATCGCCTCCTCCAGCGAGACATAGACCTGATTTCCAACTTGTCCGTCCTCGCGCTTGAAGAGCGGCTCTCGCCCGTGGCAAGCTGGGCGATTCGCTTGTTCTCTCCGTTCGCGCACGACCTTCAGCGTGCGGCTCAACTGAGCTTCGAAATTGAAGCAAAATTCGTTTTCCCATTCGTCCCACAGGACAAGCTCGACCGGTACGTTGGTGCGCTCTGGAATACTCGAGGGGGCGGAAAGCGAGCCCATCGCGATGATCACTCCGTCCACCTGGCTATGACGTAGGGGAAGCCTGATCACAAAACAAGCGACCAGCCCTGAGTCCGATTCCGGCAGACCCAAGTAGTGCGGAAACAAATCGCGGATCTGGGTAAATAGCTCTCGAGCCGAACGGTAGGTGCTGCACCCGCCCGGGAGGCGCATGGCGCGTTGCAGAGAGGGATCTAGTGCTGGCGCTTCGTAACCGCGGCCGCCGTGTTCGACGCGGGGCCCGACCGTCGCAGCGCTACCGTCCCACAGCAATAGATGTGGCTTCTCCGATCCAGGAGGACCAGAGATCATTTCGATCACCGACCCATCTGGGAAGTGTTCTCCGGTGCTTATGCAGATGCTCGTCCCATTCGACGCGCTACTTGCGTTCGGCCTCGCTGTGGTGTTCAAGGCGGCCCCTCCTGATCGCCTTTATCGTTTGACTTAATTGTAAGAAAAGCGAGGCGAAAAACTTACATGCTAGCAAATCTTTTTTTGGGGGAGTTGCTACAACTAAGCGAAACTAAGTGCGCTGTACGCGCTGGCCCCGCAAACCTTCCGGGTGTGTGCAGTTTCTCTCAGCCCGGCGTCTGACGCGGAGGTTTCGGGCAGCAGTTAACTATTTCCGGCATTCTTGGAGGAACTCGGGGTGGTGACGGCTGCGGCTCGGTAATCACTTCAAAAGCGGCCAACGGAGGGCGCTCCGGAACGTAGATGTTCTCCCCCGTCATCCCCTGTTCAGGCAAGTCTAATTTGTAATCCTCTTGGGCAAGAATTCTGCCGGTGAGCGTGCGAAGGTGGAGTGTAAGCCGAGCTGCGCATAGCATCTTACAGAAAATCTGATAATCTTATTGTATGAAAACAACCGCCATTAGCGTGACGCAGGCTGCGCGCAATTTTGCCGATTGCGTCAACCGCGCCTACTATCAACACGTCACATTTGTACTGCTCAGGAATGGCTCTCCGGTAGCCCGACTGGTGCCGGATGATGGGAAAATCTGTTCCGGCCAGGACTTGGCCCTGGCTTTGGGCAAAACCCAGTTGTCCGAGGACGAAGCCAGGGCGTGGCGTCGCGATTTGCGGGCCGCTAAAAAAAAGCTCAAAGCTCCGAGTGACAAATGGCGATAATTCTTGACGCTGACGTTGTCATTCGCGGCGAAAGAGGGACCTTCGACCTCCAGAGCTGGGTGGCGTCACGCCCGAATGATCGATTTGAAATCGCGGCCATCACCGTTGCGGAACTTTGGCATGGAGTGGAACGGGCTGCAGGATCACACAAGACCAAGCGCGAGCATTATCTGCGCACTGTTTTGGAGGCGTTGCCAATCATTGCCTATACCGAGCAGACGGCGTATGAACATGCGCGCATTTGGGCTGCATTGGAGTCCTCCGGCAAAATGATTGGCTTCTATGACCTCATCGTCGCAGCGACGGCTCTAGAACGCGGCAGTGATGTAGCCACATTCAACAAACGTCACTTTGCCCAAATACGAGGGCTGAAGGTGATCGAGCCGCGGTGAGGCAGCCGCAGGGGCGTTCTTGTCGCGTATCCGCCTTGCGTTCGACGAGAACTCGGCAACCCGCTCCCAGTACCCTGCAGCACGTGTGCTAATAGCGGGAAACTTGAACGCTGAGGCTTCTAGGTCTTCCGATGCCTCTGCTGAGATTCGAGGAGTCTCAGGCGGTGCCCAGCAAGATTCGGCCGTCCGCTACGGAAGGTAACCTTGGGAACCCTGTTTTCTGCCGGCACGTCAAAGCCCGAGTGCACCTCGGCAGCGACCCCCGGCTGCGCTTCTGGTATGCTTCCCAACGAAATCTCGCAGGAGGCTGTAATGAAACTAGGCACCCTTTCCAGGGCCATCGCGATCATTGCGCTGTTCGCCCTCGGGTCCGCGTCCGCCAGGGACCGCTCCAGCAATGCCCTCGACTATCTCGCCCTCGGTGACAGTGTGCCCTTCGGCTTTATCGAGCAGGCAGCATACGAGTATTACAACCCCATAAACTTCGTAGGCTATCCCGATTGGGCCAGCTTAGGTTTGAGTCTGGTCGACGTGAACGCCAGCTGTCCGGGCGAGACCACCGGCAGCTTCCTCTCGCCGACCGCACCCGATAACGGATGCCATCAATATCGCAGAATGTTTCCCCTGCACGTGGTGTACGGCTCTGCGTTCTCCACCCAATTCACCTTCGCCAAAGGATTCCTACAAACTCACCCCGACACTGCGCTCGTCACAATCATGCTCGGCGCTGACGACCTGTTTCTGCTGGAGCAGCAGTGCAATTACGACCCGACCTGCATCCAGAACGGCGCGCCGCAGGTATACGCTCTGGCCGAAGCGCACATGCAGACCACCCTCGCTGGCCTGCGCGCCACAGGGTACACCGGTACCATCGTTATCGTGAACTACTACTCGCTCGATTACTCGAACGATTTTGAGACCGCGCTGACGGTTGGATTGAACCAGGCGATTACCGCGCCGGCACCCGCCTATGGCGCGGTTGTCGCCGACGTCTTTTCCGCATTCCAAGCCGCGGTTTCGAACCCGTTCGCCATGGGTAACACTTGTGTTGCCGGATTGCTGAACGCCGCCAACCCGCAGACCAACCCGCCTAGCTGCGACGTGCATCCCAGCCAGTCCGGCCACAAGCTGATCGCACAGACCGTTGCAGGTGTGCTCCAATCGCATCAGGATAAGTTGGGAAAGTAAGGGTGGGAGGGCCCAATCTGGGAAAGTTCTGATTAAGCTGGACTTGAAGGGCACGGCCTTCGGGCCGTCCCGTAAATACAGCAAAAATCATTGCGGCTTTAGCCGGTGAGGGACGACTTTGCGGTCACGAATGTGTCGTTGACAAAACCTTCCCTGCCGTCTTGGGTTCGAGCACTGTACCAGCCATTTTGGTTCGACACGATCGTTAGGTGATCACCGCACGACAGTATGTCCACGACCGGTAGAGTAGCCGAGCCACCTCGATCAGCAGTTTGTAGGGGCTTGTCTGAACACGAGGCTCGGCAATTTCTAGCCGCACTCGACGAAGGGGCCGATCGCAGTCAAGTGTGCATCGGCGGGTGCTACAGCGCGACGGTTGGCGGTGTCAGCTTTGCGGCAGCATGCAAAATCTGCGGGTACACCACCTCAAATTTCGCAGCCACTCGGGTGGTGATGAGGAACAGAACCTGATTACGCTGTGCGCTGAATGCCACGCGGGCATGCATGCAAATCGTGACGCGATAATTTACGTCAGGTGATTACTAGAGTTATTGCAGAGCGTAGAAAAGCACCCGAACGGGCGGATCGAGCTGCTGGAGCAGGTCAAAATCGGTCACGTTTCGCGTCAGTACGGTAAGGCCATGCTTCCTTGCTGTCGCAAACAGCAAAGCATCGTTCATTACCCGGCGCCGATCCACAGGCGCGTAGTTTTGCAGGCGAGCCAAGATTCCGGACAAGATCCCGGCCTCAATCCAAATCTCTCGATCGGGAGCGATGGTCCGATGTGCGGGCCTTCGTTCGATGGTCGCAATGATCTGCTTCACAGCCATCGCTGTGTGAGGATGGTCAGGCTTCAAGAATCCACATGGCGCGACGAGCTCTGCTTCCGTTACGGTCGAGTGCCACGCATCGGCAGCGCGGAGCAGGGCAGCCGCCTCTTCTGGAAATCGGCCCTGCAAGATGTCGATGTAAACCGTGGTGTCATAGAGCAGTTTTGGCGCCGTCTCGGTAGCATGACCAAATAAAGGAAGATCCCTAAGACTTCTAGGCTTTAGGAATTCGCACCGCTTCTCGGGTTTGAGACGCCGGAGCGCCCGCTGCAGACTAGAACTCAAGATCGAGATCTCCGCTAACCGTTCCACGCTGTGCCAGCAGCCACGCCGGATATTCGTCGGCAACCGCGAGCGTAGCCAACGCAACTTCAATTAGCTTGGTATCGGATTGAACCCCGGTTCGTGCCTTGGCTCTGGCCACGAGAGCCTTCGGCATGCGACCCCGCACGAGCTTTGTACGGGACCCTTGCAAAAGGCCGGTCTCTTTAGCGATTGTCAGCGCATCAAGAAATCGATCCGGGACTTTTTTGAGGGCTTTCTGGATGGGGTTGGCCATGCCGCTCATTTGAATTGCCCGCACCGTCTGTTTTTTTCTATTCGCACTCGTCAAGGATTCACCTCTGTAGCACAACCAATGCTGTATTGTAGCACATGCTACATTGTAGCGCGGACAGCATCTGCGCTCGCTAACGGCATCAGAGCGTTACGCTGTGCGCTACATGCCATGCAGGCACGCATGCGAAAACGTTACCCAACCGTTGACGTTAAGTGATTACCAAGGCTGTTGCAGAATTTGAGGAGTTTCCCGCTGCACAGCGGATTTTCCGACCTAGCGGTGGCAACGATTTCGCGGGCTCTGCAAAGTCTGCACTTCGAGGCAGCTATGGAAGGCGCGCCAGGTCGGTAGAACCTACACGTACCGCCGCTGTGGCCGCGTCAGCTTGACGTGGCTCACTCGCGGCCTATACTGATAACCGTATGATTCCCAGCCAGTTACTGAGTCTTTTCTGGGACACAAACCGCGATAACTTTAAACCCGAAGACTATCCTGACTACACGATTTTCCGTGTGTTGGAATACGGCGATGAAGAGGCGCTGGCGTGGTTGCGGAAGACGTTCCCTGAATCTGAAATTCTGAGAGTCCTTCGGACAGAACGCCGGCTCTCACGCAAATCGGCTAACTTCTGGGCTCTGGTGTTTGGCGTTCCTTTCCGCGAGGTGGCAGCGCTTCAGCTCGGGCGCTAGCCGCCTTCACAGAAAGAGCTCTCCTTATGAATGATCAAGGCAACGAGTGGCATCGCGAGGTGATTTCCGATGCAACCGAAGCCGCGCTCGGCTGCCTCCGGGAGACGAACGTGCTTGACCGCTTTTACCTTGCCGGCGGAACGGGCGTTGCCCTGCGCTTCGGCCACTATCACGCCGCAAAGTACGCTCCCTACGCTTGTGGGTAAGGCACTCATGCCTTACAATGGCATTGCTGGTGCTTAGTAGGAGCCAATCTCATGACCACGCTTACGATTACGGCAAAAGGCCAGGTCACACTGAAGCAGGACTTGCTCAAGCATCTCGGCGTCAGTCCAGGAGAGAAAGTGGAGGCCGACAAGCTGCCTGATGGCCGGATCGTTGTGAGAGCCGCTGCACAGGATGGCAGGATTGCCGATTTCATTGGCTGCCTGTCACGCAAGAAAGGGACCAAACTCACGATTGACGAGATGAACGAGATCGTGGCACAGGGATGGGCAAAAGCAAAATGAAAATCCCCGCTGATACGAACATATTGATCAGAGCCGCTGTGCAAGACGACCCTGATCAGGCCCGGCAGGCGGCGAAGCTCTTGCAGCAGGCAGAGCTGGTTGCTATTCCTGTTCCAGCTCTTTGTGAGTTTGTGTGGGTGCTGCGTCGAGGCTATAAGAAATCTGTTCCTGAGATCTCCGATGCTATTCGTCGCCTAATGAAGAGCGCTAATGTCGTTGTGAACCGACCAGCGATAGATGCCGGCTTATCCGTACTCGATGCGGGTGGAGACTTTGCGGATGGTGTAATCGCTTATGAGGGGGACTGGCTGGGGGCAGATGAGTTTGTCTCCTTCGACTCCGAGGCGGTGTCTATATTGCGATCGCAGGGAGCTCGCGTCCGCTTGCTCTCGTAACAACTGAACCCGAATCCTCTCCGGCTCCGCTAAGCGTAGCTTCTGCGGACCTGCAACTTAGCTCCTATCTCCCTATAATATCCAATCGATCGTTTTGTGGCATCTTGCCGAAAGTAAGATGAGCATCTCCAGACTGGGGGCAATCTTTCCTCGTTCAATCTCTGAAAGATGTCCTTGGCTGACGTCAAGGTGGGCGGCAAGTTCTTCTTGAAGCATCGCCCCGCGGAGCTTCCTGATTCGAGCACGGATCGCGGTCAAATCGACCGTGGATCTGCCTGTCATCGGGAACAAAGTCTCTTGACTTGCATATCCGTATATGGCGTACGAGCTGTAGGCTTTAACTGGGAATGCGTACAATAGTTACAACAGTTACAGCCGAGGTGAACATCGATGAAGGCACCCCGCTCAACGGTTCTCAGCATGCGACTATCCGTGGAGGCCGGCAAGCGTCTAAGGCGCATGGCGAGTCGACACGGATGGACCCCAAGCGACGCCAGTGCCCGCCTGGTCGAGGAGGGCTTAAGACGGTCAGAATTGCGTTCATCGACTTTCGCGATTCATCCGCCGGCCGACAAGCCTACATGCAAGGCAGCACGCTCGCAGTTTGGGAGATCATGTTGCTGGTCCGGAGCTATAAGGGGGATATACCGGCTGTTGCCAAGCACCTGAGCTGGCCGGAGGCGAAAGTCCGGGCGGCGGTTAACTATGCGGGAGCCTTCTGGGAAGAGATCGAGGAAGCCACAGCCGAAAACGATGCTGCAGATTTCCAGATGCTAAAACGCATGCTGCCCCAGGCGACCGAATTCGTTTCCATTAGGCCGCCGAGGGGCTGAGATGCTCAAGCTTCTTCTGGATGAGCATATCTCGCCCGAGGTGGCAGATGGTCTTAAACGTCGGCACCGTTCGCTGGTAGTGCATTGGATGGCGGAATGGGAGAACGGTAGCTTCCTCGGACAGGAAGATTCCTCTTGCCTGTTGAAAGGTGCCATCGAACGATTGACGCTTGTTACCTACGACCGTAGGACAATTCCGCCGCTGCTCAAGACGTGGGCAGAAGAAGGACGAAGGCATGGCGGGGTAATCTTCGTCGACGAAAAGACAATCTCTCTCGCAGACGTTGGAGGCCTAGTGCGGGCGCTGATCCACTTGTTCAAGGAAACCGGGCGATGGGACTGGACGGATCGTGTCTACTTCTTGCGGCGGTGATTCTAGGCGCCAGTGCCATTTCGCCTCCCACAACGGAAGCCAGAATCCCAATCACCTGCGGTTGATTTAACGTCAAGAAAGTTGTAGTATTGTGTTATGGCCCAATCTCATCGTGAAGCCTCGCGGCAGCTCTTCGAGTTTGCTGAGCAGCAGCAAGGTTTCTTCACCGCCAAGCAGGCTAAGGCGGCCGGATTCGCCGAAAACACGCACCCCTATCATGTGCAGGTCGGAAACTGGATCCGCGAGCACCGGGGTATCTACCGGCTCGCTCTGTTTCCGGCGGCTGATCGGCCCGACCTAGTTCTTTGGGCACTGTGGTCCCGGAACCGGAACGAGGAAGTCGAGGGTGCGTACAGCCACCACACGGCGCTCAGCCTCTACGATCTGTCAGACCTGAATCCGGCGAAGCTCCACATGACCGTTCCGACAGATTTCCGGCGCAACAGCGATATTCCCGGCATCCTCGTACTTCATTATGCCGACCTGTCCGAGAGCGACGTACAGACGGCGCAGGGCTTCAAGTTTACTCGCCCTCTGCGGACGATTCTTGACCTGATCGAGGCCGGCACGGTCGAGCGGAACTTCATCCGCCAGGCGCTAAGGCAGGCTGTCGACCGTGGTCTGATCACTCGCCAACAGATTCGGAACACGCAAATGAGCGGACCTGCGCGCAAAATCGTAGAGGAAGTGCTGCGGCGAGCTGCATGATGCCGTCACCCAAGACATATGCGACGGCGGGAGCATTCCGAAGGGCTCTTGAAGAACGCCTGAAGAGGGCCTCTCTTACTGATCAGATCGATCTCAACCGCCTCCGGCGACAGGTATCATTCGACCGTCTGCTGGCAAGGCTGTTCCGGGAAGAACCAGCGCCCTGGGTTTTGAAGGGTGGTTATGCGCTGGAGCTGCGCTTCAAGTCTGCTCGATCAACGGTGGACATCGACCTGACATTGCAGCGAGTGGGGCGGCAACATCGGCGGGTGGTGACACGAACCAGGTTGTACGCGGGATGCTGCAGAGCGTGGCTGACATCCCTCTTGGTGACTGGTTCGAGTACGCGATCGGACCGCCTGTCATCGACTTGACCGCCGCGCCGTACGGCGGGGCTCGCTATCCTGTCGAAGCTCGAATGGACGAACGGATCTTTGCCCGATTCCACCTGGATGTCGGCATTGGTGACGTGGTTATGCAGCCGCTGGAAACAATCATCTGCCGGGACTGGCTGGGATTCGCTGGCATCGAATCGGCGCGCGTCCGGATGATCGCTCGCGAGCAGCAGTTCGCTGAAAAGATTCATGCCTACACGCTTCCGCGGAATGCTGCGAACAGCAGAGTGAAGGACTTGGTGGACCTGGCTCTCCTGATCAGATCAGGAGGCATGGATAAACAGAGAATCCTGGATGCCTTGCGTCTGACGTTTGAGAGAAGAGGAACACACGATTTGCCGAGGAGTTTGGTTCCGCCGCCAGCGGATTGGCAGATCCCGTTTCAAGCCCTGGTGGAAGAATGCGGGCTCCCAACTGATATTGCCGCGGTGTTTGCGGGCGTACAGGAGTATCTCCAAGAAGTGCTGAAACGTCGTACAGAGCGGTGATCGCGGTATGACCGAGAAGGGTTCTGAATCTCTTCCATTCGAGCCTCCAGAGCAGGAAAATATTCGCCCCCGTGGGGAAAACGCTCGCCTGCGGCGGCTACTGGCGGTTCACAGCATTCCGATTCCGCAACTTGCGCCAGAGAATCGGCCTCTAACCAAAACCGTCGAGACGGCACCACCGGTGGACAAGGAGGAGCGTGCCAGAAAAAGAATCGCGCTGTTTCGAAGCTTGTTTCGCGGGAGAGAAGATGTCTACGCACGGCGATGGAAGAATGACGACGGCCGATCGGGATATGTGCCGGCGGCCGTAAAGAGCGCCTAGACGTTGAATGATCCGTGAAATGACCGCGCCGCGCCTACCGGTCTGGGGAAAGTGCTGCGAACCGATTAAGCAGGTCGCTGCTGGTGGGAGAATTCCCTCTAAGATCCACTGGCTGGTTTCTTGCACCGGGCTCCTGCTCATTGGTCTTAACTGCGCGGTGCAGGGCCATGACACTGCGGCGGCCGGCCTGCCCTGATTGCGATGCGTTAGGCAGCGGCGGCGGTGAGTGCTGCCCACATAGACTGCTAAAGGTGAGGACGCCGACCCCCCGCCGGCTGGAGCCGCGGTTGGCTAGCCATCGTCCGTAAGAATGTTCACTTCGAGCGTGTTTTTTGCTTCGCGACCAGGCGCTGCATGAACTTGGCCCCCTCCTTCTTATAAGCTTCGACACCTTCGTTCAACAACATCTCGCAGATTTGGGAGATGTTGCGTTGCTCGTCGTCAGCGATGCGCTGAATGTCTCGCTTAAGGTCTGGGCTCACCCGAAACGCAAGGAAATCTGTCTTCGGCACAACCGCAATATAGCCGTACTTGGCAAGCCAAACAAGCTAAGAAAACTGTGATAACGAAGTTTGACTAGGTTATCAATTGTGGTATATGATGATGGCTGTTGCTGAGGAGCAAACCGTGAGCCAAGCGAAAGACATTGTTACCGGCCAGACCCGCCCTCCACACCGCAAGACACTTACGCAAGTAAACTTGCGCGCCGCAAGGCGAATTCTTGGCAAGCTCTTAGACGCACGTTTGCGCGACACGTTGAATGCTTTGAGCGAGGCGCAATTTTCGCTTCGATCGGGAGATCTTCAATTTATCGACGGGAATTGGTACGTCACCCATACAGGTCTGCTTCGCCTGGCCCGTCGCAGGAGGTGTCGCGGCATCCATGTGGAAGCGGTTGACTCGCTCTGTGACCCCGCTGCGAATCGGTTTGTGATGAAGGCGACGGTTTATCCGTCAAAAGATCCTGCCGGTTTCGTCGGCTATGGCGATGCCGACCCTTCGAACGTGTCACTTCGGGTCCGCGGTGCCGAGATGCGCATGGCCGAGACGCGTGCGGTCAACCGAGCGCTTCGCAAGGCTTATGGCATCGGGATCTGCTCGCTCGACGAGATCGGATCCTACTCCGGGCCGATCGGCCCGACATCAGGCCCGCCCTCGAATGGCAAGGCAAACGGCAACGGTTCGGGTCACAAGGTGCGGGACCGGCTCTGCCAGATCATTCGCCAGCACAAACTCGATCCCGAATTGGTCAAGGCATATGCGGTGGATTTCTGCGGCACCAAGGCACTGAAGGACGCCACACGCGAGCAGGTCGAGAGCTTTGTGCAGCAGCTGGCCGACGCCGCGGCGAAGGACCGCAACGCACTCCTGTGTCACCTCAATAGCTACGCACGGCCCAATCCGGAGGTGGTCGCATGAAGCGCCAACTTCCGGGTCTCTCCGAAACCGTCACCGAGGCGCGGCCGCCTCTGCCGGACGGTGTTTTCCTGGTTCGCCTGGAGGGTGCGCAATACCGCTGGCACGCGCAGAAACCCTTCTACGTGCTTCGATTCTCCGTGCTGGAGCCGAAGCCGTTTGCCGGTGAGGCGGTGATCGGGCGGCTGTACTGCACCGCCAAGGCAATGTGGAAGCTGGGCTGGTTCCTGCGCGACTTTCTCTACGACCCGGAGCTGCTGAGCACGAACGAGATCGATGAACGTGCCCTGCGGGGCCTGACCGGCGTAGTGAAGATCAGCCACAGGGTGATCAATGGCATCTCGCTGGTGAATTTCGATGGATTCGCTCCCGCCAGCCAGTGGGAGGAATTCTCCGTATTGGGCAAGCCGCCAGCGAGTGCTTCTTGCGACACTTCAGCGAGAAAGAGCAAGAGAGCATCGCGATGAACTACAGCTACTCGCAGATCTCGCAATATCTCACTTGTCCTCGGCGCTATCGCCACCGCTACCTGGACGGCTGGCAGGAAAAAGATCTGCGGGCAGCCGATGCTGTTCGGCCGTGCCTTCGAGCAGGCACTGGCGGCGCTATTCCGACACGAAGATCCGACCGCCGTCCTGTTCGAGCAGTGGAGCGCTTGCCAGAAGTTGGAACTGGTCTATGCCGGCCATGACACGTGGGACAGCATGCTGCAGCAGGGAGTGCACTTGCTCGAGCGTTTTGTGCAGGACGGCCGTGTCCAGATCAGCCGGCCCAGGAGCCAGCAGCAGATCCAGTTCACGCGCACGCTCAAGTCGGGCAACAGCTTCGTGGCCTATATCGACGCGATCGGCGAGTTGGACAACGCAACCTGCGTGCTGGAGTGGAAGACCTCCTCCGCCCGGTATCCAGAAGAGCCGCTGGGGATAGCCGCACTCGATCCCCAGTTGATCTGTTACTCCTGGATGACCGGCATCGATGCGGTCGCTCAGGTCGTCTTCGTCCGCAAGCGCGCGGTGGAGGTGCAGTACCTGCGGGCGACGATCACCGAACAGCAGCGGAACGAGTTCGCAACCCTGGTCGAAGACACCGTCCAGGGGATCGAAGCCGGACTGTTTCTGCCGCACAGCGGCATCCGTTTTCCGCAGAACCCATGTACCACCTGTCCGTTCCTGGGGCTGTGCCTGGATCAGCGCGAGCTGGTCGAGACAGCTCTGATTCGCAAGCCCGGAGTCGATCTTGGTCTGTTTGACGAACTTACGTACTAGGTATCCGCCGATGCCGCCGAAGCTGAACCGCCGCCGCGCCGAGGTCGTGCTGAACCGCATCGACGCGATCCTGGACTGGGAAGCACAACACGACAACGAGCGCGATACAAGATTTGTGGAGCTGGGGAAATGCCTGTGCGAGGTGAGGGCCGGACAATACTGGCGGCTGGAGAATCTGAAATCGTTCGATGAGTTCCTGGAGCGGCGGTTCCCGGAATCGAGACGGAAGGCCTATTACCTGATGTCGATCCACGAGCACCTGCCGCTGCAGGTGCGAAGGAATCTGAAAGAAGTGGGCTGGTCGAAAGGGTTGGAGCTGGCGAAGCTGGCGCGCAAACAGGGTCAGCGGTTCGAAAGTGCAACCTGGTTGCACAGAGCCAGGCAGATGCCGAAAGAGGAGTTCAAGCGCGAAGTGGAGAAGGAGTTGACGGGAAGGGAAGAGGAGCCTTCGGAGCTGATCTACTTCAATGTGTACAAGAGCCAGATTCCGGTCATCGAGCAGGCGATTGAGACCGCGGCTCTGATGCTGGGAAGCGATAAATCTCGCGGCTATTGCCTGGAGATGATCTGTGCGGATTTCCTTGCCGGAGCGCACATAGACGGTGGCGATCCCGCGATTCTGCTGCAGTCCCTCTCACGCTACTACAAATTCCTCCCCAAGCCGCAGCAGGAGATCTTCCTGTCGACCGTCAACCAGCGGGTTTCATGAGAGGGAGCCTCCGCAAGAACTCGCGCGTCAGGCTGGAACCCGAGAGCTATCGCGAGTTACACCGCCAGGTGTTGGAGCGAGACGCGTGGCGGTGCCAGATTTGCGGCGGGATGCAGAACCTACAGGTACACCATCTCAAATTCCGTAGCCAGTCGGGTACCGACGAGGCTCAAAACCTGATCACGCTGTGTGCTGGGTGTCACGAGGGCATGCATTCAAAGGCTATCCGATAGTTCACGTTAAGTGCCTACAACGTGATTGCAGAAAGCGCGCTCGCAAGCTAGCGAGGGAAGTACTGTCCCAGAAATCTGACTAAGGCTACCGCACCGGCACCACTATATGTTGCGGCGAACTCAGATGGTTTCAACTACGAGCTTGGGGAAAGCCGCTCGATAGATCCGCTCATCCAGGGTGAGCAGGTGGTAACCGCGAATCTGGGCGTGTGCGCCAATCATGAAGTCAGCCAGAATCCGCCGAGTCCCTGAGTCGCGTTGCTTGCGGCGCCGCTCCGCATAACGTTGAAAAGCTCGGCCAGCGGCTCTCCAGAGCTTCTCACCCAAGTCCCAGTCGACCGCAATGGCTGTCTCTTCCAGGAATGCGTCCACGAACGCTTCGGTGCGGCCGGGGGCGGCCAGCAATTCAGCAAAAACCGGCGCCGCGATGACTAAGCCTCCCCGATTGAATGCCGCCTCTAGGGCGGTCTGGGCCGCTGAGCTGAGAGAAGCATCACGGTCCCAGAGGGCGATGATGATGTTGGTGTCAATCGCGGTGGTCATTCCCCTCGCAGTGCGCGCAGCCAGGTTCCGATGTCCTTACGTCCAGAGCCTATTCCGGGATTACCGATGGCACGATACTTGGAAAAGGCGCTTTTTGTCTTCACGGCGCGCACACGAAGATCCTGGCCCACGCGCTCGAACAAGAGGCGGTCGCCTGCCCTCACCCCGAGAGCGCGCCGAACCTCGCGCGGCACGGTGATCTGTCCTTTGCTCGTGAGCTTAGCTTGTTCTTGCATGGCGTCCCCTGTTCCTTACTTTATCATGGATTCCTTACGACACTTTTAGCTTCCGCCACTTCTTTTGTTTATCGCATTTGAATGGCGATAGCGTGATCGGGTTTCCGGGGGGCCAGAGTGGGCGAATATTGGGGTCAGAGCAAGAGAGGAGACAGCGCGGTCTGCTTCTTAAGACCACCGACGTTTCTCAGTACGGATTCTACGACACCGGCTTGCTGTTGGTCTCGCCGGCGCTGCATCTCGCTGGTGAATTTCGATGGATTCGCTCCCGCCAGCCAGTGGGAAGAATTCTCCGTATTGGGCAAGCCGCCAGCGAGTGCTTCTTGCGAGGCTCCAGCCAGAAAGAGCAAGAGAGCATTGCGATGAACTACAGCTACACCCAGATCTCACAATATCTCACGTGTCCCCGCCGGTATCGGCACCGCTACCTGGATGGCTGGCAAGAAAAGGATCTGAGAGCGTCGATGTTGTTCGGCCGTGCCTTCGAGCAGGCACTGGCGGCGCTGTTCCGACACGAAGATCCGACTGCAGTCCTGTTCGAGCAGTGGAGTGCTTGCAGAAAGCTCGATCTTGGTATATGCCGGCCATGATACGTGGGACAGCATGCTGCAGCAGGGGGTGCAATTGCTGGAACGCTTTGTACAGGAGGGCCGTGTCGAGGTCAGCCGGCCCAGCAGCCAGCAGCAGATTCAGTTCACGCGCACACTCAAGTCCGGCAACAGTTTCATTGCCTATATCGATGCGATCGGCGAGATGTACAACGCAACCTGCGTGCTGGAGTGGAAGACCTCTTCCGCCCGATATCCAGAAGAGCCGCTGGGGATAGCCGCACTCGATCCCCAGTTGATTTGCTACTCGTGGATGACCGGCATCGATGCGGTAGCTCAGGTCGTTTTCGTCCGTAAGCGCACGGTAGAGGTTCAGTACCTGCGGGCCAGCATCACTGACCAGCAGCGGCAGGAGTTCGAGACCCTGGTCGACGACACGGTGCGCAGAATTGAATCGGGGCTGTTCCTGCCGCACAGCGGCATCCGTTTTCCGCAGAACCCGTGTACGACCTGCCCCTTTCTCGGGCTCTGCCTTGACCAGCGCGATCTCGTCGAGACAGCGCTGGTGCATAAGCCGGGAGTCGATCTTGGTCTGTTTGACGAACTTGCGTACTAGGTATCCGCCGATGCCGCCGAAGCTGAATTGCCGTCGCGCCGAAGTCGTGCTGAGCAGGATCGACGCGATCCTGGCTTGGGAGGCACGGCACGAGAACGAGCGCGACACACGATTCGTGGAGCTCGGGAAATGCCTTTGCGAGGTCCGGGCTGGACAGTACTGGCGGCTGGAGAATCTCAAATCCTTCGATGAATTTCTGGAGCGGCGGTTTCCGGAATCGAGGCGGAAGGCCTACTACCTGATGTCGATCCACGAGCACCTGCCGCCGCAAGTGAGAAAAGAACTGAAGCAGGTGGGCTGGACCAAGGGAGTTGAATTGGCCAAGCTGGCGCGCAAACAGGGTCAGCGCTTCGAAAGTGCAACCTGGATGCACAAAGCCCGGCAGATGCCGAAAGACGAGTTCCGAAGGGAAGTGGAGAAGGAGCTGACGGGCAGGGACGAGGAGCCTTCGGAGTTGATTTACTTCAAGGTGTACAAGAGCCAGGTCCCGGTAATCGAGCAAGCGATCGAGACGGCGGCTTTGATGCTGGGCTCAGACAAGTCCCGCGGCTATTGCCTGGAAATGATCTGCGCGGACTTCCTGGCTGGAGCGCACCTGGATGGAGGGGGCAATCCAGAAATCCTGCTGCAATCGCTTTCTCGCTACTACCAGTTTCTGCCGAGACCACAACAAGAGACGTTTTTGTCAACGATCACGTAGACGATCCATGGCTGCCCCATCGGCCAAGAACGGGCGAGTGAAACTCCAGCAGCAGAGTTACAGCCAACTGCACCGAGCCGTGCTGCAACGCGACGGCTGGCGCTGCCAATTCTGCGGCAGCATGCAGCATCTCCAGGTTCACCACATTCAGTTTCGAAGCCATTCGGGAGACGACTCGGAAGAAAACCTGATGACCCTTTGTGCCGATTGCCATGCCTTGGCACATCGACTGCAGCGGAAGAGCTAATCGCGGGGTGCTGGTGATGATTGCTGCATAGGCGACTGGGCCCCGTCGGCGCACACGTTACGCTGCCTTTCTTGGATCTGCACGCCTGTGGTCTTTTCCGGCCGCTTGGCTCGCGAACTGTAACGCACGATACACCAGAAGCCTCGCAGCCCGTCTTTCCAGGTGATCTTCTTGCCCTCGGCATAGGTGCGGCCGTAATACGAAATCGGAATCTCAAAGACCCGCCAGCCGTCGGCCGCAATCTTGCAGGTAATCTCCTGCTCGAAGCCGAATCGATTCTCCTGGATCGTCAGCTTCTGCAGCACCTCGCGCCGGAATGCTTTATGACACGTCCACACATCCGAGAGATTCAGGTCGGTGAACATGTTCGACAGAATGGTGAGGAACTTATTGCCGACGTAGTGCCAGAACAGCAGAACTCGGTGGGGCCCTCCCAGGAATCGCGAACCATAGACCACGTCGGCCTTGCCACGATCGATCGGGTCGATCAAGGCATGGAAATTTTCCGGATCGTATTCCAGGTCGGCGTCCTGAATGATAACGATCTCCCCGCGCGCTTCTTCAAAGCCACGACGCAGTGCTGCGCCCTTGCCGTGGTTCCGGTCCTGGAAAAAGATGCGAACGTCTTCTCGGGACGTTCGCTTGCATTGCTCAGCAAGTTCGGTCAGAAAGTCGCGCGTGCCGTCGATGGATCCGTCATCGACAATCACGATTTCCTTGTCGATTTTCACCGCCTGGACGCAGCCGAGAATCTCCTCAATCGTGGAACGCTCGTTATAGACCGGAATCACTACCGATACATGAACAGGTTGCCTGGTAGGCACTCAGATACCCTTGTGTAAAGCGTTTGTATTTGAAATTGCAGCCTTGCGCAGAATCTTGAGATTGTATCGCATTCCCACTTTCGTGAGGGCATGTGCGGACAGCTTAATCGGTGGAAGCATCAGTCGAACGCTGGTTATGACGAGTTGCTGGCGGCTCCAGCCGACTCATTGCTTTCTCTGTCCTTTGCGTCGACCAGATCGAATTCAATGTGCCGGATCTCGTAGAGGGGCTCGACGGAAACCGACCGCGCCTCCTTGCGCCGGTGCATATATTTCAGCGGGTAAAAAATAAGCATCATCGCCGTTTGGATGTGTCTGGTGCCGGTGTAGTCGTCATAGACCACGTTGATGGGGACAGAATACTCCGCGGTGATATTGCCGGCGTATGTGCTCCAGTCCTTGTCCATCCAATAGAAAATGTCATTCCTTCCCGGAGTTCCCGGGTCTACGTCACGAACCGTAGGCACGCTCTCGGTTGATTCACCGGCGGCGATGACCGGCACATAGGCGAATTCCACCTGTTTGCGACAAATGGTCACGGGCTCGATATGAACATTGTGCGCGACTCCGCCACCATGATTTTTCAGCAGCACCAGGGTGTGCTTGAGGGTGATTCCGTCCGGCTCCTTGATGGTCAGGTAGATGCGCGGATCGGAGTCCCAGATCTCACTACGAATGAATGTCAATCGGTAAAACGTCGCCCAGATCAACCCGATCAGAACAAGCAGAACCGACAGCGAGAGCCCCAGAATCGTGCGTGACCCGCCGAAGGAAAGCGAGAGCGTGGCTCCGAGGATTACCAGGAGGATGGTGCCCAGAACGCAGGCCAGCAGAACCAGCGCGACGAAAACCAGGTTAGGCGCCTTCGCGGCCAATCGCATCCTCCTTGCTGGCTGGGGTAGAGCGACCATTCTAACGCCACCACCAGGCAAAATGCCGGGCAAGCACCTGAATCGCAAACATGCCCTAGAATAGTGGGCGTGATCCTGGTGACAGGCGGAGCAGGCTACATCGGTAGTCACGCCGCGCGCGCTCTTCGGCGTGCGGGCTACCAAGTCTTGCTGTATGACAATCTGTGCACGGGATTTCGCCGCCTGGCCGAGGGCTTTGAGCTGATCGAGGCGGACATCGGCGATGCGGCGAAGCTGCGATCTGCTCTATCGCGCGTGGATGCCGTGATGCATTTTGCTGCCCACGCGTACGTCGGTGAATCGGTAACCGATCCGCGCAAGTATTTTCGGAATAATGTCACTGCGGCACTCACCCTCTTGGACGGGGTGATGGATGCCGGCATCAAGTACTTCGTGTTTTCGTCAACCTGTGCGGTCTATGGCAATCCGGACCGTATACCAATTTCAGAACGAACGCCTTGCCAGCCGGTGAGTCCCTACGGAGTCTCCAAGCTCTTTTTCGAGCGCGCGCTTGAGGCCTATGGTCAGGCTTACGGTCTGCGCTCTGCCCAGCTGCGCTATTTCAATGCGGCTGGCGCCGATGAGAGCGGCGAGATCGGTGAGCTTCACAGCCCCGAGACTCATCTCATCCCGCTGGTTCTCGCCGCCTGTACCGATACCGGTCCCGAGCTGCAGATTTATGGATCGGATTACCCGACTTCTGACGGCACCTGTATCCGCGACTACATCCACGTCAGCGATCTGGCGGATGCCCATGTTCGAGCGCTGCAATATCTGGAAAACGGTGGCGAATCGCTGACCGTGAACCTTGGCACCGGCCACGGGCACTCCGTACTTGAAGTCATACAGAGCTGCGGAACGTATTACCGGACGCCGCGTGCGGCGCAAACTGGCGTCGCGTCGGCCCGGTGATCCTCCTGCGCTGGTGGCCGATCCTTCGCACGCTCAAGCTGTCTTCCAATGGCGCGCAAAGCACGACCTGACCGAGATGATCTCCAGCGCCTGGAAGTGGATGCAACGGGATTCGCGCGGCTGATCCTACTGCCCCTCGCCGCGTTGGCTAGACCTTGAACTCGAGGACGGCCTCGATCACTGCAGCCTGCTCGCCCTCAGACATGCTGTTATAGAACGGGAGCCGCAAGAGCCGGTCGCTCATCTCCACCGTCACCGGGCAATCCTGTTTACCCCCGCCATGCTTCAGGCCCATGGGAGACAGATGGAGCGGTACATAGTGAAACACTGCCTGGATGCCGCGTTCCTTGAGATGAGCCATCAAAGCCGTGCGCTGCTTCAGCGACGGCAGCAGCAGGTAGAACATGTGGAACGACTGCTCGCAGTGCAGGGGAACCGCAGGAAGTCGCACGCCGTTCTGCTCCGCCCATCCTTCAAGACCTCGCCGATAGCGTTGCCAGATGTGCTTGCGAGTGCTCTGAATCTCCTCTCTGGCTTCCAGTTGCGCAAAGAGGAAGGCTGCCAGCAGATCGCTGGCTATATAGCTTGAGCCGACATCGACCCAGGTGTACTTATCGACCTGCCCACGTAAGAAGCGATCGCGGTTTGTGCCCATATCGCGCAGCACGATGGCTCGCTCCACCAATTGCGGATCGTTGACCAGGAGCGCTCCACCCTCTCCACAAGTGATGTTCTTGGTCTCGTGAAAACTCTGGGTCGCCAGCTGGCCGAACGTCCCGGTGTAGCGTCCGCGATAGCGCGAGAACAGGCTGTTGGCATTGTCCTCCACCACCGTTACTCCATGCCGCTGGGCGATCGACAGGATCGCGTCCATTTCGCACGCCACTCCCGCGTAGTGCACCGGGACAATCGCCCGCGTGCGCGGACTGATAAGGCCTTCGAGCCGGGCTTCATCAAGATTCAGCGTGTCGGGTCGGATGTCTGCGAATACCGGCCGCGCTCCACGCAACACAAAGGCGTTGGCCGTGGAGACAAACGTAAAGGACGGCAAAATGACTTCATCCCCAGGCCCAAGATTGAGCAGGAATGCCGCCATTTCCAGGGCGTGCGTGCACGAGGTGGTCAGAAGAACTCGCGGGACACCCAGTTCCTTTTCCAGCGCGGTTTCGCACTTCCTGGTGAAGGGCCCGGCGCCGGAAATATGCCCGCCGTTGATGGCGTCCTGGATGTGGGACAGTTCCGTGCCAACCAGAGTTGGCTTATTGAATGGGATCTTGTAAGTGATCACTGCTTCCTATGATACTTGGGCAAACCAGCGGTGATACCGCAACGGCAATGGGCTGGTGCAAAAATCGCAGCGCTGAACAAGATAGTTTGACACAGCAATCCGTGGTGATGCTGGCGACGAGCCAAGCTTCCGAAATCACTCGCTGCACAACCATTCACCTCAGCACACGCTCGGCTCTGCTATCCTCTAGCGGAGGATTTGCCCTACACATGTATGCGCCCATTGACGGCTTGCGCATGCTTGCCGTCGAAACCAGCCTTTTGATCGTATTCACAATTCTGGCTTTCCTGTTTCTGAAACTTTTCCGGGCATCCTTCTCTTATCCGCGCTGGTTCCAGTGGGTCTTGGCCAAGAACTCGAGGGCCGTGGTACTGGTGATAGGCGTAGCTCTGATTGGCCGAGCGCTTCTGCTGCCTTGGGTTGGAATCCCTCAGCCCCGCATCGATGACGAATACAGTCACTTGCTTCTGGCAGACACGTTGTCGCACTTCAGGCTGACCAATCCGACCCCGCCGGCCTGGCAGCATTTCGAAACCTTTCAGGTGAACCTGACGCCCACCTACCATTCCAAGTACGCCGTAGCGCAAGGCCTGGCGTTAGGTTTCGGCAAGATCGTGTTTCATCAGCCCTGGATTGGGGTATATCTCAGCACCGCAATCCTGTGCGGCGCCATCTGCTGGGCCTTACAAGCCTTTGTCCCGCCGGGATGGGCGCTGCTGGGAGGGCTGCTGGCGACATTTCGCTTCGCATTCCTGTCGTATTGGATGAATTCTTTTTGGGGTGGCTCCATGGCAGCGCTGGGCGGTGCGCTGGCACTGGGTTCGGTTGTACGGCTGTTTGACGCACCGCAGACGGCACGACATCGTGCATTACTGGCATCGCTCTTCGCCGTCTCCCTGTTGCTCTTGGCGACTTCGCGTCCTTATGAGGGTCTAGCCTTCTCGATCCCACTGCTTGTGTACTTCGGTTACAACTTTATCCACGGCCTGCGGGCCAAGGAGATCGACTTCCGCTCGATCGTGCTTCCTATGGCCGTGATCGGGGTAGCTGGATTGCTGTTCGTGAGCTACTACAACCAGCGAACCACGGGCAATCCGCTCCTATTGCCGCATGTTTTGAACGAACGCACCTACTCGCCCTTTCCGCTTTTCCTCTGGCAGAAGGCTAAGCCGGATATGACCTTTCGTGATCCCGCGTTCGCGAAGTTCTTTGCGGTTACGAAAGCTGAATATGACTACCAGGCGACCAAGTCGCTTTCCGGACTGTGCGGCCTGGAAGCTGCGCGCTTCGGTTCAAATTGGTTCTTCTATGTGGGAGTGGCTTTAGCATTTCCCGCTTTGCTGGGCATTCTATCCAGCGCCAGAACTCCACGCCTGCGTGTCGTCCTCTTCGCCGCGGCCTCTACTGCACTGGCTCTTGCATTGTGCATCTACAACTTGCAGCACTACGCGGCGCCGGCTACGGTGACGTTGTATGTTTTCGTAGTCGAAGGATTTCGCTATCTGTGGCAGCAGCCTGGCCGAGGCGAGCGGGCTTTTGTAATTGGTGTTTGTCTGACAGTAGTTATCGCGTCCATGACTCGGCAGACAGGCAACACGGCGGTCAACGCAGCCTTCGCATTCCCCGATTCTCGCAGGTTGATCGCGCAGCAAATCGAAACCAAGCCGGGAAAACACCTGGTACTGGTCTCATATGACCTCGATCACCATTACCCAGGTGACGAGCTGGTCCACAACGGAGCCGACTTTCCTTCGGAGAAGATCCTGTGGGCGCGATCAAAAGGCGTCGGCAACGACTCAGATCTGTGCCAAGCATATGCGGACAGGACCTTCTGGGCCGTCACCAGTGACGACGTGAGTTTCTCGCTGCATCCTCTTCAGCTTTGCGGCTCGAGCCAGCCCCCGAGCCCTCCAGTCCACAATTGAAATCTGGAGACACCGGCCAAGAGCACGAATCGCACGTTGAGAAGTTGGCGGACGGGGGATGTTTTGATTCCGGTGAGCGAGCAGAGGACAGCGGCACCTGGCTCACCGAACGCACTCCAGTATCAAATGCGTGTAGGGGATACGCAGGACATCTTCGCGCAAGTGCGCATGTACTTCTTGAAAACAGCTATGCGCGAGTGCCAGATACTGCTCCTGGGTGCGGACGAATTGACCCCGGTCGCGCGAAAGTAGAAATCGTTCCGCAGTGGACTGCCCGGGCGCATAACAACCGTCGTTCGTAACCACCCGTCCGCCGGGCTTGAGGGCAGTGTATCCGAGGCGAAAAAGGTCCTTCGCTTCCGAGTCATCGAGATGATGTACCAGCCCCAGAGCAAGAACGATGTCGAACGCCCCCAGCTGCTCAACCGAATGTTGGCTCACGCGCTCACAGATGAACTCGCCGCGGTCGCCGTACCGCTGCTGTGCTAACGCGATGTATGCCGGGTTGGCATCCACACCCAGATACTGACACTGGGGAAGGAATGGCAGCATAGTACCGGGACCGCAGCCGATATCCAGAATGCGATCAGACGGCTTCGGCCGGATGTACTCGCTTACCAGCACCCGGCTGCGGTAATTGGCCCCGATCAGCGAGTGGTAGAGCTTGTAAAAGAAGGGGCGATCGAGGATCGGTCGAATGTGTTCGATCATATCGGTCAGAGGTGGGAGTGTTTGGTCCCAAAGATTGCATACTGCCCGCCGAGAGGTACGCTTCGCAACAACCGTTCTAATCGATCGCCGGCCCGCCGGTAGATCGGTTCTGGAAAATAAAGAAAATATCTTGGCATATGGCAGGCGAATCCGGCCAGACGCATCCATTCGCGGGCCTCAGAAGGTCTCAGCAGCACAGCGTCTGCATCGACCGGGGACCGGCCCACGATTAACCGCGTCACCGGATTGTAAGGGTTGTGTTCCATAATCGCGAAGACGCCTCCAGGCCTCAGGACTCGGTAAGCCTCCCGTGTCAGCGCCAAACGGGACGACGGCTGAACGTGGTGATAAACACAGACTGCGGTGGCGAAGTCGAACGCGGCATCAGCAAACGGAATTTTGCAGGGATCCGCCTGGGTTCGGGTCTCCACGCCTGGACTGGAACTCAGCATAGCGGGAGAAGGATCGCAGCCCGCTACCTGGCATGAAGTCATCACGCAGCAGCGACAGGAGCTCGCCCTTGCCGCAGCCTACGTCAAGATATCGCAAACCTCGAGTATTGATTCCCGAGGCGCGGAAATACTCGCGAATAAGATCACGCTTCCTCAGATGGAAGAACTGTGGTCCGGATCCCATGAATCGGTCTCGAATGGGGTCTTTGAGCAGCTCTTCATAGGATCCTGAAAAGCGGTCGAATTCAGGGTGGCTCATCGGTACTCGCTTCGCTTCATAAACCTCGGAGGCGTGCTGATGTTTGGGGAGGTCAACAATATTGAAAGTGCGGGAGACCAGATAGAGTGGCCGGTTCTTTGCCTGTTCGTAGATTTTGCCGACGTACTCTCCCAGCACGCCGATGCTCATCAGGGTTGCTCCTCCAAGCACACTGACCAGAACTGTCAGCGAAGACCATCCGGGCACCGCGTACCAGTGAAAAATATGTGCCAAGGTTGCGCGAACCGCCTCTTCGAACCCGAAGATGGTTACGATCATGCCCAGCCAGACGCTAACTTTCAAGGGCAAAGCAGAAAATGAGGTGGCTGCGGTCCAGGCAAACGTCAGCATTTTGCGCATGGGATACTTGGTTTCCCCCGCGACCCTGGCAGCGCGCTCGTAGGGCACCGCTATTTGAGGGTAACCGACCCAGGCGACCATGCCTCGCAGGAAGCGATGGGTTTCGCGGAGTTGTTGCAAACCATCCAGGCAATTCCGCGAAACCAACCGAAAGTCACCGGTATCCAGCGGCAGATCCTTATAGACCAGGTTACGCATCAATCGGTAGAAGAGCCAGGCTGACAGTCGCTTGAAGATACTGTCTCCTTGTCTGGTTAGGCGCTGCCCGTAAACCACATCGTAACCTTCACAGTAGCGGTCGATCATCTGGTGAATCACAGAAACAGGATCTTGCAGGTCGGCATCCAGCAGTACAACCGCGTCTCCGGAAGCGTAGTCCAGGCCCGCCGTCGACGCGCTTTGATGGCCGAAGTTACGCGACAAATTGATCACCTTAATACGAGGATCTTCGTACGCCCAGGCTGCAATCAGGCCCAAGGTTGAATCGGTGCTGCCATCATTGACCAGGACAACCTCTGTCTCACCTTTTACTTCGGTCATAAACTCTTCGAGGACAATGCGGAGATGAGGTACCACCGATTGCTCGTTGTACATGGGAATGACAAGTGTGAGTAGGCTGGGATACGGCCGTGGCTGCAACAAAAACCCGTTACTGTTCTGCGTGGGCATCTTCCAATCGGGGATTGTTTTTCGCAAGTCTATCACCGGCAGCCAGTTTGAACTAGTAGCTGTCTGCGGTCGCCAGGAATAGCGGTCCACGCCTCTCTGTGCTGCGTTTTGCAAAAATTCCGCAGCGGACGAGGCTGAGAAGGCACGTTCATACTATGTCTGCCACCGCCATCACCGGCTCGGGCTCGGGTCGAGATGGCTCAAGTCGTTCTTGGACCACAGACCAGAGTCCACATCGAGAGCACACAGTCCCTCCGAGAGTCCACGCGAGTGTGCCCAGCTGAATGCTTCCTCTGTAACATGCCCTTTAGCCGCGTCGTAGAGATTCCAGCCAATCGGGACCCACGAAGTCATTCCATTTATCGTAGGAATGTCATATATCTGCGCCACCATCATGCCGTCAGTCTGGATAAGGTTCTTACCAAAACGATTATCACTCCAGTTGGAAACGTAGAAGGCGGAACACTCCCGGGGAGGTGCAGAGATCCGGGAGAACTTCCGTGCTTCACTGGAGCGGCTGATGAGGTGGGTGGGCATGTAATTGAGTTGCTCCACCAGAAGCGCACAGCCGAGTAGCGCGGGCACGAGGTAAGCCAAAGCGCCTCGACCGATGAGGGCCTTCCTGAGTCTCTCCAAACCAAACATGCAGATGATCACCACTCCGATATTCAGCACAAGGTGGATTCGTTGAGGTACACGGATAGCTGCCGCTCCCGGCGCCAGCTTCAAAAGCACGGTCCATGCGGGCGCGGACTGGCCAATCCGAACACCCGCCGGCCACAACACTATACAAGTGAGTGATATGGCCGACATCCAGCACAAGGTTTGCCTTTCGGCCGCATCGGCGTCGTTGCGCGACCGCCGCAGACGAATCAGGCAATACATCGCAGTCGCCAGGAATAGGCAGAGCGTTAATATTGGCCATCCAGTCGGATATTCGATAATCCCTTTTGGACTGTTGTGGCTCTCGATTCTTGCCGACAACGCCCCCCATACCAGGTTGTCTCGACCCACATCGATGATGGCCGAAGGGGGTTGTAGATAGTGAACACTGTCGGCCACGCTTCTGTTTCCGGTGTGACGTGAGGCCGGAACGTATAGGGTGAGGAAAGGAATCAAGGCCGCGACCAAAACCGCCCCGCCGAGAAGAAATCCCTGCTCTTGCACCTCGGTATTTATTGCATAAAGCAGAGGTTGCCTGCTGCGCTCTACGTAAACACGGCACATTAAATAAGCCACACATAAGACAACTGAACTGAGAATGAGAAACCAACCAACGTAGTAGGAAGTGTAGAGAATAAGTGCGAGCAGAAGGGGGCACAAGAAGCGCCATACTCGCGCCTTCGTCCTATGAGAATCCTTGTCTTGCCAATACCTGGCTGCAAGCACGAACAAGGCGGGCGCAACCATAACCGGCACCAGGATATACGGGTGAATAACATTGATGTGGTTCGTGTTTGCAATAACAAATAAGGAAGCCCCAAGCAAGGCTGTGCTTCGCGCAAAGTGGAGCGGGCTGCGTAAGAGAAAATACATCGCCATGAAGCCAAAGGCGGTGAGCAACATGGTCGCCAATTGCACCGCCAGGTATTGATCCGCCCCCAAAGATCTGAACATGGCATGCGGAATCGCGAGGCCAAGGAATGCGTCGCTGAGGCCCAGTATTCCGTTAACCGGGTAGAAAAAGTTCGGCGAAGCCCACTGGGCGTTACCATGGAATACTTTGATCCAGTGCTCAAGTAGCGTGAGCTCGAAACGTCCGTCTAAAAGGTCGCCCACGGTCAAGTCAAAATGCGACGCAAAGAACGGCCAGAAATCGACTGCCACGCATAGTGAAGCGCAAGAGACTACCAGGACGGCCCACCGAAGCCGGTAAGGCCAGCTGTCAGGCGGACCTTGAGGCTCCAGGTATGCTCGACATTTCGCTTTTGCGCTTGACTTCCGGTTCGACCTGAACGCGCGAAAGATTTGATAGGAATTGACATACTGATAGCCAATTGCGGAAAGGCTTTGCACTGCCTGAAAATGTTAGCCGTCCCGGCCCTGCCTTGCCGGCCTAGGAAGACGCAAGAGGTCCGAAGTCGTGATTCTCTTGGATCAGCGTGGGCGTTCGACTCAAACAGGAATAATACAATGAAATCCCGCAATCCCGTATATTGTGTATCTATTGAGAAGCAGACCATGAAATCCCGAGTAGATGGGGTCCCTTGCGGGGGCCGTTCGTGGGTTAGTGCTCGGCCAGGAGGAGGTCACTGGGTGAATCGGAGGGACCGGACATGCTCGGCGCATCGGCCGTTGGGAGCGGCATCGGATCAGCGAGCGATATTGCTTATCGCATAGGAGCGGCGAGGTATTCCCCAGCTTATGATGGCGCTCTTTGGTTTTACCGTAGTTAGTAGCGCGTTTCTTTTATCTCAGTGCAGCCG
Source organism: uncultured Acidobacteriaceae bacterium (assembly GCA_963697175.1). Classification (GTDB taxonomy): domain Bacteria; phylum Acidobacteriota; class Terriglobia; order Terriglobales; family Acidobacteriaceae; genus Bog-257. The sequence goes on along the minus strand of CAVONC010000009.1, from coordinate 26,355 downwards.
CTGGCTACTCCTACGCATATCTAATTGATGGCTGGTTAAGTGTTCGTAGTCAGTTCCTAATCCATTCGCTGTTGATAATTCTCGCTGTGGCTTTGCTGGCTCTCCAGGTATCCAGGTGGGGATCGCCGATTCTGCCAGGTTCAAATTGGAAGCCAATCGGTAGCGAGATCCTTTACTTCGCATCATTGCCCTGCTACTCGCTAGCGTTGCCTTCCCTTATTTGTGGTCTCTACAACCGGTCGATTGCTGCAGACTTGATATTGCCGCACGTTTAGCAATGTACCCTATCGCCTTTATGCGCTCTCAAATGTCGCTCCTTGATTGCTTTGCTTTCCTACCCTGTGATTGTTGAACCGCTACTGCCGCTAAGGTTCAAGCAAAGTCTGGGAGCCGGCTTTCTGCTGTTCGGTGCTGCCTGCATCGCGACTGCATGGAGAGCGGCGAAGAAGGCCACGCCGATCGGGATAAGCTGGCATCTAATGCCTCACACGACAGGTCCCCCGTCCCTGTTGGCGTGGCAAAACCATCTGGCTGCTTCTCGCTGCGGCCGGATCGGTCAGTTTATTGGCAACAACCAATCAGCTTTGCCAGGATGTGGCCGTCGTCCCATTGCTTTGGGTATTGCCGCTGTCTTTGTATTTACTGTCGTTCGTGGTGTGCTTCATCGGAGAAGGCGTATTCGCGAAGTGTGTGGTCCGTCGGTCTCGGGTTGGCTGTACTTTTGTCTGCTTTGCGCTGTATCAATCGAATTTTGGCGTAGGTTGGCAGATCCTCATCTATGCGTTCACGCTATTCGCATGCTGCATGGTTTGCCACGGCGAGCTGGCACAGTTGAAACCTGCAAAAGAATTTCTGACATCGTTTTATCTTTTGGTGGCTGCAGGCGGGGCCCTGGGAGGCGTTTTTGTCAGTATTATTGCTCCCACCATATTCAGGGGATTCTGGAACTTCATTTTAGTGCGTGGCTATGTTGCCGTATTGTCCTGTCTCATGCTGTTGCGGGATACCGCATCCTGGATTTATCTGCCGACGCCTTTCCTGCTGGCATTCTCTGCTCTTGCCGTATTCGTGGGCCCGGGGCTGGCGGCAATCGGCTGGAAGCCATTACCACTGCAGCTTTTTTTCACTCGTGGTGGCCGCATTCCTTGCTTTGATACTTTCCGGGACTTCTCCGGTACGAGTTCTGTCGGCACCGGCGACGAGCAGCAGTGTTCAAGTATTTCTTTTACCGCTCTCCTCTTGGCAGTGATACTGGCGAGTCGTCCGCTCGCTGCTGCATATCGTGCAGTTGCAACTGCGCGCAATTTTTACGGGGTCTTGACCGTGGTGACTTCGCCACTGATCAGCAAATTCTCAGGCGGCTAGTCTCCGTCCCCTTCATACAAGGCGCATTACTGTCAGTTAGCTCGTTATTCGGACACGATCGCATCGCTTCTCATAAACCGTCAGACTATACCGTGTTCCTTCGCGCTGGCTGATGACCGGACGTTCTCAAATACCGTAAACAGAAAAGCGGTGGTCAGCCCGAACAACAGCCATCCGTTCAGCGCCTCCAGTGAGGCGTGCAGTCATCGACATCCACGTAAGACTTGCCGTTCACCTGGATAATCGGAATCTGGCCCGACTGGCCGGACATGATAAGCGTTTGCGGCGCATCCTGTGACCAAGCCGGCCCCGGCAAGACCAGAAGCGCAACCAGCATCAGTAATGCATAAAATGGCTTGTCTCTCATTGAGATTTCCTTTTCTGTCTTTGCCGTCACGGCTGGTATTCACTTCTTCTAGCGGTAGAAATTCGTTTCATGATTGCAAGTCCTTAAGAGTTCAGAATTTGGTCAACCGTCGATGGCGGCGGTGTTAACTGTTGCTGGAGGCGGCTGATGCAGGCGACTCAGGATGACGAAGAAGTACCCCGTGGATACGCCGCACATAAGGACGCCCATCAAACCTTCCATCGGTGCGAGTAGCCGCCATGGTCTCGCCAGCACCAAATCGCCGTAGCCAAGGGTGGTGTACGTGACCCCGGAAAAGTAGAACGCTGTTTCGGCAGTGGGCATGCATCCGCGCCATAGATAGAAGACGCCCCAGATAGAAATCTCCGCCAAATGGAGCAGGATAAGCCCACCAGATCATGCGGAGCAGCAGCCGGCTGATAGGAAAGACACCTCTTGGCTGCAGCAAGTGCGATCTCATAAAGCCGCGCAGCAGCACGGCGATGCCGACAGCATGCACGGCCATCATAGACAGAACGCACGCGCTGAGGAATATCGAGGTCATCTGCTATCCAACGAGAAGAAAAGGTACAGCGCCAACCCAACCGCATTTTCCGGATGGTTCTTGTGACCTCCGGTGTTGTTTTCGTTCTCGTAGTAAGGATTGAATTCGACGTGCGATCCCACGGGGAACAGGCTGCCGGCGTAGAGGGCCGTGGTGCTCCATTTGCTGTATCGACTCAGGTAATAGGGCTCAGCGGCTACATACGGTATGAGGTGATAAGAGTAACGAAATTGTCCGCTCAACCGTCAGCCTGTTGTGATAGCGCCAGGTCAAACCACCGTTTCTCCAGTCGAGGTCCGCGCGGTTGCGGTCTGACATGTAAAATCCGGCGTTCATGGGAAAGTTGAAGGTTGCGGACTCGATCATTCGATTTGTGGGTGAAGCGTTTGGCGTGGCAATGTAGCGGTATCCCGCTTCCAGCACAAAAAATCTCTTCTTGGCATCGTTAAGATCAAAAGCTCTTATCTCTTTGAGCTTAACCAACGGTCTTAGGTGCATCTGAATGCTCGGACCTATCCCTGCCTGCAGCGGATCGCCGGCGTCCTGATCGTCCTTGGCTTCGAGATATGCTGTAAACATAGAGTTCAGCTTTAGGTACGTATCCACTTCCGGTAAGAATTGAACATTCTGTTGTGCCAGGCTGGGCAAGCATGCGAAACACACGAAGAATGCCCAACTCGTGAGGGTCTTGTGAGTTCGCGTCATCGTTCATGCCATCAGAGTGCTACCTTTCTCCTTCACGGTGCCGCTGGTGCGAACGTCGAGGCGCGTGGCATCGATCTGACTGCCACCCTCGCCGTTCACCAGGTAGTACTTCACGTTGACCGCACGCTGCGCGGCCATCTGGCGCATCTTGATCGTCTCTTCGTCTTCGGAGTAACCAACGATGACGAACTTGCCGTTGGTCTCGTGCTGAATTCGCAGAGCGACATCGTCAAGAACCGCCTTGCAGGTGTTGTCCACGCGCGCAGGCCGCTTCTCGTCCATGAACTTGCATTCGCCAATCTCCGTTACCTCGTTCACGACGACGGGAGGAGCGCCTGAACGTTTACGGTCGCCGTGCAGGTGGTGCTTAAGCCGCGCGAATCCATAACCGTAGAGGTCGCTGTGATCGAACTGCCCGGAGCCGCGCTGGAGGTATCGAGAGTCGCACTCGGGCCGGTACCGCTGACCCGACCCGCCGTCGAAGACCAGGCATACGTCAGCGGGAAGTTATCTGGACTGGCGGCGCTAACGTTGAGCGTGGCGTTGTCGCCCGGCTTCACCGTGTCCGGGCTGGCGGAGCAACTGGCCGTGGGCGGATGGGGCTGCTTAACGCTGAAGGTATGCGTTGCAGCTGGCTACATTGTTCTTCTTCTCTTTCGGATCGGTTGCCGTTCCAGTGACGCTATAGCTGCCAGGAGCAAGCCCAGCGGTATCCACGTTGCCCGTCGTGCCGGTGCCGGAGACTTTGGCTGGCGTGCTCGACCACGTGTAAGAAATGGTGTGCTTGGGATTGAAGTTTTGCGTGTTTATGGTCGCCGTTACCGGGTCGCCGGCCCAGACCTCAGTCGGCGAAACAGAACAAGTGGCCGATGGCGGAACCGGTGGCTTGCCGCCGAAGGTGTAGTTGACTCCAGCCACAAGGCCAGTCAATGTTTCATCGAGAACGAATTGATGATTGGTTGGACGATAGTCCACATACAAATAGCGCCAACCCACTGCGGCGCCCCAATGAGGGGTGAAGTTGTAGTTCAACAGGCCCACAGCCTGGTAGTCCAGGTTGGCTCCGCCTGCGCCAGCGTCGCCCGACACCGTGACGGCCGCTTTTTCCCCGAGGGGGAGTATGAATCTGGCGCCGCCCACGCCATCCACCCAGTTGGCCGATTTGGAGTTTCCAACGCCCGAGGGTTCCAATGTGAGGTTTTGGCCCACGTACCAATAGCGAATCCCACCGAGGGCATCGACCTTCAAGTGCTCGCCGTCATACAACCGGTATCCAACCTTCGGCGTGAAAATCGACTCGGTCAGGTGGATGTTGACCGACGTCTGACCGAGTTCATTCAAGGGGATGCCTTTGTCGTCACCGAGTTTCACCCAGAAGAAATCCACCGGCATGACGAAGCGGCCCTTATCGGCCTCGACTGCTATTGGAATTAGCCCCTTTAAGGTGTGCCAGAGATCGGAGAAAGGGACGTGGATGCCGGCATCATGGCCGAGCACGCCAACGGTACCGTGTATTCCCGGAAACCAGCCGTAAATCGAGAGCGCAACGCGCCAGTCGCCGCCAGTGCTGGATCCCATCGGGTATTGCGGCTCCGGATTCGGTACCGGATCAGGTGCTGATGCGGGAGCAGTTGCGGCGGTCCCGGACGTCGCGGTTGAAGGGTCCGCCGGACCTTGCGCGGAGGCGACGCCACAGGGCCCTGCGTCGCCTTCTGCAAGGCTCTTGCAGCGGACTTCGTCGGAGGTCGCCGCCGGCGCCTGCTCCGTAGCAACTAGTTTTTCCTGCCCGGCAGAGGTTGATTGAGCTTGCGCGAATGCTAGTTCGCCCGGTAAGAGAATCAAGAAGAGCGTGAACAGCAAAGTTCGTTTCATAATTTCAAATTTCCTGCACTCGGTAATTCGGCAAGCTCGCCGGTATCCCGGCTTGCTCAACGCGCTGCAAAATGTCTTTCATGTCAGGATCGATGTGCTGCCAGAACTTCAGCAGTCCGCTGCACAGGTAATTCAGCCCAGGCTCGCCGTCACGGGTGCGAATCAGGCGGTTCTTGGGACACTCGCCCCAACAGGCGAACTTGTATTTGCACTCTCGACATTGTTGCGGCAGATCGTCGCGCTTAGCGAACCCGAACTTCTTCTGGCCTTCGGAAAAGACCATGCGAGACTCGTGAGTTTCCGCGATGTTGCCCAGCTTGTATTCGGGATACACGTAGTGGTCGCAGGAATAGACGCTGCCGTCGTGCTCCACTGCCACACCCTTGCCACAGAACTCGCTATAGACACAGAGTTGCGCGCCCCGGCCCATCCACTGCGATACCGCAGTCTCGAACAGGTTGACGTGTACCTTGCCGTAGTCTCGGCGAAACCAGTCGTCCCAGACTTTGCAGAGGAAATAGCCCCAGTCGTCGGGATCGACCGACCAGTCCGTGACTACTGAATCGGGACCACCGGGATGCGCGGCCGGAGAATCCTGCAGCGGCAGCGTAGCCGGGTCCCACTTCTGCGGAGCGATGTTGTGAAACACCTTGGGCTCAATGCAGGGAATAAACTGCAACTCGCGAGGCCGCAACTCGCGGCTTAGGAAGCGATAAACGTCGAGCGGCTTCTTCGCGTTGATGCGATTGATAACAGTCAGCGTATTGAACGGGATTCCATGTTTCTGCAACTGCAGGCCGGCAGCGAAGACCTTGTCGAAGGTCGGCGCGCCGCCTTTGTTCACCCGATAGCGGTCATGCAGTTCTTGCGGGCCATCGATGCTCAGTCCGACCAGAAACTTGTTCTTGCGCAGAAACTCGTACCACTCGTCATTCAGGAGTGTCCCGTTGGTTTGCAGGTCGTTCTCGATGTGCAAACCGGGACGCTGGTATTTCTTTTCCAGCGCGACTACTTTCTCGAAGAATTCGACGCCCAGTAGCGTCGGCTTGCCGCCCTGCCACGAAAACACCACTTCGTCGCCGCGCTGACCTTCGATGTACTGGCGAATGTGTGTTTCCAGAATTTCGTCGCTGATGCGGAACTTGCTGTTGCTTCCCAGCAACTGCTCCTTGTGCAGGTAATAGCAATAGGTGCAGTCGAGGTTGCAGATCGCGCCAATCGGCTTCACCATGGCGTGAAAGCGCGGCGTGGTTCCCGGATAGATCGGGAGCGGTGATAATGGATTGCTAAAGTTGCTCATACCTTGTAAACTGCTGCGTTCCCTCGTGGACATCGCCGGTATAGGGCGGCCTCAAAACTAAATTTCTATGTCACAACTAGATTTGACATCAGTCACAAAGAGAAGTGGCCTGTCTGCCACTACAGTCTAGCGTCCTTACGTAGTATCTCTACAGAATTTGGCGCATCTACTAATCAATCAGAGTTCTTCCGGCGATTGAAATTGACTCCTTCCAATAAATCGAGCAATCGCTGATACGCGGACGCGCTCTGTACGACCACTTCAGCCTTCCCGTTGATCGTCAGCAGTTCGGGTCGGCCAGTCCGCTTGAGTCGTTTCAGGTGCACTTTCGCATTTCGGTGAAAGTCAGTCAGCGACCAAACGTCTTGCATCTTGATCATGCTTCCCGCCCCATTACAGCCAGTTTGTTGTGATTTAACTGCAAACTGTATGCGAATTCGCTTGTAGCGAGCTATCCACTTTCGGCAAGATTGCAATTATCTTTTGGACCGTTTGAAGTGCACTTGTGACACGAATCACAGACCCGGCTTGTTGCCGTGCAGAAGATAGCCATTGTAGGGACACGAGGGGAGCGTGATTCAGGTAACGCGATATGCCTGCCCAAAACCACACCTTCTACCAGTACGAGGCGTACGCGGACGCACTCCAGCACGCCAGTCTGCGGGCGACGTTCCTGGGGCGGAAGCACTCGAATTGGGCTCTCAGCCATCTGTCGGTAAACAACCTGAGTGTTCAGTGGGGCCATACGGGCGGTCCGGGTGTGGTAGAGGGGACGGCGCAACCGGGCGGCAGGATCATCTTCATGCCAACTCAAAACTCGCACGCGATGAGTGCGAATGGGCGCAGGTTCGATGACCTCTCGCTTATGGTGCTGAGACCAGGAGATGAGTTCTGCTTCTCTGCCACAGACTTCAATCGTTGGATTAGCCTGTTTGTCCCGGATGAACTCCTCGCCGGCTCTATTGGCGCGGCTCTTGCAGACGTGGAGCCATCGGTATTTCTATGCTCTTCAGTGGGGATGCCATTCCAATTCACTTGCTGACCGAGGAAGCGGTCCAGTTTGTAGCTCCGGCACCTCAATAAACTGAATTCAATCCCGGCTTTTCACATCAGCAACAAAGCACTTGACCTCCGTCCCTTATATTGCCAAGCTTGCCTCAAGCTCCAACACTGTCGCTGGCATACTTATATTCATGGATACCCGGGAACGCATCCAGCACTTGGTGGCTATAGCCACGCCCCGCAGGCGCGTCGGCCTGCTTCCGGGTGCGGAACACTGACTGCCTCCCACCAAGCTCTCACAGTTCCAACCGCGGGTACTTGATGACTACAGCAATGTGCTGAGCGCGCTTTGTGGTGAACGTAGTGTTATTTGTGGTTACCGGTTTCTCATCGTTTGCGGAGAGGACGGATTCAGATTGGGCTGACACTTGTTCCAGCCAAACGCCTGCCTATCGCTATCATTGGCTCCTCAACTGCGAAATAGGAGCTTGGCGGTGAGCGTCACCAGGGAAAACAGGTCTGACCATATTGCCGGAATCACTAAACTCAATGTGAAAGGTTGTTGCCACAGGGATAGCGAGTAGCTGAGTACGCCGATGGCAGAGGCGATGAAATTGTTGAGAATCCAATCGCCTCGCTCTATAGCCAGGAAAATTCACCCAGCAATCAATAGTGGAACGATGTGCCAAAATACGACCGAGAATGCTAGTGGGAGGGAAAGCTTCGGCCGCACAAACTGGTACGCCAAACCCATACGCGATGAGGTATGCAGCCGTGGAAAAATAATGACACCGCTTTGCGGTTTTACCAGCCCGAACAGGCACGTCGCACCTGGGGTTCATCGATTGCCAGCAGACAGCCGGCAGCGATGACGTCCATCATGCTGGGAAACCAGAAGTGCAACATCGCGAATTTCAGCGGCGGCACGATAATTGTACAAGCTAACAAAAAATGCGGCCGTGGCAAAAGGCGATGAGTGCGATGCGGCCGCGAAAGCGGAAGCCCAGGACGATAACCATGCCAGAACAAATAGAATTCTCCCTCTACCGAAATAGACCACAGTGAGATAATACCTCCCGATGACTTGTCTACATGGTAGGACATCGGGCGACGTTATAACGTAGGCAAGGTCACGACGAGCCGTTGGACCTAGCAGTCAGTGACGGCGATGAATACGAAGGCGGCAGGAAAGATGCGGAAGCTGCGGCGCATGTAAAATGCAGCGAGATCGATCCGGCCACGGCGCTCTGTTCTCCTGCAAAGCCGCGTGATCAGGTAGCCGGATGACAAAGAATACCTGTACTCCAAACCTGCCACTGTAAGGAAGCCCGAGGCCGATATGGTCAGTAATCAAGCAGGTATCAGATTGCCCGCAGCCCATCCAGCGATGGATGCGTCACTGCTCGGCGCTGCACTCCTGGTCTGCATCGGCTCCTGTCCTGTGCTCTGGTACTCTCCCTGTCCTCGTTGCATCACCACTCCGTCACCACCTGCGAGATCCGCCAGCCACCGACCCCGTTTGGACCTCGAGCTCTTTCTTGCCTGGAACCTCCAGATTCGCCAAGACCGCGATGATTTCGTTACGGGGTTTCAGGGTGTTTGGTTCACTCAGTCATGGGCACCTGCTCTGCGTTCAAACAGCACGGCAACATTATCGGAGTAGACCAGCCGCCATGCTGGGGAGTGCTTCAGCAGATAGACCATCGGCTCGTCAGGCTTAATCAGGACATACTGACTAATCTCACCTATCCAGAATCTCGAATGAGTCCCGCAAAGCGGTGGCTCTAACATATTCGTAAACTTTCTTTTCTTATGAATTGGTCGCCGGCCGTCAATGAAGGTCTTGTATTCAGGGGCATGCAACTCCATATACCCGCCAAACTTATACTGGTTGAAAATTCTTCCGCGAATGTGTTGCTGCTGCATAAAGGCCAGCGCCGCCTTCGGATACTCGTCATCGACCTTTTGCTCCAGCTTAGCTTGCGACGGAAAACAGAAGATCATCCAGCCACAATAACCACGATAATGGCGGCATTCAACCATGGTTTGTCCCGCTCCGGCTCATAAGGGGGAAACAGTCCAAGCGTGGGGAAAGTATCGGCATGACAATGAGACCGGCGAAAAATAAAAACGCACATGGGACAATGCAGCCCAGAGTGAAAACGCGGTGAGCAGGACCTCGTCTAATTTCCAGCGCCGGCGGGAGAACACCACCGCCGCAAGCAGGCCGAAAATCATCCCCAGCGCCAACCTGCCGTTCAAGCTATTGAAGTCTACGGAGTCCCATTCTTCGATGAAATGCATCACCCCTTGCTGATGGAACAAGAGGTCGAAGGGGTACAGCACCAGCTTGTAGCCGAAAGGATTAGCAAACAGCGCCGCCAGCGAGGCGGCCAGCGCCAGGAGCAGCTTCTGAGTTCCGCCGGTGTCCAGCGGCGCGCAACCACCAGACCCCATTCCCCCTCCACCAGTCCAGAGGCGATGGTGATGCCCAGCACCACAATTCCGAACGGCCATGAGCCGTGAAAGTTGATCCATAGCGCAAACAACGGCGGCAACAGCCAGAGACCCTTGCCTGTTTGGCGGAAATGGTCCAGCACCAGCAATAGTCCGGTCATGCATAACCAGCCGAACAGCAAGGTCCGCGGTCCGATGGAAACCCCGCCAAGGCAAATAGCCCCGAAGGTTGTGATCGCGGCATCCTTACAATCCGCGCCCGCACGGCAAGAGCGGTAATAAACGGCGGTAAAGATCACCACCAGGACCGCAAAGAAGAGCAGAAGTATTCCTTGCAATCCCATCGCCTTGAACGCCAGGTAGTAGGCAACTTCGGAAAGCCACTCGAAACTAATCCACGGTGTTCCGGCCGCCGTGAATGAGTAGGTGTCGAATGCCGGAGAAGGAGTGGTTGTGAGAGGTTATCGGCGTTACGCAGATGCCACCAGAGGTCGGATTCCGTGAACTGCTGCACGGAAAAGACCAGCAGACGGCCGATCATCAAAACCATGCACATGACCGGAAAGGAGAAAACGCCGGCCAACCATGCAGTTCGCGAGGCGTTGGCGGCCAGCGGAGTAGTCTCCGAATTCGTACGAAACGTCGTGGCCAAAGGATTGTCCTTTATTCGGTAGCGGGCAACTCCAGCTTGCCGTCCAAATAACCTGCCACCCGCTTGCGCGCTTTGATTGACGCTCCCAGCTTGAGCATTGGCCGCTCCACCAGCAAGTAGGAGGCGACAGCGCAAGCAGCCAGCATCGACAGGGTAACGAACACGCCGTGCTTTCGTTCAGCAGCGAACGGTTGCTGCCACAGATAGAGTGAATAGCTTAAAACACCAATCGCCGATGCAACCGGATTGTTAAGAATCCAGTCACGTCGCTGGACTAGCAGAAAGACCCAGAAAGCAATCAACAGCGGTACCGCACCCCAGAGAGCAGTGGCATTATTCCAGAATGCCGACTCTACCGCCCAGGCGGTCACCGGCACAGCGATCGCAATTGCCGGGACGTCCGCCATCCACTTCCAACGCTCCCGAAGCCAGGGTTCATAAATAGCGAGCAGGCAGCCGGCCGCTATGCTGTCCATCGTTCCCAAGAATGAGAAATGCAGATAGTCGATAGAGTAGTGTGAGGGGTTCGCCAGCACCACTACCGAAATCCAGCGGCTACAACCATCGCAAACCATGCTACCCAGGCCCGGCGGCGGAATGATATTAATAGAGCCAAAGGCCACAAAAGGTAAAATTGTTCTTCGACCGAAAGCGACCATAAATGCTGAAAGAACAACGGAATGCCAGTCGGGTGGTAGGAAACAGTATACGTGGCAGCATATATCAGTCCAGGGCGAGATCCAGGCGAGATAAGTGCAATAATCAGGATATAGGTAAATGCCGCCGGGAAGATCCTGAAGCATCGCCGCTGATAGAAGGTCAAGAGATTAATTCGGCCCGTGCGTTCCTGTTCTTGTTGCAACAGGCGTGTGATGAGATAACCCGAAAGAACAAAGAATACATGTACCCCGAAGGCCGAAAGCAGCACTGGTCTTCCCATGCCACCCCACAGGTGGCCGATGATGACGAGTAGGATCGCATCGCTCGGAGTCCATCCAAGGAGGGAATGCGGTTAGCTGGTGAGAATCTCAACGCAGCTTCCTTCGGGTCCGGTCGATTTCAATGGCAACTGTGGGCCGCCGTAAGTGCGTCGCACCAACGCTATGGTGTGATCGCGCATTGTGTATTCAAGGTTGCTGCCTCAAGCGATGAGCCCGGGTGACCTTGCGTCGGCTCTGAACTTTCCTTCCGCTCGGTGGCAGATCCGCGGCAAAACAACTGGACGACCATCACTACCACGAGACACCAAACCAGGGCGCGGTTTACGAATACCGGTAGTAACCAGGCGATGGACTGGCCTAAGTGAGAGGTGTGCAGCAACACTGCGCCTACGACATTGGCCAGCCAAAACTCAATCAAGGCGATGCGTGCCGCAGTCAGGGATAACTGACTTATCATGCCTCCGAGCGCGATCGAATGGGCGTTGTCGGCAACCCATGTAGCGGGAATCAGAAGAATGACCGCAGTGTAGAGAGCTTGAGGCGTGATTAGCTCAATGATAACGACGGAGAGTGCCACTTGAAACAACAGGTCGGATCGCCGATGCACCCAGAGGGCAGCGATCAGCCCGAGAAGCAAAAATCCGGAAACTACCAACCCAATTTTATTGCCCAGCAGGGACATCATAACCGGAGGCCGGGTATATTGCGAGTAGGCGTGGAGCGTACTTAGCCATTCCGGGATCCAGCGCGGGCTTATAAGACTGCTGAGGCAAACTAGTCCTAGAAAGAAGATAGTCAGCCAGATGAGAAAGCGTTTTCGCTCGCGCCACTGGGCGAAAGTCCAAACCAGCATCGGCAGCACTACCGCGAGTGCAATCTGGGGTTTGCCGGCCGATAATGCAGCCAACAGCGCAGCCGGTATCAATCGCCCGGATCGAAGCATCGCGAAGCTGCCAACCGCCAGGGCGAAAAACAATAATGTGGGTTGGCGAAGCTGCAAAGCAAGGATAACCGGGTAGCTGGAGAACGTGAGCAGACCATACAACAGGGTTGTGATGTTCCACTGGCCTCTTAGCCATCCGACCGACAATGCGGTGAGAGCGGCGAACAGCCATAGGGCGACTTGGTTGGCGGTTTGGAAATCGAGCCACTGCAAGGGAAACAACGGGAACGTGGCATAAATCGGATAGGCGAATCGCTGCTCGTTGTTCAGGCCGGCTTCCTTCGCGGTTGCCCCGTAGGCCATGATCTGGTTCTGCAGCGTGACCTCTGGCCCGTAGGGATCAACGTGCTGCATGAGAGCCCGGCTGGCATTCCACATGGGATAGAAGTCGTAGATCACTCCGCACTTATTTCCAAAGCACAAGCCCGACAAAAAGCCGAGCACAAAGTACCAGGACGCCGCCAGGCATATGACTACCAGGATTGCGGTTCGTAGCTTCATATCGTCAGTTTGGCGACGTCACGGATGGGGCCGTGCGTTCCAATAACACCGCAACTTTATCAGAGTAGATCAAGCGCCACGCCGGAGAGTGCTCAAGAAGATATATTAGAGGTCTTTTCGGCTCTAACAACACATATTCAATGTGGTATTTGTCCAGGATCTCAAACGGCTGCTTGATCAGCCCCGCGCTGTGATGGTCATCGAAGCTTCCGTTGTACACAAATATGTCTGCGCGTCCGTCAACAAAGGGCTTCAAGTCAGGCGCGTTCCATTCCATGTACCCGCCCCACCAGTCGGCATTGAAGGTCCTGCCGCGAAGATGCTGCTGCTGCATGAAGTTCAAGGCAGCAGTGGGATATTCCGCATCCACATCCTGCTGCAGCTTAGCCCTCGTTGGAAAGGAGAAGATGATTCCTGCGACCACCGCAGCCATAATCGCCGCATTCAACCAAGGTTTGTCGATGTCCGGGTCGTAGGGTGGAAACAGTTTCAGACATGGGGCAAGTACCGGAGGTATGATGAGACCCGCAAAAAACACGAGGCGCAAATGGGACAACGCGGCCCACAGAGCGAATGTGATCAATATTATCTCGTCTACCCTCCATCGCCGCCCTGAAAACAATGCCGCCGCCAGCAATGCCAAGATCAGCATGAGGACCAGCTTCCCATTGCCGGTGCTGAAGTCCACCGATTGCCACTCTTGGATGTACTTCAGATTACTTTGCTGCCGAAAAAGGAGATCAAACGGGTACAGCACCAGCTTATAGCCGAACGGATTTATGAACAGAGCAGCAACCGAAGCGGCAGACGCCGCCAGCAAACGCATTAGCTCGGTAGGGGTCCAACGGCGCCCCACTACCAACCCCCACTCTCCTTCCACTAAGCCGGAAGCAACGGTCAGGCCTAACACCACCATTCCGAAAATCCAGGATCCATGCAGATTGATCCAAAGAGCAAACAAAGGAGGCAGCAGCCAAAGTCCCTTTCCCGTTTGCCGGAAACGGTCCAGCACCAGCAGCAACCCAACCATGCACAGCCAACCGAACAGCAACATGCGCGGTCCAATGGACACGACTCCGAGACAAAGGGCCGCCAAAGTGGTCAACGTGGCGTCCTTGCAATCGGCTCCAGAATCGCATGACCTGTAATAGACCCCCGCATAAATCAGCACCAGCACCACGAAATAGACTACGAGAATTCCTTGCAAACCAGCCGCCCTAAAGGCAAGGAAAAACGGAACCTCCGACATCCATTCGTGATCAAGCCAGGGCGAACCTGCGGCCCCAAAGGAGTATGTATCCACCCGAGGAATCGTGTGGTGAAGGACGATCTGCTGACCGTTGCGGAGATGCCACCAAATGTCGGGTTCGGAGATGCTTTTCACGGAAAACCCGAAGACTGCTGCTATCAGCAGAAACATGCACATGACTGGGAAGGAGAACACTTTACGCGTCAAGGCAGATTTCCAGACGCTGACAGGCGGAGGAGCGGTCTCTGGAGGTAAATAGGGAGCGCTTGACACAGGTGAGTTAGCCTCAGTTCTTCATAAATCGCAGCCTGCCGAATGTCAATAAGGTTCAGTTTTATGGATTGCTCGTATTTCCCGCTTAGACATAGAGAGTTTTTAGGGAATGCGGACCACACGACCTAGTCGGCTTTCAGCCCGATGAGCAAAGTCGCCAATGAACCCCGAACCTGTCAGTAATGCTTACCTCCAACGTACTTCAAAATTGTCGATCATCTTTGAGTTGGGAAACTGCTGCCGAAGCTCATTCAGCAGTTGAGGTGGCAGTGGGCCCGACGGATTGTAGGTAGAATGGCTGATAACCGCAACATTAACACCAGCGCGCTCAATCTCCCCGAGTACTCGCTCCGGTCGGTTGTCGTCACCGGCAAGAAAGTCCCATATGATCGGCGTGGCATTCTCCCGACCGGCCAGGAAGTAGAGTCCGGCTGAGTCGGGTCCCGTGTAGATGTAGGCCGATTTAGTGTGCACTGCAATCTCAGCACAGACTCGCTCATAGCGGTCAACCATTTCCGTTCCACCCAGGATCCCACCGGCTCGCGGTATTGCAAATGGCTTGAGCACATCGGGCTGGAGGGTAAGTCCTTTGCTGTAAATCTGGTTCGGCATCAAAGCAAATACTGCGAAGAACAGGAAAAACAAAGCTACTGGCGCCAGGACTGACGGTCCAGAGTGCGGACGTATTGCAGTTAAGGCCGCCAGCGCGAGAACCAACAGCGGCGCTACGTAGGAGAAATAAATTCCCCCGGAAAATGGGAACTGTACCAGGCTGCACATCGCGGTCATAGCAACCAGTAGGAACAACCGAGACGTGCTCTTGCTTCCTGACGTGGTTTGCCAGATCGATACAACTGCAACTACACAAAGCAACGGAATAGATGCGGCAGCTGAAACCCATGTCCAACGCAAAAAGTTGCCATATCGGAGCGACAAATAAAAGGCCAGGGCACACCCTAGGCAAGATACTGCAAACGCGATTCGGCGGCTTGATTGTTTCCGAAGGGTCGCGTCTACGGCGATGAGCTCAAACAATATCAAGCTGGCGAGCGCTCCAATAGGACCGATGGGAGGACTAAACGTTGAATGTATCCGTGCGAAAGGGGCTACGAACACATCTTGAAACAAGGGCCCCAATCGCCTCGCCGCCAGGTAGGGAACAAGAAAGGCGGCCACGGGCACGCATACGCCTGCCAGGAATAGCAGCAGGTGTCTGGCCATTGCGGCGATGCGCTCCCCACTAGGTATCGATCGGCATTGCCATTCGCGACCAATCAGCAAAGCTGCGAGCGCCACGCCAGGAAGGACGAATTGGTAGTACTCGGGTACGCCTGGGTGGCTGCGAATCAGAACGATAAGTGCGGCGCAAAAGAGCAAAAGCGCTGCAATGACAACCATCGAGAATGCTGACAGGCGGCGTTTCCGTTCGACGGGTTGTTCGGACTGACCCTCGAAGAGAAGAAACAACACTCCGGCTGCCACCAGATAAATGCCCGTAATTTTGAAGAGGATGGACAGGCCGCCGGAGATGCCCGCGAGGAATATCCATCGCCGATTGCAAGTTTCGAGGTAGCGACACAGGGCAGCGGTGGCGAAAACGGCGAAATACAAGTTGTACCAGGAGCCAATCGGGCTTGGATATTGGGGTACGCTCCAAACAACAGCTACCAGGGTGACCAGGGATGCGGCAGCGGGGCGTAGCAATGTGGAGGCGATATACCAGAGAGCGGCAACCGCCGGCACAAAGAAGATAAGCAGCATGATGCGCGGAGCCAGCAGCGTGGTTCCGAATAACCGGAACGCGGCCGCATCCAGATAGCTGAGACCGCCGGTGTAGACATCGTGAAAGTCAACGTGGGGCTGTTCCCCGTGGAGCACCCGCTCAGCCGCGTGAGCCAGTACGGGATCGTCTGCCGGATCGAATCCCTGGTGAATCCGGGCCGCGAGTAGCCAGGTACTTGCGCAAACTGTGAGCAAAAGGAAGATACAGGAGGCGAGCTTGGTCCGCGACTGTGCCCAGTCCATGCAGGCTGTCACTTCAAGAGGCTCTCTGGTAAAGCTTCACTATCTTGTCCTGGTAAATCGTGCGCCAGCCAGCGCTATGATCAAGCAAGTACGTAAGACGCTTGTCCACCGGATACAGCACATAATCAATTTTGTACTTGTCGAGCAACTCCAAAGGCCTCTCGATTGAATTGATTCTTATGTAATCGTCGAACACCCCGTTGTAAATAAAAATATCGGCTCGGCCATCGGCGAAGGTCTTTATTGCAGGCGCGTTGAACTCGATGTATCCCCCAAAATCATACCAATGGAACAGACGGCCCTTGATCTGGTTCTGCTGCATAAAATGCAGCGCATCCTTGGGAAACTCCGCGTCAATGCGACTCTGCAATTGTGCTGCGCTCGGGTACATCCACACCACCAGCCCGGCGATGGCAACCGTCATCGCAAGGTTCAACCAGGGTTTGTCCTTGCTTGCATCGTAGGGCGCAAAGAGTTGCAAGTGCGGAGCAAGAATCGGTACTAGTATGACGGCGGCAAAGAGCAGGAAACGCTGGTGATTCAGAGAGGCCCATATAGCAAATGTGGCCAGCAAAACATCACGGAGTTTCCAGGACTTGGGGGAGAACCACGCAGCAGCCAGCACAGCTACGAGCATGAACATCGCCAGCTTGCCCCAGAAGGTATGGAAGTCTGCCGACTGCCACTCCAGGATATCCTCGCGAACCGCCCGTTGGCGGGACAACAGCTCGAAGGGGTACCACACCAGCTTGTAGCCATAAGGGTTAACCAACAGGGCAACGGCAGATGCTGCGGTAGCCAGCAGGAGCTTCCTGAGCTGTGCCGGGGTCCACCGGTCGGCGACTACGTTGTTCCAGCGCCCTTCGACCAGACCCGAGACGATATATCGCTCCTATTACGACAAATCCGAAGACCCAGGAAGCGTGTAGGTTGATCCACACGGCAAACAACAACGGCAGCGCCCACAGACCCTTGCCAGTCTCCTGAAAGCGCTCCAGCACCACCATTACGAGCATCAGGCAGAGCCATCCGAAGTGGTGCATATGCGGGCCGATGGAATAGGAACCAAGCGCCACTCCAACCATTGAAACCAGAGCGGCTTCGCCGGGGTTGGCGCCCTTCCGCAGGGCGAGGTAATAGACCGCGGCAAAAACCAGCCACAGCACAACCAGATACACGGCGAGAATTCCCTGCAGCCCCCAAGCCTGAAAGGCAAGGTAGTAGGGCAGCTCGGAAAGCCATTCAAAATTCAGCAGTGGGACGCCCGCGCTGGTGAAGGTGTACAGGTCGCTGCGTAAGAAGGTGTGATGGGTCAGAAGCTCTTGCGCATTACGAAGGTGAAACCAGATGTCGGCTTCCGTAATGCGCAGGTCTGCAATATATGCAATCTCGAGGGCGACGAGAGAAAACCAGAGAAGGTGAAAAGGAAAAAAGATGCGACGAAAGGGGTGGTGTGCTGACACCTGTGGGCGACCCGGAATTTCCGCCGTGCGCATTCAGTTATTGGCCTACGTCACAATTGTGCCGTCAGAATAGCATGGTGCGGAAATAAGCGGCCATCGGACCGAAACGGAACCACCTCAAGAACCGTGCGCAGGCATTGAGCTGTAAGCGTTTAAGCTTAAGCCATCCCTCTTTGGTAACCAGATATATGCCCGATATTACGTTACTTTAGTTTGATGCCCAAAAATTTCTTCTTGCAAAGAGTTCAAGTTAATTGCTAAAGTGTGCCAACTGCTACTCCCACTCAAGGCTGTGTCTCCAGGCAACTGCGAGTATTGCTCGGGGTTTTGGGAGCTGACAGTAATTGAACTTCAGGAAAGGGGTTGTACAAATGGTTAACTTTTTGAAGAGCTTTCACCAGGAAGAGTCCGGTCAGGATCTAATCGAGTACGCACTGATCGGTCTGATTGTTGCCCTCGGCGCCATTGCGGGCATGGGTACTTTGGCGAGCTCGATCAATGCCGAGTTCAAGAAGATCGCCGGGCAGCTCAGCTAAGCGTAGCTTAGCTAACCAATGTAACCGCGTGTACGTATCCAGAGCCTGTGCCAAATAGAGTCAGGCCCGGATTTCGGAGCGCGTTCTGATTGGAATGCCTTTTGCGCTGGGAAAATCGCTGAGAATGGGCATCCTAAGCGCAATGAATTTAGCTTGAGTTCAGCAAGAATTCAGCCCAACTCAATCACCGAAGTTTTTTGCCCTGTTGGAAGCAGGCTATGTAGGCGGAGCGACCGAAGTTGAGATTGGTCCGCACGCAAGAACTAGGGGCAAGCGCGCTTGGCCGGGCGTGTCGCTACGAGTTGGCAGTAACCTCGTAGCTTGCTTCCGCTATTAAGTCATTGGAAATGCGCCATGAATCGGGATTCGTATCTTCTCTTTTTCGCGTTGACCTTGGCGCTTGTCGGCGCAATAATCGACGTACAACAGCAACGAATACCGAACTGGCTTACCTATCCAGGAATTGTGCTGGGCTTTGGCTTGCGCACGGTGCTGTTTGGGTGGAAGGGGCTACTAAGCGGGCTGGCGGGCTGTCTGCTGGCCGGTGGCATCATGTTTCTGTTCTATATGGTGCGAGCGATGGGCGCGGGTGACGTTAAACTGATGGCCGGGATCGGAGCCCTGGTGGGACCAAATCAAGCGGTAGGGGTGCTTCTGGCGACAGCCATTTTCGGCGGAATT
This sequence comes from uncultured Acidobacteriaceae bacterium, assembly GCA_963697175.1. Lineage (GTDB taxonomy): Bacteria > Acidobacteriota > Terriglobia > Terriglobales > Acidobacteriaceae > Bog-257. Next base: position 7,479 of record CAVONC010000009.1, on the reverse strand, counting down.
CTCGCAATTGCTTACGCTCTGTATCGCCGCCGCATGATGTCAACCCTCAAGAATGTCGGCTCGGTGCTGCGGTTCCACGCTTGGGCGGGTGCGCAGGCCCATCCGGAGTTGAATTTGGACAACCCGTCGGCTCTGCGCATGCCGTACGGGTTGGCAATCGCACTGGGAACGCTTTACGCGTCGCGTCATAGTTTGGTGGAGGTGATTTACGAAGCAGCGTCGGCTCGGTCTTGCTCTTGTCTTGGCGCTGGTGATCTCACTGGCGGTTTCGTATTTTCTTTACAACCGCATCAAGCGGCAGTTTGCGCAATCCGTGCAGCCGTTGAAGATCGTGGCCGCCGCTAAAGCGATTGATCCGGGAGCAACTATTGCCGCGGATGCCCTGGCACTGGTCGACTGGCCGGTGAACTTTCCGATTGAGGGCGGCTTCAAGAATCCCCATGATGTTGTAGGCAGGGTGGCGATGTTTCCCATCGCCGCTAACGAGCCGGTTCGAGACTCGTTGCTGGCAGCTCCGGGAGCGGTGGGGTTGACCGCCAAGATCCCCGATGGCATGCGCGCGGTCGCGGTGGAAACCAACGACGTTACCAACGTTTCCGGATTCTTGTTCCCAGGCTGCCATGTCGATGTCCTGGTGACGTTTCGTCCAGAGAGCGGGCGAGGAGACCAGGAAGATCTGACCTCCACTGTCTCTGCAAAACGTTGAGGTGCTCAGCACTGGCGAGAGGTTGAAGCCCGACCCGTCCGGCAAGCCGGAGAAGGTGCGGCAAGTAACTATGCTTTTGAATCCGGATGACGCCCAAAAACTGGTATTGGCGGCAAATAAAGGCACGGTGCAGTTCGTGCTCCGCAACGGCACAGATCAAGCACAGCAGATACACCGTCCGGTGCAAATGAAAGACTTGCAAACGTTTGGAGCGGCGCCGACTACAGTCGCAGTGAAGAAGGCGCCGCCTCCGCCCAAGCCTCAGTCCGTCTATGAGGTAGAAACTTACGATGGTACCAAGAAGAACACAGTGAAATTCTAAAAGCACTGTGGAACGGAGCACCCGTGGCACTGAGCAGACGTAGCAAGAACGGTTTGTCTTGGAGAGGCATGACCTGCGCGCTGTTCGCGTGTACTGCGTTTATCTTCGCTGCATTGACGGTGGCTGCACAGGATCAGCCCGCAGCACAAACACCCGCAATGCAAGCGCCCGCGCCCTCGGCCCCGGCCCAGATGTCCCAGCCGGGAGGGCCGGAAAGCATTCACATTGTTGTCGGGCACTCGTTGCTCATTCGCACGCCGGGCCGTGTCAAGCGGATTCTTACGGGCAATCCCGCGGTTATCGAGTCGGTCGTTACCTCGCCTGCGGAACTGGTGATCACCGCCAAGTCGCCAGGCAGTAGCAGCCTTATGTTGTGGGACGAAGCGGGGCGAACTCGCAGTCTTGATGTCTACTCGGATTTGGATGTTTCGTCTCTGCGGAACAGTCTAGACCAGTCTTTCCCTTCGATCAGCGTTGACGTGCAGTCGGAGGCCGACAAGGTTGTGCTGGTTGGTACCGTGCCCTCCAAGGACATAGCTGATCAAATGGTGAAGATGGCGGACAACTTCTCGAAAGAAGTTGTGGATGGATTGCAAGTCAGTGTCCCTCCGCCCGTGCGCCAGAAGCAGATCATCTTAAAGGTACGCTTTGCGGAAGCGGATCGTACCAAGATAACGGCGTGGGGTTTCAATCTTTTCAGCACGGGTGCTGCCAATACCATCGGAACGGTATCGACTCAACAGTTCGGACCGCTTGCGGTTCAGCAAACCAGCACCACGGGCGGTAGTGCTCCGCCCTCAACGCCGCAGCAGTTTAGTATTTCGGATCTGCTGAATATCTTCATTTTCCGTCCCGACATTAACCTGGGTGCCACGATTAAGGCTTTGCAGGAAAAGGATATATTGCAGATTCTCTCAGAGCCCAACTTGATGGCTCTTAGTGGACAACCCGCACATTTCCTGGCAGGCGGTGAATTTCCCTATCCGGTGGTGCAAGGCGGTACCGCTGGTACAGTGCCAGCAATCACGATTCAGTTCAGACCGTATGGAGTGAAGCTCGAGTTTGTCGGAACCATCGAGGATAACGATACGATTCGGCTTAAGGTCGCTCCCGAGGTCAGCACGCTCGACTATTCGAACGCTATCGTCATTTCGGGATTCACCCTGCCGGCAATTTCGACACGGCGGGCGGAGACCGAAATCGAACTGAAAAGCGGGCAGAGTTTCGGCATCGCCGGTCTGTTGGACCATCGCGCCACGGTGCAACTCAGCAAGGTTCCGGGAATTGGAGACATTCCAATCCTTGGTGAGCTCTTCAAGTCGAGGAACGCCAATTTCACCAATACCGAGCTGCTAGTGCTCGTAACGCCCACCATTGTGGACCCGGTAGCAGGACAGCCCGCGACCGCGGCCGAACCCCAGGTTACGATGCCGATGCAGCATATGGAAAACGGCTCATTTGACAAAGGGTTACCATACGCTCCCAAGAACCCTGGAACGGCAAAGTAAATATGGCTAGTCAGCAGACGATTATCCAAGGCTCTCGAAATTCGGAGTTGCGCATTGGTATTCTTTGTATCGGTCTCGATCCTGCTTCACGCGATACCCTCGAAACCTTAGTGACGCAGGCCCCGGGAGCGCACATTGTCGACAACGTTGATTGGCTGGTGACTCCGCGAGAAGTCATGCGAATGCTGGAGCAGTTTCAGCATCGCGTCTGCATTGTCGATTTTGACGAAGGCGAGGAAAGCGCTCGGGTCGCCCGTAAGCTACGGGAGGGCTGTGAAACCGGCGGTAACTCTGTTTGCGGCGTCGAGCGACTCCCGCCCAGACCAGATCATAGCGGCCATGCGTGCCGGTTGTTCGGAATATCTGATCAAACCATTTCAGTCCGATCAGCTTGTCGAGGCTTTGGCGCATGTTGCGTCATGGACGCAAGGCAAATTGCCGACAACCAAAGGCCGCGTGGTTACGCTTACGGGGGCCAAAGGCGGTGCCGGCGTGACCTCGTTGGCCGTCCATCTGGCGCTCAGCTTGGTACAGAGGCACAGCAAGCGAGTGTTGCTGGTAGACCAGCATCCGTCGCTTGGGCGAAGTGACCCTATGTCTCGGATTGGGTCGTCACCAGTACAGCTTCTATGAGTTGGTCCACAACATGGACCGTCTCGATGCCGAACTGTTGCAGGGTTTCTTATTGAAGCACGGCAGCGGTTTGCATGTACTGGATGCACCGCAGGCAATGCAAGCTTTTCGCGACACCCCTGCGGACGCCATTGAACACACTTTGGCGTTCCTCTCTGAGAACTATGACGTCGTGATTGTGGACAGTCCGCCGGGATTGAGTGAGGACACTTGCGCCGCGATCCGGCAGTCGGAGCGGACGGCGATCATTATCACTCCCGAGCTGCCGGCGATCCACAATGCAATTCGCACGATTGAATATCTGACTGGTCTGCATTACCCATCAGAAAACATCGATATTGTGCTGAATCGCTATTCGAGAAAGAATGCGCTGGAGGACCGTGAAATCGAGTCCTCGCTTCATCGGTCGATCACTCTAAGAATACCCAATAACTATGCACAGATCGTTGGGGCGATCAACGCTGGAATGCCGATCGACCGCGCTCATAAGTCCGACCTGCCCACCGCTTTCGACTCCTGGGCAGACCGCCTTGTCGGGGAAGAACCATCGTCTACGTCCGATAGCGGCGGATCACGTAAATTTTTGGGCCTCTTTGGAGGCTAGTTAAGGAAAGTAAATGGCAAACGCGAAAACTTTTGGTCCGGATATGCGGGTTGGTAGCGGAACCTGGGCGCCGCCGCGCAATGTCGGTGTTTCTGCTCGCGCATACCAGGATCTCAAGACGATTCTTCACCGCGAGTTGATCACCCAGATCGATCTGGAAAAGCTAACGACCCTCGAGGACGTCAGGGCCAGGTCGCAGGTTCGAGAGGTGATTCAAGGCCTCATTGTAAAGCTGGATACACCGCTTAGTACCGTCGAAAGGGATCGCCTTTCGCGGGAGGTTCTACACGAGGTTTTTGGTCTGGGACCGCTGGAGCCATTGCTCCAGGACGTGACCATCAACGACATCCTGGTCAACACATGTAAGCAGGTATATGTCGAGCGTAATGGCGTTTTGGAACTAACCAACGTGGTGTTCAAGGACGACGCTCACCTGCGTCACATTATTGACAAGATTGTCTCCACCGTCGGCAGACGTGTGGATGAGTCCTCTCCGATGTGCGATGCCCGCCTGCTGGATGGGTCGCGTGTCAATGTCATCATTCCTCCGCTGGCGGTCGATGGCCCGATCCTATCCATCCGCCGGTTCGGCAAAATTCCGATTGGCACGCAGCAGCTAATTGCGAACCGCACGGTGACCAGCCCGATTTTCGAGGTCATCAAAGGTGCCGTCCGGGCCAAGCTCAGCATGGTTATTTCGGGCGGTACCGGTGCCGGAAAGACGACGCTGCTGAACGTCATGAGCGGCTATATCAATGATCACGAGCGCGTCGTCACCATCGAAGATTCGGCTGAGCTTCAGTTACAGCAGCAGCACGTTGTTCGCCTGGAATGCCGGCCTCCCAACGTCGAAGGGAAAGGGGCAGTACGTCAGAGGGAACTCGTCATCAACGCCCTGCGTATGCGCCCGGACAGAATAATCGTCGGCGAGGTGCGTGGCGAGGAAGCTCTGGATATGTTGCAGGCGATGAACACGGGTCACGACGGATCGCTGACCACGATCCACGCCAATAGTCCTCGCGACGCGATCGCACGCTTGGAAACCATGGCTTTGATGTCCAACCTGAACCTTCCGGAGAAGGCGCTGCGGCAGCAGATTGCTTCTGCGGTGAGCATCGTTGTGCAGATTGCCCGTCTCAGCGACGGTACCCGGCGTGTAACCCACGTAACTGAAATCACCGGCATGACCGGCGATGTGGTTGCCATGCAGGATATTTTCATCTTCGAGAAGCTTGGCATTGACGTAAACGGCCGCGTATTCGGCAGATTCCGGGCGACAGGCGTGGCACCGAAATTTGCCGACAAGCTGAAGAAGGCCGGCATTGTCCTGCCGCCAAATATCTTCGAACACTCCTTTGAGGCATAAGGACGGAGGCGATCTATGTCGATGATCACCATATTTGTGATTGTGTTGATCGCTGCCTTCGCTACGATTGCCTATTTCACGGAGCCTTCGGAGGCCGAAAAGCGAGTCCACCAACGGCTAAGTACCTTGGGCCGGCCGGTCATGCAAGGCGAAGAGGACCAGCCGACGGAGATCGTCCGGCAGACCACGTTCAGCCGTATCGGTTGGCTGGATCGATACCTGCGCCAGAGTCGGCCCGCCCTGCAGTTGCAATTGTGGCTTGAGCAAGCCAAGTTGCCATGGACGGTTGGCCGCTTTGTTTTCTATTCCACCTGCTGCATGCTGGTGGGCGCGATTATAGGTAACTGGTGGATCCCATTCGGCCTTGTAGGATGGATTATCGGGCTGGTATTGGGTCTGATTCCTCTGCTTTATGTGGCTTTCCAACGTCAGAAGCGCTTTCACAAATTCGACCTGCTCCTTCCGGATGCGATTGACTTGATTGCTCGCGCTCTTCGTGCCGGACACTCGTTGCCAAGTGCCTTGGTCACGGTTGCCGAAGAGATCGATGATCCGCTCGGGCCCGGAATTTCAGCGTTGCGCCGACGAAATGAACTTTGGCTTGCCCTTTCGCGAATCCATGTACAACCTCTTCCAGAGGTTTCCGATACCTGATTTGCAGTTCTTGATTACCGCTATCCTGTTGCAACGGGAAACGGGAGGCAATCTGCCGGAGTTGCTTGATAAGACTGCGGCGGTACTGCGGGCAAGAATTCAACTGCAGCAAAAGGTGAGGGTGCATACGGCGCAGGGCCGAATGACGGGTGCCGTCCTCATAGCGATGCCGTTCGTCGCTTTCGTTCTGTTGAACCTGATCAGGCCGGGCTACACCAGCTCCCCTGTTCGAAAGCGAGACTGGACACAAGTTGATTTACGCAACCTTGGCCAGCATGGCTCTGGGAACCTTCTGTGATTCGGCGAATCATTCAGGTTAAGTATTGATATGACACTAGCACTGATTTGTTTTGTGGCGCTGGCGCTGTTTGCCGCAATGGCGCTGGTCGTGATGATGGTGGTAGGAGAGCGCTCGGCGACGGAAAGCCGGCTTGCCGCATTGCAAGCGCAATATGACCCGGATACGGCGACGGTCGAGGCTGCCTGAGAGGCTTCCAGCCGCAAGATGCATTTGCTGTGATTACGCGGCCTCTGGCTCCCTTTCGTGACTGGCTGCGGTCCCGAGACGATGAACTGAACTACCGGCTAACTCTGGCGGGATTTCGCAATCCTGGAGCCGCCGATACCTTCCTGAGCTTCAAGTTACTCTGCCCCATTATTGGCGTTGGGCTGGCTACGTTTTTCGGAAAGGACAACTTCCTTGTTTGCTGCCCTGTTGTTGGCGGTCGGAGGGTTTTTTGCTCCGGACATGTTTTTGTTCCGGGCAATCAGTCAGCGAAAACTAAAAATTGGAAGAGCCCTGCCCGATGTACTTGACTTGCTGGTAATCTGCATGGAAGCTGGTCTCGGCATCGACCAGGCGACCCTGAAGATCGCTCAAGAGACGCAGCGCATTTATCCGGAGTTGAGCGAAGAACTGTTCATCGTCGGATATGAACAGCGGGCAGGCAAGCCGCGGCTCGAAGCCTGGCGAAGCATGTCTGAGCGAGTCGATTTGGACACGGTTCGGCAGTTTGTCGCCATGCTCGTACAAACCGATCGATTAGGTACGCCGATCGCTAAGGCCCTTGGCACGTTTGCCGATGGCTTGCGCACGAAACGTTTGATGATGGCGGAGGAACAAGCCGCCAAAACCACTGTTAAACTGATCTTTCCGCTGGCGATTTTTATTTTCCCGGCTCTCTTTATTGTATTGCTTGGGCCGGGTGTACTTACTGTTCTAAAGGCGTTGGAGAACCAATAACGACAGAAAGGCTGGAGCGATGGATAGCGTAACAATGATTCGGGTGGGCGCAGGCGTGCTGGCGGTAATCTTCCTGGGCGTTGATGATTGCTAGGCGTAAACGGATGTCCTCGAGCAAGCGCAACCCATCTCGAAGAGATAGCTACGATGTCAGGTGAGACGGTCACCGTCCACAATACGACGAGGAACGCCGTATTGGGTGACCGGATCAGAGTCGCCGAGACCAGCCTCAGCCGGATTGTCGGGTTGCTGGGTCAACGGGGTCTGGAACCCGGTACCGGCTTGCTTATTTTCCCCTCTCAGGCAATCCACACGGTGGCCATGCGGTTCGCGATTGACGTGATTTTCGTCGATCGCAACTGGCGGGTGGTTCGCTTGCGGCCGGCTATGGTGCCCTACCGTCTGACCGGAATCTGCTGGAGGGCGCGCTGCGTGCTAGAGCT
>CAVONC010000008.1:0-289173 GCA_963697175.1 uncultured Acidobacteriaceae bacterium | reverse complement strand
TAGCCGACAATCGGTCGATTCAGGATTACCGTTTTCTCAGCAACCTCTGGATTCTCAAGATAGGCTGCTTCCCTAGCATCGTGTCGCCCCAGATGTTTTATGCAGCGCAGCAGCGTTTTATCCACCCAAGAGACCTTTCTGATCGCGAATTGCTGGAACGCCTACGCCGAGTGTGGGAGAAGCACGGGGAGCTTAACCAGAACATCATTGATGCAGCGCCAGAGGTCCCGTCCTCATATCACTATGTCAGAAGATTTGGCAGTCTCGGGAACGTTTACAGGCTATTAGGATATTGCGCAAGTGACCGCTTTGTTCGCGGAGGTCAAAACGCATACTGTCTGCGGTACATCCGAAACGCGGTTGGCGCGGAATTTGTCTCCGCATTGCAGGCACTGGGATGCCATGCTTCCGTGGACAAAGACCACCTGAGTGTTCATCTGAGGGTTGAGGGCATTGGGACATACAGAGTGGGTGTAGCAACTGTTAAGATGCTCAGGAGGCGTGAGATCAGCTGGGAGGTTCGCATTCGAGGAGCCTCCGCTCACTCGTGGCTCTTGGTGGCAAGGCTTGCGGAAGACTCCATCACAACACTGGACTACCTACTAGTTCAGGTGCCACGAGCGCAGGGTACGATTGCTATTAATGAAAAAAACGCGTGTACGACAAGGCTCGGCTTCGGGGTTGAAGAGGCTGCGCGGGTGCTGATTCAGAATCCGTTACGGTCGTCATGAAAAGAGGTCACCCTCCGAAGGACTGACAGCGGCGTCGGTGTTTGAAAACCTCTGACAGAGCAGGCCCGTAACTTGCTGAGCAGCATGAATAAGGCCGAGTGTTGTTTCATGCCTCGGTACTCAATTGTCGCCGGAACATTGTCTTGCCCAGAAGATGGTGATTTCGGGCGGAACAGGAAACTCGCAGTATCGCCTCTTACGATCATGCGATTACGCGGAATCGAACGGTATTTGGGCAGACCGTTCGAGCCCAAACTGCTCTCTTGGACTTCGCTTCCGGTTAGCTAACAATTCGACAGGAACCGAAACAACTTCTCTATGCCGCGAAGTAGCCGGAGATGTCGAGGATCAGGTGCGTCAGTCCCTGTGCCCAGGCGTCGATGGAACCGTTGGTCGTCGCGAATGTGGGGCCACCCGCTAGCGCCGAGGGATACGTCTTGCATGCGACAGTTGTCCCGCCATGACCAATGCTCTATCTCACGTGTGGCCGCACGGCGAGATGCAGCGCCGCGCAGTTGCCGCGGGCCTGTTTTCTGCAACTTAGCGACACAGTTTTTGCTGGGTTTCTTGGAACGAGATCTGTACTTCTTGCCGGTCGAAACTAAGACCTGCACCTGGGACGGCATTTCCGCAATTCCTTACTTCGGACTCGCAGATGCGTTAAGAAAGCTCACTAGATCGCCGATGTCGTTGGCCTCCAGTGTTGGCCACGGCGTTCCAAGCTCTTCAGCGCGTTCGTTCATTCGGGGTCCATGTTGCCATAGCGCCGTGACAAAGGTAACCGTGGTATAAGCGTCTCCTTTTGCCTTAAGCCCAGGCCCCAACTTCGTACCTTCCGCCATCTGTCCGTGACAGGTTGCGCAGCCCCGTTCGGCAAAAACGCGTCGTCCGACCAATGCAGATCCCGCTGGCTCGAAGTACCGCAAGCTGGCAAGAAATGCCAGAAGATCCGCCAACTCCTGACCTTGAAACTGCGTGGGAGGGTTTCCCCTCTCACCAGCCTCTCGAAGCATCGCGGGGGCGTGGTTCCACATAACGCTGGAAAACTGCGCTATGGTAAGGGGAAGGTCTTCCTCCGGCCCCAACTCAGGACCCACACTGCCACCCCTCCCACGCACCGCATGGCATTGAATACATCTGCTTTGAAACACACTCCAACCCTGCTGTGCATCGCCCCTCACGTCCGGCGTGGTGTTAGCCGCGCGGAAACGGCGAGCACTCACGTAAGCAATCAAATCATTCATTTCGTTACCAGAGAAGCGAGGCCATTGTCCCAAGGTGCTCGCGATAGGAGCCATCATCGATCCGGCATGGTTCAACATCGCACTACACCAGGCATTCGAATCGCCTCCTGTGGGCAACAACGGATAATTCGGGCGCTGCTTTGCCGCCGATACCTCCTACTGAATGGCATCGACTGCAGCCCTTCTCATTGAATACCTCCTGGCCGGCGCGGGCATCTCCGGGCCGGTCAATGCTACTCGCCTGATAGAGGAACGCCAGGATATCGGCCATCTCCTGCGAGTTCAACTCGGGATAAGGCCTGCTTGTCCCGCGGATCTGTCGCCACATGTACGGACCATGATTCCACAGCGCGGTCGCCAGCCATCCCATCGCGGGAGTTCCAGGCCGACTCCCGGAGAGTTCCGGGGCGGTTCGCCCTCCTGATCCACCCACGGAGTGGCAAATACCGCACTGCTTGTCGCCGTAAAACAGTGCCGCCCCCTTCTCAGGGTCGCCAACAATGTATGGGGCACGCCGCGCGGAGGGTAGCCGTCTAACCTGCACGAATATGGCAATCACCAAGGTCACGGCGACTAGCGCTGTAGGAAGCCAGAAGAAAAGCTGTTTGCGGCCAGTGAGTAGTGCCATAAAGCCAAATTCCTCGCAAGCGCGTGAAATTGGGAATATAAGCCCTGAGCCCGTGCAGGGTAGTTGGTTACTTGGGATGTGCCCGCCGAAATTCCCAGACGAATCCGGCCAGAAATATCACGGCGGTAACAGCCCAAATCATTGGCTGTTTCACAAATGAAGTCGGATCCCATCCAATCGCTTCATTTGCTTGTGGCCTGTACACAACATAGAAATAGATGCCCATTACGATTGGCGATAAGGCACCAGCCATGGCTACGGCCACGGTTCCAGCGACAAAGCTCTTTAGGAAGACCATATTTCTCTCGCTTTCCGTCCTAGAACGCGTTGGAGTCTTTCCAGATCGGCTCCGATACATGACAGCTACGTCACCGCCATAGACTCCCGCGGAGGGGTTTGCTTTCGACGCTCTGTCAGCGCCGATTGGATGAAGGTCATTTCCCGGCCCAAGATCTCCGTGGCTTCGCTGCACAGGTCCGGCCGCTCGAACATCAGACGGAGAAAGTCCTCTCGCGGAACGTGCACCGCGTCAACTTCGCTGGTGGCTATTGCGGTCAGAGTGTAAGGCCGTCCGGTGAAGCTGGATGGCAGCCCTAACACCGACCCGCTGCCAAACAGCCGATCCAGCCTAGGCAGGCCCTTCACGCTCATACACACTGTGCCGCCGACCACTAGGAAGACGCCGGCATTGTCACCGTGCTCGCTAAACAGAATGTCGGCGGCGGCGAGATGCTTGTTTTCGCCAATCTCGGAAAGACACCCCTTTAAGGACATCCGACGCTTCTAGGACTTTGCTTTGCTCACCCGCACTCATGATCCCACGCTTATGCCATAATCTGTACAGCCACGCGGTGATCGCGATCACTCCTGCGTGTGAGCGGATAGGGCATCGCTTTCCACCGCATCGCCAGATGATGTTCCGCTGTATCCTCCAATGTGGTACCTCTGACGGCGCCCTGTCTGCAGCGTGATCCTGGGCTGAAGAAGCCGCACGTGCGCTCGAAAGCCTGACCTGGAGCAGTCTTTCACGATTCTGCGGCACTTCGGATTCACCCCTGCCAGAGACCCTCTCTTGATTCTGTCTTTGGCAATCAATCAGCTTTTGTTGCGCGAGAGGTCGCAACCCGGGGATGTTGAGAGACACCTCTATCACCGGGCATAGTGATGGAGATCACAGCCAAATAGTTCGTGCAGACCAATACTTCTGTCCCATTAGCCAAATTGTTGTGGGGACAGAGGCGCTCCATCTCTTCTTGCTTCGCCCCTGCAAGGAGGTTGGGTATGGGTCGGCTGTCATCCCGCGCTGGTAGTACATTGCTGCAGGTCCTCCTTCTAATAGGTACCTTGATCATCCCGTCGCGCGAGAGCGCTCGCGATTCCGGCGTTCTCACGCCTATACGGAACCAGTTGCAGCACCTGCCACATTGACTTTCCCAAGCTGAATGATTTCGGCAAAGCATTCAAAGATGCCGGATTCAAGTTTCCCAAAGACGACGAATCGATGCTCAAGATCCCGCCGGTAATGCTGGGAGCGCCGGCGAACGCAGAACTCTGGCCGAAAGCGATTTGGCCGGGAACGATCCCAGGCATCCCGCCGATCGGGCTGCGCATGAACAACTACTTCCAGTACACAGGCACGAGCAGCGGAAAGTTCGCCTCGCTGACCCCGGCGGGAACGCTGCCACCCTTTGTGCCGACCACGGACTTCGAAACCGGTCTATTCAGCATATTCACCGCAGGTAACTTCGGCAGCGACATCGCGTTCTGGGTTGACGATGACATCAGTGTCAGCGGCGCCAATGCAAACGGGGGGCTAGGCGATGGTTATCTCAAGTTCGTCAATCTCAGCCGCCTGCTTAAGCTGCCGCAGCACTCCTTGAATCTTCGAGTCGGGCAGTTCGAACTCGACCTCCCCTTCACCCAGGCACGGAGCATTTGGATCAGCCCTTACGACATCTACACGCAAGCCAACATCGGGGCCATGAACGCGCTCGTTCCGTTGCAGCAGTTCGTCAACAATCAATTCACCATGGCCGATGCCGGCAAGGGAATCGAGTTGAGCGGTGGGCTGCACACCGGCGGCTACAACTACTCGATTGCGTTCATCGACCAGAACACCAGCGGCGTCGGACAAGACCAGAATCCCGGCAGTCCGTATGTCCCTCAGGCAACGGGCAGCAACAATGGCGGCCTGGGCGTTGCCTCGGATGCAAACTTCAAGGATATCTACGCGAATTTCCAGTACCGCTTCAACCTGGAACACGACAAGGAGAGCCGTAATGCCATCCAGGCGGCGGGCCCAACTGGACCGCGCGACCACACCTACCTGAACCTTGGCACCTACTATTTCTACGGACGTTCGGTGCAGCGGTTGCTGGGCGCTGCACTTGACGGCACGGCAGCGACTGTCACCGCGCGAGAACCGTTTTACCGCGTCGGCGGCAACATGACCTTCAACTATCGCTGCTGCCTGCAGTTCAACGCTCTGTACATGTACGGCCACGACAATAACCTGCTTGCCGATCGATGCCGCTGGCGATCTCATTCCGTTGCAAAACTTGAGCACCGCCGTGCCCGTGGGCTTTATCCACAGCACGCCGGCGACCTTCAGCGGCGGCTTCGCCGATGCGGAATGGCTCGCCTATCCTTGGATGATACGTCATGATGCGCTATGACGGCGTGAATTCGACGTCCGATCGGATTAATGGACTGCAAACCAACCCTTCCTTCACCGGCGCTCCGTTCAACGCTCCATTCGCTTCGACGCGCAATCGCTTCACGCCGGGAGTACAGTTCCTGATCCATGCCAACATCAAGGCGTCGTTTGAGTATCAATTCCGCCCATCACAAAGTCGTCGTTATCGCCACCAATCCAGTGACCGGATTGCCCATGGCATTCAATCCATTCCACACCAATACAGCCGTGGCCGGGTTGGAGTTCGTGTATTAACTGCATCGTTGTTGAGGATGTACAAACCTACGAAAGGATTATTCATGATGCGCAGTTTTCTATTGACGCTCTTGCTCATCGCCGCCGTCGCAGTCACAGCTGCCGCCGGCACAATCGAAGGCACAGTCTCGCCTGGAAAATCCTCGGTCGTGTACGTAGACACCATCCAGGGCAAGACGTTTCCGGCACCATCGCAGCAGCCGGTGATGGACCAAAAGGGCCTGATGTTCAGCCCGCACGTCATGGTCATTCAGGTGGGGACGACCGTCGAGTTTTTGAACAGCGACAACGTGCAGCACAATGTCTTCTGGCCATCGATCAGCGGCAACAAGAAGCTAGGCCACAACCTCGGCACATGGCCGAAAGGGCGACAAGCGCCCCTTCAAGTTCGATAACCCCGGCGTGGTGTCGTTGCTGTGCAACGTGCACCCGGAGATGGCGGGCTACATCGTTGTTAGCCCGACGCCATACTTCGCCGAGACTGACGCCAGCGGAAACTACAAGATCGAAAACGTTCCTGATGGCAAGTACAACGTGGTTGCCTGGCATGAAGGCATGAAGCCGCAGACCAAATCTGTGGATGTCTCTGGCACCGGCAAGGCCGACTTCACCCTTTCGAAATAGAAGACCAGGGGCGAGCATGGCTCGCCCGTTTTCCACTATCAGCAGCGCGCCTTGTCTCCAGAGAGGGTTGATGTTAGGTCGTTTCGCCAACAAGAAGGTCGATCGGGAGTGGCTGAATACCAACTTCCCCTGCATGATGGCGTGTCCCGCACACACCAATGCCGGCCGTTACGTCTCGCTGATCGCGGAGGGCAAGTTCGAAGAGGCGTACCGCTATGCCCGCGATCCCAATCCCATGGCGAGCATCTGCGGACGCGTTTGCGCACATCCTTGCGAAACCGCGTGTAGACGCGGTCAGATCGATCGGCCGATCTCCATTCGCGCTCTCAAGCGCTTCCTGACCGAGCGGCACGGCCCCGAGTCGCGTCATCCGGTGGCGCCTACTACGCGGGCTGCCGAGAAGCTCCCCTACAAGGTTGCCGTGATCGGCGGAGGACCGGTTGGTCTCTCAGCCGCACACGATCTTGCGTTGATGGGCTACTCGGTCACCATCTTCGAAGCTTCGCCGGTCGCCGGTGGAATGCTGTACCTCGGAATCCCTGAGTATCGTCTGCCGCGAAGTGTGGTCGAGGCGCAGGTGCGCGAAATCCTCGAAACTGGCGACATCACGCTGCGCCTGAATTCCGCCGCGGGGCGCGACTTCACCGTCGGCGAGTTGCGGCGGCAAGGCTTCGATGCGGTGCTGATCGCGGTGGGCGCACACCGCAGCCGCGACCTGTCCATACCCGGCGTCGATCTCGATGGCGTGCATCGCGGCATTGAGTTTCTGCTCAACGTAAATCTCGGCTACAAGTTCACCATCGGCAAGAGAGTGTCTGGTCATCGGCGGAGGCAACGTCGCCATGGACGTCGCTCGCTCGGCCGCGCGTGAGGTGCTGCGCCAGCATGATGCGCCCGGCGAGATGACTCCCTCGGAAGAGAATGCCGCAAGCCGTCGCTGCGCACGAGATGATGGACATCTCGCTATCAGCACTGCGCATGGGCGCTCGCGAAGTCGGCCTGGTATGCCTTGAGCAGCGCCATGAAATGCCCGCCGCGTTGGAAGAGATCGAAGAGGCCGAGACCGAAGGCATCATCATGCATCCCGGCTTTGGACCGAAGCGCGTGCTCGGACGCGACGGCAAAGTCGTCGGCCTGGAATGCCTGAAGACGATGCGCGTCTTCGACGAGAACCATCGCTTCAGTCCCGCCTTCTACGACAACAGCGAAACCCAGTTTGAATGCGACACCATCATCCTCTCGATTGGTCAGGCGCCCAATCTCGAGTTCCTGCGCCCTGATGATGGCGTGCAGGTCTCGCCTCGCGGCCTGATCAACGTGCATCGCGAAACCTTGATGACCTCCGCGCCCGGTGTGTTCGCCGGCGGCGACTGCGCCTTCGGTCCTCGGCTGATTATCGACAGCGTCGGCGATGGAAAGCGCGCGGCGGTCGGCATTGACGAGTACCTGCGCGGGCACAAGCATCCCGAGCCGCAGATTGAGGTGCAGGTCCTGGACCGCTGGCAGATGGCGGTGGACTACATGAACCTCAAGCGCCAGGCCATCCCCATGCTGCCGCTCGACCGCCGGACCGGCATGACCGAGGTTGAACTCGTCTACAGCGAACAGGAAGCGATGGCCGAAGCGCAGCGCTGCCTGAGGTGCTACGTCAACACAATCCTGGAAGGCAGCGAACAGGATGGCACGGACTGCGTGCTGTGCGGCGGCTGCGTCGATGTTTGTCCTGAGAATTGCCTGGAACTGGTTTCGCTCGATCGCATTCAGTTCGACACCAACGCCATCGACGCGATCGCAAGCCAGCCGGAGGCCTTCAGCTTCGAGTTGGAAAATATCCAGCCGGACGAATTAGGCAGCATCACCGGAACCGCGATGTTGAAGGACGAGACCCGCTGCATCCGCTGCGGACTGTGTGCGGCGCGCTGCCCCGCAAGCACCATCACCATGGAGGCGTATCACTTCGTCGCAGCGGAACCGACGGGGCTCATCACCATTCAAAGCTTTGATGGACCCAAGGCCGTCCGATGCGGGTGCCAAAGCATGACCATGAACGAGGAACTATGTCTGACGACCCTAAAGCAACGACTCCGCCCGACAATCCCGAGGAGATGAGCCGGCGGAATTTCTTTATCAAGCTGGGCGTTGGGTCGGTTGCGGTGGCGGCTCTGGGCACGGCGGCCTTCGCCTATCAGTACCTGTCGCCGAATGTCCTGTATGAGCCGTCGCCGATTGTCGATGCCGGAAAGCCGGACCACTATCCGCCGGATTCGGTCACGCTCGATCCGGCAGACGGCGATTTATGTGGTGCGCACGGCAGAAGGCTTCTTTGCGCTGTCGGCCATCTGCACCCATCTCGGCTGCCTGACGGCCTACAAGCCTGAGCTTGGCATCATTGCCTGCCCCTGCCATGGCAGCAAGTTCAAGACGGATGGCGTGAAGATCGAAGGACCGGCTCCGCGGCCGCTGCCCTGGCTGCGCATGTGGCTGAGCGATGATGGCAACCTCATGGTCGACCGCTCCAGCGCGGTCGCAATCAAGCAACTGGTGAGGGTCTAACCATGGCGAATACCCTCGATCAACTGCTCGAACAAGTACGCGAGAACCGCATCTGGCGCTCCATCTTTCGCAGCGGAAGCGGTGAGAGCAACCTGCACCGCGCGTTGTTCGTGCAGCAGAACGTCTTCCTGCACCTGTTCTCGGTCAAGGCGCGCAAGCGCACGCTGGAATTCAGTGCCACCTGGTATCTGGGCGCGCTGACGTTCGGCACATTCCTGATTCTGGTCATCACCGGCATTTTGCTGATGCTCTACTACCATCCTTCGGTCCCGCAGGCCTACGCCGACATGAAGGACCTGCAGTTCGTGGTCTCCTCCGGAGTCTTCCTGCGCAACCTGCATCGCTGGTCGGCGCACGCCATGGTGTTCCTGGTGTTCGCGCACATGTTCAAGGTGTTCTATCGCGGAGCCTATCGTCCGCCCGCGCGAATTCAACTGGGTGATCGGCGTGGTGCTGCTTCTGGTGACGCTGCTGCTCAGCTATACCGGCTACCTGCTGCCCTGGGACCAACTCGCGTACTGGGCGGTTACGGTTGGCAGCAACATCGCCTCTGCTGTTCCTGTCATGGGGAGCAAGATTCGCTTCCTGATGCTGGGTGGAACGGCAGTCAACGCCAACGCGTTGCTGCGCTTCTATGTGCTGCACTGCGTGATCCTGCCGTTTGCCGCCGATTCTGTTCATCGCCGTCCATTTCTGGCGGATCCGCAAAGACGGCGGAATTTATGCCGGCGAACCTGCAACGGAGGTGAAGAGCAAATGAGCGATCCCAAGGACTTCGTTGCCGGTCTTGGACTCCGATGCGCGAAGAACGCCCCGGCGGATTGCCTTCATCACCAAGCGCACCTCGCCGCAGGTACGCGTCAAGGATGAAGAACGGGTGATGACCTACCCTGAAGTCTTCTTTCGGGCCGCAGTCGCCATCGAAGTTCTCGCCATTGCGCTGGTTGTCACATCGCTGCTGTGGAACGCGCCGCTGGAAGGGCTTGCCGATCCCATGCACACGCCCAATCCGGCCAAGGCGCCCTGGTATTTTCTCGGCTTGCAGGAGTTGCTGCACTACTTCCCGCCAGTGGTTGCCGGCGTTCTGATACCTGGCCTGGTAGTCATGGCTCTCATCGTCATTCCGTACTTCAACATCAACGTCGAAGCCGAAGGCCTGTGGCTGCGCGATAAGGCGAAGCGCATGCGGATCTTCGGCATCGTGGTCGTGATCTTCTGTATTTTCCTGGCAGTGTTCGATGTCTGGGTCGCGCTGGTGCCGACGATCATCGTCGCGGCATTCATGTTGCTGGCGGCGCGAACCGATCCGCAGACAGCCCAGGGGTTCCGGCGATGGCTGGTGCAAAAGCCGCTCTCCTTCTGGATCATGACGTGGTTCCTGGTTGAGCTTTTTGTGCTGACCGCGATCGGAACGTTCTTCCGCGGCCCGGGATGGTCCTGGGTCCTGCCCTGGAGGGCTTGAGCGGCGATGAAGAACATACTCAAGTCGGTGTGGCGGTTCTTCTTCGGCGACAGCGCTCGCGCTTTTGGCTCGGTAAGCCTCATCCTGCTGGTGCTGCTCGCCATCTCGCCGGCCAAGAATCACTTCAGCCAGTGGCGCCATTATCAGAAGCAATACCTACACCTCATCCGTGGACGCGCCGATGCCGTTACGCTGGAGCGCCACTTCCAGGGCGGAATCCAGCAGATCTGGATTCCCGAGCAGCAAGTGACCGACCGCTGCACCACTTGCCATCTCGGGCTGAAAGAAGCCAGCCTTGCCGATGTCAGCGCGGTAGCATTTCGCAAGCATCCGGTCGATTCCGCATTCGCTGACTGAGTTTGGCTGCACCACTTGCCATCGCGGACAAGGCGCCGGCGACCACCGTCGAAGAAGCGCACAACAGCACCGAGCAATGGGAACAGCCGCTGCTGCCGGCGAAGTACATCGAGGCCGGCTGCGGACAATGTCATCTGGAGAAGCAGACTGCCACGCCGTTCCTGAACCAGGGCCGGCAGCTCATCTCCAGCTACGGCTGCACGCACTGCCACACCATCAAGCGAGGCGATGGCACATACATCCTCCCCGACGATGATCCTCCGTCGCTGAAACACGTCGCCGACAAGACGACCCGCGAGTGGATCTATGCCTGGATCAAAGATCCCCAGGCTTATGCCAGCACGGCAACCATGCCGAACTACCACCTGAGTGACGACGATGCCCGCGACATCTCAGCCTTCGTGATCGCGCAGAGCACGCCGCTTGAGCCGCCGATCGCAGCCGGTGCAAACCGATACCAAGGCGGCAGAAGATCCGGCCGCCGGTACTACGCTTTACGGGCAATCCTTCTGCGCGTCGTGCCACGCCATGCAGAATGCTGCCGGGAATCTGGTCGGAGGCAATGTCGGGCCGGAACTCACCGGCATTGGCACGAAGGCAAAGCCGGAATGGCTGCAGGACTGGGTGGCCAATCCCAACCACTACGATCCAGAAACGATGATGCCGCATTACCGCTTCGATGCCAAGCAAGTGGCCACACTGGCCGGCTTCCTGGAGTCGAAGACGGAACCGGATTTCGTGGCCAACGTGCATCTCGAGCCTGCCACGCCTGCGCAGATCGAGCACGGCAAAAAGCTGGTGATCGAGAATGGCTGTGCCAGTTGTCACGAGATCAACGGCATCAAGAAGCCGGAAAACTTCGCGCCTGAGCTGAGCCGCATCGGCAGCAAGCCGCTGTCACAAGTATTGTTTGTGGAAGGTGTCGAACACAGCCTGCCTGACTACGTAGCTGCGAAAGTACGCAACCCGCGGCCTTCGGGCCATCGCTGAAGATGCCGCAGTTCAATTTAACGCCGCAGCAGATCGACGCCATTACCACAGCCCTGCTGGCGCAAACCGACCGAGCGCAAACCCAGCCGCCCTCCATGCGCATCGCCTCCGTCCAGCAGACGAAGTACGAGCCGGCCGGGCATGCCGGACAGCTCATGCGCGACCTGCGCTGCTTCACTTGTCACATGATCAACGGCCACGGCGGCGACATGGCTCCCGACCTTACGTGGGAAGGCACGGCCGTGCAGCGGGAATGGCTGACGCAGTTCCTGAAGAATCCGGAGACTCTGCGGCCGGCGCTGATCCGTCGCATGCCGAAGTTCAACCTCACGGATGAGGAGATCAATACCCTCGCCGATTACATGATGACGGTGTATCAGACGCCGGAGTTTGATCGCGATTCGCTGCCGGCATCGGAGTTCACCCCCGCCGCTGGTCGAACAGGGGCGGCAGCTCTTCTATTCGAAGTTCGCCTGCCAGTCTTGCCACATCGCCGACTTCGCGAAAGACAAGGGCTACATCGGCCCGGCTCTCGCCGGCACCGGAAAGCGCTTTAACGCGGCCTGGGTTTATCACTGGCTGCAAGATCCTCAAGCCCTGCGGCCAGGGACCATCGAACCCAACCAGCACATGACCGACGACGAGGCGCGCGCGCTGACCGCATTCCTGATGTCGCTGAACTCCACCGGTTCCAAGGAGGCGGCGAAGAAATGAAACGTGCACTCATCGCTTTTTGCGCACTGGCGCTGATGACCAGCGGATGCTCGCACAAGAGCAAGCAGCCGCGCCACGCTTCAGGCCACCGCCAAGGGAGCTGCAATTGTCGAGTCAAGCGGTGGCAAGCAGATTGGCTACATCGGAATGCCGCTGGACCAACCGGTTGTCGTGCAGGTGAACGATGCTTCCGGGAGCGGGGTCGCCGGAGCAGCTGTCTATTTCAGCGGCCCAGCGGGAGTGAGCTTTCACGCCCGCCTCGGCACTGACCGACTCCAGCGGGCAGGTCACCAGCACGGTCTCGCTCGGCCAGCAAGCCGGGCGATACAAAATCGTCGCCAGCACGCCGGATGCATCTGGGAAAAATCTGCGAACTCCCGCTGGACGAAATCGCGCTCGGCTACCAGCAAACCGTGGGAGCGCAGCTCAACGCGCAGTACTGCATTCGCTGCCACGATCCGGAATCGACGCCGCTGCGGGTCTCCAACATGGACAATCTGTCGGTAAAGCCGCATCCCTTCACCGAGGGCGACACGCTCAACAAGATCAGCGATGCGGACCTGATTGCCATCATCAGCCACGGCGGTCCGGCGTCTGAACAAATCGGCAGAGATGCCGCCCTGGGGATACACGCTTTCCAAGAGCGATATAGCTGCGCTGGTTTCCTACATCCGCGCGGTAGCCGATCCACCCTATGAGACCGGCGGGCTGGTGTACGCACAGAAATAAGTTGTGCTCGATTATGTTCGGGAGTGAGAGTTGCTGTCATGAAGTTGTTGCAAGGCATTGCAGTTCTGGTCGTCGCGCTGGCAGCGAGTGCTCCTCTGCGCGCACAAGTTGTCACCCCGGTGGAGCTGTCCGATCCCAAGGCGCAGCACCTCCAGCAGCGCCACCTCAAAACCTTAATGGCGATCGGCGCCGAGATTGAGGCCCACAAGTTTCCTTATCCTTTTTACTTCAGCCGTGTTCTCGACGTCGACCTTCCCAAGATGCAGCTCGCCGACCAGCGCTCCATCCGATTCGACGTTTACAAAGGCCAAACCGTGCTGGAGATCACCGGCAACTACTATGCGGCCTATTCCGCGGACCGCATGGATTCCTACGCACGCTTGAAGGAAACCTTCCAACAGGTAGTCATGCCGCTGCTGCAAGTGGAGGCGCCGCGCTTTCCGGATGATTCCGAGTTCTCCGCGTTTGCCATCGAGGTGTCGCACCACGTCCGGCAGAAGGTGATGGGCGTAAGCTCCGAGATTCCCGAAAACGTCACTGTCATTATTCCAGTTCCGGTTGCCCAGAAACTTGTGGATGCCAAGAACGACGATCAGAAGCAGGCTGCTATTTTGGAGGCAAAAGTATTTCTGAATGGACAGCCCTTTTCTCTATGGTTGCAGGAGGGCGCTCCCTCGGAGGAGTGGAAGGAAAGAAATACTGCCGAGCCAGCGAAGAAACAGGCCGTCGTCGAAACTGCCGCTGTAACTTCGAATCCCGCCGCATCGAACAGCCCTTCCGTTGCCGCCAACTTGATGAAGACCTCGCCAGCGCCCATGCGGATCTTCACCCAGGAGGAATTGTCCAACCTCCAGCATCAGAACGATGACGCGATCACCCGGATGACTAAGGGCCTGGCAACCGGAGGCTCACTTCTTGCCCTATGCGGCACCCAGCTTCATCGGATTTCGCCAGGGTGCGTATCTGCAGCTCTCGATCGCTACTCAGCTGGACGCCGCTGCCGGAACCTCTCGGTACAAGTTGGCGGCGCTGGCTTTTGATAATCACGTGTCTCATCTGGTGCGGCCGTTGCTGACTTACTTTCCGCAAGATGCGGATTTCGACGGAGTCGATTTCAGCAGCATGATCCACGTTGCCGATGGCTCCAGTCCGTTGGCGGTTGAGTTCTTCTTTCCCTTTCCGCATGATGCGCTGCTTCGCCAACTATGACTGCACCGGCCAGCAACTGCTCGACTCCGGAACGGTCGTGATTAACGGAGAGCGTTCCGCTCTTGATCTGCAAATCGCGGAAGGCAAGAACTAACAGTCAGAGACTCAACACATCCGGATAACGAGGAGAATGCAATAAAGCGCCCCTCGAATGTCTAGGGACGCTCCTGATAGCTTAGAAATTGCTCTTGAATCGCGGGCAATCCAAAAAAGGTAATACCTCCAGATTGCTTCTGATAAATGCGCTTGTGTCTGGGGAATACTCCGCCCGCATGCGGAGCGGTCGGCTGCGCAGTTTAGCACTTCGCCCGGTGATGACGCTAGGTGAACTTACGATTAGGATCGCCGGCATCGAAGGGTCGGTGTACCGGCCTCATCGCGACCGCCTTTCGGCGCCACAGTTCAAAGAGGAAATCGTGTTCACAGACCTTGAACCGGTCGAAGTGCCGTCGGTAGATGGTGGGCCGGCGGGGATCGGATGGATACTACATCACGAATACAAGGGGGCCTTACCGTTTCCCCAGTTACGTGGCCTACGCCTAAGGACTGGCAACATCCAAGTAAGCGGCAACGACCTCGTGCAACAATTCTTTCCAGAGACCAGGTTTAATTCGTGGGCGGTTGGAGAGATCCACACAATCGACAGGCGAATCGTGCCCAACGGTAGGAGGGACCACTTTGAGCAGAACATTCACTTCGATAATCTTGTGAACCATATTTCTGTGGTTGCGAGAAATATAGGCTCTCGTTGTCGGACAAGCTCCAGCCAGAGGAACTGGACACGCAAATTCGAACACCATCGGGACCGCGTTAATAGCGGGATTACTGCCCTGCGGCAGGGTGCTGTGGGGCGAAACGGTATGCGACTCTTAGAAGCAGAGGTTGGATGCGACATTGCAGAAATGCACAAAATCGCCGCTAAGGAGAGTCTGCCACCGCAGCTCAGAAACGAACTTTCCCGCCAAGTGAATGCCCTGACGAAACGCATGTATCGATTCTCTCGCGCCCCTAAGGCAAGCAAGAGCCTGCAGCGACTCTCGTCGGTCAAGAAGCATGTTTATGAACACGCGTTTTCCTTGATCTACAAGCACCTAGGCGATCAAGCTCAAGCCCACAGATTGGTCGAAGCTATGCTTTTCGATATCGCAAAATGCTAGCAAATCGAAGGCACGTAAGCGGTAGTTCGGAGATAGACTTCAGAGGGTCGAAGTGCCAGGCGGTGCGTATTCGGTGGCGGTGTCAGTTCACCGACCCGCGGTACTGGTACGACTCGACCCCACTTCTGGCACCTGAATGGGTCGTGGCACAGGCGCGGCCTTCTCCAACAAGAAACGCGTTTCTCGATCGGTGAGGTGTGATTTGGGCTCTCGGTCGATCTCGTAAACTTGGGAGGAACTAATGCCCGAAAACTACGCCTCAGAATTCATGCTCAGGGAATACACTCACAGCAGCTGAACTTCTATCCGTAACTCGGAGGCTCTTGCCCAAAATCTAGTGTTGCTGGGCAGGTGAACGCTGCAATTTCTTGACTCACAATATCAGACACTTAGCTGGGCACATCCCCGAGGGTAATTGGGCAAGCGTGAGAATACCCCCGCTGGCCCAGCATCTCCTTTGTCCTCAAGAGCACGGGATGGGCGTTATACGGCAAGATGAAAGGCAAGCATTCGGTAGCGGTCGGGATGCGCGTTTGTCAGGACTGATCTTTCAAAGCATGACGCAAGTGAGCCTCAACGAATGCTCAGCCTAAAACCAGCCTAATGCGGTCGGAAGGTCTTTCCCGTCTCCAGCAGAGTTTTCAGTCGCGAAAGAATTCGCGGCCACCCATCCGCATTCTGAGCATACGCCGGGTCGTCCTCCGTCCAGTCATCGTTCGTTACCACAACCTTCACCGCCTCAGTCTCCGGAGTCAGCTCCACCTTCACTCTCGACATCACTGTCCCATCACCCATGCCAAACTTGTATTCAAACAGCTTCGGCGGTTCCGCCCGCAGCACCTCACCCGTCACATACCGAATCAGCTTCCCATCCTTGCCCGGCCCCGACCAGGTCATGGCGCCGCCAGGTTTCAGGTCCAACGCAAAGTCCGCGCCCATGAAGATCTTCTGATTCGCCTCCTTCGAAACGAATCCATCCCAGACCTTCTCCACCGGGGCGGCGATGTAATACGTAAAAATCAGGGGGGCCTTCGCCATGTCAATCCTCCAAGCACTCCTCAAAGATCATGTAGCGCCTGTCTCAGACTCTATCGTGATCAGGCGGCGCGAGCCAAATAAGGTGCCGGCAAATTCCACCAAATTCAATCGACAGAGATCTATGACATGAGCGGCGGAGAAGGAGATTCAATGGTTTGGGCGTTTCTCGTCAAGTTGACTCCGAGCAGCCCAATTTCGCGGATTGGCCGTTATCCAGCAAAGTCGAGGGAAACGAGCAAATTCAATGAGCGCTGAGTTCTTCGGGCCAAGGGAGGAGCCCTGTTCCCGGAGTGCTCAGGCCGAGAGTTGCTGCCTGACACTATGCTGTTAATTATTTCTTAGGCCATCGGTGAAGTTGGTAATGACCGTGACTGGCAGGTTGACCTGCTGCGTGACCCGTTCCATCAGAACCCGTTTGCCGTCGTGAGAGACGCTGTAGAAGGGTAGTGTCAGAATCGTCCACTGCTTCACGATGGTTTGCGGAGCGCCGAATTCAAGCGCGCCGCCAGCCTCCTTGACCGGGACAGCGAGAAGGGACTGGTTGGCGTCGAAATAAAAAAGCTCTTTGCCGTCTGCGCTCCACTGCGGCACTTGTCCACCACTGGATGAGACCTGCCATTTGCCTTGGCCGCCGCCGTAGGCCTGCACATAGACTTCGACTCGACCTGATTCGTTTGAGTTATATGCTAACCATCGGCCATTGGGCGAAAGGGTCGCGTTGGCGCCGTGGTCCAAGACTTTGTGCGGTTTTCGTTCTCCCTCCACGGACACAGCCCATATCCCATCCTCTTTCTGGGTGAAAATATTCGGCGAATAAAACAGAGTCTTGCCATCGCGCGACCAATCTGTGGGAGCAAAAACAATCCCGTCGCGTCGGGAACCAATAATTCTTCAGCCCCGGTGCCGTCGGAGCGCCTGCGGTAGATCCCACCGGCAGTTGCGCGCATCGAGCTATACGCGATCCATTTGCCGTCGGGAGACCAGACGGAAAAGGTATTCCCGGTCGGCCCGAAGGTGAGCCGTGTACGGACGCCACGCGCCAGATCGAGTGACCAAAGATCATTCATGCCGGAATCGATGGTGAGGGAAACGCGGTTTCCTTCAGGCGACAGCCGGGCATACTGCAGGTTCTGCAGATTGTCGGCCGCAACGCCCACCTCTTTTCCGCCGCGGTCCATCCACACGAGTTGAACGCCGCCGGAAGTGCCGCTGCCAAAGACCAGCAGTCCGTTATTGCTGGCCGAAGCGCTGGTGTGCCAGGTCGAAACATCGGTCAACACACCGGTCGAGACGGTTTGCTGCTCGCCGCTCAACTCACCCTTGGCCGGGTCGAAGCGCTGCGCTATCAACTGATCGCCGCGGCTGAACAGAAGGAACCCTGCGGCATAGATCGCGTTGGTCTGAGAATGAAGGAGCAGACGGTTCTCGCGGCCATCGAGCGACGCGTAGTAGACAGCGTTGTTGGACAGCTTGGATGGGTCGTGATGCATGGCAAAGTAGAGAAAGTGCTTGCCATCAGGAAGAAAAAACGGCCAGCGGTGTGAGGAGTGCAACGAAGTATCCAGTTTGAGGAGCGGCTTGGCCGCGCCGCCAGTGGCGCTGATCTCCATCAATCCGGAGATGGGCGAGGGAGAGAATACGATGGTGCCATTGGGAGCCCAGGCGCCGCCGCGCCCGAGTTGCGCATCACAAAGCGTCTGCGCTGTGCTGCCAGTCAACTCGATGGTCCTCAAGTTGCCGTTCGCAAAGAAGCCGAGCGAACGACTGTCGGGCGACCAGAACGGGAAAGATCGCTTCGCTCGTGTCGGGCAGGGAGCGCGCATCGGCGCCATTCATGGAGCGCACCCACAGGGAGGTCTTACCGTCGGCACCGATCGCGGTAAACGCGACATACACGCCGTCGGGCGAAAGTACAGGCGGCCCGGCGAGATCGGAGGTCAGCCGAAAGTGCGTGTCTGGCGGAGGATTAATGACCGCACGAATGCTGGGGCCTGACGGTGCAGAGCGGTGAAGCAGAAATCCCGCAACTATGCCAACAACAATTGCGGCGGCGGCAGCTATGAACCACGCAACTCGGATCCGCGCAGGGGTGCGAGACGATTCGGCATCCGCCCAGCGTGGTGCGAAGCGAAGCGATCCAGCGCAACTCCATGGCGATGTCGTGCGCCGACTGCGTGCGCTCGGCGGGATCTTTGACCAGGCATCCCCGAACCACCAGATCGAGCATGGGCGGAGCGAGCGGCTGGTTAGAGCTAATGGGCTCCGGATCTTTCTCCAGAATGGCGGTGAATACGCTGAGTTGCGATTTGCCGTCGAACGCGCGTCGCCCGGTAACCATTTCGTAGAGCACGCAGCCGAAACTGAACAGGTCACTGCGCGCATCCGCTTCCGCTCCCTGCAAAACTTCCGGAGCAATGTACTGAAACGTGCCGACGATGGAACCTTTCTGCGTAAGGGGCGTGGCAGCCTTCGTGAGCGAAGGAACATTCATCGTCGGCGTGGAAGGCGTAAACGAGGCGATTGCCTGCGACACGACCGACAACTTTGGTTTTGCCAGCCCGAAATCCATCAGCTTGGCGCCGGCCTTGGTCAGCATAATGTTGGCTGGCTTCAGATCACGATGGACAATGCCTTGCTGATGCGCCTTTTGAAGGGCGTCTGCTATTTCTGTCCCAATCTTCAAGACCTGGTCCAGCGGCACTGGCCCTTTCTCCAGTCGCTCGGCGAGCGTCTGGCCCTCGAGATATTCCATAACCAGGAAGTCGGTCCCATCCTGCGAGCCAATGTCGTGAAGCGTGCAGATATGCGCGTGTTGCAGCGTCGAAATCGCCTTCGCCTCCCGCTCCATGCGTTGTTTCGATTCGGCGTCGGAGGCAAGATGCGAAGGCAGAACTTTGATGGCTACGGTCCGGTCGAGCCGTGTGTCTTTCGCGCGATACACTTCGCCCATGCCGCCCGCACCCAGCGGAGACAATATTTCGTAAGGACCAAGTTTCGTGCCAGAGGTAAGGGCCATCGGTGCGCGCCATTATAGCCTGCGCAGCAGGGAGAATCGAAGAGTTTCGCGCTTTGCGCCGCCCCAACTTCCAAATTTTCGGCGATTCAGAAACAAATCCACTTGAACATATAGTCGCCTACGCTTCCTTGTGCCCAGCCCCTCGGGACGCGTTCGGGTAAGAACACGGCATGGGCGTTAATCGGGCACTGGTCTCACTACACTTGATATATACTCCGCTGCGATCCAATCAGGAGTTCACGTGAAATTCCGCTCGTATGCAAGGGCAGCCTTTTTAGCCGGAATCTGCATATTTGGTCCGGTAGAATAACATTCGGTACGGTGCTTTCTTCCCAGCACGGTCACCTACAAGCGGTCGGAGTCATCACACGTTGAGGTGGCATCGCTTGCCTTACTGCAACTTCGCGTACTCAACTTTGGCTTGTTTCAAGACAGGAATGTCAGGGTCGGCATCTTTCCAAAGCTCAAGAAACTCCAAGTAGGCATGGCGGGCTTTGGTCTTATCTCCTGCCAGGGCGTAGGCGCGGCCAAGTTGCAAGCGGGCCAAAGCAGCCAAAGGGGAATTCAGTGCGATGCCTTGATGGTCGAGGAACTTCTGGAACTCCGCGGCGGCTTCAGCACCCTGATGCAGGGATAAGTACGCCTGGCCGCGAACATATACGGGATAAAGCGAGCCGCCAACCTCGAACTGGGGAGTAGGTGTTCCCAATTCGTACTCTGTCGCGGTTCGTAATCGTTCGATCGCTTTAGCGGGATTGTTGCGGCCAATCTCGATCCAAGCGTCGATCACCGGTAGCCAATAGCGATTGATCATGGTATTGAGCGGAAACCGATGGGCCAGATCGTCGGCAATTTTCCTAGCTTGCGCGGTATCGCCGGTTCGCGCCAAGGCCAGCGCTGCAAGAGTCTGTACATCCTGGGTCGCGGCGGTTGCCAGCGCGGAAGCGGTCTCCTGCCGCGCGCGCACCATATTCCCGAATTCGGCCTCGCGCAGGGCGGAGTTCATTTGCCATTCGGCGGCCGTCTCTTTCGCGTCGCCGCGACGGGCCGCTTCGATGGCGCGCTGCGATTTTTCGCGGGCGCCGGCCAGACGCCCATAGAAGGCATCGGTATCGGATGCGAAGGAGAGAAGCACGTCCGCTCCAGGTTTGTCCTTCTGCCCGGCGACCTGCCGATTCATTTCGGCCGCGTCGCCTTCATAAAACGCGACACCGTAGCGATTGCCATGCAGCAAAGGGTTGTTAACTTTGTGCGCGACGGCCTCCTGATATTTGATCTTCGCGTCCTGCGGGCGGTTCAGCGCCGTGTAGAGACCGACCAGGTTAGTGAAGGCAGCAGCGCTCCCGGGAAACAAACGCAGATCTTCCAGACTGGCGTTCACCGCTGACTCGTATTGGCCCAGGTAGGTGTAATCGACCCCCAGGTTGCCATAAGGTTCATTGTTTCGCGGATAGGTCTGGGCCCATGTCTCGTAGGTTTGGATCGCCTTCTCCAGTTCGCCCGTGACCAACAGATAGTAGTTTGCCGAAATGCGGAACTTCTCTCGCTCGCTTACCTTGTCGCGCAGATCATAAGCTTTCTGCAGATTCTCACTGGCTAGTCCTGGCTCGCGCAAGTTGATGTAGGTGATCCCCAGAGCGGAGTACGCGGCAGCGAAATTCGGGTCAAGTTCGATCGCCCGTTTGAACTCCGGGATCGCTGCCTCTGGGCCTTTCTCCTGCAGGATCCTTCTTCCCACCGACAGCGCCTTCAAGGCTTCAAGCGAGGGGGTAGTGACTTGATCGAGAGGAGCGTCGAATTTGTCCACGCTGCTGAGGGACTCACCGAGTTTCTTGCGCAGCGTCGTCGCCGCTTCTCCCAGGGCGCGGAGAACGTGTTCTTTATCTTCCGCTGTCATCTGTTCCTGCGCCAGAAAGTCACCCGTCTTGCAATTGATGGCATTCAGGCCGATCACATATTGGCTGCCCAGGCTTGCAATCGAACCCGAAATGTATGCCTTGCCCTCGGCACGCTGGCAAAGCTCGCGCGCCACCTCAGGCGTCAGCTTGGTATTCGCCGGCTTAGCCATCAGCCTAAGCGTCGCGCGAGTTCGTGCGTCTGACAGGATGTTCAGGAACGGAGATTGTCCCAGTTGCGCTGAGAGTGCCTGCTTCAAGGTGTCATCGAAGACGGCATCTCCGGTGGTGTTGTTGAAGTCGGCCAACGCCACCGTGTCCTGCTCTGTCAGGATTGGAAGCCGGTGCCCGCGCCAGTACAATACGCCCGCGACCATACCCGCCACCAGCAACAGTGCCGACGCGGCCACCTTCCAGCGAAAGCCGCGAGATTGTCGCTGATCAGGCGAACGCTCGGTTCCAGCTACATTTGCCTCTAAAACTTGCGCCTTAGAGCCGCTGTTGGCAGTTCCCGACTTCCCCGCGTCTGCGTTTTCTGGGACAACCGCAGTCGAGTGATGAGTCGATTCGCTGTCGCGTTTCAGCCGCTGCAGGTCGGTCCGCAGCTCGGAGGCGTGCTGATAGCGCAGGTTGCGGTCCTTCTCCAGCGCCTTAGTGATAACTGTCTCCAGTCCCACGGAAATCTGCGTGTTCACCTGTGACGGCAGCCGGGGCTCGTTATGCAGAATGGCGCCGCAAATCTCTCCCGAACTGCCGCCGTCGAATGGCAACTTGCCAGTCGCCATTTCGTAGAGCACCGCGCCGAACGAGAACAGATCGGTACGCGCATCGAGCTCCTTCGCACGCACCTGCTCCGGCGACATATAGGCCACCGTGCCCATCATCGATCCCGGACTGGTCAGATGCTTGACGTCAGAGTCTGATATGACGGTTTCAGATTCGGAACTGCTGAGGCCGTCCTTGAACGTCACCTTGGCTAATCCGAAATCTAGAATCTTGCCGTGGCCTCGTTGTGTTACAAAGATGTTCGCTGGTTTGATGTCGCGATGGATGATGCCTTTCGCATGCGCTGCATCAAGCGCGTCAGCAATATCGATGGCAATCGGAAGCAGTCGATCTGGTTCCAGCGGCCTGCCAGCGATGCAGTGTTTTAAGGTCTGTCCTTCCAGAAACTCCATGGCAATAAAGGCGCGTCCGCCCTGTTCGCCGATATCGTAAATTGTGCAGATGTTGGGATGGTTCAGTGCCGAAGCGGCTTGGGCCTCACGCTCAAAACGAGCGAGCGCTTGCGGGTCCTGAGCCACGTCATCGGGTAGAAACTTGAGTGCGACAAGGCGGTGTAGCCGTGTATCTTCGCCCTTGTACACCACGCCCATTCCGCCGCCGCCCAACTTCTCGAGAATGCGGTAGTGCGAGATGGTTGTGTCCATCATCCTGCCCGTATGATGGAAGTGGCATGGTGATGGTAAAAGCGAAGGCTCAAAGAGTCAATTCGCTGCTGGTGCGGCTGTCGCACTTATCTGTTCTCGTTGACCACGCGAAAAAACTCGATCTAGCGCCTCCAGATCGATCCCATGAACCGCCTCGCCTCTACGAATCGGGGTGCTTACGATGGGTTGGTTGCGAAGTCCTTCCGAAAGGGGAGTGAGGAAGTCAGTCGATTGCTACTGAGAGGTCGACCAGTGTTTAAGAATGCTTCCTTTCATCTGGCCGTATAACGCTAGGGCCTTATCGGAAGTGCCCCGGCGCGAAAGGGCGAAGCCGAGCACCTCAGCCTAATGCCGGGGCGCTTTCGATAAGGGCGTTAGAAGGAAGCCGCTGGCACCAGGGGTGCGTGGGCCCTCAGGTTATGGGTTTTGAATGTTGGTGAAAGCGTCGAAGGCGGGTAGAAGGGTTGGTTGGTTCAGGCGAATCCGGCAGAGCCGATTGGGAGCAAAGCGGATATGCCGTGTTGGGACCCTCCTCTGACGGTTGGAGGGAGAGTTTTGCCTGCCAAGGCACACGTATTGTACGCACGCCGAAGCGCGCATGCTTCTCGTCCAAGGGATCGCCTGGTTAGGAGCTATCAAGGATATAGACCTGGTGTCCTTGTTCTTGCTGCATGTGGGCGGCAGTTAGGAACTCCACAACGCGCATGGGGCTGCCGCAGAGTGGACACTGCCAGACAACGGTTGCAACGGGAGTCGCTTCGGCAGGGGGAGGTGCGACCGCGAGTAACCTTCGGCAAAGCGGCAGCAACTGCCGGCGGCGTCGATTGGCGAGCCAGCCAAAGTAGCGGATGCGTGGGAGACCCTTGGGCAGAACATGCTGTAGGAAGCGGCGCAGGAACTCTTCTAACGTTAGAGTCATGGCACGGCACTGACTGTGATGCGCATAGTCCTTCCAACGAAAGGTGACGTGATCGCTATCCACCGAGAGAAGGCGATGATTCGAGATAGCCACTCGATGGGTATAGCGAGCCAGGTACTGAAGCACGTGCTCCGGCCCGCCAAAGGGAGCCTTGGCATAAACCACCCAGTCTTCCCGAAACAGAGTGCGCAAGAAGGCTGCGAATGCTTTCTCATTCGCCAACGACTGACACGGGCCAAGGAAGACAAGTTGCTTCCTCTGAAAAGCCCGCCGTAATCCGGCCACAAACTTCCCGCGGAAAACGCGGCTGAGTACTCTCACCGGTAAAAAGAAGTGGGGTGCCGAGCGGATCCACCGCGAGTGATCAGGCGACAGTCCACCACCCGGTACGACACAGTGGACGTGCGGGTGCCGCTGCAGAGTCTGTCCCCAGGTATGCAGAATGCTGAGGAAGCCGATCTCGGCACCGAGGCGAGCCGGATCGGCCGCAACTTCCAGCAGCGTTGCGGCACTGGCATCGAACAAGAGTCCGAATAGATACCTCTTGTTTTGCCAGATCAACGGGACCAGCGCATGCGGCACGCTGAAGACCAGGTGAAAGTAGCCAACCGGCAACAGTTCCCGTCGCCGGGCACACAACCACTTCTCCCTGGCGTTGGTCTGGCACTTTGGACAGTGCCGGTTTCGGCAGGAGTTGTAAGAGATGGCCTGATGCCCGCAGCGAACGCATTGATCGCGATGCCCGCCGAGTGCGGCCGTGCGGCAACGCGCGATTGCACGAAGCACTTTGAGCTGGGTCCAGGTCAGCGAATCGCAATAGCGTTCGAGGAACTTGTCGCCTGCCCTGCGGATGATATCGGCCACCTCCCAGGGTGGTCGTGTCATGCCTGATAGTTGTCCGGCCGCATTCGTGAAAAGCGTTGGCTACTGACGGTGATCTGATCCAGCGGATTGGGTGCGGCGTGCAGGTGACGCTGCGACATGTGGAGATACAGAGTGGTATGTTCCAGATGCGCATGGCCCATCAGAAGCTGGATCGTCCGCAGGTCGGTTCCTGATTCCATCAAGGTTGTCGCGAAGCTGTGGCGGAGTGTATGGGCGCCAATCCTCTTCTTGATGCCGGCGCGCTTGGCGGCTTCGCTGCAGATGTACCAGAATGCCGTAAATGGCGTTATCAGGCCTTATCACCACCAATCCGGCCCGACCCGGTCACTAGTCGTTTAGTTGTGATGCGCAAAACTACGGCTGCTTGGAGTGGGTCAACTTGTGCAGCACGAACTCCTGGACGACGCCAAGCGCCATACGGCCGCCGGCGCCAATCAAAACGCTGCGAGCCACCACTGCTGCGCCCCGGTCCTGGCTGGGATAGTAGGCATTCGCAATCCCGCCGGCCGCCAGGTCGCCCAGGATCTCCGAATAGTTGACCTCACGATGGCCATCGTCTCCTCTGGTAATAAACGGAGTAGCCATCGCGTGCAGAAGGCGAGATTTCGTTGTGCCGGTCCCTTGATAGAAGTAGCGCGGGTCCTGGTGCAGCAGAGAGGCAAACACGGCGTCACCAAGCAGGATCTTGGTGTAGCCGCCGGCAAACGTGGCACCCAGACGCTGGCCATAAGCCCCCCAACCCTGGCCGTAGCTCGGGTAGCCGACCGCCTGATAGATCGTGGCGTTCAAACCGAAGCCGACAATCGTTACCGGGTCCGTCAGCGCCTTCATGGCAAGCTGAAACTTTAGCTTCGAAGTCAGCGGCGCAGGCTTTGGCTCATACGTCACGTAGAAGTTGGGTATCACACTGAGGACGCGTTGCTGCTCCTGAACTTTGACCTGTTCGGTGGCGATTTGCTCTTGGGTGACGGCGTTGACCGACTCTTCAACGGGCGGGACCGTGAGCCTGATGCCCGTCACGATGAAGGACTGCCCTGGTTGGAGAATGATCTCCTCCGAGCTCCAATTTGTGAGGCCGGACGCACTGACCGCGACGCGGACGGGCGTCCCGGGAGTCACACCATCGAATTTGAATAAGCCGTCGTCCCCTGTGACGAGCGTGCGATGATCCTCGGACGCGGATCCTTGCAGAACAACGGTTGCGTTCGGGACGGTGCTGCCGGTTGCATCCAGCACCGTGCCGATAACAGTTCCCGTCTGCGGCGCCTGCGCTTCAGCTTGCTGCGCCTGACCGAGCATGACCGCCCAGAGAACGACCAAAAAGGCGCCCACTGACTTACGGATTCCAGGAATCATGAACACTCCGAGTTCTTTGTAGCAAATGCCAGACCAAAAGCGGCCGGGCGCAACTGTCGATTTAGGTGTTGTTCGGAGGGTGAATAAAGAAGAACGCTGACCTCCAATAGGCATTTGGACGCTTGAAAACGGCGAGAGGACTCATCGTCTTGCTTGGAAGTCGCAAAACGGCCAGTCCGCAGAAACGGAAGTGGCACCCCGGCGATTTCGGGCCGCTCCTGATCGCCGGAGCCGCCCGCTTATTCCTCGAGCACGGCGCCTCCGAAAACCGGCCGGCTCCCCAAGGAGGTGTAGAAGGCATAGAACGCTATCGCGGCCATCAGCAGAATTCCGGCCAGACTGATACCCGCATACCACGCAGACCCTTGAGTCGTCAGGGGAAAGCTTCCCAGGAGATCGTTGAAGACGCCAGTTGCCACCACAGCCAGCAAGCCGAAGCGGATCAGTAGAAACACAGTCAGAGCAGTCGTGATCAGCCAGGTCACCAAGACAACGGGAACAAGCAAAGCGTGGTTCCCCGCTGCGTAGAAGACCGTGAACAAAAGAACGCATGCGACCGCTGCCGCCCACTCCTTGCGCAACAAGGCCCGCAGAAGGACCAGGACAAACAGAAGCGCAAGCGAGATAAAAAGTTCTAAGATCACTTTGTTCGATATCGACGCAATGATCGTGCGCGCGCCCAGAAACTGCCACTGCGGACCCGAATAGGGTTGCGGCGGAGGATAGCCGAACCAGGAGGGAACAAACCATCCCAGTCTTCCGAGAGCGATCGCAAACGCCCCCAAAAGACAACCGGCAAGCACATCGCGTCCCACCAGTGGATCCCGAAAGCCTCCCGCCAGCAAGCGGCTCCAGGAGACCAGCGTGGCGGGCCAGCGGCGGCGTACATAGGGTTCCAAGGCAATGTAGAGAACCCAGAAGAAACAGGACAAGAGAAGGCCCACGGCCAAGAACTGGATGAAGAGCGCGAATTCGGCGAAGTTCGGGACGTGATGCGCGCCAAAGAACCACGCCACCGCCCAAGCCGCAAAAACAAAAGCTGCCAGACGAAAAGCCCCACGGCGATCGCCCCGGCCAAGGCGCAAGTTCCGCCGGGCGAGCATCGCGCCGGCCACCAGCACCGAAAGCAACAAAACGATGACAATCACCAGAAATGCCTGTTCGCCGGCGGTCGGCTGATACGGCTGCATGCGTTCGGGACGGGTCCAGGGGCCAATCAACTCGAAGTAGACGGGCTTGCCCCGGTATGCCGCGGCCTCGATCCGCATCGGGATGTTGGGGCGCTCGGCCAGCGATCCTGTCCACGCAGCGCGCGCGTCGCTATAAACAGGAGGCGTCCACATCGGCTGCGCTGGCGGCCACTTGGACGGATCGAGCCCCGCGGCAGAGAACAGCGGCGCCCAGTCAGGTGATGCCGCCGCACCTGCCGGCTTCTCAACCTGCGGAGGAACTGCGATGAACTGCGTGAGGCGACCGCGCGGATTGAGCCTGACCAGCGTCATCCCGGACACATCCAGTGGCGGGTCGTCCGTCCATACGGATCCCCGACCATGGGTGCATCCGGGGAGGAGTTATGAGAAGCGAGCGGCCGTGGGCTGCCGCGATACCAAAACACGAACGCCCCGGTCTCCAGGTTGTCCCAGCGCGTCTTCGACTTGTCGTGTTCCGCGATATAGCGTAGAAACTCGTTTCCCTCGTAGAACCCCATCGCCGTATCCACCGGGCGGCTCGGAGTAGCCGACACTCTGCAAAATATCCCGCGCGCGTTCGGCAAGCGCATCCGGCGGTTTTTCGAGCGGCACGCGCCGGTAGAGCTTGGTTTGTGCACTCAACAGAATCGCCGCAATGACTGACACAATGACTCCTGCCAGCACCGCCCAAGCCACCGCTGGACGCAAGCCTTCGGTTTCTCCCGAAGCAGCCACCATCTCGGGCGACGGCGTTTCGCCTGCCGCCAGCGCAGCCGCCAGCGGATCGCCTCCCGGAAACGCGGCTGCTACCTGCCGTACCGAAGATGGCCGTTTTGCCGGATCTTTTTGCAGACAGCGCAGGATCGCGCTTTCCACCGCCGGATCGATGTCCTTTACCACCGACGACGGTGTCCTGGGGGAAGACTCCAGATGCGCCCGTCGCCATTCGATCGCGGTGTTTGCCTGATAAGGAAGGTGCCCGGTGAACAGCTCATAAAATACGAGTCCCAGCGAGTAGATATCGCTGCGAACGCTGGCCTCGCCCTTTCCAATCTGTTCTGGAGCCATGTAGGCCGGCGTACCTGCGGTTTCGCTCCGGCCCGTGGCATCGTCGCTGCTGAGGGCCAGCCCGAAGTCCGTGATGCGCACCCGCCCTCGTCCATCCAGCATGATGTTGGCTGGCTTCAGATCACGATGCAGCAATCCGCAATCATGCGCGGCCGCCAGACCGGC
This sequence comes from uncultured Acidobacteriaceae bacterium, assembly GCA_963697175.1. Taxonomy (GTDB): domain Bacteria; phylum Acidobacteriota; class Terriglobia; order Terriglobales; family Acidobacteriaceae; genus Bog-257. Next base: position 260,863 of record CAVONC010000008.1, on the reverse strand, counting down.
GCAGATTTGGTGCGCGGTCTCCAGAGCCTTGTCCGGTGGCAAACGACCTATGCGGCGCAGCAACGACGACAGGTCCTCGCCGTCGATGTACTCCATGGTGAGAAAGTGCTGGCCGTTCACCTCACCGATGTCGTAAACGCGACAGACATTCGGGTGCGAAACCTGGCGAGCGTTTCGCACCTCGGCATGAAACCCTGCGAGAGCCGCGGCATCGTGCTGGAGTGAGGCGGGAAGAAACTTGAGGGCTACAACATTGCCGAGCTTGAGATCCTCAGCGCGGTAGACTTCGCCCATGCCGCCGCGCCCCAACAGAGCAACGATCCGATACCGCTCGATGAGAACCGTGCCCGGCGAGAATCCTCCGCTTTGCGGTGGGTGCGATCTAACAGGAGCTGGCAGGTCCGGCAGCAGTGCCACTTGGCTCCAAGGTCGGCGTGTCGGGAATGGAAATGGCACGCCCGCAGGAAGGACACAAACGGACGTTCTCAGAACATAATGCCCCGCAGCCAGAGCAGGTGACCATGCGGACGGATTGTATCGCACCGCGACGCGAGGCAGTGAAGCCTATGTGAAGTACACCAGGCTCTCGCAAATTAATCCCGAGTACCGACCTACTGCTTACGTATCCCGACGGACAGTTGGCGAGCAGTCGGCCAACGGGAGGTTGGCCCCAAACCGGCTTGTGGGAGATTACTCCCGAGAAGTCGGCTAGTGTTTACGAACGTGTTTGCTTCACTTGGATGAAGAACGCCCGTTCCGCTCTCTTGCCTAAACGCGTCCCGAGGGGCTGGACACAGGGAAGCGCAGCCGACTATTCGCTGCAAGTGATTTGCTGCGCAATGGCTTTCCTGGACCCTGGGCCTTCGAGAGTTCGAGACCACTCTGGACGCGTTGCGTATGGGATTGTCCGCGACTCGTGAATAATTCTGGCGCATAGGCAATCTTGTAGAACCAACGACTTTCGGCCCGCCGTTGTACCCATCGTCTCTGCTCGGCTTAGGCTAGGTTTTGCGTGCCATGGATGAGATGAAGGTTCTACTGCGTGTCATCGAAACCCTGCGCCCCGACTTGCCCAACGTTGTTGGGGCAGAGAAATCTATGTTCGACTTACTATGGCTCAAAATCTCGAGAACTCTGAGCCCCAAAAGCCGAGCGCAGGTGTGCGCACATCGGAGGCGACCATTAACTTCCGCCTACCGATGATCTGGGGCGTCGGCTACTGCCCGACCCACAGAGAACGGTTCCTGGCTACGCGCCGGATTCGGCAGCGAGCGTCAGCTCACTTTCGCGTAAGTCGAGCTCGCGTTCGATCAGGCGTAGCACCTCGTCGCTGATGCGGCCAGCGGCACGCAGCGACAGAGCTGCTTCGCGCTCCGCCCGCAATAGATCCCGGTTGACCTCGAGGACGCGACCATACTGTTGCAAGCTTTCGTTGCGGTCCTCACTCTTCCCTTCCAGCCGCTGCAGCCGCTGCTCATAGTGCTGCTTCAAATCGTCGTAGACTGGCGCGAGGTCGGGAGTATCCTGTGCACGCGCCTCGTCCAGCCGTTGCAAGGCCGCTCGCGTCATGATGCGACGTGCCTCGCGCGCCTCGCAATTTGGGCCGCTGGCACCAGCCAGCCCCAACCTGCGAATCACCCAAGGCAACGTCAGCCCTTGCAGAACCAGCGTCACCAGAATCACGCTGAAAGTGAGAAAGATGATGAGATTGCGCTGCGGGAAAGGGCTTCCGTCAAAGAGCTTCTCCGGCAGAGACATGGCGGCGGCCAGAGCAAGTACTCCGCGCATTCCCGCCCAGCCTAGAACAAAGATCCCGCCCGACGACGGGCGAGGATAGTCCTGATGTAGAACACGGGTGCGAAACCAATAGCCGAAACGGGCGCCGGGATACATCCACAGCAAGCGCAACACAATCAGCAACGCGCTGAAGATCGCGCCGTACACCAGCAGCTGCTTCATGCTGTAAGAGCGAATTCCCGCCAGCACATACGGCAGTTGCAGACCGATGAGCACGAAGACCAGACCGTTCAGCGCGAAGGTCAGTGACTCCCACACCGCCCAAGCCTGCAAGCGCACGTTCGCGGAAAAGAAGTGCGCGCTCTTGCGGCTGAGATAGAGTCCGCAGGCGATTACCGCAAGCACCCCCGAGGCATGCGCCGCCAGCGCCGCCAAATAGGTTGCGTAAGGGACGAGTATGCTGACCGCGATTTCGATCGGCCCATCGTCAATATGCCGCTCGAATCCGTCCACCAGCTTGCCAATCGCCAGCCCGATCACGATTCCCGCCACCGTCAGATAGCACAATCGCCCTAGCGCCTCACCCGCGGTCGGGGTCTGCGAGCGCAGAATCATCGCCAGACCAAACTCCAGAGCGACCAGGCCGCTGGCGTCATTCACCAGGCTCTCGCCTTCCAGGATGTCGATGATGCGCCGCGGCAACGCCAGGCTTTGGGCGATGGACGTGGCCGCGATTGAGTCGGTGGGCGACACCACCGCGCCCAACAGGAATCCCAGTTGCCAAGTGAAGCCCGCAAAGACAAGCGGCGCCGCAAAAGCCACTCCGAATACTGTGAAAGCTACCAGTCCAAAGGCCAGCATGGAGATGCTGAACAGGTTGAAGCGGAACTCACGCCAGGACGTAAGCCACGCGGCCGAATAAAGCAGCGGCGGCAGGACGATCAGGAAGATGATGTCGGGATTAAGGGTAACTTTGGGAACCCGGGGCAGGAAGCTGAGCAGCAGTCCGGCAACCACGAGCACGATGGGATACGGCCGGTTGAGCTTGCGAGCGACCGCGGCGAATAACACCACGAACGCCAACAACGAAAGGAAGACCAGTTCGACCGCGTGTACTCCACCCCCGTGCATTCAGCCTCCACTGCCAGGAAGATATCGCAAGCAGGGCACAAGCTGCTTCCCGGAAGTCCGCTCAGAGGAATGCCACGCGACCAAGCTATCTCATTATTTCCTGTGACACGTCAATAAATCGACCACACACCGGGTGTGGCGAGCTCGATCAGATGCCGGTCTGGATCGCGAAAATAAAGGCTCTGGCCGCCCAGCTCCCACCCGCGTTTCTCTTCGACCGCGATTCCATTTTCCGTCAGCCAGTCTTCCCACCGCGCCAATTCCTCGGTACGAATCGCGAACGCGAGATGAAGCTCGCCATCGCCGTCGTGCGACGACGGGTTGTGCTTGAGCCCCCCTTCTTGAATAGCAACAAAACCTGACGGTTACCCGCTTCCATGGCGCAGCCACGCGCTCCGAAATCGCTAATAGTCCGAAACCCAAAGATCCTCGCGTAAAACTGAGCAGAACGTGCCACATCAGTCACGTATTTGAGGACTCTAAGATCCCCTGGGTCTTCGGACGCATATCGAGTCTCTGCAAACTGTCGCTCAACAGCTCAATACTACCGCGAGCCGTCGATTCTCTGTGTGCGGGGGCGCCTGGATGGCCACTTGGATGTTGAGTAGACGGATCTCACTTGGCCGTAATACGCCCAACCCGTGCTGTTGAAGAACTCCACCAGATCGCGGCCACAAGGACGGAACGCCGACAATATGCTCAAGTGGATTTCCGCTTCGACAAGCACCCAATACCCACAGGAAGTCCGCAATTGACAATCAGCGTAACCTTTTTCGGCCTGGCAGCTCTAATTGGCAGGATCATGCCGAACACGATGAGACTTTTCCTTCTCCTCCTGATTCCGCTGTTGCTAACCGCATCTTCTTCGCCGCCGATGCCTGGCCTGCAAACGGGGAAAGCTGCTCCGGCAATTTATGCGCACGACCAGTTTGGCAAAGAGCAGACTATCGCCTCGCTGATGGGCCCGAATGGTCTGGTCTTGCTGTTCTTCCGCTCTTCCGACTGGTGACCGTTCTGCAAACAGCAACTGGTCCAGTTGCAGGGAGCACATGAACAGTTTCGCAAACAGGGACTCGGCGTGGCCGCCATCAGCTACGACAGCGAGGCGATTTTGCAGGACTTCACCCAGCGCCACAGAATTGACTATCCGCTGCTTGCGGACCCGCAGTCTGAAATCATTCGCCAGTACGGGGTGCTGAACGAACAAGCGACAGGATTCACCAAGGGCATGGCGGTTCCCGGCTACTTCTACATCAGTCCCGATGGGCTGATCAAAGAGAAGTTCTTCGAGACTGCATACACCGACCGCTACACCGCAAATAATCTGCTGCTGAGGCTGTTTCCGCAGTTGGTCGAGGGCACGGGCAAAGCGGTTGCCAGTCCGCACATAAAGCTGAACCTATTGCAGTCGGATCAAATCGTTGTTCCCGGCAGCCGGCTTACCGTGGTGGTCGAGGCTGAGTTGCCGGCCGACACCCATGTTTACGCTCCGGGTGTGCAGGGATATAAGCCTATCCGACTGGTTTTGGAAGCTCCCGCCGAGCTGAAGCTGGAGCCGCCTCGGTACCCTGAAGCGAAAGTTCTGTATCTCCCCGCGATCAAGGAATCGGTACCGGTGTTCGAGGGCAAGTTCCGTATATTCCAGGATGCGACCGTATCCGCCGACCGCAACTTGATAGGCTCGATCGGGGCAGGAAAGACTGTCACGATCAAAGGTACCTTGCTTTATCAGAGCTGCGACAGCACCACATGCTATTTCCCGCAAAAGACAGAAGTATCATGGGATGTGCAAGTGGTGCCTCTCGACAAGGAGCGGGCGCCCCAGGCGATTCAGCATAAATAACCTCATTGGCGGGCTGCAGCGTGATGGACAATCTTGAAACGGCGGGGCAAGAGCCGCCGCGCACGGAGCCGCTCAATTTCGAGCGCTTGTCGGAAGCGGAGCAGTTGCGACGGTCGGTTGCGTTCTACGAAACGATGCGAACGCGACGGACGGTGCGTGAGTTCTCCTCTGACCCCGTCCCTTACGAATTGATTGAGAACGCGATCAAAGTGGCGGCCAGTGCCCCCTCGGGGGCGAATCAGCAGCCGTGGAGATTTGTGGTGGTATCCAATCCCGAGATCAAACGGGAAATTCGTGAGGCCGCCGAGATAGAAGAAAAGGAGTTTTACAACGGGCGGGCCCCCGACGAGTGGCTGGAAGCTCTCGCCGTGCTGGGCACAAGTTGGGAAAAATCGTTCCTGGAAACTGCTCCTTACCTGATCGTCGTTTTTCGGGTTGATTATGGGCTGAGTATGGATGCGGAGGGACGAGAGGTTAAGACCAAGCACTATTACGTCATGGAGTCGGTGGGCATCGCATGCGGGATGCTGCTGGCCGCCCTGCACACGTCGGGTCTGGTGACGCTGACGCACACGCCTAGTCCGATGGGTTTCCTGGCAAAGATTCTCAATCGTGCGCGCAATGAGAAGCCGTTTCTGCTGATACCGGTGGGGTATCCTGCCGAGAGTGTGACGGTTCCCCGGATTCACAAGAGACCTCTCTCGGAAGTGCTGAAGTTGATGGCGTGAGTTACGAGCCGCGATGACCAGATCCAGAAAACGAGCTGCCGCGAAGTCTCCAAGCAAGGGCTCACGCCGGAGTGCTTTTCGGGCGGCGATTGCGCAGTTTGCTCCGGTTTATCTCGATAAGGCCGCGAGTCTGAGCAAGGCCATTGGCATTCTTCGGGGCGCGAAGAAGAGAGAAATAGAGCTGCTGGTTTTTGGTGAGACCTGGCTGCCGGGCCATCCTGCTTGGCTGGATGTCGCTCCCGAGGTCGCTTTCTGGGACCACCCTCCCACGAAGTGGGTCTTTGCCCGCTTGCGGCAAAACAGCATTGCCGTGCCGGGCCCCGAAACCGCTGCTTTGTGCAAGGCAGCCGGCGAGCTGGGGATCAGCGTCGTGATCGGAGTGAACGAACGTGTGGACTCTGGTCCGGGAAACGGGACGCTTTACAACACACTGCTCACCATCACCTCCGACGGAAAGCTCGCCAACCGCCATCGCAAACTTGAGGTATAGGAAAATCAAAACCTCGTGTCCGGCCTGAACGACGAGGGCATGCTTGACATGTCGCCGCCAGTTTTGTTCATCGGAGACTCAAGTCAGACCGCCCGCGAGCCCGAGAGCGGTGGGCTGGCTTCGGGCATGAAGAGTGAACGCGAACGGAAGACGGTCTCCCGGCGAAAGGAGGAGTTCAGATCGATGGTCTGCGGCCTGAAAACCGCTGGCTGGTTCGGGGTGAAGAGTGGGAAGAGACGACGGAAGCTGGCATTTCCCATCGCGGGATTGCGCGTGAGAACGTGGAGCACTCTTGGCTACGATTCTGACTAGCGGGACACCTTTGGCGGTATTCGTCGCAACCATTTCATCCTTTTGCCGGTTTCGTCGAGGAGCGGATCGTGTCCGAAGTCTCGCTTGAGGGAATCCGCCCAGCGGCGAGGTTTGGGGCGTGGCCTTCGCTCCTGTCCCAGAATTGCAAAGATGGCTGCCGAGGTTTGCCTGAGAGCGCGCGGGGCAAACAGCCCAAAGCTACGAACAGCGTGCTGATAGCGTTCCGGAATGTGTTGCGCCCAACGATCGATGAACTCTTCCAGCGAGCACTGCACGTAAACCCGGCGACGCAGCTTCTTGTCCTTGTACCAAAACGTGACGGTCCGCTCCCCGATGTCGGTGATGCGACGCTGCGCAATGGGTGGCCGCCTTACGTAGCGACCGGCGTATCGCAGGAAATGCTCTTTCGACTTGAAGGACTGAATCTTGATGCTCCACCAACGATTCTCCTGCTGGGTGAGCATCTCTTCCATCTGGTCAATGGCCATCTTCGTGCGAAGCTGACCCGCTCGCAGGGCTGCGCGGAGAAGTGCGATCACAGCCCTTCGCCAAGCCTCCATCAATGGGTCACGTTCATAGTAGACGCGAGAAACCCAGGTGTCGGAGGATCCATACAGCCCTCCCCCGGTAACCATTGTGTGTACATGTGAGTTGAACTCTAACGTCCCGTTGAAGGTGTGGAGAATGGCAATTACGCCAACCCGCAAGCCGTATTTCGCACGTCACCCGTGCCTCTATGAGCTTCGCGGCTAGAGCTGGCAGAGTCTTAGCCAAGAGCGGGTTGTCGCGGAAAAGGCGCCAGAGTTCCCGCGGCATCGTGAACGTGATCCCCTTATAAAGCACGTCTGGCAGTGCGGCCCACCGCTCACGCTGCCACTGTACGGTGGCGCGGTAGCCGCAACTGGAGCAGGGTCGCGATTTGCAGGTGTGATAGAAGATTCGCTCTTCTTTCTCCGAACCGTAAACTTCGGCGCCTAACTCTGGAGTACGGCACTGCAACGCCCTACCAAAGGCCCAGCGAACTGCGGGACGGGTCTCATCCCGGTCCCAGTATGGGCGGGTCTGAGACAGAATCTGTCTGAGAGGATCGCGGTATTTCATGTAGTGTCGAGCTCCTTTTGAGAATACGGTCCAGTTAGCAGATCCTGACCGATAAGAATTACCGTGTGTTGAAACCGACCGACCTGCAGCAGAACCGATCCGGGTTGGCGCGCCTCCTGCTGTTGCAAGGCGTCGAGTACTGTGGCTACGTCGGCGCTGGTCTTTTCTTCTTTGGGCCGCGAAACAGACCTGCGAATCACCTTGTTGATTTCGCGATCCTCACTGTGACGGATGAAGCGCTCCAACTGCTCAGCCTTGGGCAACTTGCAGAACTGGCATCGCGCCGTTGATCGTTAGCGTGCCGTTGAGCAAGGCTGCGATCAGTCGAGGGTGTGCATTCTTTAGTATCGTCTTCACGTTGCTGACGTTACGGGCGCCAACCCCCGCGGCGCTGGCAATCTCTTGACGCACATCAATGTGCTGAGCTTCCGGCAAATTTGCCAAACCCTTGTACTTTCCCCCGGCGCGCATGTTTTCGAGCGCTCTCTGCTGAAAATAGGGTTCCTGTGTTAGCGCCAAGCGAATACGGGTAAACGCATTCCATCCCCGCTGGGATTGATGGTGGCGGATGATGAACTGTAGGGCTTCGTCGTCGCTGAGCGGATATTCGATGCAGTTGATTTCGTGTCCACCGTTCAAAACCGCTGCGCGCCAGCGTCCAAAGCCGGCGAGTATCGTCCCGTTCGTCGTGATCAGAATCGGCTCAGTTACAGATGGGTTTGTCAGTCGGGCGGCGTCGTTGAACTCGTCCATTACACCGATCCAGCCGAGTTCCTCCAGCGCTCGATGCAGCCGCAGTTGTTCTGAGGACCGGACAACCGGTCGACCCTCCGGCCGGCTCATCACGAGATGCGGTCGGAGCTCTTCCACTACGCAGGATGCCGGTTTACCAAGGTCGTTGGCCGGTACTGTAATGGGAGAAGAGCAGTGGTGTGACTCAACGGGAGAGCCTGGCGACCGGGGGCTACTGGGCATCTTGCTTGCCCCCTTCTTGTTTGCGGATTGTTTGCGGATTCTGCTCTACTTTGCCGCGTTTTGCAGAGCTAAGTTGTTGAAGTTGTTTGGAATCAGTGTCGGCTGGCCGACTCATAATCCGTAGGTCGTAGGTTCGAGTCCTACCGCCGCCACCAAGTTTGATCCAACAGAAAACCTACCGAAGTCCCTTCACCACGAACAGGTCGCTTAGCAAGCGGTGGGCGGAGCAGACGTGGGCCTTGCCATCCGCGCTGGCGCGGCAGTAGGTAAAGTTGACAATGCCGCTGCTGTCGGGCGGGATGGTGGAGTACATCGGGGTTCGCTTGCCGGTGGCGATTTCCAGGCGATCGAGCCGGGGCACGCCGGCATAGTTCCATATGAAGAGCGATTTGCCGTCTGCCGACCAGCGATCAATGGCCTCGCGTGCGTCCAGTTGCGGGAGTTTAGCGCTGCTTTCGCCCACTTGAGCAACGGTTGCGACCACCTCGCCCTTCAGGTTGTAAGTCTTCCTTATATCGCCGTCGCCGCCGAGCAGCAGCTTGCCATCGGGTGAAGGCAAGCCGCCGCGGATGCCCTCCGGCAGCACAGGCTGCATCTGCTTGCTCTTGACGTCGATCAGGTAGACGCGTGGCTTGTGTCCTGGCTGTACGGCATTCACCACGAGGGCGCTGCTGTCCGGCATCCAATGCATGCTTCGCGTGTATTCCCAGCCATTCGAGGTAAGCTGCACCGGCTTGCCCACGCCTGTCGGCAAGAGGACGACATTAGGCGGGACGTTAAGGTCCAGCGTCGCCACCCAGTCACCATCGGGCGAAATCGCCGTCGCCAATCCGTCTCCCAAAGCCAGGGCGGGGCTGTTGCGGTCGAGCTTGCGCACAAAGGCAACTCCCTTGCCGCCAACCGCCGGCCCACTTTCGCCGAACAGAACAGTTGACCCGTCATCGGAGATGCCAGCCGCCAGCGACCAGCCCAGCCAGGTGAGATCTTTATCCGGCGAACCGGCCATTCCGCCCATCAGCAAGCAGGTGGCTGTTGTCGCCGGTGAGCAGTACGCGGCCATCGGCAGCGATGTCGTAGAGGGTCAAATCTTCCGGCGCGCGGTAAATGTCGCGGACTTGGCCGCGCAGATCCATGGCGCGCACACTGCGACTATCGTCGCCTGGAGTGGCCGTAAACCAAACCTCGTCATTCGACGACCACGCGAGGCTATTGATGGAGTCGTAGTGCGGCGATTCGGCAATCTTCTTTCCCGTGCGATCAAGAATGATCAGCTTGCCATCATCTCCGCTGGGAATATGCTCCTGAATGGCAAGGTTCTTCCCGTCGGGCGAGAAACGCACGTGACTGATCCAGCCGCGCGGCGGGGTGTAGATGGTGGTGTCAATCGGGAACTGCAACAGGTTGCTGCTTATCGAAACATTCGGCACAGCCCGAATCACGGCGAGTTCGGAGCCATCGGGCGTCCAATCGGCGTAGTTCACATGCTGCAGGACGGGGCGCGGCGCGCCGCCCTCCAGGGGAAGCACGGCCAGCGTGCCGTCCGGCAGCGAGACACTACCGGCGGCGACCAATCGCGGCTCGATTAAAACCGCGAGCTGATTCTTGGAAGAGACGGCCGCGAGCAACGTCTTGGGCGCCACCGTGCGCGACTCTACGCTGTCGGCGCGGGAGGTGAACAGCTCGACCGGGCTGTCCTCCCAAGCTGCCGAGTAAAGCACCGAGTTGCCGTCAGTCGTGAATCGTGCGCCGTAAACCGTGCCGGTGCGGTGTGTAAGCTGGTGAAACACCGGCATCGACGCGACATGGCGCAAGTGCCCCAGGAAGAATGCGCCAGCGAGGGCCAGCAGCAGAACGGCAACCACCGGCCAGAGCCAGCACGCGAGTTTTCGGCGGCGGTGGCAGCGGCAATCTCTTTCGAGCTTCGGCTGATGCTGCTGAGCGTCTCGAGATCGAAGGCGAGATCGTGCGCCGACTGGAAGCGCTCGGCAGGACTCTTCTCCAGGCAGTGCCGCACGATGCGATCCAGCGCCGGCGAGACGCTGGCATTGACCTCGACCAGGTCCGGCGGCTCCTCTTTGAGAATCGCGCTAAGAATATCGGCGGACGAATCGCCTTTGAAAGCGCGCAGGCCGGAGACCATCTCATACAGCACCGCGCCGAAGCTGAACAGATCGGCTCGCGCGTCGGCGTCCTTGCCGCGCACCTGCTCGGGCGACATGTAGCCGACCGTGCCCAGAATCATGCCAGGCTCGCTCTGGATGGTTCGCGTCAGATCCTCGACGCCGGTGTCCTGCCGCGTCAGCTTCGCCAGGCCGAAGTCCAGAATCTTTACCCGCCCGTCGTTGGTGATGAAGATGTTGTCGGGCTTGAGGTCGCGATGAACGATGCCGCGATCATGCGCCGCCGCGAGTCCGCGCGCGATCTGCAGCGCGTAGTCGGCCACTTTGCGCATCGGCAGCGGGCCTTCGCGCAGGCGGTCGCGCAGCGTCGAGCCTTCCAGCAACTCGCTGACGATGTACGGGCTGCCATCGTGCGTGCCGATGTCGTATACGGCGAGGATGTTGGGATGATTCAGCGCGGCGGCGGCGCGGGCCTCCTGCTCGAAGCGGTTTACGCGGCCGGCGTCCTGAGCAAATGAGGCCGAAATGATTTTGATCGCGACATCACGCCCCAGCCGCGCATCATGCGCGCGATAAACCTCGCCCATGCCGCCCGCCCCAATAGAAGCGGCGAGTTCATAGGGGCCAAGTTTCAGTCCCGACGCAAGCGCCATCACTGACCTCGTGGAAAAATGACCTACATTGTACCTGCAATTGGACAAAACACATCTCGCCATTCAGATCGCGGGCGATGGCTAGCGGAGAGAAGCGACGCCTTGTAGATCGGCAGGTCGTACGGTCCGCCCGAAATTATCGTTGAGGGAGGCGGCCGCAAGCGATGGACTTTCGCCGGGCCATTCGATAGGATACCCCCCTACCCTATATGCAAGACAAATTTCCTCCCACTTCGCGCGAGAAACAGAAGCTGCTGTACCGCATCAAGCGGCTGCGCGGGCAGTTTGCGGCGGTAGAACGGGCTCTAACCTCGGACGATGAATGCGCCGATATCCTCATGCTGCTGGCGGCGATCCGCGGCGGGGTAAATGGCCTGATGGCGGAGATTCTGGAAGACCACATCCGCCTGCACATGATGAATCCGGACCAGAAGATGGACTCGCCGGAGGAGTTGGGCGAGGACCTGATCGGCTTGGTGCGCGCTTATTTGAAGTAGTTGCGGCAAGCCGGAGGAGTTTCCATCTCCGCCTTGTATACCCTACCCCGGTATGATATAAAAAATCCCTTGCGGCAGTGTTCTGTAACGTTCCCGTAACTGTGGCGTGGGAGACTTCCTGTTCCTGCACGGGGTGGAGCGGCGGGCGTCCGTCGGCGGAACGGCCGGAACAACCGGTGGCTCGCAGGCTGAAGTCGGGTTGTGAAAAAAAAGCGCTTGAACGCTAGCCTGAGTGTCTGCGTGAATCCTGTCGTCCCCGGGGGACTCTGGTTGTTTTTTCCACTTACCCAGGACTCCGCTTCGCTGCGTCCTGGGCTTGTTATTCCGCGCCTACGGCGCTCGATTTTCGGCGGTCGTACTCCACTGCCGAAATTGAAAGTGGTTCTCACGCAGACACTGAAGTCGTGCCCCATTACGAAGCGCTCGCGGCACGACTTTTTCAGCAAGCTGTCTCCCCGAACGCGGCATGGGACGAATTTTTCAGCAGCGGTTACCGGGGGCTGTCGTCACGACGGGCTGTGACCGCGGTCACGGCTGCGGCGGCAGGGCCAGGGTCTAATTGAAATTGAATTTCAATTTCATAACGTTCCCTTTCGAGATGAATGCCACACTCCACCAAACACGGTTCCGGAGGCGACTGCTTCCCCGGTTTTCCCTCTGGCTGCTGATGGCCGGCCTCCCAGTGGTCAGCCCGGCCCAAGTCAATCCGAGCACCACCGTCTCCTCCGGCAGCGCAAGCGATTCGTCTTCATCCAGTGCGGCCGACGTTCCCAACGGTCAGGCCACGGAGCCTCCCGCAGCGCCGCCGCAAACCTGGAACTTCCACATGCAGACCACCACGACTCTGCAAGGTTATCCCTCGTTCTATGCGCGGTATTCCGGCCCCAACAGCCTGCCCACCAGCAGCGAAGTCCGCGAGACGGTGTCGCTGGATCTGTATTCCGGCTTCCGGTTGTGGACGGGCGCGGAGCTGCATCTCGATCTGTTGTCATGGCAGGGTTTCGGGTTGGGTAACGCACTCGGCGTCGATGACTTTACCGATGGGGAAGCCTACAAGATCGGCACGCATCCGCCGCGCGCGGGAGTAGCGCGCTGCTTTATTCGCCAGACCGTTGGACTCGGCGGCGACAGCGAGGAGGTGCTGGAGGACCCGCTGACTTTGGCCGGCAAGCAGGACATTTCACGGCTTACATTCACCATCGGCCGCTTCAGTGCTAAAGACGTTTTTGACAACAACGCCTACGCCAACGACGCGCGCACACAGTTCATGAACTGGGCATTCACCGCCAACGCTACCTGGGATTACCCGGCGGACGCCTTGGGCTATACGACCGGCGTCGCTGTGGAGTTGAATAAGCCACGATGGGCACTACGTTATGGATTCTTTCAAATTACGAATATGAGGAATGGATTCCTGGCGGAAGACCGATACCTGTTGTGGCCGCCCGAACCCTCAGGGGGCGATGGCCGCTTCTGGCACGCGTGGGACATGGTAGTGGAGAATGAACAGCGCTACAGCATCCGCAATCACCATGGCACGGCTCGCATTCTGGGCTACGTCAACGCGGGCGAGTTCGGCAGCTATCAAGCGGCACTTTACGCCCCGAATGCAGACATCGACCTGACCCACGCCGAGCGGCATGAATTTGGCTTTGGGCTCAACCTCGAACAGGAAATCACTAAGAATATCGGCGTGTTTTCGCGCCTGGGCTGGAATGACGGAATCAACGAAGCCTGGATGTTTACCGACGTAAATCACATGGGCTCGGTGGGCGTCAGTATCAAAGGCGAACCCTGGCATCGCCCTGATGACACGATCGGCGTGGCTGCTGTGGTCAGCGGAATCTCTCGTGACAATCAGCGATACCTGGCGGCCGGCGGCCTGGGCATCCTGGACGGCGACGGCGCCTTGAATTACGCCAAAGAGAAAGTTGTGGAAGCGTATTACCAGGCCAAGATCACCAAGCGCCTGCTGGGTGCACTGGACTATCAGTTTGTTGCCGACCCGGCTTTTAATACTGCTCGTGGGCCAGTCTCGGTCTTCGGAGCGCGATTTCACTTCGAGTTCTAGCGCCGGAAGAGCGTAAGTCAGAATGTTCCGCGCTGGAGTTTGAACCGTGTCTCTGTATTTAGCGCGCAATTGCATAGTCTGATTACGAATCGCTGCGGCATAGCCCGTGAAAAGGTGTAGTATCAGCGGCAATTCTGTTTATGGCTACGGCTCAGACCACCCGCCACAAACCGGTCGCTGTGATAAGGAAGTTTCGGGTCACAGAACACAAGTTTTTTCTGCTCTTCGTTTATCTGATCGCGGTCCTGCTCTACTACCCTTACGTGAAGGAAGACAGCTTCAGCTACACGGTCTTCCGCATCGTGGGCAGTGCGGGCATTTTTCTGGCTGTGTACGCCGTCAAAGTGCGACGCACGTTATTGATCTGCGCCGTGCTGCTGGCTATTCCCGCCGGGCTGCAACGACTCCTGCTCTTCCGTGCCGACGCGGGCTGTTTTCGCTGCTCGGCATTCTTTTCAGCTTTGCTTTCGACGTTTTTATCGTGGTGCTGGTGTTTCGCCGAGTCTTCGCCGAACAGCAGGTGAAATCCGAAACCGTCTTCGGAGCGATCTGCATTTATCTGATGATCGGCTACAGCTTCGCCAGCATTTACGCGATGATTGCCACCCTGCAGCCGCGCGCGTTTTATATCGACCCCATCCTGAACCTGCACAGTGTCCCCGACCGCTTCGACTTCATTTATTACAGTTTTGCGACGATGACCTCGATGGGGGCAGCGGGCATCAGTCCGGTTACCGGACAGGCGCGCTCCTTCACCGTCATCGAAACCACCTTCGGCGTGCTCTACCTTGCGGTGTTGATTGCCCGGCTCATGGCCGGTTATCGGCACTCGTCAGCCGAACGCGACTGACTTGCCCGCTTGCGGGCAGGCTGGTAAACTGAAAGAGCATATGATCCTACCGTTCGTCCGCGAATTCTTCGCGGACGTGGAAAAGGTATCCGTATTTGCGCGTGCAGTTACCGAGGTCAAGGGCGGCACGGGGCGGATACGTGTCTCTGGACTGACTCCCACCGGCAAAGCGCTTTTCTACTCACTGTTGCAGCGGGCAACCGCAAGGCCGCTGGTCGTGGTGGTCAGCGACAATCGAGCGGTCGACGAGTTGCTGCCGCTAGTTCGTTCGCTGGCCGACTTAACCGGCGCCGGCTCTCCCGATGCCGTGGTCGGGTTACCGGCTTATGACGTGCTGCCATTTCAAAACCTGTCGCCACATATGGAGATCCAGGAGGCGCGAGCGTCAGCGCTTGTGGAAGATCGCGACCGGCGCGGCCGAGATCGTCATTACGCCACTAGCCGCAACTGCGATGCGGTTGCGGGAGGCGAACTTCTACGCTGATTTGGCGAAGGTGGTGCGGCGCGGCGAGATGATCGAGTCCGATCGATTGCTGGAGCACCTGCGCATCGTGGGCTACAGCGAGGTCGATGTGGTCGACATGCCGGGCGAGTTCGCGCATCGCGGCGGATTGATCGATGTTTATCCCCCGGAGTCCGATCGGCCGGTGCGCATCGAGCTCTTCGGCGATGAGGTCGAGTCGATCCGCAAGTTCGATCCGGAGACACAGCGGTCGGCAGCGTCAACCGACGAAGTAGTTCTGCTGCCGCTGACCGAGACGCCGGTGGAAGAGGAAACGCTGGCCGCGATCAATGCGCGACTGACCGGCGAGCGGCTGGCGGGCAGCGAAGAGCTGATCGAGCGGACGGTTCGTGCGACTGGCGTTGCGGTTTTTCCGGGATGGGAGTTGTACGCGCCGGTGGCCGGCGCGCGCGAAAACTTCTTCGACTTGCTGCCGAATGCGGCGGTGGTTCTGGATGAGCCGGAGGCGCTGGAGGAGGTTCACGATGCCTGGTGGACGAAGGTGACCGAGGCGCACGAGCGAAGCCTGATCGGCAATCTGGTGCGGCCGGAGGAGCTTTATCTTTCGCCCGAGCAGTGGCACGCGCGTTTGCGGCAGGCCACATTGCTTGCGGTCGAGCAGCTGGGCATCGAGGGCGGTGATGACGCTGAGCATCTGATCCTGCAAACGCAGCCGACTACGCGCTTCCACGGATCGGTCGCGGCCATGACGGAGGAAGTCCTCCGCCTGACCCGCGAAGGCAAGCGCGTGATGTTCGCCGTCTCCAGCACGGGCGAAGTCGAACGACTGGCCGACGTCTTCAACGAATACAACGTGTCGTTTCGCATCGGCAGCCGCACGCCCAAGCCGGGCAACGAAGTCTTCGTCGACGAGTCAACGTACTTTGCCGAGGATGTAACCGCGACCATCATCGTGAAGGCTTATGTTCCGGAAGGCGTGGCGCTGCCGGAAGCGAATCTGGTTCTGTTCGGCGCGCGCGACCTGTTCGACGAATCGGAAGTTTCGCTGGGCCGGCCGCAGCGGCAGAAGTCGAAGGTCTCGGCGTTTCTCTCCGACTTCCGCGATCTCGCCATCGGCGACTACGTGGTGCACGTGGAGCATGGCATCGGCCAATACCAGGGCCTGAGGGAGATTCCGCAGGAGGACGGCGGCACGGTCGAGTTCATGATTCTGGAGTACGCCGAGGGCGCCAGACTTTATGTGCCGCTGACGCGACTCGACCTGGTGCAGAAGTATCGCTCGTCCGAGGGCGTGAAGCCGGTGCTGAACCGGCTGGGCACGCAGCAGTGGCAGAAGACCAAGGCGCGGGTGAAGAAGGCCATGAAGGACATGGCCGAGGAGCTGTTGAAGCTCTACGCTGCGCGCCGCACGGCCGAGGGTCACGCGTTTGCGTCGGACAGCGAATGGCAGCGCGAGTTCGAAGACAGCTTCGAGTTCAGCGAGACGGAAGACCAGATGAACGCCATCGTCGACGTGAAGCGCGACATGGAGGCGCCCACGCCGATGGATCGCCTGCTGTGCGGCGATGTGGGATACGGCAAGACGGAAGTGGCCATGCGCGCGGCGTTCAAGGCGGTCAGCGACAATCGCCAGGTTGCGGTGCTGGCGCCGACGACGGTGCTCGCCTTCCAGCACTACAACACCTTCCGCCAGCGCTTTGCGGCTTTCCCCATCAAGGTCGAGATGCTGAGCCGCTTCCGCACCGCGAAGCAGCAGAAAGAAACGATCGCGAAGATCGAGGCGGGCGCGGTCGATGTAGTCATCGGCACACATCGGCTGCTCTCGAAGGATGTGAAGTTCAGCGACCTCGGGCCTGATGATCGTCGATGAGGAGCAGCGCTTCGGAGTGCGCCACAAGGAGCGGCTGAAGCAGCTGCGCAAGGAAGTGGATGTGCTGACGATGTCGGCGACGCCGATTCCGCGAACGCTGCACATGTCGCTGCTGGGGCTGCGCGACATGAGCGTGATTGAGACGCCGCCGAAGGATCGCATGGCGATCCAGACGGTGGTCGCGGCGTGGGATGAAAAGCTGCTGCGCTCGGCGATCGAAAAAGAACTGGAGCGCGGCGGACAAGTGTACTTCGTGCACAACCGCGTCGAGAGCATTTACGACATCAGCGAGAAGCTGCGCGAGATGGCGCCGAAGGCGCGCATTCTGGTTGGCCACGGACAGCTGCCGGAGAGCGAACTGGAGCGCATCATGCTGGCCTTTATGCGGCACGAGGCCGACATCCTGGTGGCGACCACGATCATCGAGAACGGACTCGACATTCCGCTGTGCAACACCATCATCATCAATCGCGCCGACCGGCACGGATTGTCGGAGCTGTATCAGTTGCGCGGGCGCGTCGGGCGTTCCGATCGCCGCGCGTATGCGTATCTGCTGATCCCTCCGGATCGCGAGCTGACGGAGCTGGCGCGACGGCGGCTGGCGGCGCTGAAGGAGTTCAGCGATCTGGGCGCGGGATTCAAGATTGCCGCGCTCGATCTGGAATTGCGCGGTGCGGGCAATTTGCTGGGTGGACAGCAGAGCGGTCACATCGAAGCCGTGGGGTTCGAGCTGTATACCACGATGCTGGAGCGCACCGTCCGCGAATTGAAGGGCGAGCTGCCGGAAGATGTTCCGGAGGCGCAGTTGAATCTGGGGCTGAACATTCGCATTCCGTCGGAGTACATTGCGGAAGAGAATCAGCGGCTGAGAATGTACAAACGTGTGGCGGGCGTGGAGTCGGAATCGCAACTTGAAGATGTCGCGGGCGAACTGGGCGATCGTTACGGCGCGCCGCCGCCGCGCGGTACGCAATCTGCTGGAGTACGCCACGCTGAAGTTGTTGTCGCAGCGGATTGGGGTATCGCAGATCGAACGCAAGCGCGACGCAGTCAGCATTCGTTTCACGGAAAAAGCGAATGTCGATCCGGAGCGGCTGGCGCAGTTCGTCGCCAAGGAGCGCGGCAGCCAGTTCACACCTGCAGGGATACTGAAGTTCTCGCTGCAAGGAGAAGCAGCCGGAGCAGGTGCTGGGGCGGCTGAAGTCGCTGCTGGAGGAGTTGGCGGGAGAGGCAGTGGCGCAGTAGGCAGCTGTCGGCTGTCGGCTGTCAGCTGTCGGACTTGGTTTTCGATTCTGTAATGAGGATTCAGCTTGATGAGACTGTCATTTCTGGCACTACTTACAGCGCTTCTTTGTTGTGTGACGGCTGTGGGTCAATTGACCCCGCATGCGATCCACTACCACCTGAGCGGGCGCACGACAACCCATGCGGCGGGGGCGACATGGACCTGAACTGGGAATACCCCCGCATGGTTGACGCCTACTTCGACAAGTACTTCACCTTCCATCCGACGGATGCGACACAAGTTGCCGGCTTTCATCAATATGACGCGGAGCTTGAGGACTACTCGCAGAAATCGCGCGCCGCGGAGATTGCTTTCCTTAAAGAGCAAAAGCCGCTGTGGACGAGCCTTACACCACAATGCGGAGTTGAAACCGTGACGCTGGCCATGGTCAATAAGGACGCGCCAGCCGATGTCCAGCTGGTGTTGAACGCCATCAACGCGCGCCTGCTCGAACTGCAGGACATTCGCATGTGGCAGCGCAATCCCGACATCTATTCCAGTGGGCCTGCGGGCAGCATCTTCCTGCTGATGAGCCGCAACTTTGCGCCTGCCGACGAGCGCCTGAAGTCCGTGATTGCGCGCGAGCAGAAGATGCCGGCGAACTTTGCCGCAGCCAAAGCCAATCTGAAAGATGTACCGAAGGTCTATACCGAGATCGCGCTGGAGCAGATGCCGGGCATCATCAGCTTTTTCCAGAACGATGTGCCGGCGGCATTCAAGAGCGTTACCGATCCGGTTTTGCTGGCTCAATTCAAGGCTTCCAACGACAAAGTGATCTTCGAGCTGCAACGTTATCAGGACTTCCTGAAGAACGATCTGCTGCCGATTTCGAATGGCAACTTTCGCATCGGAGTGGAGAACTATCGCAAGAAGCTGCAATACGAAGAGATGGTCGACCTACCGATTGACCGGCTGCTGGTCATCGGCTTTGAGGACCTGCACAAGAACCAGGCGGAGCTGAAGCGGGTGGCCGCGCAAATCGATCCGAAGAAATCGCCCGAGCAGATTCTTGCGGAATTGGAGAAGGACCATCCACCGCCGGACCACCTGCTGCAGAGCTTTCGCGATACCTTCAACAGCCTGGTGACGTTCATTCAGCAAAAGAACATCATCACGCTTCCGTCGCAGGTGAGGCCGATTGTGGAAGAGACGCCGCCCTTCGAGCGCGCGCTGACTTCCGCCTCGATGGACACTCCCGGCCCATACGAAAACAAGGCGACAGAAGCTTTCTTCAACGTGACCCTGCCGGAAGCGTCGTGGTCGAAGCAGAAGAGCGAAGAATGGATGGAGGATTTTAATCGCGGCGTCATCATCAGCACGGCGGTGCACGAGGCCTATCCGGGGCACTACACGCAGTTCTTGTGGATCAAGCAGGCGCCGTCGAAGATACGCAAGCTGATCGGCTGCGGCTCCAACTCCGAGGGCTGGGCGCACTACTCGGAGCAGATGATGCTGGATGAAGGCTACGGCAACGGCGATCTGAAACTGCGCCTCGGCCAGTTGCAGGACGCGCTGCTGCGTAACGCGCGCTACATTGTCGGCATCCAAATGCACACCGGCACGATGACGCTGGAGCAGGCGACGGAGTTCTTCATCAAGGAGGGACACCAGACGCCGGCCGTATCCGAGCGCGAGGCGCAAGCGCGGCACATCGGACCCGACGTACCTGGTGTACACGCTGGGCAAGCTGGAGATCATGAAATTGCGTGCGGATTACAAGCAGAAGATGGGCGACAAATTTAATCTGGAGCAATTTCACGACGAGTTCATGAAGCAGGGATATCCGCCGATCAAGATCATTCGCGAGAAGATGCTGGGCAACGATAGCCCAGTGCTTTAAGACCGTTGTCGGTGGTCGGTGGTTATTGGCGTAGACGACGCCGGCACAAACGGGTTTGAAGGGGCACGCCTTCAGGCGTGCCGTAAGCGACCAGGAAATACGGCTTTAGCCGCTGAGGTAACTCGTTTTCTCAGGGCCTAAAGGCCTCTTGCTTGAGGCACTCTTCGGCACGGCTGAAGCCGTGCCCTTTCAAAAACCTGTTTCGACATTAATTTGCATTCCTCAGAGGCATTGATGGCACACAAACAGATTTGTAAGGCGGTGTTTCCCGCCGCCGGGCTGGGCACGCGCTTTCTGCCCGCGACCAAGGCGCAACCGAAAGAGATGATGCCGCTGGTCGACAAGCCCATCATTCAGTATGGCGTGGAAGAGGCGCTGGCGGCGGGCTGCGACCAGATCATCATTATTACCGGCCGCGGCAAGAGCTCCATCGAGGACCACTTCGACGTCAGCTATGAGCTGGAGAAGATGCTGGAGGAGCGCGGCAAGACCGATCTGCTGGCCGTGGTGCGGCAGATCTCCGACATGATTCACGTCGCCTACACGCGGCAGAAAGAAGCCATGGGCCTGGGACACGCGGTGCTGATGTCGCGCGAATTGGTGGGCGATGAGCCGTTCGCGGTGATCCTGGCCGACGACATCATCGACGCCGAAGTGCCGTGCCTGAAGCAGATGATCGAGGTGTACAACGAAACCGGATGCTCGGTGCTGGCGACGCAGGTGGTGGAAGGCAAGGCGATCTCGTCGTACGGCGTGCTGGACGCGAAGCCGGTTGCGAGCAAGTGGGGCGAGCGGCTGTTCGAGGTGCGCAATCTGGTGGAGAAGCCGAAGATGGAAGACGCGCCGTCGAATCTGGCGATCATCGGGCGCTATGTGCTGACGCCGGCGGTCTTTGAGATGCTGGCCTCGACTCCGCTTGGGACCGGCGGCGAGCTGCAGTTGACCGATGGGCTGAAGCAACTGCTGAAGAAAGAAAAGATCTACGGCTACACGTTTGAAGGCAAGCGTCACGATACCGGCGACAAGCTGGGATTTTTGAAGGCGACGGTAGAGTTTGCGCTGAAGCGCGAGGATTTGGGCGGCGGAGTTTCGGGAGTATTTGAAGACGCTGAAGCTGTAGAAGAATCGCTTCCCTCGCGGGCTGACAAAAAATGACGGCTTGTCGGCACGAGTGAACTGTCTGCGTGAGAACCGTGCCGTCCCCGGGGGGCTTTGGACGTTTTTCCCACTTACCCAGCACTCCGCCTTCGGCTACGTGCTGGGCTTTGATATGTCGCGCCTGCGGCGCTTGATTTTCGTGGGTCATACTCCATCGACAAAGATGAAACTCGGTATTCACACAGACTGTGAAGTCGTACCCTGACACAAAGCGCTCGCGGAACGCGTTTTTCAGCAGACTGTGAAGTCGTACCCTGTTACAAAGCGCGCTTCTCAGCAGTTATGCTTCGGCCATAGAAAGCCTGCTTCTCAGCGGTTATCTTCGGCCAGATGACGCCTGTTCATGGCGAGCCACGGCACGCCGCGGTAGGAATCGGCGACCATCCAGGCGGCGGCGGTCAGCGCTGCCGAGATGACGGTCTCGCTCCATTGGAAGGCGTCTTTGGAGCCTGCCGCGACGATGGGCAGCCACACCAGCAGGGTGAACATTCCGATCTGCACCGCCGCGAGCGCAGCGGCCAGCCTCGCATACACGTCGATGAGCACGGCAATGCCGGCCACGATGAAGGCGGTGCCGGTGAGATACACACAGGCCACATGCCATGGCAGCCAGCCCGGCACCAGCGCGGCGGTCGGGTGCAGATAGAGGAAATGGGCGACGCCGAAGGGGATCAAGGCCACGCCGTAGAGCATCCTCGCGCTGCGCAGGCCGCGGTCGCCGATGGCGAAAGCGAGCCGCTGCCTATCCCAGTCCGTGGCGAACCAGACATACAGTACCCAGACGGCCGCAGCCATGACCGCGGTTTTGCAGGCGGACCACCAGTAGTCCACCGTAAACGAGAGGAACATGCCGGGCAGTCGCACCAGCAGCAGCCAAAATAGAAGATAGGCGAGAAGCAGGCGGGCAGCGGCGGCAGCGGTGCGCTGCCACAGCAAGCCTATGCCGCATGCGAGGGAGATGATGGCGCAGAGATAGGCGAGAGCGGGCGCACTGTGGGGTATCGGCTGCCATAGGGAGACGTAGTCGCCTTTGATCAGGCCCAGGATCCCGAGGGCGATCATGGTCGCCGCAAAGACCGCATGACCCACGCTTGCGATGCGCATGATTGATTAGACGAGGCACGCTAAGGAGAGTCTGATTAAGTTTCAGGAAGGGCCTAAAGAGGCTGCTGGAAAAGTCGGAGTGTGCCGCCGGGTGAAGCCGGCTCAGGGCGAGAAGTAACGGCTTATCGGCACGACTGAAGTCGTGCCCTGACACAAAGCAGGTCCTTCGACTGCACGTCCGCCCGCCGCAAACCCGCGGCGGAAAAGCAAAGGCGCGGACGCTCCGCTCAGGATGACACAATTTGAAAAGAGCAAACATCGGCACGAGTGAAGTGTCTGCGTGAGAACCGTGCCGTCCCCGGGGGACTCGACGTTCTTCTACCACTCACCCAGCGCTGAAGCGCTGGGCTTTCCTATTTCGCGCCCGAGGCGCTGGTTGGGTGGCTACTCAACGTTCGCGACGTTCCACCACGATTTTGTAAACTCAGGTTCTCACGCAGACACCTGCCGCGAACGCGGACGTTTTCCGCACTTCCCGCGGAAAGCAGATCCCTCGTCGGGCTGAAGCCCTCCTCGTGATGACAAAATCAAATCTCGCGGCTAGGGTGCGAAGTAGCCGGAGATGTCGAGGATCAGTTGCGTCAGGGCGTAAGCAAAGGCGTCGATGGAGCCGTCGTTAGTGGGCACGATCGCCATGTTCGAGGTGATGAAGCCGTCTTCGGCGTTCAGGGTTGAAACCGTCGGCTGCGTTTCGCCATGCGGCCACAGGGTGAGATACAACATCGGGCCCGGCGGCACGACGGTCGCGTTCAAGACGTACCCTTCCGCGCTCGCGGGCGGGCCGCACACGCTGCTTTCCACCGGTACGGTGATCGTGTCGATGAAACCCTTGCCGCCGTTCTGCCGGGTGTCGAGCACGCGACACGGCGTCAGAGGATAGAACGACAGTCCGCCGCTGCCCGGCGCCGCGAAGTAGCCGTCGATATCCAGGAGCAGGTCGGTCTTGTTGCTGTGCGCGTAGAAGGCGGTGGCCTTGTTGCTGCCGGCCAGCACGATGGCGGCGTTGGCGACGATGGTGCCGGTGTTGTCATTCAGCGTGGAGACTACCGGTTGCGTCTGTCCCTTGGGCCAGACGGTCAGATAATCCAGCCCGCCCGCGGCCGGGAGCACGGTCACATTGAAGGAGTAGGCGGCGGCGCCGCTGGGCACCTCGCATTTGCCTGCGATGGTGTAGTCGCTCTCCACCCCAGCCTGTAGACTGCCTCCATCCTGACCATTGCGGGTGTCGACGATGCGGCACGGGGTCAGCTTATAGAACTGCAAGCTGCCGGTCACCGGCGCCGCGAAGTAGCCATCGATGTCGAGGATGACGTTGCTGGTATCGGTGACGTAGACGCTGACCGAGCCCGCGGGCACGCCGGCAGGAACGATGGCGGCATTGGCTTTGATGCGTCCGTCAGGCGAGTTGAGGGTGGAGACCACCGGCTGGCCTTCGCTGGTGGGCCAGATGGTCAGATAGCCGAGCGTGGTGATCGGTACCACGGTGACGTTGAGCGAGTAGGCGACCGCGGTCTGTGGAATGTTGCAGGGATTGCCGCTCTGCGAGAGCGGGAACGGGCGCGAGGTGTTGCCGGTGATGGGCGGCCCGCCGAAGGCGCCGTTGGTATTGCGGGTATCCACGATGCGGCACGGAGCGATCGGCACGAACTGCAAGGCTGAGGGTACGGGATTGACGATCTGGGTCAGGGTGCCGTTGCTGTGATGGTAGTTGCTGTCGCCGGAGTAATTCGCTTGCAGCGTATCGGTTCCGACGACGAGGCTGGAGGTCGTACACATGGCGGTCAGCGAAGAAGTCAGGGTCACAGCCGAGCAGCCGGAGATCGCGATGCCATTCGACAGGAAGCCCACGGTGCCGGTGGGCTTGGGTGGACCAGACGGGCGCGACGGTCGCGGTGATGGTTACGGATTGTCCGGAGATGGAAGGATTGGGAGCACTGGTGACGGTGGTGGTGGTGGTCGCCGGATCGACGACCTGCGGCACGGTGTTGGAGGTGCTGGGCGCCAGCGTGACCGAGCCCTGATACATCGCGATAATGCTGTTGGTGCCGGCATTCAAGGCGGAGTAATTCAGCACCGCGACGCCGGAGCCGTTCAGCCCGGCCGATCCAATCTGCACACCATTGCTTTGGAAGATCACGGTGCCGGTGGGAAGCGAACCATTCTGCGCCGTGACGGTCGCGGTCATGGTGACCGGTTGGCCAACATTCGACGGATTGGGCGCTGTCTTCAGCACGGTGGTGGTGACGATCAGCGGCACCGGCGACAACTCGTAGACTACGCCCGCGTCGCGCAGGCCTGAACTGGAGGTTCCGTAAACATTCCCTTTCCCATCGAGAATTATGCCTGCCAGCGGCTCACCGCCTGTATTGCAATTTTCCATGGGGCAGAAAGCGTAAATGACGTTGTAGGTCCACTGGCCGCCGCCGGCTGGACTCAGCTTCAAAGACCGTGCCTCGGTTGGAGCCGTTGTTGCCGCCGAAGGCGGTGTCGCCAAACACATTGCCGCGCGCGTCGCTGGCCAGTCCCTTGGGGCCGTAGCCGTTCGCGCAGCTTGGCCCGGGACAGAAGGTAGCGATCAGTTGCTCGGTCCAGGAACCGCCTCCGGCAGGGCTCAACTCGAAGACGCCGCCGTAGGAGTTGGAGCCGCCGCCGACAGTCCCGTAGAGATTGCCTTGTGGGTCGAAGACCAAGGCATTCAGTGGACCACTACCGTCGCTGCAACCGGTGACGGGACAAAAGCTGTACAGCACCGTCTCAGTCCAGGAGCCGCCGCTGCCGGGGCTCAACTCGAAGACAGCTCCGGATTCGTTGGCGCCGCCCCCTTCGGTAGTGCCGTAGAGATTACCGTGGGAGTCGAAGAGCAGGGCGCCGGCGGGCCCGGAGCCGTCAACGCAATTCTTTTGCGTGCAAAAATAGTAGAGCACGGTGTAGGTCCACGACCCGCCGCCAGCAGGACTTAATTCAAAGACGAGGCCACCCCCGTGGCCGCTGCCGCTGTCGACACCGTACAGGTTGCCGTGAGAGTCCAGGATCATCCCTCCCACCGGTTGCGACCCGTCCTTGCAGCTGGCAAGCGAGCAGACGTTGTAAAGCACGCTTTCGGTCCAGGGGCCACTGCCGCCGGCCGGCGGACTGAGCTCAAACATGACGCCGTCATTGTTGCTTCCGCCTGCGATGGTAGTGCCGTAAAGATTGCCGAGAGAATCGAGGGCGAGGGCATAGTACGGCTGGCTTCCGTCAGGACAACCGGATTGCGGGCAGAAATTGTAAAGCACGCTTTCGGTCCACGTGCCGCCGTTCGGCACCAGCTCGTAAACCACGCCTTTGTTGTTGGCGCCGCCGACGCTGGTGACGCCGTAGATGTTGCCATGCGAATCGAGGAGGGGAGGAGCGGTGGGATTGTCCCCGTCCAGACAATTGCTCTGCGTGCAGAAGTTGTAAAGCACGGCCTGGGTGTATTGCGCCTGCAGCGGCATGGCGAAGAGCAGAGATAAAGCAATCCCGAAGCACCAGGAAATCGTGCGGAGCCGTGCCACTCTCTGGAAGGGCTTAGGAAAATCTGTTGCGCGCCCTCTAAAGCGGAGGCGGTTGAGGGGAGTGGAAGAGCGTGGGGCGGTGGGAGACAAGGCGATGGTGCGAGGCAGCATGTAAGCTCCAGAATCCGAGATTCCCTACATTGGCCCTGGGCTTACGATTGCTACCCATGGATGGTCGTGCTGCAGTAGCCTGCCCGTAGTGCTGCCTTGGGCGATGTAGAGCGACGCCCCAGAGCGCCGTCATTATGAACAATTGCAGGTGCGCGGGACAATCACCCAGAGGTGATGCCCACAACCACCTTCTGGCAGGATCGGTCGCGATGAGAGGCGAATCCACGTGGCTCACCATAGCGCATTCAGACATTTGACATCGGCCGAAAATCCACTACCATATGGTTGTGGATAAATTAAGTACAACATTTGCGGCTTTGTCTGATCCAACCCGGCGAGCCATGATCCAACGACTCTCGCATGGGCCTGCCTCGGTGCATGGATTGACGGAACCGTTTGCACTCTCGCAGCAGATGATTTCGAAACATATCGCCTACCTGGTGCGGGCGCGGATTGTGATCAAGACGAAGCGTGGACGAGAGAGTGTGTGCACGCTTAGGCCAGGGACGATCAAGACAGTCAGCGACTGGGCGATCAGCTATCGCCGATTCTGGGAAGAGAGCTTCGACAAGCTGGAAGTGGTTGTGAATCAAATGAAGCAAGAGGAGGTCAGAGATGACAAAAAACACGGTGAGCGAAATTGAGCGGATGGTGGTTACAAGAATTTTTGATGCCCCACGCGAGTTGGTTTGGAAGGCGTGGACCGACCCGAAGTACATAATGCAGTGGTGGGGACCGAAGGGCTTTACAGCGCCGGTTTGCAAGATGGATTTCCGCGTGGGAGGAAAACTTCTCTGCTGCATGAAGGCGCCGGATGGGCAGCTCTGCGGCTGGAATGCGGTTGAATACCACGAGATTGTTCCGTACGAGAAGATCGTTTCCTTGATGTACTTTTCCGACGCGGAGGGAAACAAGATTGACCCTGAGCAATTAGGAATAGAACAGGGGGCTATCGACGGTGCGTACGACGTGACCCTCTTTGAGGATCTCGGAAATGGCCAGACGAAACTCACCTTCATTGGAAATGAACCCCTGGAGAGCGCAAAGAACAGCGGTCAATTCGAGGGCTGGATCGAGATACTCGATAAACTTGCCGCGGTTGTTGCGGGGCTGACGCAGGCGAAATAAGAAGCTGTGATTCGCAAAACTCAATGGTGGAGAAAGAAATGAAAAGAATACCGTTTCTCGCTATCGTCCTGCTGGCATTCGCATTTCCCGCCCCTGCCCAGGACGCGATGAAGAAAGATGCAGCCGTCAAACCTGCCGATCCGGAATTGAAAGTCGTGCTCGATTCCTGGAATGATATTGGCCGCAAGCTGACGGCGATGGCCGAAGACTTTCCCGAGGACAAATATGACTTCAAGCCGACACCCGCGCAGCGCAGTTTCGCAGAGCAATTGCTGCATGCTGCGGGTTCCATGTATTACTTCACCAATCCTGCGATGGGGCGCAAGCCTCCCGCGGCAGAAGATCCGAAGCGCGAGCAGTACAAAACCAAGGCCGACATCGTCGCATTCGTAAAGAAATCCGTTGCCGACGGCGCCGCTGCCATTCAGTCAAAGGGCGAGAAAGGCCTGATGCAGACTGTCGTATACGGTGATCAGAAAGCGCGCATTCTCGACATAGCATACGGCCTCATCGAACATAGCGGTGAACACTACGGCCAGCTGGTTGTGTACTACCGCCTCGCAGGTCTTGTGCCGCCGGAGTCGCGGCCCAAGAAGTAAAGCTCAAGAGACCAAGTGCCCCGTCCTTATCGCGCGCGGTTGGCGCGAAGGGGCGGGGATTTTGGTCTTTGGGACCGTCAGCATTCAATGCGCCGCGCGGCATATGGATATCTCTGCTTTGGTTCCGCTGCAAGATTTGGGCTGCGGTCGCCGCGCCTTGGCCTCGGCTGTTGCCTTCAGGGAAATGCACTCATCGACCAACGTTCGTATCGCTCTCGGATTCTTGGCGACTGTTAAATCAGAGCCAAATCCAATTGCTCGCTTTACAGCCCGATGCGCCGCATCGAACCATGTCGTTCACATGAACGCCACCAACCGACGCGCAAGGGCTCACGATCAGTGGTCCCTGGTTCTCATCGCTGGACCCCATGATGGTGATTACGTCCCGCATCGATTGAGCCTGTCCCGATTGGTAATCGACGAGCACGCTGACAACGGTGGTTTCGTTGGGCTGCCGTTTCAGGTCGTGCAGTTGCAGGTAACACTGGCCGCTGTTATTTGAGGCGCCGGCCAGCCATCGGTACTGGAAGTCGCGATTGTTGGTTGCAGCCCACGACGACCAATCCTGAGCGTTGAGCTGGAAGGTCCCGAATAACAGCATCCAGGCGACCATGAGCCGTATGTTCATGTCCCGTCCTCCTTGTCGATGATTGGCTTGAATCTGCGGCCTTATTTTACGCGTCGCCCCTGGTTCATGGGTCGCTGATGTTATTCAGGACGACGCACGAAGAGCGATCTGGCAGCAAATTTCCTGACAAAGGTGAGCCCTCATCTGGGCACGTTGCCGGGCGTCCGCCGACCGCCAGAAAGCTATCGCTTCTCGGGTTGCTTGCACCTCATCTGCCAGGTCCGGCAACGCGACCTGCCGGAAAGTTCTGCTCAGCCAGCCGCGCGTTGCTCCTTGGCAAACCTGTTCAGCAAGTACGAGCTCCGGATTGAGAGGCAAGTCATGATGGGACAAACAGGCAATCCCCCCGAAGCCGAAGGGTATGTTGGACGCCCGCATGGTCGCGCATAGTTCTTCCAAAATACTGCTGGTCAGGAGCTCGAACCAGGAGTGGAGTCCGAGGGAGATGCTGAGATCATTCAGTCCAATATGAATTTCGGCCACCCCAGCCATGTGGCACAGCTCGCCCAGAAAGTCCGACGCGGCTGCGCTCTCCACCAGGAGAATGCCTGCCGCCCTTCCCCTCAGGATCGCAATAAACTCCTCGGCCTGCTGCAAGCGCTCAAAGAAGGGCAGTACCACAAGCTCTGCGCCATATTCGATTGCCAGATTGATTTGCTCCCGGCTGCCGAGGTGCAGCGGATCGACGCGCACCGCGACTTTAGACCGCACGAGAGCCTGCCGAATACGGCGTACGTCCTCCATCTGGTGCGTGGACAGAAATAGCGAGCGCCCGGTCTGACGCGCCTTCTTTCCCCGCCGCTCCAAGTCGACAAGGATGCGGTCGACCCCGGCCTCCTCCGCCTTGCGCGCAACCTCGATATCGTTGGTGATGAACGATAGCTCCATGCCAAGCCGCCTAGGCGGGATCGCTGGGCCAGCGATAGGGGATACTCGGATCGCCGGCGGCCAGCCGCTCTTCATCAGGATGGGAAAAATCGAAGGGCCGGGAATTCAAGTGCAAAAGGTAGGCCTCTTCGCCTCCGAGCACCTGAAATCCATGCCAGATTCCAGGGGGGATCTGCACCAATGCCGGCGCATCCTCGGAGATGCGGATCTCCTGTAAGCGCTGGAATGTAGGTGAATCTTCGCGACTATCGACGAGCACCAGCAGAAGGGAGCCTTTCACCAGCGCTATTTGGTCCACCTGGTCCCGGTGGCGGTACCATGCCCGGACGATGCCGGGCTTGGTCATGGTAACGTAGGCCTGCCCGAAGTCCAGGTAAAAGCTGTCATCGCAGCGTTGCACCTCCATCAAGTGACCACGCTCGGTGATGACCTTCCTCAGGGGAATGAGGTTCACCTGGTGGAGGCATCCGTTTCGCGCCGGGGATACAGTTCCTGGCAGAGTCATAGGACTTGAACCGCTCCTTCACTGACCTGCCGGAAATAATTCTGCTTTTCCACATCGTCACGGACGTATTGATTGCCCCATCGGTGAGCCAGGTCCATTTCTCTTAAGCGACCGCCCAACTGGTTTGAGCGCGCCACGAAGTATTCCAAGCCAAGACATTTGTAATGCAGCAGTTTTACTTCCCGCATGGACGGCGTGGCGGCCATGCCTTCCGGGGTTGCTCCGTGGCGCCCCGGTGTGAAGTTGATCTCCCGGATGTAGTCAGGCTCCAAGATTGCCGGCTTATCGTAAAGTGGGTACCGAAGTCCGGTTCGTACGTAGTCGCTAAGAACGAGGTCGCCGGCAGGAAAGCTTTCGGAAACCATTTCGTATCCCTCGGCAATGACTAAAGAGTATCGCGGCGAAAGCGACGCAAGATAAGCTCTCAGGTCGGCATGGTACAGATGCTCGTCGATATTGCATACGATCACCCAATCCGCTAGTCCGCGGCTCTGCTTCCAAACCTGGTTGTAAAAGTCAACCGCCGCAAGAACAAAGGAAGGCCCTTCAACGCTGAACGCGCCCACGCAGACCTTAGTGTTCCCTTTCAGAAGGTCCAGCGAGCCGTCGGTCGACCCGTTATCAAAGATGAAGTAGCGATCGACGATCGAGTCATAGTGACGGAAGAAGAACGGCAGAATTGGGGCTTCATTCCAACACAACGCGTACAGGTGGATGCGAGGCCTCATCAGGCAAGCGGGCTCCCCAGGCTTCTATTTACCATTCTCGTATCTGCTGTGAGAACGAGATTGGGTCGCAGCGGTTCAACAGACGCGTAGTATTCCGGGCTTCCGGGTGGAGGTCCAGCTTTTCCGTCCTGCCCAACCACAACGACTGGGCTGTGCGCTGCACCGATGGAACAGTCACGAACTGAAAGAAAGCTGCGGCAACGCGGTATTTCACGGATGGATTATCTCACCAATCTCGAAAATCAGGCGTAGGTGTTGTAGTCAGGCGTTATCACAAGTTAGACGTTGTGCTCAGGCCTTTTGGCTCTCTTTGAGTTTGCGCGATTTGGCTTCCACGCCTTTGGCTAGCTTCTCTTTGTGGGCATCGAGCTTCTTGGCGACTTCGGCATCGTAGAGGCCGATCATCTGCGCCGCGAGAATGCCTGCGTTGGTTGCGCCGGGTTTGCCGATGGCGACGGTCGCGACCGGAATGCCGGCAGGCATCTGCACCATTGCCAGCAACGAGTCGAGGCCGAGCAGCGCCGTGGATGGAATTGGAACGGCGATGACGGGGAGCGTCGTCTCGGCGGCGATGACGCCCGCGAGATGAGCGGCTCCGCCTGCGCCGGCGATGACGACCTTCACGCCGCGGGCTTTCAGGGCGCGCGTGTATTCGCTGGTGCGCGCCGGGGAGCGGTGCGCGGAGGTGATGTCGATTTCGTAAGGAATGGCAAACTCGGCCAGCGCCTTGGCGGCCTCGTTCATGATGTCGAGGTCGGAGTCGCTGCCCATGACGATGGAGACGAGAGGAGTTTTGGTCATAATTTTTGTGGCGTCCCTAAAGGGACTCGGAATCAAATTTCGCGCTACCCAGCACTCCGCTGCGCTCCGTGCTGGGTAAGTTCTGCCTTGCCTGCGGCACTGGACTGTTCGCGCTCATATGAGCCTTATGTTTCCAGGAACGCGCAGTTCGAATCTTCAGGGCTGTCTGGCGTGCTGAGTCACAGCCCGTGTCTCTGAGCTCGCTCGTACCTCGCCGAGGCCGAGACTCGGTTGTCCCTGCGTGCTGCGATCGGAGTGATTTGCGACGGCGCCATTAACCTGGTGCTGGGCTATCTCATCAACTCTGCGGCGGAACTGTCGTGCCCTGACACCTCGCCTCCGAAGTCGGAGTTTTCTGCGGCGGCTACACGCATAGAACCGCAGATCCTTCGACTACGCGTCCGCCCGCCGCAACAGACGCGGCGGAAAAGCAAAGGCGCGGACGCTCCGCTCAGGATGACAAAATCAAAAGAGAGCACACGTTCGGCACGACTAAAAGTCGTGCCCGGACACCTGCCGCGAAGACAGACATTTTTCGCACTTCCCGCGGAAAGCAGATCCCTCGTCGGGCTGAAGCCCTCCTCGTGATGACAAAATCAAATCTCGCCACGGCACAGCTGAAGCTGTGCCCTTTCAAGGCCGCACCACCCTTTACGAATGCGCATCTGAAGGTGTGCTCACCCGAATCTATTTTCCCGCCCGCAGATGTTTCAGGCCGCGGGCGGCGATGTCTTTGCGATAGTGCATGGCGTCGAAGCGAATCTTCATCACCGCGTCATAGGCGCGCTCGACCGCTTCCGGCAAGTCATGGCCGCGCGCGGTCACTCCCAGCACGCGCCCGCCGGAGGTGTAATACATGTTGTCGCGGCGATTGGTGCCGGCGTGGAAGACCTTCACACCCTGCAATCGGTCGGCTTCGTCGATGCCGGTGATCAGCTTACCGGCTTCGAAGGCGCCGGGATACCCGCCCGATGCCATCACCACGCAGACCGCGGGATCCGGCGACCAGCGAAAATCGCCATCGCTGACGCGGCCGGCAATCGACGACTCCATCGCCTCCAGCAGATCGCTCTCCATGCGCATCATGATGGGCTGAGTTTCGGGATCGCCGAAGCGGCAGTTGAATTCCAGCACCATCGGCCCTTTCGCGGTCATCATGATGCCGCAATAAAGGATGCCCTTGTAGTCAGCGCCTTCGGCGCGCATGCCGGCGATGACCGGGCGCGCGATGTGCGTCACCAGCCAGTCGCGCATTTGCGAATCGACGATCTGGTTGGTCGAGTACGCGCCCATGCCGCCGGTGTTCGGCCCCTGATCGTTGTCGAAGGCGCGCTTGTGATCCTGGGTCGCGACCAGGGGCACGACGCGCTCGCCATCGCTCATCACCAGGAAGGACAACTCCTCGCCGGTGAGACATTCCTCCAGCACGACGCGCGAGCCGGCCTCGCCCAGCATCTTGCCGGCAAGCATCTCCTCTGCCGTGCGCTGCGCCTCTTCCTTCGACTGCGCGATGACTACGCCCTTGCCCGCGGCCAGGCCGTCGGCTTTGACCACGATGGGAGTGTGAAACAACTTCAGCGCGTCGCGCACCTGTGCGTTGGTGGTGCAGACCGAATACTTCGCGGTCGGAATACGATGCCGCTGCATGAATTCCTTGGCGTAGCTCTTGCTTGATTCCAGCCGCGCCGCCGCGCGCGTGGGGCCGAAGATGGGCCAGCCGCGCTGCTGGAATTCGTCGACGATGCCTAACGTGAGCGGCAGCTCCGGGCCGACAACGGTGAGATCGGGATTGATGCGATTGGCGAGTTGCACCAGCGAGTCGATGCTCTTGACGTCGACCGCGAGACATTCGGCGTCAGCGGCAATGCCGCCGTTGCCGGGCGCGCAATAGAGCTTGGTGATGCGCGGCGATTGCCGCAGCTTCCACACCAGCGCGTGTTCGCGACCACCACTACCTAAGACCAGGACCTTCATAGGCGAAAGGAAAAGAGTAGGGGCGGCGCGTGGGGCATGTCAAACGCGGCGAGGGGGGCGTGATGAATGCCGGTGGTGCGGAGGCCGGAGATCCGGAAGAGAATTCAAACGAACGCACGATCAGGCATTGAGCGCACATTAGCGCAGCATCGCGCCGATGCGGATCCAATCAGTGAAGAGATCGCATCACCGGCGATCCAGCGGCGACCATCACGTTGTTGTTTGCATTCCGTGCGGCGGATGCGCTGTCGGCGATGCGCAGCTATTGGCTGCGCTTCTCGTAGACCCACTTGTTGGTGGTGCTGCCCTTGCCGCCGACGAAGGTCTGGCGCTCCACCGCTTCCAGGGTGCTGCCATTTTCGACCAGGCTGTAGGTCACGATGTCGCTGGCCTTGGTGCCGTCCGTCGCGGTGATTTTCTGGTCGAGCACCAGCGCGCTCCCCTCCCAGTACACCCGGATGTTGGCGGTGTAGGCGGGCAACTGCTGGACGACTTCCTTCTGCCCGTCGGTGAGCGCCTCCAGCGTCCAGTCGAATTTCTGGTCGCCATAGACCTGGTTGCGGGAGAAGCTGATCTGCGGATCGCTTTGCGCGATCAGCAAGGTCATGCTGGTGGGCGCGGGCATCTTGAGGCTGCTCTTTTGCGCGCTGAAGATCCAGGTTCCGGAGAGATTAGGTTTTGCATTTTGCGCCTGGGAGGCCAGGGGGAGCGTCAGCGGCAAAAGCAGAATTGCGACTAGTAAAACTTTCATGGAGGCGAATTGTAGCAGCGAAGACATAAAGAATTTATAAAGGCGGGTCGGCGGGGTGAGGAAAAATGGTTGCCGGCGGCTGGCTTGACGGGGCCGCGAGCAAGCGCTAAACTAACTAACTGGTTAGTTAAATCTTAACTATCCGGTTAATTCGGTGACCCGCTCCGCCAAAACCCGTCTTCCCCGCCGCGGCACTCGCGGTCAGCCCCAGGCCACCCGCCAAGCCATCCTGCGCGCCGCCCTGGTGGAGTTCGGGCAGGAAGGTCTGGCCGGCGCTCGCATGGACGCTATCGCCGAAGCCGCCGCCGTCAACAAGGCGCTGCTCTATTACTACTTCAAGGACAAGGAAACGCTCTACGGAGAGATCCTCGATCGCTTCTTCGCGAAACTCTCCGAGCGCATCATGACGGTCTGCCACCAACCCGGCAGTGCCGGCCACCGCTTCCTGTCCTACGCCCGCACTCACTTCGACTCCGTCGCCGAGTCGCCTTACTACGCGCACATTTTCATGGGCGAGCTGATGAGCGCCGGCCGCGGCGGATCGACCCATCTCGACCGCATCTTCGCCAAGTACATGAAGCCCATCGGCGGCAGCGTCGCCGGCCTGATGCAGGAAGGGATTGCCAGCGGCGAGTTCCGCGCCGTCGATCCCAACCAGTTCCTTCCTTCCGCGATTGGCTCCATCGTTCATTACTTCCTGACCGCGCCGTTGCGGCAGAAGTTTGTGCCCGAGCATTCCACGCCGCGCGAGCAAGTGATTCCGCAGCGGCGCGCCGCGGTGCTCGACTTCATCGCAGCCGCCCTGTTCAGCAATCGTGAGGCAGGCATCGCGCTCGCCGCCCATATTGCAGCGCTGCCGGCGGAGAGTTTCCGCGGCGGTTCGGACGCGCCCCGACGGCGTCGTGTCGTCGCGCCTGCTGCTCCCAAACCCGCGCCCAGCGCCGCATCCACGCCAGCGCACT
Source organism: uncultured Acidobacteriaceae bacterium (assembly GCA_963697175.1). Taxonomy (GTDB): domain Bacteria; phylum Acidobacteriota; class Terriglobia; order Terriglobales; family Acidobacteriaceae; genus Bog-257. The sequence continues at coordinate 226,024 of CAVONC010000008.1, read as the reverse complement.
CGCCAACGGCACCTGCCGCTCCGCCCCCTGCACCAGGCTACCGCTGGATGGATCGCTGGTTTCCCGACGCTGAAACCGCGCTCAAGATTTTGCAGGAAGAAAAGCGCCTGGGCATCGGCGACCAACGAAAGCTGCCCAGGACACTCGACGAGGAGGACGAACTCGAGTGAAACCGCATAAATTTTTCGTCTTCTTAATCGTCCTGCTGGGCGTCGCGGCCGGCTACTACTTTTATTCCACCGACCGCACCAGCGACACCGTGCTCATCGGCATTGTTGATGCCAACCAGGTCATCGTCAGCTCCAAGATCATGGGCCGCATCGAGAAGCTCTACGTCGACGAAGGCTCGAAGGTCAAAGCCGGCGACCTGATCGCCGAAGTCGACTCCGCCGAACTCGAAGCCGAGAAGAACGCCGCGCAGGCCACCATCAACGCTTACAACTCGCAAGTTTCCTCCACGCAGGCCACCGAAGCGCAAACTCTGGGCGAGACCAACAGCGGCGTCGTCAACGCGCAGGCGCGGCTGGCGTCCGCCAAAGCTACGCTGGCGCAGGCCAAGGCTGATCTGGTGCGCATCCAGAGCGACTCGCAGCGCATGATCGAACTGGCCAAAGCCGGCGTCGAGTCCGATCAGGATCGCGTGCGCGCCGAAGCGCAGCTCGATGCGCAACAGGCGGTGGTGCAGAGCGCGCAGAAAAATGTCGATGCCGCGCAGGCCGACCTGAACACCGCGACGGCGCGGCTTCATCAGCAGCGTGCCGCCGCCAGCAACGTCGCGATGAACCAGGCGCAAGTCGCCAACGCGCGCGCCCAACTGGCCGAAGCTGACACTCGTCTTGGCTACACAAAGATCTTTGCGCCAGTAAGCGGCACCGTCTCGGTCCGTGCCACACGCCAGGGCGAAGTGGTTAATCCCGGCAGCCCGATCGTGACCATCATCGATTTTGGCGATACCTGGGTGCGCGCGGAAGCTCCCGAAACCGAGAGCCGCTTCGTCGCGCAGGGCGACCGCCTGAAGGTGCGATTGCCTGAAGGCAAGCCCATCGACGGCGTCGTGATCTTCAAAGGGGTCGAAGGCGATTTCGCGACCCAGCGCGACGTCAGCCGCCGCAAGCGCGACATCAAGACCATCGGCCTGAAGTTGAAGGTCGACAATCCCGACGGCGCCCTGGTCCCCGGCATGACCGCCGAAGTCCTGCTGCCGAAGGATCTGGGGAAGGGCCGGCAATGAGGCCGTCGGATGGAACTCTGCCCGATCGAACGGTGACTCGGGTGCCCCGTTCCAGCCCTCTGTTGGCTGGAGCGGTCTGGGTGCCCCATTCTGGCCATCTTTTGGCCAGGGTGGGGCAGTTGGTCGTGCGAGCGAAGTGGGTACGCAGGGACGCGTTGTAACAGGGCACGACTCTTAGTCGTGCCGACACGCGCTCTTTTCAAGTTTGTCATCCTGAGCGAAGCGTCCGCGCCTTTGTCTTTCCGCCGCGGGTTTCGCGGCGGGCGGACGCGCAGTCGAAGGACCCCTATTGTCGAGCCAATATAGAGGTCCCTCGACTCCGCTCGGGATGACACCTCAAAAAAGAACGGTAGTTGGCGGAGTGTGAAGTGATGACCTGGTTTAAACCCACAACGACCCCGCCCGCCGACGGCTGTCCCGACCCTCCCAACGGCCTCGCCATCGTCGTCGACCACATCACCAAAAAGTACGGCGACTTCACCGCCGTCGACGATGTCTCCTTCAACGTCCCCCAGGGCGAAATCTTCGGCCTGCTGGGTCCCAACGGCGCGGGCAAGTCCACCCTCATTCGCATGATGACGACGCTGCTGCCCATCACCGCCGGTCGCGCCCTGATCAACGGCTTCGATGTCTCCAAACAGCCCGACAACGCGCGCCGCTGCATGGGCGTCATCCCGCAGGCGCTGACCAGCGACATCGATCTCACCGTCGAGGAAAATCTCAACATCTACGCCAAGCTCTACGGCGTCGACGCCGAACATCGCAAGCGCAACATCGATGAGCTTCTGACCACAGTCGATCTACAGAAATGGCGGCACGCGCAGACCAAGACGCTCTCCGGCGGCATGCGGCGCCGTCTGGAGATCGCGCGCGGGCTCGTGCACAGCCCCAAAATTTTCTTTCTCGACGAGCCCACCACCGGCCTCGATCCCGTCTCCCGCGTCGCCGTCTGGGAGATGCTCACCAAGATCAAGAACAGTCGCGACCTCACCATCCTGATAACCACCCATTACATGGACGAAGCCGACCGTCTGTGCGATCGCATCGCCATCGTCGATCATGGAAAGCTGGTCGCGCTCGATTCGCCTGCCGCGCTGAAGGCCAGTGTGCCGGGAACCAACGTCATCGAAGCGCAGTTCCTGAACGCGCCCGCCGATTGGCAGAGCGAACTTGAAAAGCTCGACGACGTGACCTCGGTGCAACCGGAGGCGGCGAACATGTACCGCATCCTCACCAGCGACGGCTCCAAGACTACGACTGAACTGGTCGAGCTGGCCGTGCGCTCCAACGTCCAGGTGAAATCGCTCTCCGTACAAAACACCACGCTGGACGATGTGTTCGTCCACTTCACAGGACGGCAGCTGCGTGACGAGCAGGTCAAGGCCTTCAGCTTCGTCATGCCCGACCGTCCAGGGATGCGGCCATGAAGGAATCCAGGAATGCGTCCATGACGGAGCCCCGGGATGCGTCCACAAGGCTGGCTTGTGCGGCTTTGAAAGGGCACAGCTTTAGCTGTGCCGTCGCGAGATTTCTATTTTGTCATCACGAGGAGGGCTTCAGCCCGACGAGGGATCTGCTTTCCGCGGGATGTGCGGAAAACGTCCGTCGTTCGCGGCAGGTGTCAGGGCACGACTTCAGTGTCTGCGTGAGAACTGAGTTTACAAAATCGTGGTGGAACGTCGCGATCGTTGACTAGCCACCCAACCAGCGCCTCGGGCGCGAAATAGGAAAGCCCAGCGCTTCAGCGCTGGGTGAGTGGTAAAAGAACTTCGAGTCCCCCGGGGACGACAGGGTTCTCACGCAGACGCTTTAGTCGTGCCGAAGCGCGATCTTGATTTATCGAGCCGGCTTTACAGGCCGGATTGTGCCGCCGGCTGAAGCCGGCTCGGGAACACGAAATAAAGCGCTTGAACGCGGCGCTGAAGCGCCGCACTACCCGACCAAGGCACGATACAGATTTTTTTATCGAGCCGGCTTTTAGCCGGCGGCACTCCGGGGTTTTATGAATCGAATGTGGGCCATTGTCGAGCGCGAACTGCGCAAATTCTTCCGCTCTCCGGCGCTGATGCTGGTAGCGATGGTGTTTCCACTGGTCCAGCTCATCGTGCTGGGCAACGCCTTCGGCGGCAAGATCAAGAACGCAAGCCTCGGCGTCGTCGATCAGGATCAGGGCACGCAGGCGGTCAAAGTTCGCGAAGCTCTGGCCGCGGTCCAGTCCAACGCGCACACCTTCACTCCCATTCCCTACGACAGCGACAAGCAGGCCATGGAAGACGTGCGCACCGGCAAGCTTGACGGCGCCATCATCATTCCGCCGGAATACTCGCGCCGCGTTTACGAGCAGAATCATCCCCGCATCGCGCTCATCGTCGACAACACCGACAACATCATGAGCTCCACGCTGGAAGACGAATTTGCCAGCCTGGTGCAGGCGCTGAATACTCCCGACGTCTCGCCCTCGCGCATCCTGCAACAGATCACCCTCGATACCGTCGAGCTCTATCCCTACACCGAGTACATGAAGTATCTGCTGCCCGGTTCCATCACGCTGGCCATGTTCGTCTCGGTGATGATCGGCGGCGGCATGTTGTACATCGACGACAAAGCCCGTGGTGTGCACGAAGGCTATCTGGTCACGCCCATCACCAAGTTCGAACTGGTCGCCGGGCTCAACATCGCCGGCGCCATCAAGGCGATCATGGCCGGCATCGTCATTACCGCACTGGGGTCGCTGCTGTGCGGGCTGGGATCCATCTTCACCCTGCAAAATATGCTGTGGGTATTGCTGGTGATCGTGGCCACGGCGTTGACCTTCAACACCATGATGTTCCTCATGATGGTGCGCGTCGAAGATCCGCTGGTGCCGCGTGCCACCTTCGGCATCCTGAACACGCTGCTGTTTTTCCCTGCCGGCTCCATCTATCCCATCAAGGCATTTCCCGCCTGGCTGCGCTGGATCGCCTACATCGATCCCTTCACCTATGCGGTGCACGCCTTCAAGGCGCTGCTGCTGAAAGATGCCGGCTTCGTCGCCATCCGCATGGATCTCGTCTACCTCGTAGTCTCTGCGGCCATCATGATCACCATCGCCACCGCGCTGTTCAAGCGCACGCTGTAAGTATTGACATGTGTACGTACACAATGCTAGTCTGAAGTTCGCACACCATGTTCGAGTGGGACGAGGAGAAGGACCGCGCCAACCGCCTGAAGCATGATGTGAGCTTCGAGACAGCCGCTCTAGTGTTCGACGATCCCTATTCGCTGACGCAAAGAGACCCGGCTTCCGAAGAGGAGCGGCTCATTACCCTGGGAGCGATTGGGCCGGGCGCGATCCTGTTCGTGGTCCATTTGAACTACGAGAATGCCGAGCGTGAGGAGGTCATCCGAATCATCTCCGCTCGTCCTGCAACTGCTCGCGAGAGGAAGAGTTATGAGGAAGCTTACAAAAAGGCAGCGCGACGAGATCGCATCAGTCGCCACCAGGCGCGACGCCGACATTGATCTTTCCGATATGCCTGAAGTCGTCGACTGGAGCGGCGCGGAGGTTGGCAAATTCTATCGCCCGCCAAAGCGGCCGGTTACCATGCGGCTGGACGCCGACGTAATCGATTGGCTGAAAAGTTATGGTCCCGGTTATCAGACCAAAGCCAATCTCCTGCTGAGACACGCCATGCGCAGCACGCAGCAGGAAACCCGTGGTAAGCGCAGCAGGGCGTAGCGTCGGTCAATCGCACTTGGCTTGCGGTCGGGTGCCCCACACATTCGCGATTTTCGAATGTGTGGGAGAACGGCATGTGCCTTCAAACATCCCGCCAAGCAAACTCCCCTTCCCTCCCGCCGCATCTCACCACAACGATGGCCTTCTTGCTCCGGGCCGTCTTGCATCATAATTCGATCATTCCTGGAGGACGGTATGAAAAGTTTCCTGATCGGGCTGGGGGTTGGAGTCGGCCTCGGCCTGCTGTTTGCACCCATGAGCGGTGAAGAGACGCGCAACAATCTCACGGATCGCGCTAACGACCTGGCGAACTCGGCGCGCGAGACCTACGAGGAGAATCGTGATCGTGTGCAGCGCGGCGTCGAGACCATCCGCACTACCGCGGAGCGCGCTATGGGCCGCGCCCGCGCCACCGTCGAGGAAGCCACCCGGCCGACCGGTACGGAAGGCGTAGCCGGCACTCCGTCTATGTAATCAAATCTGATGTTGTGTCTCGATAGGGCAGGCTTCGTCCTGCCCTGTTTTTCTACCCGCCGCGCCAGTTGCCCCCGCAAGCGTCCGACGATGTATTCTGTTCTCCGAGATCATCGAAGGGAAACCGATCATGCAGGTTTTGGAGAACTGGCATCCTCAGAGCATTACCGTGTACATGGACGACAAGCGCTTCATCAACTGCATCCTCACCGAGTGCAAGCTGGTATACGGCGGAGGCGATGTCACGTGGGAGAATACCCAGTTCGTGAACTGCCAATTGACCTTCGATGGCGCGGCGCAACGCACCGTGGCTTACCTGCAGAATTTCGGCCTGATGCGCCCGCCGGAGAAGCAGGCTGGGCCCAACATCCAGTCGAATTCGGGGGTGAATTGAAACTCGCCGAGGCCCAACGCTTCAGTTTAGTCATTTCGAGGGCGTATAAGAGGCAGAATTCTGGCCCGCGCTCTGGCGGCGTCAATGGTGACAAGGGCTCCAGCTTCCAGTTCTTCGGAGAGCGCTTTAACAGCAAGGACGACTGCGTGGCCCATCTTCGAAGGAGACGTTTCGTGGCCTCTCAGCTGTACAACACTCGGAATCCGATATCCGGTTGACGCCAGCAATGCTCCAAAATCCAGATCGTGGGTGAACACGATGCAGCCATTGTCTGCCGCCCATCTTAGAATTTCGCCATCAGGAGCTGAATGCTCGCCAACGCTCGACCAGTGATAAGCTTCCCACCCGGCTTCAGCGAATACGCTGAGCCAGGTTGGGGAAAGATTCATATCGACCAGAATCCTCACGCGAGTTTTAGATCGATTTCGCGCTCTTCTGAGCGGAGAGCTGCATAAGACAGCGCTTGAGGAATGTCTTCCGCTTCAAGGTAGGGATAGAGCTTGAGAATCTCGGCCGCGCTATGGCCCTCTGCCAGCATGCCCACGATGGTTCCCACGGTAACCCGCATCCCACGGATACAGGGCTTACCGCTCATCACCGCGGGATCTATGGTTATACGATCGATAGCCATCTTGATGTCCTCTACCTCTCTGACTGTATCAGCGACTCTGGGGCGGCTCAAGATGTACTTCGTATCCCACTCTATTTTTTGGACCAACCCGCCCTACTGATTCACCGGCACCTTGACGGGCCTCAAACGACGACTGCCGAGACCCTGTTGCGTTCGGCAGTGACACGTCGCTGCGAAAATTCTAAAATGCAGCCAGAAGCCATTAAGTATGATTCACAAAGCCAAAGATCTCTCCCCTGATCAAAAGCTGACGATCGAGAACCTGCTCGGTCGCCGTGTGCTGGACGACGAGACCATCAGCATCCGCGCAGTTCATTCCCACCCGATATCAGAGCAGCGCCGGGCGGACATCGCGACGCAGCTGCGAAAATATTTCGCAGAAGTAGATGCGCATCGTCAGCAGGCTTCCGCTGAAGAGGCTGACGAAATCATCACCGAAGCCATCAAAACCAGCCGTCCGGGCTACCGTTCCAGGCAGTGAGGATAGTTCTCGATACCACGATCCTCGTCCGGGCAACCGAGGCATCTTATGGCCCCGCTCGCGAGTTGCTGCTTCGAATCATCGAAGACCGTCACACCCTCGTACTGTCCAATGAGATGCTCTATGAACTCGCCAGAGTTCTTCGCTATCCGCGATTACTACAACTGTACGGACTAACTGAAAATCGAGTGTACGGCTTCATCGCCTTGCTGCGTGAGGTAGCGGAGATTGTGCCACTGAGCCCGCTGCTTTCCGTACCGATGCGAGACATCAACGATATCGTCGTAGCTCAAACCGCAATCGTTGGCGAGGCTAATGTTCTGTGCACCAGAGACAAGGATTTCTATGAGTCTGACACGGTCCAGTTTCTGCACGATGCAGGAGTAACTGTTTTGGACGACATCACACTTCTACAGCGCCTCCGCGGCGAGCTTCGATAGCCTTATTGGTTCACCGGCACCTTAATAATCTTCTTCTGGATGGCATAGGTCACCAGCTGAGCCTTGTTGTGGATGTCGAGCTTGCGCATCAGGTTGAACTTGTGCGCCTCCACCGTCTTGACGCTCAGCCCCAGCAGCACCGCAATTTCCTTCACCGAATTGCCCTCCGCCAGCAGCTTCAGAATCTCGCGTTCCCTCGGCGTCAGTGTCGCCATACGCGGACGCATCCGAGCATCGCGCACCCGCGCGCGAAAATCCTCCACCAGCTTGCCCAGCACCTGCGAGCTCAGATACTTCCCGCCCTTGTACACATCGCGGACCGCGCTCACCAACTGCGGCGCCGGCGTATCCTTCAGCACATAGCCGGCCGCGCCCACCTCCAGGCACTGCACCAGATAATCCTCGTCTTCATACATCGTCAGGAACAGGACCTTGGTCTCGGGCCGAGTTTTCTTGATGTGCCGGGTGGCTTCAAACGACGACAGCCCCGGCATCCCGATATCCATCAGCACGACGTCGGGGCGCAGCTCGCGCGCCTTCTCCACCGCGTCGCCTCCATCCGGCGACTCGCCCACAACCTCAAAATCGCTCTCACTTTCCAGCAGACGGCGTACTCCCTGCCGGAATAATGTGTGATCATCCACCAGCAAACATCGAATTCTTGGCATCGTTTCTCCAGCTTTTCATCGCTCTGCGGCGATGTTGTTCATGCGCCCCACGCTGCGGCGCCGGTTCGGCCAGAAGCTACTCCCTGTTCCACGCTCATGGCATGATTCGGGACCGGCGCACTTACTTCGATGCGAGTTCCCTTACCTCGCGTCGAGCTCACCCGCATCTTTCCGCCAACATTCGCCATCCGTTCGCGCATGCCGGTCAGGCCAAAGGTCTGGCGCGCGGCCTTGGGCTTCGACAAAATTCCCACCCCATCGTCCTCCACCGCCAGTTTCACCAACTCTCCCTCCTGCTTCAGATCGATGGTCACCGTAGTAGCACTGGCATGTTTGGCGACGTTGTGCAAAGCCTCCTGCACGATCCGGTAAATAGCCGTCTCCAGCGCTGGCGGCAAGCGGCCGAAGTCCGGCGAGACCGTGACTCGCGCTTTCACTCCGGCATTCTTCGCAAGATCCTTGGCCTCCTTTCGCACCGCCGCAATCAGCCCGAGCTCCTGCAATACCAGCGGCGACAAGCGCCCGATAATCCGCCGTATGCCCTCGATGGTGCGGTCCACAACCTCCAGCGTCTCGCGAATTTTCAGCCGCGCATTGCGTGCGCTGACGCTGCTCTCCAGCATCCCCAGGTACAGGCGAATCACCATCAACCCCTGGCCGGTCTCATCGTGTAACTCGCGGCTGATGCGCTTGCGCTCCTCTTCCTGCACGCGCAGCAGATGGCCCGACAATTCCGCGATCCGCGTCTCGCGCTCGCGCAGCGCGTCGGTCATTCCCGCCCGGTCGATCGCCAGCGCCGAGCGGTCCGCAACCGCGCGCAGCAGATCGCGCTCCGTCGGCAGCCAGTCATACGGCCGCGAGAAGCCAATCACCAGTACGCCGATCACCACGTCGTTCGATTTCAGCGGCACGCCCCACAGCGCTTTCGCTCTGCCTTGTAGAAACGGCCCCAATATGTCGCTAAAGGTGCGCAGATCGGGCAGGATCGCGGGCTCGCCGGTCAACGCAATCTTCCCGGCAAAGCCTTCTCCAATGGGCGTCTCCGAGCTCAAGCCATCCAGCGCGTCAGGAAATCCCACCTGCGCCTGCACCCGCAGCAGTTGTTGATCGGCGTCCTTCAGCAGGATCAATCCCAGATTCGCATTGAAGGTATGCGTCGCGATCTCCAGCACCCGCTCCAAAAGCGCATTCAGATTTCCCGGCCGAAAGTTCGGCGTCCAGCACCGACAGCAACGTCTCCGCCTCAATCTTCTGCGCGTCCGCGTAAGCTGCCGATACGGCCACATAGCTGGCCCACGACAACGTCTCCATCGCAGCCATCACTTGCGGCAGCTGGTCGGGCGGAAAGATGCGCTCCAGATACGAATCGATCAGGTCCTGATAGATCTGCAGCGAACGCGCCACCGCCCGCGCGCTCACCTTCAGTTTCGCCAGGCGCTTGCCAAAGTGCTGCAGGCTCTCATAGAACGACGCGAAATCGGTCTGCGAGAAGACGGAGAATCCCGTGCCGATGGTCAGCCGCTCCAGCGCGGCCATGGCCCGGCCGTCGAAGCTGAACTCGCCAAACATCTTCTGTCGCCACGCCGCGGTAATTTCCGGGAATGACGGCTGAAGTCGGCGAGTGACCTCGATCACCAACTCCCGCGAACTTTCCTTCATGGGCAGAAAGGGAGACACGGTGCTCCTGATCGTATTGATGCGCTTGAGATTAGACGAGGATGGCGTTACTACCCTATAAACCTGGGACGGTGGCTGTTTCCTCTATCTTAACGGATTCCGGGCTGCTAGGACAGCGCGTGTTACCTCTGGGATCAACAGGCCTTGTTGCTGGTAGTGCGACGGCTTCAGCGCCGCGGCGTATCATCCCCATCAATGCGTTGCTGTTACTCAAGAAACACGGGAGCCATTCGTGCGCATACTTTTTCTAGATGAATCTGGCGATGCCCTCATGGGTGGCCCATTCAAGATTTTGGTCCTGGGCGGGGTAATTATCAGGGCCGATCAATGGCCACATCTGAACCGGGAACTGGAGGTGCTTAAGCAAATTCGGGGCTTTGCTGCCGCAACCGAGATAAAGTGGCGTCACGTTCGTCACCCCGGAGGGCGCAAGAATCCATTAAATGCTTTTTCCGATGCCGACCGCATCCAATACGGCAAAGACATGCTCTCCGTAGTTCGCGGATCTTCTTCGTCCCGGGTCTTAGGAGTCGTGATTGACAAAGTGACCGCGTACACGCGGGCTGAAATCACGCAACCTGAAGATGTTTACGAGCGGGCCGTGACCTTCATGATGGAACGCTTCCAGTACTATCTGAACGCGACAGACGACTTTGGTCTGGTCGTTCAAGACCAGCGACAGGAAAAGCAAGTCCTGCGGCTGCGGGCATTCTACCGAAGCCTGCTGGTGGGTGGAACGCGATGGACTCGCTTTCCGAACATAATTGAGAGCGCCTTCTTAACGCCATCTCACTTCAGCACCGGAATCCAGTTTGCTGATTTTGTTGCAGGGGCTATTTACGCAGGGTATTCGCCGGAGAATCCAGACCGCAAGTTCTTCAATATTATTCAGGGCAAGATCACTGGAAATAAACAGACGGGCGTGCGTCACGGATTCAAGAAGTGGCCGTAAATAAAAAGAGCGCCGAGTAGGAAATCCCCTTGCGGGAACTCCTAACGCACACCAAAGCGTGCTCTCAACGCAACTTAAGTATAGCAGAGTTTCTCTAGGGCCATTAATCATCAAACTATCGAGGCTTTGCGATCCCAATTGGCGATACCAACCGACAACCCGCCCGCAACCCTGAACCACGACGAGATCCTGCGCTACTCGCGTCACCTCATCCTGCCCGAGGTCGGCATGGAGGGCCAGCTCAAGCTGAAGCACGCCCGCGTCCTGTGTATCGGCGCCGGAGGCCTGGGATCGCCGGTCACGCTCTACCTCGCCGCCGCCGGCGTCGGCACGCTCGGTATTGTCGATTTCGATATTGTCGACCTAACTAATCTTCAGCGCCAGATCATCCACCGAACCAGCGACGTCGGACGCAGCAAGCTCGACTCCGCCGCCGAGACCATCGCCGCCATCAATCCCAACATTGACGTCCGCAAATTTGAGACGCGACTCACCAGCGCCAACGCCCTCGAGATCATTCGCGACTTCGACATCGTGGTCGACGGCACCGACAACTTCGCCACCCGCTATCTGGTCAACGACGCCTGCGTGCTTACCGGCAAGCCCAATGTCTACGGCTCCATCTTTCGCTTCGAAGGCCAGGCCAGCGTCTTCGCCACAAAAGACGGCCCGTGCTATCGCTGCCTGTATCCCGAGCCGCCGCCGCCCGGCGTCGTGCCCTCCTGCGCCGAAGGCGGTGTGCTGGGAATTCTGCCCGGACTGGTCGGCGTGATTCAGGCGACAGAAACCATCAAGCTGATTCTCGGTTCCGGCGAATCGCTGATCGGGCGCCTGTTGATGGTCGACGCGCTCAGCATGCGTTTTCGCGAACTCAAAGTTGCGCAAGAATGCCGAGTGCCCGGTCTGCGGCGACCATCCTACGGTGACCGAACTGATTGACTACGAGCAATTCTGCGGCGTGCGTGGTGCGGAAAAGCCGGCAACTGCTAACATCGAGGACATGACACCGGAAGAACTGAAGCAGCGCCTCGATGCCGGCGACGACCTCTTCGTGCTCGACGTCCGCGAGCCCAACGAGTATCAGATCTGCAACCTCGGCGGACATCTCATCCCGCTCAACGATCTGCCCAAGCGCGTCAGCGAGCTCGACGCCTCGCGCGAAATCGTCGTCCATTGCAAGATGGGCGGCCGCAGCGCCAAAGCCGTCGACTTCCTCAAGCAGGCCGGATTCACCCGCGTCCACAACCTCGCCGGCGGCATCAACGCCTGGGCCGAGCGCATCGATCGCACCATGCCGAAGTACTAGGGGACGCTCTGATCAAGTTCGGGTTTGAAGGGGACGGCCTTTAAGTCGGCCGCTGAAAAAAATCGTCCCACGCGCGCTTTGTAACAGGGCACGACTTCAGTCGTGCCGATCACGTGCTCTTTTTGCGTTTGTCATCCTGAGCGGAGCGTCCGCGCCTTTGTTTTTCCGCCGCGTCTGTTGCGGCGGGCGGACGCGCAGTCGAAGGACCTGCTTTTCGCCGGGAAGCATTGCGCGGACTGTTCTTTTTTTAGGGCACGGCCTGAACACTGCCGCCAGTTCCTGGTGGGATCGGGTAGTGCGGGCCTTCAGGCCCGCGTCCCGGGCTCCCTCTTTTTCTTGTCATCCCGACCGAGGGCTTCAGCCCGAGCGGAGGGATCTGCGGTTCGAGCCGCGGAGCGGCACCCGAACACGACACAGTCTCTTCAGACCGGCGTCATTGCCTCTCATAACAAGGGAGCCGGCTTCACAGGCCGCTGAAAAAAATCGTCCCACGCGCGCTTTGTGTCAGGGCACGACTTTAGTCGTGCCGATAAGCCGTTTATTTTCTCTTCAGAGCCGGCTTTCAGCCGGCGCCACAATCCGGCTTATCCCAGTACTTGGAAGGCGTCCGAAGGAAGTCCGCCGGATTCGGCGTCAGGAGGCCGCTGGGACGAATTGCCGTCTCTCTGGTAGCCCCTCCGCCGGTCGTCGAAATTAGACCCTGTGCTCATGGCGCACAAGCCACTCGCGCCGGCCGCGATGGTCACAGCCGCACAGCGGGTGCCCCATCCTTCTCGCCATCGTTTGGCGAGAGGATGGGCCCGGAGCCCGGACCGAACTACTTCGCCGGAAACAGAAACTTCAGCATCGGCCCGCTCTCTGCGCCCAGGCCGATTCGGTGTGCTCGGCGTCGGGGACTTCGAGATAGCTCAGATCGCGGCCTTCCACCCATCCCTTCTTGACCAACGCGACTTTCAGCTCCTGCGCGTCGGGCAGGGCGCGCTGGCTCTCTTTGGTTCCGATGTCGAGCCAGATCTTGAGCTCGGGTTTGCGCGGCAGCTTGGCGACGGTCTTCAGGATCGCGCGATTGCGCCACCACACCGACGGCGACATCACCGCCAGCTTGCTGAACATCCAGGTGTAGCGCAGTCCGAGATAGAGCGTCACCAGTCCGCCCAGCGACGAGCCGCCCAGTCCGCAGTTGGCCTCGCCCGGCAGCGTGCGATAGGCGTGGTCGACGAAGGGCTTCAGTTCCTCGACCAGCATCTGGCCGTAAGCATCGGCCTGGCCGCCGCCCAGGCGCTTGTCCTCCACCGGCGTGTACTCGTCGATGCGATGCTTGCCGGTGTTGTAGATGCCGACGATGATCAGCGGCTCGATCTCGCCCGCGAGGGTCAGCGCGTCGGCGCTCTCGCCCAGGCGCCAGTAGTTGCCCTTGCAGAACGAGGTTTCGGGATCGAAGAGATTCTGGCCGTCCTGCATGTAGAGCACGGGGAAGCGGCGGTCGGGCTGCTCACCGTACATCGGCGGCAGGTAGACGATGAAGTCGTGCTTGTCGTCCACCACGTTCGACGGAAATTGCTGATGCAGGCGCAGACGGGACTTCAGATCGCCCGCCACAGCGGCAGGCGCAGGATTCATCGCGGTGGAAGTGGACATGGCAGTGGCGCTGGCGTCCTTATTAGATGAGGTGGATTTTGGAGTACGAGCGATTGGATGCGTCTCCTGAATTCGATGTCGCTTCGGTCCGGCTTAACTCAGCTTCGTTCTGCGAATTGCTTAAAGTTATCGATCCCCACTTGAGTATATTGTCCGACCTCGATGATGTAGCCGTCGGGATCGCGCATGTAACATCGCGTTTCGTGGCCGTGGTTGTCGAGCGGCTCGGTCAGAAAATGCGCGCCCTTCGCCTTCCACTGCTCGTAGCAAGCCCAGATGTCGGCCACGCGCAGGTTGAGAAAGCTGTTGAAGGTGTTCAGATCGCGCGGAGGCTCGAGAAAGACCTCGGGCTTGTCCGGCGTCGGGCCGCCGCCAAAGTTCAGAATGATCCACGAATTGGCGAGCTTGATGTAAATGGGCTTCTCGCAGATGACTTTTCCGCCCAGAACGCCGACATAGAAATCGCGAGACCTCGCCAGGTCCTTCACCGTAAGAAAGTGAGCAACGTAGAAGCCTTCTTTAGCGATGGGAGCGTCAGGCAGGTTCATGCGATCCGTCACCATCCTGTAGAATTGTGGCTCCTGGAGCGACTTGGTAATTGGGTAGAAGTAGCTTTGAAGGGGCACGCCTTCAGGCGTGCCGCGAAGGCCGGCCGGAAACTCGGCTTTAGCCGCTGAGGGAGCGAAACCTCAGGGCCTAAAGGCCAGTTCGTTCGTACCTTGGCGGCACGGCTGAAGCCCGTGCCCTTTCAAAGCCGGATACACCAACATCGACGCCGCTCTAGAGTATCAAAACATCAGTTCAGGCCCACAAAATCTCTCTTTCCGAGGCATATCGAAAGTGAATCGTGAATTCCACCGTTGGTGGTCCAACGACCTGCAACGCCACATGGACCTGCTCGTCTTCGGACATGATGGTCCGAAGGTCCTCGTCTTCCCTACTTCCATGGGCCGCTTCTTCGAATACGAAGACAACAAGATGATCGCCACCCTGGCCGACCGGCTGGAGAACGGCTGGCTGCAGATCTACTGCGTCGACAGCGTCGACACCGAGAGCTGGTACAACAAGCAGGCGCATCCTTACTGGCGGCTGCAGCGGCATCTGCAATACGAGAACTACATCCTGAACGACGTGCTGCCGCTGATGTGGAACAAGAACTGGAATCCGCGGACCATCGTCACCGGCTGCAGCTTCGGCGCCTATCACGCGCTCAACTTCGCCATGCGCCATCCCGACAAAGTTACCGACTGCGTCTGCATGGGCGGCGCCTACGACATCAGGAAGTTTCTCAACGGCTGGTCCAACGACGACGCCTACTTCAACAATCCGCCCGACTACCTGGCCAACTGCACCGACGGCTGGCGCTACAACCACCTGCGCACCGTGCTCTCGACCGGCGAGTGGGACATGTGCTGGAACGACAACAGCCGCATGGCGGCGATCATGGGCTCACGCGGCATTCGTCATGAGCTGTATGTGTGGGGCGACCAGAGCTATCACGATTGGCCGTGGTGGCGGCCGATGGCGCGGGCGTATCTGGGATGAGGCTACTGGCAGCGCAAGCGCGGAACTGGCTGTTTAGGCCCGCGTCCGCGGATCCTACTTTTTGTCATCCCGACCGAGGGCTTTAGCCCGAGCTTTTGTCATCCCGACCGAGGGCTTTAGCCCGAGCGGAGGGATCTGCGGTTCGAGCCGCGGAAGCGGCGGCACGGGCCGCGACTCTTTAGGCCAGCGCCTAAGAGCCGGCTATCGCACCCGCGCGTCGGTGCTCTCGTCGGCGCTCTGTCCGTTCGCACTCATCGGCCGCAGGATCAGCAGCTTCGACTTCCCTTCCCGGCCGCCGGGCAGCAGCACCAGGCGTTTCGCAGAATCGTAAGCGACGGTGTGTCCTTTCACTTCGGTGAGAATGTTATCCGTCATCGCGAGGCTGCCCTTGGCCGACATCACCAGCAACGCGCCTTCGCTTGCCGCGTACAGCGTGTGCGAGTCTTCGTCGAGCCAGAGCGCGTCGACGCCCTCAGCCGCGGTCACACGAGAAACCTCCGCCCCGGTGTCAGCGCTGATCGCCAGCACCGCCCCACGCACCGAGACATACAGCTCGTGATATTGCGGATCGTAGACCAAGCCCGTCGGCTGCGAGGCATTCAGCGTGAATCGGTTCGTAATCTTCAATTGCGGATCGAGTGCGACGATCTGATGCTGGTCTTGCACGGTCACAAAGATCATCCCGTGCTCGCCAAGCGCGAGGCTGCGCGGCATGCCGCCGAGATCGACTTTGGCGACATCCTGCTTGGTCCGCACGTCGAGTTGCGACAGCGTTCCAGCGTCGGCATCGGTCCAATACAACTTGCCGCCGTCAAGCAGCAGCGCATCAGGCGAGCCGGACAGCGCGATCGAGTCGATCACCTTCCATCCGTCAGCGCTGATAATCGCGATGGAATTGCTGCCGTGATCGGCGACGTAAACGCGCCCGGCCTGCACGTCGACAACGATCGACCTCGGCGACTGCAAACCCGTGATCTGCGCGATCGTGCGACGCTTCACCGGATCGAAGACATCTACCGCGGACGCGCCAGGCTGGGCCAGCAACAGCATGCCGTTGGCAAATGCCATCTCGCCAAAGCCGGGCGAGCCGGGCAAGTTGACCATCCCGATCTGGCGAAGATCGGAGGCGCTCACCATCCAAGACGTGAGCAACGTGAGTGCGATGAAGAATCGGGTAAGACGCATAGCAATCCGCGAAAGCTAAGATGCCATCCCGGGATGCGAAGGCTGCCTGCGGGTTGGTAGAGCTGGTCTCTAGGCCAGCGTCGAACTTAGGTAGTGCTGACCTTCAGGTCAGCGTTTCGAGCACTAATTCTGAGTTGAAGCCGGCTTCACAGGCAGCTGAAAAAGGCGTTCTGCGACCGGTTCGTAACAGGGCACGACTTTAGTGTCTGCGTGAGAACTAGGTTTGCAAAATCGTGGTGGAGCGTCGCGATGGTTGAACAGCCAACAAACCAGCGCCTCGGGCGCGAAATAGGAAAGCCCAGCGCTTCAGCGCTGGGTAAGTGGTAAAAGGAGTTAGAGTCCCCCGGGGACGACACGGTTCTCACGCAGACACTTTAGTTGTGCCGATAAGCGGCTTATTTCTCTCATTCCGAGCGGGCTTCAGCCCGCGAGGGATCTGCTCTTGAGAGTTTTTCAGCGGCCTCTTCAGCCGGCGGGGGTAGAGCCGGTCTTTTAGGCCAGCGTCCCCGGGCTGATTTTATGATCTGTCATCCCGACCGAGGACTTCAGTCCGACCGAGGGATCTGCGGTTCGGGCCGCGACACACTCTCTTTAGGCCCGAGGTACAGGTTGGAAGGCGACCTCCTGCGGCAACTTGGGACGAGGTACCGCGTGGCTAAAGCCAGCTCATTACTATCGCTTAACGCAGGCCTGAAGGCCCACACTACCCTATCCGCGAAACTCTTTCATCCACAACCGCGTCCCCGGATACCGGCAGGAGAACGACGCTACCCGTGCCGCGGCTGACAACCCATCGCGAAATTCACATCCCTGAGCTATGTAATAACAAAACGCGCCATGAAAAATGTCACCTGCGCCCAGGGTATCGACCGCGCGAATCTTCCGCACCGCAATCGCTGCTCGACGCTGACCATCGACAAATCTGATACCGCCGGCACCTCTTGTTATCGCGATCTGCCGAATCCCGCGCGCCCCGAGATAATCGAAGACGTCTTTAACATCGCGACATCCCGGCGGCCGGTAATCCTGCGAGCAAATCGCAATATCGACGAATCGCAGCAACTCGCCCATCCCCTTCTTCCAACTTCCGCTATCGAGAACAACCGGAATCCCACGCTCGTGGGCCGCTCGCGCCGCTGCAATACACAACGGCATGTAATGCCCGTCAACCTGCACAATCGACACCCCGCTCAGCCATCGCGCACTGAACTCTGCCGCGAACGTCGAAAACACGGCTGCATTTGCCGACACCACCGTCCGATCGCCTGTCCGGCGAAGAACCATGATCGACGAAACCGGCGGCGCCTCCGTTCGCTCGCGAGCAAGATCGTGCAGTGCGATCGAGAAGCGCTTCATATCGCCCCGAATGACAGAGCTCAGCGGATGCCCGCCCACCGCCGTCGACCAGCGACGCCCGTCCGCCAAGAAACGCAAACGTCGCTGCCGCATTCGCCGACGGCCCGCCCGCCGACAACTGCTGCCCCGTCACTGAGATCTTCTGGTTGCGCCGCGGAATCTCGTCGACCGTATAGCTGATGTCGACCGTCGCCAAGCCAACAAACAGTCCCTTCAGCCGCCGATGTTTCAAGCGAGAAGTCATCCTGATCTCTCGGATTATCGCCCCCACGGTAGCTCGAATCGCCCATTCTATGTTGTAATAGAAAGATCGTTATGCCAAAGCTTAAGACACACAGCGGAGCGGCCAAGCGCTTCAAGAAGACAGGCACGGGCAAGATCAAGCGCGGTCACGCGTTTAAGCGCCACATCCTGACTTCCAAAGGCACCAAGCGCAAGCGCCAGCTCGATACGGATACGATTCTCGATAAGGCGGATCAGAAGAAAATCGCACGGATGATTCCGTACAATTACTGATCGCAACGCCGCATATTGCGGCATCCGGCGCGTCATTTTCACCACGGAAGCACGGAAAGCACGAAAGAAAATGAATTAATTCCGTGTCTTCCGTGTTTCCGTGGTGAATTCCGGACTCGACGGCCAACAGCGTGTGAAGAGGTATAAGGCCCCTCGCAACGAGCGTGGTCATGATCCTACCTCCAGCCGCTTAACGATGTGCAAAAGGAGAAGCAATGCCCCGCGTAAAACGTGGTACCAAGCGCCGCGCGCGCCGCAAAAAGATACTGGAGCGTGCCAGCGGCTATTATCTGACAAAATCAAAGCTCTACCGCTCGGCAAAAGAGTCGGTGGAGCGCGGCCTTAAGTTCGCTTACAGCGGCCGCAAACAGAAGAAGCGCCAGTTCCGTTCCATCTGGATTGTGCGCATCGGCGCCGCCGCTAAGCTGAACGGCGTCAGCTACAGCAAGTTCATCAGCGGACTGAAGAAGGCTGGCGTCGATCTCGATCGCAAGATCCTTGCCGATCTGGCGGTCAACGATCCCACCGGGTTTACGGCGCTGTGCCATCTGGCGCAAAACGCACCGGCCGCCGCCTAGTTCAGAAATTCGCAGTCAGGAATGGGCGGCCGATATGGCCGCCCGTTGTGTTTGGGATTCACTACAGAGAAAGAAACGTTTCAGGTGAGAAGCCACTGGCCGAACGCGAAGTGCAAGAGTCCCGCTTGCGGGACGGCGGCAAGATAGCCCAGCATGGAGCGCCTTCTTTTGGCGCGGAATGCTGGGTAGGCATAGTTTGATGGATCTGAGCCCCTTCAGGGGCGGCAGATGTTCAGCAGGCCTTCAGGCCTGCGTCTCGCGGGCAGAAAAGCAGCGTCCCTCCGCTCCGGCTGAAGCCGTCGGTCGGGATGACACCTGCGACAGGGCAGGAACGAGTCTCGCGCAGCGAGACGGAAGAGGATAGCCCAGCGCTTCAGCGCTGGGTAAGACGGCAATTTTGATGTTGAGCCCCTTCAGGGGCGGCAGTGTTCAACAGGCCTTCAGGCCTGCGCCTCGCGAGAAAGCAAGTCCCTCCGCTCCGGCGAGCCATCGGTCGGGATGACACCCGCAAAGGGGACGGCACATCTCGCCCAGCGAGATGGAAGCGGCTTCTTTTGGCGCGCAATGCTGGGTAGGGCGTAGTTTTGGACGTCCGAGTCCCTTTAGGGACGGCAGATGGGCAGCAGGCCTTCAGGCCTGCGCCTCGCGGCAGAACGCAAATCCCTCCGCGTCGGCTAAACGGTCGGGATCACACTGAAGACGAACGCCATGTACACGGTCCCCAAACTCGAAGACTACTCCCCCGAGGCACTCGATCGCGCCGTCGCCGATCTGCTCTCCGCGCTCGACAATGAAACCTCCGCGTTGCATTCCGACGCCGATTACAAAACTTTCCGCGATCGCTGGCTGGCGCGCAAAAACGGCGTCCTCACTCAAATCAACGACACCTGGCTGAAGGCCGCGCCCGGTCCGGCCAAGCGCGAGGTCGGCTCGCCGTGTCAACGAAGCTGAAATCAAAAGTCGAAACGACAATCGAAGGCGCCCACGACAAAATTCACACGCGTCGTCGCGCTGATGCCCAGGCTCACCGCCGAGCGCCTCGACATCTCCCTCCCCGGCATCCAACGCCCCATCGGCGTCAAGCATCCCGTGCTGCGCGTGATGGACGAGATCGTCGCCGTCTTCAAGGCCATGGGCTACTCGGTCGGCGAAGGTCCCGAGGTCGAGACCGACTACTACAACTTCGAGTCGCTGAACTTTCCGCCGAACCATCCCGCGCGCGACACCCAGGACACGCTCTTCATCGCCGGTCAAGAGGGCAAGCCAGCACGCGATCGTCTGTTGCTGCGCACGCACACTTCGCCGGTGCAGATTCGCACCATGGAGAAGCAGCCGCCGCCGCTGCGCATCGTCATCCCCGGCAAGGTGCATCGCAACGATCCGCTCGACGCCACGCACTCGCCGCTCTTCCATCAGGTCGAAGGCCTGGCGGTCGACACCAACATCACCTTCTGCGACCTGAAGGGCACGCTGGACCACGCGATGAAGGCACTCTTCGGCTCGTCGGTGAAGACCCGCTTCTATCCGTCGTTCTTCCCCTTCACCGAGCCCAGCGCCGACATGCAGGTAAGCTGCATCTTCTGCGGCGGCAAGGGCTGCCGCACCTGCAAATTCAGCGGCTGGATCGAGCTGCTCGGGTGCGGCATGGTCGACCCGAACGTCTTCGACTTCGTGAAGCAGAACGGCTATGACTCGTCGAAGATCTCGGGCTTCGCCTTCGGCATGGGCGTGGAGCGCATCGCGCTGCTGAAGTATGGCGTCGAGGGCATTCAGCTGTTCTACGAGGGCGATGTGCGCTTCCTGGAGCAGTTCGCATGACGTTGTCGGGATTGATCGTTGAGCGAGTTGTCGGCGCAGTTTTATTCCTGCGGGGGCAAGCGGGTGCGGCATCGCTGGCTCGATTGTTCTCAGCGATATGGTTGAGGACATTAACAAGCTTTCACCAACGGAGGAGCAGGAGAGTCCACTCGGTTGGTACCCACCGAAACTGCTCCGTGTACGACGCAGGTATCGGATGTTGTACCCGGATGGCAATCGGCTAAGAACCCTGACTCGGCTGATGGTCGTCGGCCCAGTGTTGGCCGTGCTTGGAATAACGCTGATGTTGGGTCGCAACTTCTTTGGATCTTGACTTGCCGCAGAACCAGCGCCGCAGGCGCGGCATATCTTCGCCCAGCGCTTCAGCGCTGGGTCGGCGCATAGTTGGAACCGAGTCCCTTCAGGGACGACACATGATCAGGCGGGTTTCAACCCGCCCGCTTCGGGGCTGAAGCCCCAGAATTATAGAGAGGCATGAACGCTGGCCTGAAGGCCAGCTCTACCAATGAGAATCCTTCCTTCATGGTTACGTGAATTTGTCGACATCGCAGTTGACGATCGTCAACTCGCCGAAGATCTCACTTCGGCCGGCATTGCGGTGGAGTCTGTCCAGGTGGAAAACGGCGAGACCGTCTACGAGATGGACCTCACAACCAATCGCGTCGACGCGATGAATCACTACGGCGTCGCGCGCGAGGCCTCGGCGATCTACGACGTTGAACTGAAGAAGGTCGAACCGAAACTGGCGGAAACCGCAGATCCCTCCGCTCCGGCGGCGAAAAGCACGCCGCCTCCGGTCGGGATGACAGGGTCGGAGAGGGATGCATTCCACATCGTCATTGAGGACGCAGAAGGCTGCGCTCGTTACACGGCGCGCATCGTCCGCAACGTGAAGATTGGCCCCTCACCGGAGCACATCGTTAAGCGCCTTGAACTCCTGGGTTCGCGCTCCATCAACAACGCCGCCGATGCGACCAATTACGCGATCAACGAGCTTGGCCATCCCACGCACGCCTTCGATCTCGACCTGCTGGAGGGCGGCACGATCATCGTGCGCCGCGCGCGCGAAGGCGAATTGCTGAAGACACTCGACGGCGTCGATCGCAAGCTCACCACAGAAGACCTCGTGATCGCCGATGCGAAGAAGCCGGTCGCGCTCGCCGGCGTGATGGGCGGCTTCGACACCATGATTACCGAGCGCACGAAGAATGTTCTGATCGAATCCGCGTGGTTCGAGCCGTGGACGGTGCGCTCGATGGCCAAGCGCCACGGCATGCACACTGACGCCTCGCATCGCTTCGAGCGTGGCGCCGACTACGGCATTACGCCGCTGGCCTGTGATCGTGTTGCGGAACTGATTCTGCAAAGTGCCGGCGGCGAACTCGACGGCGAACGCATTGACGCGATCGGCCGCGAACTAAAGCGCGAGCCGATACCGCTGCGGCGCTCGGAGATCAAGCGCAACCTCGGTATCGACATCAGCGACACCGAGGTCGAACGTATACTACGACGGCTTGGCTTCCAACTCGGAAGCACCGCAGATCTCTCCGCTCCGGCTAAAGCCGTCGGTCGGGATGACAATTCTCTTTTCAAAAGCTCCACCGTCCGGAGCGTGCAGGTTCCCAGCTGGCGGCTCGATGTCGAGCGCGAGATCGACCTGCTGGAAGAACTCGCGCGCATCTACGGCTACAACAATTTTCCCAATACGCTGCCCGCGTTCACCGGCGGCGTAGTCGAATTGCCTGACGAGCTCAAGAACGCCAAGATGCGCGAGACCATGCTGTCGCTCGGTTACGACGAGGCAATCTCGATTACGTTCATCTCGGAGCAAGAGGCGAAGACTTTCCTGACGTCCGACGAAAATCCCCACTCAAGCAAACCCGGCTTGAATGGGGCACCCGACGAGAGTCGATCACCGGCGCCCGAGCCTCTCGCAGTGGCCAATCCGCTGAACGAAGAATCGGCTTACATGCGGACGTCGTTGGTGCCGGGCCTGCTGAATTTTGTTGGCTACAACCTGAATCGCGGCACCACCACCGTAAGCCTGTTTGAGTCGGGCGACATTTTCGACAAGCTCGGCGAAAAACATGACGAGCGCCGGCATCTCGGATTCGCTGCGACCGGCGATGCCATCCCCAAGGGCGTTCACCGGAATCAGCCAGAGCCCTACACCTTCTTCCACATGAAAGGCGACATGGAGAAGCTGCTGGCCTCGTTCGAGCACCAGTCCCTGGAGTTCGAGGCGCAGCTCCCGCCGCCCTACCTTCATCCCGGACGTTCCGCGCGCGCGGTCATGGACGGCGAAACCGTTGCAGTCTTCGGGCAACTCCATCCGGAACTGGCTGCCGCGCGCAAGCTGCGGCAGGATGTTTACGTTGCCGAGGTGATGCTCGACCGCCTGTACCAGCATCGCCTGCGCGAGCCGCATTATCAGCGCATCTCGAAGTTCCCTGCCGTCGGCCGCGACTTTTCTTTCGTCTTCGACGATGCGGTTACCTTCGACCGCATCCACTCTGCGGTCAGCGAACTAAACCTCGGCGAGCTGCAGAGTCTTCGTTCCCGCCGAAATCTATCGCGGCGAGAAGGCCGGCGCAGGCAAATATTCCGTGCTGCTCCATGCCGAGTTCCAATCGCAAGAGCGCACGCTGCGCGATGATGAAGTGGCGCAATGGTCGGCACAGATCATCGCCAAGCTGGAAGCGCTCGGCGGCGTTCTGCGCGCGCAGTAATTAGGCCATCACACAGCGCTGACACCGGAACCGCAAGCCCAAGCGAAAGGCGAAAAGCGATCAGCGAAAAGCGGCTTTTTTACGGCTGCGCTTCCTTCGCCCAGTAACTCGTCCGCGCCAGAACCGTCGCGCCACCCGGCTCCTTCAGCCGCACCGTCAACTGATGCAATCCCGGTCGCGGCCGCGACGGCTGAAAGCTGAGCAGATATCGGCTGTGCAGATGATTCGCGAAGTTGTTCATCCGCACGTCAAAGCCCTTGGCTGACTCGAACATCTGATACTCGCCGCCGCTCTGCAAAGCAATTGCTTTCGCCGTGTTCTTCCGCATCGCTTGCGCCGCCAGCACCAGCGGCGCCAGCAGATCAGGGTTGTCATGCATTTCTGTCTGCTCGGGATGGAGATCGGGATTGTTGTTGCCCTTCAGCGTGTCGAGCACGTTCGACCTCGACGGCGAAAACGCCAGCGTGTAAACCACAACATTGCTGTCGCCAATCGCCTTGATCACATCGTCGATTTTGGCCGAGTGGCTGCCGTGATCGCGCGTCTCGCTGATCAGCAGCAGCACCCGCTTGCGATCCTGCGGCACACCGTTCAGCATCTTCACCGAATCGGCTCACCGCGTCAAGAATGGCCGCGCCATCCATCTCCGGGTTGCACGCTGTTCAAGGCGCCGGTGATCAGGCTCTCGTTGCTGGTGAAATTCTCGACGGCGTGGACTTCACTATCGAAGGTAATGACAGCGATCTTCGAGTCCGGCTGCGCCAGCACCGGCTGCAACATCGCGCTCAGTCCGTGCATGCGCGGCAACTTCGAAGTGGCGCGCCGCCCGCACTGGATAGCAACCACCAGCGACACCGGCTCCGACTCGGCCGCTTCATCCAAATGCACCGTCTGAGCCACGCCATCGTCCTCGATGACGAAGTCCTTGGCTTCGAGGCCGTACACCACTTCACCCGATTTGTCCCGGACCAGCGCCGGCACCAGCACCACGTTGGATTGCGTGCGGAAGGTGGGCTGTTCCTGGGCAAGCGCCATCGCCGCCAGAAGCAGAAGGCCGATCCACGTCCACCGATGTTTGATCACGAGGTGCGGCATCCGTTTACAAGCGAACAACTGTAAGGTTACAGTTTAGTTGTACAGGCGTGGCAAATCTCTTGCCCGCGGAGTATAGTGTCGCGTCATCAAAATGTCGGGTCCAATGGATAGTCCAGTTCAGGAACAAAAGAGTGTCGGCCGGCGAATGCTTGCCGCGACGCTAACCAAGTCCATCCACTTGTCTTCGGAGACCAAGCATCTGGAATTCGAGGCCAGCGAACTCACCCAATTCAATTTCACCGCCGGCCAGTTCGTTACCATCCGGGAGCCAAAGCCGGACGGCAAGATCCACTCGCGCGCGTACTCCATCGCCTCTCCGCCGCGCGATAATCCAACCTTCGATATTTGCCTGAATCGTGTCGACAACGGCTTCATGTCGAACTGGCTGTGCGATCTCGAGGTCGGCGCCAGCATCAGCTTTCACGGGCCGCACGGGCTGTTCGTGATGCGCGAGCCGAGAGCCAAAGGGCTCTTCATTGCTACCGGCACGGGCATCGCGCCCTTTCGCAGCATGGCGCAGTGGCTGTTCGCCGATCCGCAACGCAACCAGGGCCACGAGTACTGGCTGGTTTATGGCACGCGCTACGAAGATGGCATTTACTACCACGAAGAGTTCGAGGAGATGCAGCAGCGTCATCCCAATTTTCATTACGTTGCCACGCTCAGCCGCTGTCGCGATGACTGGCAAGGTTGCCGCGGCTACGTGCAAGATCACGTGCGCCAGATCGTTGCCGCTCATGGGAATATGCAAGCCTACATCTGCGGGCTGAATGACATGGTGGACGCCAATCGCAAGCTGCTGACCGACGAATTCGGCTGGGACAAAAAGCAGATCGTCTTCGAACGCTACGACTAAAGGTGTGACTACTACGGCGCTATTCGCCGTCCTGCCGCACCGCTGTTGTCACCAACCACTTGCCCAATCACAGCCGCAAAATAAAACGCGGCCCTAGGCTGAGCCATCGCTCGCCTTCGGGCCGCACCTATCGACTACTTAAATATAACTACGCTTGCTTGCGGGTCTTGTCCTGCTCCCAGGACTTGTCGTGCTCCGACTGCGGGTTCTTCTGACCGCTCTGCTGGCCCGGCTGGCCCTGCTGTTCGTGCTGACCATGCTGCTGTCCGGGTTGACCCTGCTTCTGATTCATGTCCTGCTGTCCCTGCTTATTACGGTCCTGATCCATGTCTGAGTCTCCTTTTGGCAGTCCCACTGCGCTGCAGTAGTTCCGCCTGGGTTCGGCCTACTTACTTTTAGTTCGATGGGATCTCTTCTTCGCAGGATGCCCAGCCGCGCCCGTGCTGTTGCTCCGAATGCGGCACCAGTCGTGACATCCAGCAGATTGCACGAATTGCGAATAGTCTGCGCCTCGTCTTAAAACACTGTGAAACCTCGTTTGTCTTCTCCTGCGTAGCCAACGCTGCGTCAAAATTGCTCATCTATCCGCAGGCAACGGAAGTGACTGCAACCCTTTGAGGTATTGATGCGTCGCCTGCCAGCTTCTGCTCTTCTGTGTTTGTCGATCTCAACCTGCCTGCTTCTTTCGAGCGTCGGCTGCGGAGGCGGCACCGCCAACAACAATGGCGACAATGGCAACGGCGGCGGGGGCACGACGTCTCCACCTCCGACGATTTCCATTACGATCTCCCCAACCTCAGCAACCGTCTCTGCCAGCGGGACCCAACAATTCCACGCAACCGTCACCGGCTCCTCGAACACGGCTGTGCAGTGGGATGTGAATCAGACTGCCGGTGGCAGCGCACAAACCGGAACGATTTCCAGCAGCGGTCTCTACACTGCTCCGCCGACCACGGTTCCTCTGCAAGTCACCGTGACCGCGGTTTCGCAAGCCGATCCAACCAAGACCGCAAATGCGACCGTCACGATAAATCCGATCAACGTACCGCCGGCGATCAACGTAACGATTTCTCCGACGACGGCGACGCTGGCCATCAGCACCAATCAGCAGTTCACCGCGACGGTGACCGGCACCAACAACACCGGCGTCACTTGGTCGGTTGACGGCGTGGCCGGCGGGAATACGTCCGTCGGCACCATCAACACCACCGGCTTATACGCTGCTCCTGCGACAGCGGGCGGCCACACCGTCACGGCCACCAGCGTAGTCGACAAGACGAAGAGTGCGAGCGCAGCGGTTGCGGTCCTCAGTCTCACTGTCGCTCCGGCATCCTTAAAACTGGCGCTGGAGGGAGTTCAGCAATTCACCGCGACCGTGCAGGGAACAACCAATACTTCTGTGACGTGGTCGGTCGATGGAGTAGCCGGCGGCAACAACATAGTCGGCACCATCACCACCGGCGGCTTGTACTCGGCGCCTGGGACCGCCGGCACCTACACCGTCACCGCAACCAGCGTTGCCCTGCCTTCGTACAGTGTGAATGCCACGGTGAACGTGGTGAACGCGCCACCGGGAAAAGTATCGGTCCTTACCTATCACAATGACGATGTCCGCGACGGCGCGAACACCAACGAAACAACGTTGACTCCGGCGAATGTGAATTCGCAGCTGTTCGGGAAGCTGTATTCCTATCCGGTCGATGGTCAGATCTATGCCCAGCCTCTCTATGTGCCGAACCTGACCGTCGGCGGTGTGGTGCACAATGTTGTCTTCGTCGTGACGGAGAACGACACGGTCTACGCTTTCGATGCCGATGGATTGCAGCAGACTGCGCTGTGGGAGCGGCATCTCGCCACACCGCTGCAAATCAATGACGACGAGGGAATCAAGCCGCTGCTAGGCATCACTTCGACTCCGGTGATCGACAACACCAGCAACACGATGTATGTGCTGACCGACGGCCTCGAGAAAAGCAACAAGGTATATCGCCTGCACGCGCTCAATCATCAGCAACGGTGGCGAGGAGTTTGGTGGTCCGGTGATCGTGACCGGCACCGTCCCGGGCACCGGCCAGGACAGCAAGAACGGTCAGATTACCCTGGAGAGCGATTGCTACCAGCGCAACGGCCTGGCGCTGGATCCCGCGACCAACGCCGTGTACATCAGCTTTGGACATTGCGCGCACGGCTGGATTTTGGCCTACGACAAGGCGTCGCTGCAGCAGATCGCCATCATGAACGACACCAACGATGGCGCCGGTGGCGGGCTGTGGGGTGGAACGCCCGCGGTCGACGACAGCTCCGGCGATATCTATCTGATCACCGGCGTCGATCTCGACGATCCGGCTCCCGACTATAACGACTCCGCGCTGCGCTTGCAGGCGGGCACGTTGAACGTTCTCGACTACTTCAAGCCTTCCAACGAACAGATCTTGCGTGATAACGATGCCGACTTCGGCAGCGGATCGCCCATCATCATGCCCGACAATCCGTCGCAGTATCCGCATGAGTTGATCGGCGGTGGCAAGGACGGCCGCATCTTCGTCATCAATCGCGACAACATGGGCGGCTACCAGATGACCGACCACGTGATTCAGGAAGTGCAGACCGGCACGCAGCAGTTCGACAACATCTTCACCACGCCGACGCTTTGGAACAACACCATCTACTATCACGAGGCGCAGGATGTGGTGCAGGCTTTCAGCTGGGATCCGAATACGGGCTTGATTTCGACCAGCCCGATTATGCAAGGAACGGTTAAATACGGCAGCCACGGAGCCAACACCTCGCTGTCGTCGAATGGCAGTTCGACCGCGATCCTGTGGGATCTCGACACCAGCAACGCCAAGAGCGGCGGCGCAGCTATCCTGCACGCCTACGATGCCACCAACTTGCAGGCCGAGCTCTATAACAGCGATCAAGCAGGAGGTCGCGATACCGCAGGACCGGCGGTCAAGTTCACGCTGCCAACCGTCGCCGATGGCCTCGTCTTCGTCGGCACGGCAAGTGAATTGGACGTGTATGGGCCACTGCCACAACAGTGAGCTTACAGAATTCCGGTAGCGAGGAAGGAAACTGCGGAAATCGTGGTGGGCCCGGAGGGATTTGAACCCCCGACCAAGGGATTATGAGTCCCCTGCTCTAACCGCTGAGCTACAGGCCCGTGGACAGTTGGGTTGTTCTCTTCTCTACAGCCTCAGTCTCGCACAACCGTTCCACCGCTGCCAATCGATGTACTACCGCCAGAAGATTCCGTCGGCCGGTAGCCTGCTGCCGTCGGGACTGCTACTGACTGCCGAGCCGTTGTGCGGCCTCCAAGCACTCGCGCGCTCGAGCGGTATCGCCGAGAGACTGATACGCGTCAGCCATGTTCATCAGAGCTTTGCGACGGACGGCCGGGTTCATGGTGTACCGCAGCACCTGGTTGTATTGCGCGATGGCGGAGGAGAAATTCTGGTGCGCCTGCTCGTAAGCACCGATGTTCAGATTGCCGGTCGGGTCGGCGGGAAAGATTGCTACCGCTCGGAAGAAGTGCGGCATAGCTTCTTCCATCTTGCCCTCATCCACCAACGCCTCCCCCAGATTGTCCTCTGCCACGTAGTTGCCGCGTGTGACCTGCGCCGCGTGCGACCACAAGGTGACATCGTCTTGCCAGTACCCTACCTGGCGATACGTAACGATCATCAGCGCTAATAGGACCGCGACACCGGCGGCGGGAAGCGCTCGATCCAGTCGGCGCCGCTGCGCCAGCTCGGCAACACCCCAGCAGATCATCAGGTAGATACCGATGAACGGGAGATAGGCGTAACGGTCAGCCATTGCCTGCGTGCCTACCTGCACCACGCCGATCATCGGTATTAGCGTGCCGAGAAACCAGAACCACCCCACGAACAGGTAGCGGCGCCCGCGAGCCCGCACCACCAGGACAGTGATGATCAGCAGCCCGGCGGCAGCCACCACGGCCTGCCATCCCAGCGCCGAGCCCAGCGGATGGGGGTAGAAAACCGCGAGGCGCGAAGGCCAGATCGCCTTTTCCAAATAGCGAGCATAGGAAAGTGCCGCATTGGCGAGGCGAACTGTGAGAGGAATTCTGAACGTGGCGATGGCGCCGCCGGCATGTTGCGCCTTCATCGTGATGACGGCGCTGCCGGCGGAAAGCGCGAACAGCGGCAGCTTCTCCAGCAGCAACCGGGGAAATCGCTCTTCGCTCCTCGCTTTTCGCTCTTCGTCAGAAGGTCGCTGTGTGCTGGTTGCAGGTTGCGTTGCGTCGGACCTGTCAGGCGCGCCGTTCTGGCGAAAAGCGAACAGCGAATGGCGAAGAGCGAGCCTTCTCAACGGCCAGTAATCCCACAGCAACAGCACGAAGGGCAAGCTGATCACCTGCGGCTTCGACATCAATCCCAGCAGGAACAGCAGCCCGCACAGGAGATAGCGACCGATGCGTGGCCGCTCCGCATACCAGCGGTACGCCGCCAGGGCGAGCAGGAAAAACAGCATGCTGAGCAGATTCTTGCGCTCGGCTACCCAGGCCACCGATTCGACATTGATGGGATGGAGTGCGAAGAGCGCAGCCACCATGGCGCTGCGGCCGACGAAGCCGGTTGCCGATCGCAATACCCAAAACAGCAGCACCACGTTGATCAGGTGGAGCACCACGTTAACGCCGTGATGCCCGGCAGGATCGAGATAGAAGAGCTGGCAATCGAGCGCGTGGGACAGCCAGGTCACGGGATGCCAGTTAGCTGCGTAGTAAGTGCCGAAGGCCCATTTGACCGTCTCCCAATTCAGTCCGCTTTGGACATGGCTGTTCGCGGTGACATAAACGCTGTCGTCGTAGCTGCAAAAGGGGTAGCGGATCACCCTGAAGTACAGTGCTGAGGTCGCCAGCACAAGAAGGGTTGCGAAAAGCAGCGCTCGTCTCCTGGACGAAGACGGGTCTTGCTTTGTGGACCGGGGATCAAGTGCCGGTCCGGCCACCAAAGCCGATTTTGGGATGTCTTTATCGACCACGAATAAGACTCAGCCAGA
Organism: uncultured Acidobacteriaceae bacterium; assembly: GCA_963697175.1. Taxonomy (GTDB): domain Bacteria; phylum Acidobacteriota; class Terriglobia; order Terriglobales; family Acidobacteriaceae; genus Bog-257. Next base: position 195,708 of record CAVONC010000008.1, on the reverse strand, counting down.
CGCTCCAACAAACAAACCGCAGCCACGGCTTGCGAGGCATGATAACGTATCGATTGCGTCCGCATCGTCTGAAGCTTGCTCCCTTGGGCATCTAACTCAGCAAAGTGTGAATCTGAGCTAGAGCCGAGAACTCGCCAGCGCCACCTGGCCTTAAGGCTGTAGACTGTCTACCGTCAAAGTTGCGAAAGGAGGTGAGTGAGTACTTGCGGACATGATCCAACCAAAACGCTGTCCGATCTGCGAGGCGGGAGAAATCAAAGCGTATCCGGCGGATTTACCAGATCAGTTGGGGAAGTGGCAACTCCTGCTTACGGACCGAGTCGTCTACTGCTGCAGTAATGGACACAGATTTCTTATGCTTCCCGACGAAAGCAACAGAAGCGAGTCGTTCCTTTAGGGCTTTCGGAATTTCACGGGCTGAGAACCAATATCTACCGGGCCATCAATCAAGAACTGAATCTTTGCCCAACAGTTTATAGCCGCCTCTTGAGGCGGCTTTTTCTGCCACAGTCACAGGATTACTCGATGCGCAACGCCTTCACCGGCTCAATCGAGGCCGCGCGCTGCGCCGGCACCAAACCGGCAATGAACGCGCAGAAAGCCAGCACCAGAACCGCTCCGCCCAGAATCAGCGGATTGAAGGCGCCCACGCCGTACAGCTTACTGGCCATCAGCCGGCCCGCAACGATGACCAAAGGGATGCCAATGGCAAGACCAAGGCCGATCTGCCAGAAGGCGCCGCGCAGTACCATCGCCACGATATCTTTGCGATCCGCGCCCACTGCCATGCGAATGCCGATTTCGCTGGTGCGGCGCGCGATGTTATAAGCGGTCACGCCATAAAGCCCAATCGACGCCAGCAGCAGGGCGAGCAGACTGAACAACTGCGTCAGACGGGCAATCAGCCGTTCTCGATTGAAGACGCGAACCACCTGTTCGCCAAAGGTGCTCATGTGTACGACGCTAAGGTTGGGATCGATGCCGGCCAGCACCCGCCGCACCTGCGGTCCAATCTCGTCGGCCGGCCCGGCGAATTGGATCTCCACATCACGCACGTATTCCGATTGCGCCATCATGCGCTGAAAATTGGATTCGGTGAACTCGATATTCTGGAAGTACGGAACAAAGAACATCGGATTCTGGTCCGGTTCGTCGCTGGGGTCGCGGTACTGGGTGTCTTTGACCACGCCGACAATTTCAAAATCTGCGCCGTGTCCCGGCCGGTCGAAGCCGAAGTGCTGGCCGATGGGCTCCTGGTGCGGGAAGAACTTGCGTACAAATTTCTCGTCGACCACGGCAATGCGTTGCGAGGTCGCGGTGTCCTGCTCGCTGATGCCACGGCCGCGCACCAGCGGCGTCCCGACGGTCTTGAAGTAGTCCGGGCTGACGCGCACCCAGGCGGCCTCGAGGTTACTGGTGGACTCCGACGAGCGGCCCTGGACCAGAAGGGAATCATTCCAGCTGTCGCCGTCCTCCGGGCTGTACATGGAATAGGCGACATGCTGCACGCCGGGAATCTGCAGCAGGCGGTCATGCAGCTGCTGATTGAGCGCGGGTAACCGTTCCAGCGTGTAACCGGCGCTCCGCGGATCGATCATCACAATGAGGCGGCCTTCGGTATTGAAGCCGAAGTGATAGTGCTCCAGGTGGCGCAGGCTTTCGCCCACCATCCCGGCCATGGCGAGCAGCACCAGCGACAACGCCGCTTGCGCGATGACCAGCGATTTCTGCGGCAGAGCTGACTGATCGCGGGTGGAGCGATTCGCACCGCGCAGGGCCTCGGCGGGATCGGAGTGCGAGGTGATCCACGCCGGCGCCACGCCGAAAATGATTCCCGTGATCAGCGACAGCCCAAATGCAAACGCCAGGATTGCGGGCGATGGCGACGTGTCGATGGGAACAAATTCCGCACCGCGGAAAGCAATCAGAAGAATGGCGCGTGATCCGGAGTACGCCATCACCAGGCCGGCGGCTCCGCCAATGCAGGCCAGCAGCACGCTCTCGGTCAACACCCCGCGAATCAGCCGGCGACGCGTGGCTCCCAGCGCCAGCTGCACCGCCGTCTGCTGCCGCCGCGCCATGCCGCGTGCCAGCAGAAGGTTCGCCAGGTTGGCGCAGGCGATGAGCAGCACCAGGGCAGATGCCGCAATCAACATGTAGAGGCCGGACCGATATTCGTTGCGCAAACTGGCAACGCCGGCTCCGCCCGGGCCGAGTTTGATGAACTGCTTGCCAATCTTGTTGATGTTGTCCTGGTCGAAGGAGTACGCAAGCGTAGGCAGGTATTGCCGCAATTCGGTGGTCAGTTGCGCTTCCACTTGCGACGGCTGCACGCCCGGCTTCATCCGGCCGATCAGATACAGCCAGTGTTGCGTGTCGACGTGCAACAACGAACTCGGCTGCGTCAGCAGGGGTTCGTAGGCCAGCGTCACATAAAAATCTGGAGGATCGTCGCGCAGGCGGTCGCCGTAAAATCCCGGCGGGGTAATGCCGACGACAGTGAACGGCTTGCCGTTGACCATCAGCGAGGAGCCAACGATGGAAGAATCGGAGCCATAGTGTTCCTGCCAGGCGCGATAGCTCATCACGATCGCGGGTGGCGCGCCGGCCGTGTCGTCTTGCGGAGTCAGCAGCCTTCCGACGTACGAGCGCAGGCCGAAGGTCGAGAAGTAGTTGCCGGAGACGAACTCGCCCGGGAACGTTTCGGCTGCTTCCGAAGCACCGGAACGGCGCACGCTGAACACATAGGAGTTGGCCGAGAAGGCCGCGATCTGCTCAAACTGCGGCGTGTTGGCGTCGATGTAATGATAGAGGCTGTTGGAAAACAGTCCCCAGCCCTTGTTCTGCAATCCGCCCCAGACGCAGCAATTGTCGTTGTCGCCGATGCGATAGAGCTGAGCCGGATCGGCCACGGGCAGCGACTTCAGCATCACCGCATTCACCAGCGTGAAGATGGCCGTGTTCGCGCCGATGCCCAGCGCCAGCGTCAGCACCGCCGTGATGGTGAAGCCGGGGGATTTGCGCAGTTGGCGCAGCGCGTAGCGAAGATCCTGCAGAATTGTCGTCATCCTCTGGACTCCCGTTACCCTATGGAGATGCAAGCCAAACGCCAGAGCTGTCCGATGTAAGCCGTTGAATCCGCGACAGCTTTTTGCCCTGATGCAACGCAGGCCAGCGTGCGATGTCCGCGTTTGCCAGCCGGTGTCCGCTAGCGAACGCGGCGCAGCAATGATCCTTGTACGATGAGTTGGGAAACGGTTCGAGTTGATTCGATTGGCCCGCCTGGAAGCGACTCATAAATCGCTTCGTATCAGGGCACGTCTTTAGACGTGCCGTAATATCGAGATCCGGGCTTTAGCCCCTGCCGATTGCGGATGTTGCAGGGGCTAAAGAGACTGTGTCGCAACCCGAAACCGAATTTCGTGGTGGAACCAACAGTCGGAATTGCGACCGAACCAGCCGCGGAGCGGCGACATTTTAGCTGCGGGCGTAAGCCCGCGGGTCGGTGGGACAGATGGAGAGTCGCGGAGCGCGACACCCGATCGCGAGTCTCTAAAGCCCTGGCACATCAAAGTTGCCGTTTTCGGCACGACTGGAAGTCGTGCCCTGATACGAACCCTGCCGATTTAGGAGAGGGGCTTTCGCTACTTTCGGCCTTCGCGCTTCTGGGCGACGACCAGGCCGCGCGGCGTCGGCAGCATCACGACGGAGATCAATCCTTCGCGCTCCAGCTTCAGTGCGGCATCGCGGACCTGTTTCAGGTGCGAGCTCGCGTCGTGCATCAGGATCACGCCGAACGGTGAGATCTGCGGCAGGTAGCGGCGAACTTCCTGCTCGCGGATCGGCATGTCACTGTCGCTGAAGAACAGATCGATGGTGCCATCAACCTTCATCTCCAGGCTGGATTCGTTGCGCAGATCGATGAGGTCGCGAAATTCGGAGGCATCGATCTTCTCTTTGGCCGCTGCGAAAACTTTGGGATCGTACTCGCAACTGACGATTCGCCCAAAGCCGTTCAGCCGCATCGCCTCGGCAATCCACAGCGTGCTGACGCCCATGAACGTCCCGGTCTCGACCACGAGGCTGGGCTTGATGGTGGTGACCAGCGTCCGCAGAAACTCCAGCACTTCGACCTCGGCGGTCATCGAGTCGTACATGCTCCAGCGCTCGGGATGCGGACACTCCGGCGTGGGCCGATGGTACTCGGGCACGAGTTGGCCGGCGCGCGCAATGAACTCGCGCATGATGCGGTGCTCTTGCTTTTCCTTCTTGAACAACCGGCGCAGGCTCATTCAGGCGCTCTTCTTCTTGCCGCGTAGCTGTTCGTTCTTGCCTCGCAGTTGCTGGAGCATGGCATTCCGCAAAAGGCCATTAAGCCGGGACTGGTAGCCTTTGCCATCGCGCCGCAGCCAGGCCAGGACGTCGGCGTCGATACGCAGAGTTACCTGCTGCTTACGCGGCCGGTACCACGGGTTACGGACAGCGTTTTTCCAGAATTTCTCGGTGGCTTCCGGAATGTCCGATAAATCAATCGTGTCGTCTGGCATTGCTGCCAGCTTCGCGAGTTCCCGCTTGTCCTTCTCGGTTAGCCTTGCGTCAGCCAGTGTGCTTCTTACGATTTTGCCCATGGTTCGAAAGAGCCCGTGAGGGCGATATTTGTGTTAGCCGTGGGCGTCAGCCCGCGGTCGACTGCATGTTTTGATTCTGAGCCGCGAAGCGGCGGCACATCTCGCGAACTGCGTGTCGCCACTCCGCGGCTAGATCCGACGATTGTGTGCCGTTTGACATTGTATGTTCTTATCCGCATTTCTAACCAGCTCAACTCACGGCGTTGTCGTGTGCCCTGCGTTCGCAACACATGGTGTTCTCCTGCGTTACGATTGATCCATGCGCGAGATGTGGCGGCATCGGGGAATGCGGTTAATCTTCACCGCCAATCTCATCTCCATGATCGGCAGCGGCATGAACTCGGCGGCCGTCATCTGGTTCATCCTGCAAGCCACTCACTCCGAGGTGTCGCTGGGCTTTCTCATTGCCCTGCAGACGCTTCCCTCAATGCTGCTGCTTCCCTTCACCGGCGTCCTGATCGACCGCGAAGACCGGCGTCACCTGATGATGTGGCTGGATGGCGCGCGCGGTGCGATCATCTTCGCCGTCGCCCTGCTGGCGCTCACGCATCACGTGCGGCTGTGGCACGTCTACCTGATGAACGTCCTGGTTGCCATCGGCTTCTGGATGTTCTTTCCGACGGTGAACGCGCTGATCCAGGAACTGACACCGGACGACAAGATGCTGGACTCGAATGCACTGCTGCTGGCCGCACTGCAAGGCGGCTGGCTGATGGCAGGCGCGATCGTCGGCTTCGTCTACAACCACATCGGCCTCGGCGGCGTGCTGCTGATCGACTGCGCCAGCTATGTCGTGTCCATCGCCTGCGTCTTCTATGTGCGAAAGGGACGGGTGACGGTCCCGCGGCCGGAAGCCGCGCCAGTAAAGCAGCTTGTGGAATCTGGTTCGTTCAGGCGGTACTTGGATGACCTCGGCGAAGGCTATCGCTACGTGCGTGACCACCGGCGCGTGCTGCTGATCGGCATTGCGTGGGCGCTGTTCGTCGCGGCCATGATGACGCAGGGCGTGCTGTCTGCGCCGCTGAGTGAGCGCATCCTCCACGGCGGCGCGGTTGGTTACGGCTGGCTGAATGGCGGTTGGGCGATCGGCGCGTTTATCAGCGTGTTCTATTCCGCGATGTTCATTCGCCGTCACGGAGCGAATCGCGCAGTGACGCTGACCATGGGAATCATTGCTGCCTGCCTGTTCCTGTTGCCCATCTCACACTGGCTGGCGCTGGCCGTGACCATCTACTTCGTCATGGGCTCCAGCCGCGGCACCGGTGGCATCGCGCTCTCCAGCGAGATGATGCAACTGACGCCGCGCCACGTCATGGGAAGGGTGCAGAACGCCTTCTCGTTTCTCGCCAGCGGCCTGCAAATCTGCACCGCGTTGCTGGTGGGCGAGGCGGCGCACCGCGACGGCTTGATGTATGGCTTTTGGATCGTAGGAGCGATGTATCTCGGAGCCGCGCTCGCGGCCTGGCTGCCTGTGCGCCATGGCGCGGTCGAGGTGTATGAGACCAGCGATACCGCAGCGGATTGAGGGAAGCAGTCAGCGCTTAGGGAAGCCCTGATTAAGTTTGGCTTTGAAAGGGGTGGCCTTCAGGCCGCCCGTGAGTACCGCAAAATCACTACGGCTTTAGCCGCTGAGGTACCGCCTCTCGACTTAATCAGACTTTCCTTAGCAATTATCTTCGAGCCACCAGCTTCGAGCAATCGGGGGACGGATTTCTCTACGGTTGTTTCAGATTGAATCTTGTTTCGCTCGTGGCTCGTGACTCCTGGCTCGCGGCTCGTAGCTCGGTCCTCCGGTCGGCAGCGATCTCGAGGGCCGTACGCGGCGCGTCGTGCAGCAGGAAATCGCACAGAACGCGATTGAACTCATCTGGCACTTCCTCGTACGGCATATGACCCGCTCCCTGAAACATCACCAGCGCGCTGTTTTTCAGTTGCCGCTGCAATTGATGAATGGACGACGGATACACCGCGCGATCGCGCGAGCCCCACAGCAGCAGCGTAGGAATGCCGCTGATCTCCGCCAGCGACTCGCCGATCGCCGCCAGATCGTCATGCCAGGAGCGCAGAATGCGAAGCAGATGTTCGAAACTTCCCGGAGCTTCCACTCCCGCAATGTAGCCTTCAAAGGTCCCGGGCGCAATTCGCGCAGGATCGCCGTACAGCGCCTTGAAATAGCGCTTGGCGATGACGCGCAGCCGCGGCTGGACATGTACGACATAGAGGCCGCCAAGCGTTGTCGCGAGCAGGCGCGTCAGAACTTTGCCGTGACTCGACCAGGGATTAATCGGGCGAAACCAGCACCAGCCGCCGGATGCGATGCAGGCGGTTGGTGCGCGAGGCCACAGCCGCCAGAATCATGGTGAGCCCGCCGCCGCGCGAAGATCCCACGATGTCGGCGTTCTCGATCCCCAGTTCCTCCATGAAGCGCAGCACACCTTCCGCATCGCCTGCGAGCGACGACCCGTTGACCTGTGGCCGCTCCGAGAATCCGCACCCAGGCAGATCCATGGCGTAAACGGAAAAATGCTGCGACAGCGCCTCCATGTTGAAGCGCCAGGAAAACGAGAAGCCCAGGAATCCGTGAATCAGCAGCAGCGGAGGTCCCGACCCGGCAAACCAGTAGCGCCAGGTCACGCCATCGATCCTGACACTGCGCTCTTCCGCGCCCTGTATTCGCGCATTTTGCGGCGTCTTGCTGGTGTGCTGGGCCGGTAGTGTGCTCATCATGGCAACCAAACGATTCGAGGGCGAATCTACTACACCGATATCGCCTCTGTCGCTTTGGGGGAGCCGTTACTCCCCCGTTTTTATTGCTTCGTGAGAATAGGGTAACACCGTGGTTGGATCGGGCTCGATTCTGAAATTTCGCACCACCAGGCGATAGAGCAGCAGCGCACACACCGCCGATCCGGCAAGTAGTAACGTTCCGATCATCGGCTGATGCAATAGCAGCTTGCCGGTCCCGAACAGACACGCGTAGATCATGACGCAGCCCAGCGCCCACGCGATCAGATTCCCGCCAATGTCCTGATGAGGTTGGTCATCCGCTGCCTGCACCGCGATCCTGCGCCAGCCGCGCACGTCCGGACGCACTCGCCGATAGAAGCAGAGCAGAACGTCGTCCGGCTCAGGCTTGGTCAGAAACGTCACCGTCAGCCAGACGAGGGTGGTGATGATGGTCGTCGTCAGCGCGCCCTTGGCGAATACCAGCGAACTGCTTCCCGCAAACGGCTGCCAACGGCTCAGGATGATCGTGACTGCCAGCGAGCAAGCCATCGCTGAAATCTCGCTCCAGGCGTTGATGCGCCACCAGTACCAGCGCAGGATGTAGACCGCGCCGGTGCCCGCTCCGATCTGCAGGACCACCTGCCATCCCGAGGCGATTGATCCCAGCTGCACCGAGACCCAGGCGGACGCGATCACCAGCAGCACCGTGCACACTCGCGAGACCGAGACGTAGTGCCGCTCCGAGGCGTTCTGGTTGAGAAATCGGCGATAGAAATCCGAGACCAGGTACGACGCGCCCCAATTCAGCTGCGTGGCGATGGTCGACATGAAGGCCGCCAGAAATCCTGCCATGGCAATTCCGCGATACTTATGCGGAAGATACTGATTGAGCGCCATGATGTAACCAATCTCAGGATGCTGTAGTCCGGGATACAAGACGATTACGGCCAGCCCGGTCACGATCCACGGCCACGGACGAATAGCGTAATGAGCAATGTTGAACCACAGAACCGAGAGCAGTCCCTGCCGCTCGTCGCGCGCGCTGAAGATGCGCTGCGCGATGTAGCCACCGCCGCCGGGCTCCGCACCCGGATACCAGAACGCCCACCACTGTAATCCGATAAACACAAGAAAGCTCGCGACCGGAACCATCCACAACGGCTCAGCTGTAATGCCGCGCGGAAAACTGCGGCAGAAACCCGAGCGGACTCGCTGCATTCGGTCCCGCATTTGCCTGGCTCTGCCGCAGGCTCTGGATCATGGCGCTCATGCCGCCGCAGGCCGCAACTGCGTAATAGCCAATCGCGATCACGATGCTCATCTTGAGCACGAACTGAAACAGATCGGTCCACAGCACGCCCCACAGCCCACCGAGCGCCACATACAGCCCGGTGAACGGGATCAGAAAGAAGACGCAGATGGCGAGCGCCGCGCCGTCGTTACCGTTCCACACCGAACCGAAATGCGCGCTCATGAACGCGGCTGAGATTGACTAGCATCGGCGTGCCGGCCAGGGTGGTGGCGACGATGCTGGTCATCGCCTTCGTCACCCAGCCCAGGATCACGCAGTTCATCAGCAGCCCGAGATACAAGGCGCGGAAGCCTCGCAAGAATGCTGCCGGCTTGCCGGAGTAGCGAATCTCGGCGAACTGCACATCGGTCAGCAGGCCGGAGCGTCGCCACAGCCGCGCGAACAGAAACACCGTCAGCATCCCTGACGGCAAAAGGCACCACCAGAGCCAGTTTCCCGAGATCCCTTGCGTGTACACCAGCCCGGTGACCACCAGCGGCGTGTCGGCGGCAAAGGTCGTCGCGACCATGGAGGTCCCGGCCAGCCACCAGTTCACCGTGCGGCCGGAGACGAAGTAGTCGTCGACGCTGCGGCTGGAGCGGCCTCGAAACCACAAGCCCATCAGCAGCGTGATCGCCAGGTAGCCGACAATCGCAGTCCAGTCGAGAAGGGTGAAGGTCAAGGCTGGCCCTCAATCCGCCGGCATCCCGAGGGGCTCGCGCTTTTTGCGTAATTTCGGGCAAGCATGACGCCCGTCACAGTTTCTCCCTCACCTGTAGACGTATAATCGATCATTGGTCAGGAGCAGCCAAACATTATGAGTGGAACCAACGGCAGCAACGGTACGGCGACGCCTAAACCGCGCGCTGAATGGATCACGAAACGCCGCGAAGAGGCGGCCCGCAGCGGCGACGATAACATGTCGCAGATGCACTTCGCCCGCAAGGGCCTGGTCACGGAAGAAATGCTTTTTGTCGCCGAGCGCGAGCAGATCACTCCCGAACTCGTCCGCGACGAAGTTGCTGCCGGGCACATGATCATTCCGGCCAACGTGAATCATCCTGAGCTGGAGCCGATGTGCATCGGTGTCGCCTCCAAGTGCAAGATCAACTCCAACATCGGCAACTCGTCGGTGACGAGCGATGTCGACGAGGAGCTGAAGAAGCTGCACACCTCGGTCCACTACGGCGCTGACACGGTGATGGATCTCTCCACCGGCGGCGGCATCCACGACATTCGCGAAGCCATTCTGCGGCACTCGCCGGTGCCCATCGGCACGGTGCCGATCTACGAGGCGGTCGCGCGCGTGAAGCGCATCGAAGACCTGAACGCCGACATCATGCTCGAAGTCATCGAAGAGCAGGCCGAGCAGGGCGTCGATTACATGACCATCCACGCCGGCGTTCTGGTCGAGTATCTGCCGCTGATCACCAAGCGCATTACCGGAATCGTCAGCCGCGGCGGCGCGATCCTGGCGCAGTGGATGGCGCACCATCACAAGCAGAACTTCCTCTACGAGCGCTTCGACGACATCACCAAGATTCTCGCCAAGCACGATGTGAGCTACTCGCTGGGCGACGGCTTGCGGCCGGGCTGTATTGCCGATGCCAGCGATGAGGCGCAGTTCTCTGAACTCAAGACGCTGGGCGAACTGACGAAGAAAGCCTGGGAACGCGATGTGCAAGTGATGATCGAAGGCCCCGGCCACGTGCCGCTCGACAAGATCAAGGAGCAGGTCGAGAAGGAAGTCGAGCTTTGCTACGGCGCGCCGTTCTACACGCTGGGCCCGCTGGTGATCGACATCGCGCCCGGCTACGACCACATCACTTCGGCGATTGGCGCGGCGATGATCGGCTGGTACGGCGCGGCAATGCTTTGCTACGTCACGCCGAAGGAACACCTTGGCCTGCCCAACGACAAGGACGTGAAGGACGGCATCATCGCCTACAAGATTGCCGCCCACGCCGCCGATGTGGCGCGGCATCGTCCGGGCGCGCAGGATCGCGACAACGCCATCAGCTACGCGCGCTACACCTTCGATTGGGACAAGCAGTTTGCATTGTCGCTCGATCCGGAGACCGCGAAGGCAATGCACGACGAGACGCTGCCCGACGCGTACTACAAAGAAGCGGCGTTCTGCTCGATGTGCGGCCCGAAGTTCTGCTCCATGAACTACTCGGCCAAGGTGGACGAGTACAACCAGCAGGTGCACGGCGTGGAGAAGAAGGACTACTCCGAGCTGATGAACAAGCTGGTGGCGATTAAGTAAGCAGCAGCGTAGTTAGCGATTGGCAGTTTTCTTTGCGAGGTCCGCGCACAGGAACTGTCATCTGAGCGGAGCGACTTTTGTTGTAGTCAGATCCTATCCTCGTAACCTTCGCGCAGCCTTTCTGACGCCTGTCTTTGCTAAACTCGCAAGGTGAGAAGAATCCGCTTGAATGCCTGGATCTTCGCCTGCCTCTCGGGCGTGCTTCAGGTGCTGATCTTCCCCAATTTCTCCTTCTATCTCCTCAGCTGGGTGGCGCTGGCGCCGCTCATCTACGCCATCCTGAAATGCCGCGAGCAGGACGTGATGATGGTGCTCGCCGACGGCGGCCAATTCCTCGCGCCGGCGACCGGGTGGCAGGGATTTCTGCTGGGCTACGTCTGCGGGGTCATCTGGTATCTGGGAAGCTGCTCCTGGATTTTTCACGTCATGCACGTGTACGGCGGGATCGGCACGGCGATGTCGATCGTGCTGCTGGTGATGTTTGCGCTTTATCTCGGCTTGTACCACGGACTCTTTGGACTTCTGCTGGCCTTGATTGCCGCGCGGCGCAACGGCTTCAGCCTGCGGGCCCTGGTCTTCACGCCGTTTGTCTGGGTCGCGGTGGAGATGGCGCGAACCTACATCACCGGCTTTCCCTGGGACCTGCTCGGCACCACCCAGATCGACAACATTCCGCTCTCTCGTATCGCGACGGTCACCGGTGTCTACGGAATTTCGTTTGAGATTGCGCTGGTGAATACCGCGGTTGCAGCGGCGTTTCTGGTTCCTTATGCAAAGCGAAAACTGTTGCTGACGGCTGCGTTGGTCTCGGCGATCATCCTGCACGCCGGAAAACTGGCCAAACCCGGAGCGCTGCCCGCCGAACACGGCGCAACCTTGGTGCAGGCGAACATTCCCATCCTCGAGTCCGACTGGTCGCTCGACCATCTCGAGCAGACACTTAGTTCGCTGCAAGCACTCAGCGTGCGCCCGCATAACGAGAAACCTGATTCACCCGGCCTCATCATCTGGCCGGAGTCGCCGGCGCCCTTCTGGACAACCGATCTGCACCTGCGCAGCACGCTGGCCAATGTAGCGCGTGCCACCGGCTCGTACATCATCGCCGGCTCCATCGGTATTGATCACACCGGCGAGCCTAACCGGCATCCCGACATCTACAACTCGGCCGCACTAATCACGCCAACGGGAGCGTGGACTGCGCGCTACGACAAGATTCATCTTGTCCCCTTTGGCGAGTACGTGCCATTCGAGAAATTGTTCAGCTTCGCGGGTGGGCTCACGCGCCAGGTTGGGACCTTCGCGCGCGGCAAATCGCGCGAGCCCTTGGTGGTTGGCAATATCAAGGCAGGAGTATTTGTCTGTTATGAGTCGATCTTTCCCGGCGAGGTGCGCGAGTTTGCCCACAATGGCGGCGAGGTCTTCATCAATGTGTCCAACGACGGCTGGTATGGCGAAGGCGGCGCCCCGCGACAGCATCTGAACATGGCACGCATGCGCGCCGTGGAAAATAATCGCTGGCTGCTGCGCGACACCAACAGCGGCATCACCGCGGTCATCGATCCCTACGGCCGCATTGTCGCCGAGGCGCCGCGCAATCAGCGTGTGGCGCTGCAAGCGGCATTCGGCCTGGAGGAGTCGACCACCTTCTACACCCGCCACGGCGATTGGTTCTCATTTCTCTGTGCGATAATCACGTTGACGGCGTTATTGCTGCGCTACGTTAAGCCCGCCGGAATGCAGGAGCAGGAACAGTTGGCGTTGAGCCATTAGCATTAGCAATGGAATTTGGTTGCTGGCGGTTGGCGCCAGTAGCCGCGACCGAGTGAGGCTTTGGCCAAGTGCTAAATGCCAAGTGCCAACTGCCAGCCGCCAACAAGAAGGACGATTCAATCCACATGGTTGAGGAACTAGAACAGGAATACGCCGCGCTACGCGGGAAGGTCCACGACCTCCAGGAGTATCTTTGACGCGCCCAAGCTGCGCGCAAAGCTGAGCGAGATCGAAAAGCAAACCACCGATCCCACGCTCTGGTCGAATCCCGAAAAATCGCAACATGTGATGCGCGAGAAGAAGCGCCTGGAAAGTACGCTTGCCACCCATGATGAACTCGTACGTCGCTCCGGCGATATCAATGCATACTTTGATCTCGCGCACGAAGGCGAGGACGTCTCAACAGATCTGCGGCGCGAAGTCGACGATCTGCGCGCGCTGGTCGAAAAACTGGAGACGGAAACGCTGCTCTCCGGCGACAACGACGAACGAAGTGCTATCGTGACCATTCATCCTGGTGCGGGCGGCACCGAGTCGCAGGACTGGGCCGAGATGTTGATGCGCATGTATCTGAGGTGGGCCGAGCGCCAGGGCTTTCAGACCGCGATGTATGAGTATCAGCCGGGCGATGAAGCCGGTATCAAGTCGGCGACCTTCGGCGTGAACGGCGAACATGCGTACGGGCTGCTCACTAGCGAGATTGGCGTTCATCGCCTGGTGCGCATTTCGCCCTTCGATCAGGCCAAGCGGCGGCACACCTCGTTCGCCAGCGTGTTTGTCTCGCCTGAGATCGACGAGAGCATCAACATCGATATCAAGCCGGAAGATATTCGAACTGATACTTATCGCTCGGGCGGCAAAGGCGGCCAGCACGTCAACACCACGGATTCAGCCGTGCGCATTACTCATATTCCAACGGGCATCGTGGCTGCCTGTCAGAACGAGCGCTCGCAGCACAAGAATCGCGAAAAGGCGATGAGCATTCTGCGTTCGCGTCTTTACGAGTATGAGTTGGAGAAGAAGCGCGCGGAGACCAAGCTGGTGGAAGATTCCAAGCTCGACATCGATTTCGGCTCGCAGATTCGGTCGTACGTATTGCAGCCGTATCGCATGGTCAAAGACCTGCGCACGCGAGTCGAGATCGGCGATGTGGATCGCGTGCTGGACGGCGATCTGAATGAACTGATCCGTGGATATTTGCTGATGCGCAGGAAAGAACAGAAGTAGTCTCTTCCCGCTGCGCTAAAGCCGATCGTTGTTGACGATAGCGGTACCGCTAGAGCGGTACTCCACTCTGAACCATCCAGCAAGCTTGTCACTGACTTTCGGCTTGCATCTCGCTAGACTCCGGGCGGAGGTGGGCCATGCCCCGGAGTCGCTCGTCTCGCGGTCGCGTCCACATCGTGCTCATTCCCGGTTTCGCCGGATTCGACGCTCTCGGACAGCTTGAGTACTACGCTGGTGTTACACCACAGTTTCAGCAATGGAAAAATTCGCGAGCAAGGCCGCCGCGAATGATGTCGCGCTGCACTACTTCGACAACTTCCCGACGGCCGCGGTCCGCACGCGCGCCGCTCGCTTGCGGCGTTATCTCACCACACGCATCGCACGCGGCGAGTTCGCCAAGAACGACTCAATCGCACTGGTTGGTCATTCCACCGGCGGACTCGACATCCGCTGGCTGTTGCGAGAGCTCAACAAATCGCGCGACCGAGCGCCTTCCCGTGGATGGCGCGACCGGTCGCGACGCTGTCGTACAGGCAGACGACATCCTGCAATACATCGACAAGGTGGTTTTTCTCTCTGTCCCACAATGGGGTACTAACATTGCCGACTGGGTGCGGACTTACAGGCTAGGCCGCGAGTTGGTTGTGGCCGAGCTACGGGCGTCTGTCGGGGCATCGCAGGTACCGCTTCTCGATCGTCTGCAACAGTGGATTTCCGACAGCGCTGCCGATGCGACGAAGATGGGATTGGTCCTCGCACTACGCGATGCACTGAGTGAAGCAGAGGCGGGAACCAGCCGCAATCCCATGTGCGTAGCCCTCTCGCAGGAGGCTGCGTCCGAGCTGCAACTTTGGCTGCGTCACATCGCGACGGATTTTCGTGCCATCGACGACCTGGCAGCCGGAGACGCCAGTGACGATCCGCAAAGCCCTGCTCACTTTAACCAGAAGACGCGCGACGAAGAAATTGCCGGCTGGCAAGTTGACGACATCAAGACTCGCTCGTACGCAACGATTGGCGCACGCCCTTTCTACTTCGCGCCCCATAAGCCCGCGCCGCGCTGGGACCTGATTAACCCGTTGACCTATCCCGACCTGACACCGCGAGCGAAGCCAGCGCCCGACACCGATATCGCGTATCGCATCTGCTATCGTGCCTGCGCCGGTGGGCCGTTCGCATACCCCGAGCACGTGCCAGTTCCGAAGCCGTTCGTCGTCCCTGCGAACTTCAAGATTGCCCTTCAGCCGTGGGACAACGACGGCATCGTCAATACCCAATCCATGTTGTGGCCAAACGGCAAGCAGACGTTGCTCGTGCACGCCGACCACATGGACATCGTTGGCCACTTCAGACCTGTGGATAGCGCATCGGAATGCGGCCTTCGCAAGTTTCAAGCTTACAATCTTCTGAAATCAGATTCCGGCTTCAATCGTGCCGGCTTTGCACGCGTGTGGAACGATGTGTTCGAGTTCTGCGTCTCGTAATCAGGTGAGTCGAACGCGGTCTCCCGACAGAACGACTCTGTTCTAGCAATCTCATTGCGAGAACCTGCTGCAGAAATGTCTTGGCGACTCGCTCCCTTTGATGAATAATGCTCGCCCATCAGGTATTGCAAATCCCGAGGGCAAAAAATGAAAAGCACGCGCTCCCTGCTGCTGTTCGTCGTAGTGTTCCTTCTGGTAGCAACCTTCTCTCCGGCACAAACCTTTCGTGGAACCGTTCTCGGCTCAGTTACTGACACATCGGGTGCGGTCATTCCCGGCGCGACGGTCAAGGTGCGAAACGTCGACACCGGCCTGGAGCGCGTAACCCAGACCAGCGCCGACGGCAGCTACAACGTCCCCGAGTTGCCGATTGGAACTTACAACGTCACCTGCTCTCAAACCGGCTTTGAAACTGCCCTTACGAAAGGCGTAGCGGTGAACGTTGCCGCCGGGAGCCGGGTAGACGTCGTGCTGAAGCCCGGACTGGTCTCGCAGCAGGTCGAGGTCACGGGCGAAGTCCCTCAGGTCGATACCACGAGTGACACGCTGGGCGGCATCCTCACCTCGAAGACCATCGAAAGCATTCCAGTCAACGGCCGCGATTACACCAAATTGATCTACACCAATCCCGGTGTCGCCGGCTCGCCTGACCAGATCACCGACTCTCCCGGCTCCTTCGGCGTCTTCTCCATGAACGGCTCGCGCGGCCGCGCCAACAACTTCCTGCTGGACGGCACGGACATGAACGACGGCTTCCGCAACGATCCGGCGATCAACGAAGCGGGCGTCTTCGGCGATCCCGCGACTATCCTGCCGCTCGATGCCGTTGCCGAATTGCATGTGTTATCGAACTTTCAGGCGGAATACGGCCGGAACAGCGGCGCTGTGGTCAACATCGTGACCAAGAGCGGCACCAACAACTTGCATGGCACTCTGCTGGAATACTGGCGCAGCGGCGAACTTGGCGCGCGCAACTACTTCAACATCGGCAGCCAGCCGAAGAATCCGTTCCTGAATAATCAGTTCGGCGGATCGTTGGGCGGGCCAATCGTGAAGAACAAATTGTTCTTCTTTGCCGACTACGAAGGCCAGCGCGAGAGCGGTTCGCAAGCTGGCTTGACCTGCGTGCCCGATGCCAATGTGATTGCACAGGCAAAGGCAATTGCCGCGTCGAGCCCGGCTGGGCTGAGCCAGCCAATCCTGAACCTGCTGGCGCGCAATCCCTGGCCCACGCCGAATATTCCAGGCGCGGCGGCCAACCTTGACGGAACGTGCAACCCACCTGCTCCGGGAGCAGCAGCCGACAACCTCGCCACATCGATTCCCTTCAGCAACGATGTCAACAGCGTGATCGGCAAAATCGACTACAACCCCAGCACCAATAACAATTTCACTGGCCGCTATTACTTTGGCAACAGCAATCAGAGTTTCCCGTTCGCGCAGCTGGCCGGCGGACTGTTGCCTGGCTTCAATACGGTAACGCCCACACGCGTGCAATTGGCGTCGCTGTCGTGGGTGAAGATCGTCAATTCCTCGCAGGTGAACGAGGCGCGCTTCGGCTGGAATCGTTTTACGGAAGGATTTTTCCCTCAGGACAGCGGCTTCAACCCCGCGACGATCGGCCTCGACACCGGCGTGAATTCATATGACTACGGGCTGCCGAAAATTTCGGTGGGCAGCTTCTCGATTCTGGGTTCGAGTCCCAGCGTTCCTCGCCAGCGTGTCGACTCGAACTGGGAGTTCGTCGACGACTACTCCTGGAAAATTGGCCGCCATGATGTGAAGTTCGGCTACCAATTTACCCGCACCACCATCCAGATCATTCAGGACTCGAACTTCCGCGGCAAACTGAGCTTTACCGATCTGCCGTCATTTTTCGAAGGAGTCGCCTCGAGCGGCAGCCAGGCATCCGGCTACACCAAGCGGCACGAATATCAGAACGACGACGGACTTTATATTCAGGACAGTTTTCGCTGGACGCCGCACCTGACCGTCAATCTCGGTTTACGCTGGGATTACTTCGGCGTCGTCGGCGAGAACAACGATTTCTTCTACCAGTTGCAGCCCACCGGCGGTGGGACACTGGAGCAGGTCGGTGGGCCGGGCGGCCCGTCGAAGCTCTATCAGCCCGACTGGAAGAATTTTGCGCCGCGTGTGGGGTTCGCCTGGGATCCTATCGGCAAGGGCATGACGGTTCTTCGCGCAGGCTATGGCGTTTACTACGATGCGTTTTCCCAGGACATGTTCCTGGCGCACGTGCCCTACAACTGCACCTTCTGCCCGGGTCCGGCTTACACCGGAGTAGGTGCAGCGCCCATCACCTTCCTCTCTGCCAACTCAAGCCCGATCACCGCAGGCTCGCCGGTCTTCAGCAGCGCCTCGCCGCTCGGCGACTTCTTCGGCATCGATCCCAACATTCGCACCCCCTACGTGCAGAACTGGAACGTGAATATCCAACAGGCGTTCGGCACTAAAGCCACGCTGGAAGTGGGCTATGTCGGCTCGAAGGGCACACGGCTGTTCCGCTTCCGCGATATCAATCAGCCCAGCCAGGCGCAGATCACGGCGTTCGATGTGAGCCAGTGCGTCGCGCCCTACGTGTATCCGAATTGCCCCATCGCGGGCTACGGCGTGCCGCGGACGGCGTATCCGAACTTCTTCTATGTGAACCAGGAATCATCGAGCGCGTTCTCTAACTACAACGCGTTGCAGACGACCTTCCGCATCAACTCGTGGCACGGTTTGTCGACCCAGGTGAACTATGTGTGGTCACACGCGATCGACAACGCCAGCGATCTGGAGGATTTCATCCCCAACGCGTCGCAGCCCGACAATAGTCTCAATCCACTGGCCGAGAAGGGCAATTCGAATTACGACATTCGCAATCGCTTCAGCTGGCTTTACACCTACCAGTTCCCCAGCTCTAGCCCTTCGCGGCTGAAGAGCGGCTGGGGCATTGACGGAACAGCCACGCTGCAAAGCGGCCAGCCGTTCACGCTGAACTACAACTTCGAAGGCGATTACTCCGGCTCGGGTGAAGGCTTCGACCGCCCGGAGGTCGTAGGCTCGATCCAATACGGCGGCTCGCCTTCGCAATTTCTCAACCTGGCAAATTTCCAAGTGCCGTGCACGTTCGGAAACACGACGGCGCACTGGTTCGACTAGCGAAACCGCCTGCCTGACCGGCACTCGCCACTTCGGCAATCTGGGACGCAATGCCCTGATTGGCCCACCGTTCAAGGAGTTCAACTTCGCGGTCGTTCAAGGACACGAAAATGACCGAGCGGACGACTCTGCAGCTGCGCGCGGAGTTCTTCAACATCTTCAACCATCCCAACTTCTCCAATCCCGAACTGCCGAACTTCATCGCTGATCCGGGCGTGAATGGCATCAGCCCCGCGAATGGACGCGGCGTGGGCTATTATGCGCTGACTGCCACCGGCGATGTGGGAATTGGCAATCCCGTTCCTGGGCAGCGGCGGTCCGCGCGGCGTGCAGTTTGCCGCAAAGGTGATTTTCTAGGCAGAGCGGCGGGGTGGAGCACGCCTTCAGGCGCAATCCACCTTAGATTCGATCCGCGACGACGTGGAACGACAACGTTGACGCGGTGACGCGGCTGCGTCCGTAGTAAAGGAACAGCGCGACCCACACGAGTTGCAATAACAGAATCACGGACGCGGAAGTCACCTGCGCAAATCCCGCCGACAGGTCGGGCAAGAGGGGCACAGTGATCGGCATCAGCAGAACGAACGCGCCAAGGTAGATCACCGAGACGATCGCCATCAGCTGATAAATCGAGATGCGAGACGTACCGCGATAGTCAGCGCGCAGCCATTCCGAGCAGGCGCGCCATCCCCAGGTCGCGGTGACGGGAATAAGGGCGGCCAGGCGAAACCGTTGCGTCAGGAACAGCGCGACTCCCACCAAGCCGGCGATCGCGAAGATCGCCGACGTGATTGCCTGCACTGGAATGAGTGGCTCGCCTGCTAATCCCGAAGCATAAGCGGCCTTCCTGGTCGAACCGCGAATCACGAGATTGTGGGTCTGGAAGAGCCGCGCAACCGTGGGATTCGCGTCCCGCAACGGCATGCCGTAGCAGCACCCAAAGCTCAGGCAGGCCAGGCGTCCGACGGATTCGCCCAGCGCATAGGAGATCGCCGCCGCGGCGAAGATCGGCATTATCAAAAATTCGCGGTGAAGGAAATGCCAGGCGAGCGGCCTCAGAGCAATCAGCAGCAGCGGCAGCGCGATGGTCGCGACAAAAGCCGCGCCGGCAATCGTGAAGGTGTTGCGCTTGCGCTCGACGATGCTCGCGATCAGTCGCGAAGATGGCACGCACAACACGATCACAAAGGCCACCAGCAGCAGACTGATCATCGCAGGAAAGCCGACCGAGCCCAGCAGCAGCAGCATGAGGGCGAAAGCGAAGACGTTGCCCGTCGCGCTAAAGAAACCATAGAAGGTGAGATTCAGACCGCGCCAGGTGCCGTCGGCCGACTTGGCAATGGGCACGGCAGCCATCATCTGCCACCCTTCTGCGGGAAGCGTTCGCACGCCCCAGGCAATCAGAGCGTAGAGCCCAAGAGCGAGAGCGGCGACGAAGGCGATGTTCAGCATAGTTCCTCCTCAGGCCGGCAACGCCAGCAGCGAGCGCACGGCGACGTCGGTTTCCGCGAGCGGCGAGCCCAAGGTCAGCGAGAAACGGCTCTGCACGCCGCCGCGATGCTGGTTGTCGATCAGGTCGTTGGCAAACTGAATGCGATTCGGCTGAAACAGAAGCACGACCGTGCTGCTGCCGGGACGAAACAGCGCCTTCGGCGCACCGGCGCGCAGCATCATTCCCTTCTGCATCGATCGCGGGTTTTCGTAGCGATCTTCGCTGTAACGTTGCTCGATCTGCCCGATCATCAGCGCGACGACCTCGATCATCGCAATGCGGCCGACGGCTGAGCCGTTGGGACAATCTGTTTCCAGGATCGTAACCACGCGGCGATTCTTGGACACCGGGCTGATCAATTGCACGGCTGCATTGGGATTGCACGGAAAATAACGGCCTTCGACGGAATAGAAATCGAGCACGCGGCCGGACGCAGGGCTGTGCGTGTAGTGATACTTTTCCGGCGTCAGGCGAAAGACAGCATAGTCGCCGCCTTCAAACGAACGCTGCCAGGGTGAGCCATCGCCCAGGAGTTCAGGAAACGAAAAGAACTTCTGCTTGAGATACAGGCCGGAAGATTCCTTCATCGAGCCGAGCAGCGCCCGCGAATCCGCGGGACAAACAATGGCACGCGGATCAGCCGGCATCGGGCGGCAATTCCAATAGCGAATCTGGCGCTCGAATATTTTGCGCGCGGTGTCGTACTCCGACAAGTTGCCGACGAATTCGGAGAGCTGAATTCCAGAGTCGCGCAGGAACTTCAACATGCCGGTGGCGCGCGAGGAGAGCACGTTGTCGTAGTTCAAATAGCCCAGCATGCGCGAGACATAGCGACTGGACGCAAGTCGCGTCAGCAGCGGCGCTTTCTCCAGCGCGGGAGAATACAGCGCGCTAATCACCGAATTTCCCAGCAGATGCTCGCGAACAACATTGCCGGAAGCGCGGTCGATGTACTGGTGCTTGGACTGGCTCATGGTTTTTCCTGCGCGGTGCGGAGACGATCCCGGCAGCTCAGCAAGATCATCAGGTTGAGCAGCGAAGAAGTTTCGTGCAGCGAGAGCTGATCGCTCACAATTCGCTCTTCGACGCTGGCGAGAAAGCGCTCCGGGTCTTGGATCCGGACTCCGTGACGCAAAGCCCCTCGCACTTCGCCGACGGCGCTTCGCTCCAGTTCACTAATGTCTTCGCGCATATGAGCTATAGCCTCGCGCAGATGCTGGCAGCGCAGATTCTCGCGGTAGAACGCTTCGGCCATGCGATTGAATTCGCGAGCTTCAAGGCGCATTGGGTCTGTGCCGGAGTCGCCCAGGATCCCGGCCAGCAATCGATGGCTTGCCTGCTGCTGTTCGTCGTCGCAGCGGCTAGCGAGATCGGACAACGTCGTCCGCATGTTCATAGCTTCGACAAGATCGCCCGCAGTCTCGTCGATATAGGTCAGCAATGCTCGGCGGTAATCGCGTATCGAGACTCGGAAGTACCCCGGATGGCGGCGGCTGGTGCGCGTCTTCTTGCAACGGCGCAGGATTTCGGCGAGGAACTGATTGCGCGAATCGCGACGGACGTAAAACGCCGGCACTCCTGCGGCGGAGAAGAAGAAGGGCTGCCGGCGCTCGCTTTCGAAAGTGGGATCGTCAGGGATCTGCTGGTGCGTAACGTCACCCTGCATCGCCAGCCGGTACGACAGCGCCAGGAGAAACTGCTGCAGGTTCGCCGCGGGCGCCATGTCGCCGTCATAGCTGGGAAACAGGCTGTAGTAGCGCGCTTCGAAGCCGGAGTAGCCATCGCGCGCCTGCTCGCGCAGCCGCAGTGGCATGTAAAACGACATCTTCCGATCAACGATGCCGAGTTCGTCCAGCTCTGACGACAACCGCTGAATGTTGCCTGCGCTTCCATCCAGCGCCGAGGAATGCTCGGTCGCCAGCCACGCGACGGGATAAGTCAGCAGGCGCGCATCGGGCACGCAGTCGCCGCGCAGGCGGAAGAGCTTCGCCGCCATGCTGTCGAGCCAACGCGGCCCGTAGGGCGTCAGTGGATGTCCGCAGAGGCTGAGCTGCGCTTTCTCCTTCCACTCGCGCCACAGCAGTCGCAGGTGTGAGAAGTCGAGTTCGTGCGGCAGGAACGACAACAGCCGCTCGGGATGAAACTGGTTGAAGGCGATGCGATAGGGAGCTGCGGTGTAGGTGCCGACGAAGAGTGCGAGAAAGTGTTCGTAGATTTTGATCGCGAGGTCGCCGAGTCGCTTTTCATCCTCAGGCAGAACGTCACTACATCGCAGCTGCTGATCGAGCGAGCGGCTGCCGATGCTGATGTGAATGCCGTTGTTCGCCAGGCTCACATTCGAGAGGCTGGGCAGCACGATGAGGTCGTTGGCGATGATGCCGGCCTCGCGCAGCTTGGCGACCGCGTTGAGCTGGCTGCGGCTCAGCACCTGATGGCACAGGTGCATGTACTGATACTTCGCCTCCCCGTCGCTCCAGCCGGAAAGACAAGGGCTCATAAAGAGCTCGCGATAGAACGAATCGGACAAGCACGACGAAAGCTCTTCCTGATGCACCGAAGGCACCGGCGCGTGATAAACCAGCGCGCGCTGTCCGGTCTCCCGCAGTCCGAAGCGCTGATTCGCCCATGAGATCAAGAGGGAGGTGAAGAGAAATCGGCGAGCAGCGTCGCGCGCCAGCTGCTCGCCCAGCGAGCGCTCGCCTTCGGCGGCAACAATGTGGAACGAGGTCGTCTCAGGCGAAGTGTTGTCGTTGAGGAAGTGACGCATCAGGCGCGAAGCTTCCTGACGCATCGGCTCGGGCATATGCGGTTGTGTGCCGACCAGATCAGCGAGCGCCAGCTTGAGCGCGTAGCTAATGGGAATGCGGAGCCAGGGCTCGCCGGCTTGCGTGAAACGAAAGCGTGCTGCATCGGAACGCTCGCCGATGGCCCCATCGCGCGCAACCTGCAAATCGGATTGAAAAACATGCCGCGCGTGCCGACTGAGGCGCGACTCGGGAAAGCGAATCCAGCTGTTCTCCCAGACGTTACACGTGTCGTTTAGAAAGGCTTCCAGCTCGAGCAAGGTGCGGCGCGGCGCTTCACCGCTGGCACTGCGGCGGGCGATGTTCTGAAAGAAGCGCGACTCGCGAATGCTGAGCGGGAGGTCGCACTGCTCGGATGATCCGACGACTACGGCCTGGAGTTCGTCCTCGCTGCCGGCGGTGGCGTCGTGAGCGGTGAAAGGAAGCTGATCAACAGGAATATGTGCGCTACGTTGCAGCCCTAGCGATTCCAACAAGCCTTCAGTGCGAATCGTAGCCATCGACACCAGCGCGCTCAGTGACCGAGCTTCTGCGGCTCATGACACCAGTGTGGAGAAGGATGTTGACAAGGAAGTAAATGCAGCGTGAATAGTGCAATAAAACCAGGGCCGGAATCAGAAGCGGTACTGGAAATTGGATATCGCAGATCTTTCGACTGCTCTCAGGATGACCGCATAGTTGAAATGTAGCCTGTAGCCAGCCACCGAACGACATCGTGCGTCGGTTGGTCCCATAGCAGAACCGATGAGGGCGAAAATCAATTACAGTCTCAGGCAATGTCTGACATGCCGCTTCATCCAAATCACCCCTTCAAGACCATCCTTGCCGCCGGGCTGATCGCGGGATTTCTCGACGGCATGGATGCGGTCGTGTATATCGCGTGGATGAGCGGCAGATCGGCCGTTCGCGTATTTCAGTTCATCGCCAGCGGGGCGCTGGGAGTGAAGTCGTTTGATGGTGGAATAGCGACAGCGCTGCTCGGAGTTTTCTTTCACTTCGTCATCGCGATTGGTGCGGCAGCAGTGTTCTATGTGCTGAGCTTGAGGTTGCCGATGGTGTTGCGGAGGCCGCTGCTATGGGGACCAGCGTATGGCGTCGGAGTCTTTGTTTTTATGCATTACGTTGTGGTGCCGTTGTCGGCGGCGCCGAAGCAGCCTCCGTTATCGCCGGCAGCACTGGCGAACCTGCTGTTCTCGCACATAGTTTTTGTGGGGATTCCGATTGCGCTGGTGACGAGGAGATTCAGCCGGTCCTCGTGAAAGAATTGTGCCGCCCCTGAAGGGGCTCCGACCCAATAAATCCAAGCTACCCAGCGCTGAAGCGCTGGGCTCTCTTGTTTCGCGCCTTAGGCGCTCGATGATTGCGCCGCACGCGGCATCGGCGCTGAAAACGGTATCTTAACCAGGTGTCGATATCGGGGAAAAACTGGCTCAGCGTGAGCTGGGGACGACGAACTCGATGCCGCGGTCTTCGTTGTCGCGCTTGGTGGCGGCAAGATTCAGATCGGAGAGTGGAACCTTCCGGGCGTGCGACTCGTTGAAGATCCAGATCGTCTGGCCGACAACGGCGTAGTTCTCGACTTCTTCGGTGTGGCCGTCGCGGTAGACCAGCACGGTCGCGGCGTGAATTTGCGCTTTGGACTGGTTGGCGCTCTCCTGCTGCGCGCGCAACTGGTCGACTTCACTTCTCAGGTTGCTGACCTCGTCCTGAGTCTGGCTGTCCGGCGAATAGCTGGAGTCGGGAGTCGCGTAGACATAAGGCTGAGCCTGATAGTTCTGCGCCTGATAGTTCGAAGCCGCGTAGTTATCGGACGGGTAGTCAAACGAGTTGTCCCAGGCGCCCCAGTCCCAGCCCCCACCCCATCCGGGCCACCACGCGCTGCCCCAGCCCCATCCCCACCAGGGATAACCCCATCCCCATCCCCCGCGATAGGGATATCCGCGCCAGCCCCAACCGTAGCCATAACCACGCCCGCCCCAGGCGTACGGATATCGATAGCCGTTGGAGTAGCCGCGATAGCCATTGTTCCAGTAGGGTGCGCGATTGGCGCCAGCGTAGCCGGGCGCGCGATAACCGCCGGAATAGGAAGGAGCGCGATAGCCACCAACCGGGCCGTGGTAGCCGTAGCCGGCGGAGCCATGCGCAGCGTAACCGCCGCCTCCGCCCGAGAACCCGTGACCGCCGCCACCCATACCTCCGTGGCCGCCGCCGCCTCGCTGTCCCCAGACCGGGAGCGTGAGCAGAGCGCACAAACCCGCACTCAGAACCCAGCGCCGCATACCAGTATTATCACTCCAATTAATAGACGCGAGAAACAAGAATCGGGATGGACAATTTAATGAGTTGGAAATCGAGTCCGGTTCCAGAGCGGCCCGGCCTGGCAACAACGGTGCCGGCGTCATCAAACGGTGCCAGCGTCATCCGAAGTGACGCTACGTCTTTGCCGCAGCTTTCTTCTTAGCAGATTTCTTCTTGGCAGGTTCCTGCTTTGACGTCTCAAGCTCTGCAGCAGCCTTGACTCTGCCGACGCGGATCGCGTGCCGCAGCGCCTCCCAATCCTTCACTGTCTGGTTGGCATAGGTGATGCCGAACCTCACCATCGCATCGTCGAAGCGATCGGACATGCCGAGATATCCCGCCAACGCGCAGGGATCGCCGGAGCGGGCGTGGCCCTTGGCCAGGAGTTCGCCCACCATGTGCGCGTACTGCACCAGACCATTGCCCTTCAAGTCCTCGTCCTCGATGCGCGGCCTTATGATCGCGCAACTGGCGAACGATGTAGTCGCGACCCTCAATCGAGGTCCATCCCAGAAACAGGTCGGACTGCATCTGCATGGCACGCTGGCCCTCGATGACGCGCTGCCCCTGATGCGCTGCCACGCTTCCGGGCGCGACATAAGCGGCGTACGCCGATGGCGGTTCCTCCTTGATCTGGATGAAGAGTGGATCGGCGACGGCGCCGGCAAACATAAGCACGATGTAGTCGCGCGTGCCGACGCTGCCCGTGCCGACGACGCGAAAGGCTACATCTTCCGGCTGATACTGGAGGAAGAAATGTGCACGCTCCGGCAAAAGCGTCTTGACGTAAGCGTCGAGCGACTCAATCACCGTGTTGGCTTCGACGCGGCGGACGTGGAACTGCGTCGGTTTCTGCTCGCGAAAGCGATGCTTGCCGTTGGCGAAGATGGTCAGCTTACGAAGGTTGTTTTGCGGCGTGGCGCGCTCGGCTTTGCGCAACACCGACTTCACCGGCGAGACGACGCGATAGATCTGGAAGCGCGCCAAATCCACCATCGCCATCTCGGAGAACATGCGCATGAATTCGCGATAGCGCTCCA
Organism: uncultured Acidobacteriaceae bacterium; assembly: GCA_963697175.1. GTDB lineage: Bacteria > Acidobacteriota > Terriglobia > Terriglobales > Acidobacteriaceae > Bog-257. Next base: position 169,513 of record CAVONC010000008.1, on the reverse strand, counting down.
CGAAGGCGAGCACCGCCTCCTTGCAAACCTTATCGGAGTTGCCGGCTTCGCGCCCGGCCAGAATCAGGCTCGCCGCCATGCGCTTGACATCCCACTCCCACGGGCCAATCACGCTCTCATCGAAGTCGTTGATGTCGAAGATGAGGCGGCCATCGGGGGCTTCGAAGGCGCCGAGATTTTGGACGTGAGCGTCGCCGCAGATGCGGGTCATCAAGCCGGTATAGGGCAGAGGCGCAAGATCGGCGGCCATTAATGGCACAGCACCGCGAAAGAAGCCGAATGGCGACGCCGCCATGCGCGCGTACTTGATGGGCAGCAGGTGGGCAATGCGGGTGCGGTTGGCTTCGTGGAGGAGATCGACGACGTCGAAGGTGCGCTGCTTCGGGCTCCAAACACCCTGGTCGACACGCTTGACCCGGGTGCGCAGGGAACGGCCAAAGGTCCGGCGCTCTTCGCGCGTCCGGTGGGCAGGATCGATCACAGGTATCGCGGACAAAACAGAAGGCATGATACATGGGCGGAGGGCAAATGCAAAAGTGGCCAGAGTTCGCGGGGGCGCTATTCGCTCTTCGCTGTTCGCTCTTCGCCGGCGGCGGAGCTGCGATAGCGGCCTTTAATCGCGCAACGAACCACCGACCTCAGACATCCATAAGCCCTGTTACTTAGAACGGAGGGCATCATGAAAATCGCATTTCTTGGCTTAGGAAACATGGGAGCGCCGATGGCGCGGCAGCTGATTCGTGCCAGGCACGACCTCACGGTGTGGAACCGTACGCTGGCGAAGGCCGAGCCGCTGCGCGCGGAAGGAGCGCAGGTCAGCCAGTCACCTGGGGAGGCGGTGAAGCAGGCAGAGGTCGTTGTGACTATGCTGGCCGACGATCACGCAGTCGAGTCGGCGGTGCTGCATGCGGGTGGCGTAATCGACAACCTGCCGCGCGGCGCTACCCACATCTCGATGAGCACCATCAGCGTCGACCTCTCGAAGAAGCTGGCCGAAGAGCATGGCAAGCTCGGTCAGCAGTACATTGCCGCGCCGGTCTTTGGGCGCCCGGATGCCGCCGAGGCAGGCAAGCTGTTCGTTGCGGCCGCGGGTGCGAAGGGTGTGATCGATCGCTGCATGCCGATCCTGGAGGTGGTTGGCCAGCGCGTCTTCGTGATAGGCGAGAAGCCGGAGATGGCCAACGTGGTCAAGCTCAGCGGAAATTTCCTGATCGCTGCGGTCATCGAGTCGCTGAGCGAGGCGATCGCGCTGACCCGCAAGTACGGCATCGAGCCGCATCAGTTTGTCGACTTCCTCACCAACACGCTGTTTGCGGCGCCGGTTTACAAGACCTACGGCGGGCTCATTGCCGATGCCAAGCATGAGAAGGCCGGCTTTGCCTTGAGGCTGGGACTGAAAGACGTCAAGCTGGCGCTGCTTGCGGCCGAGAACGTCGACGCGCCCCTGCCGATCGCCAGCCTGGTGCGCGACCATATGCTGATGGCCATCGGGCGCGGCTTCGACCAGCACGATTGGAGCGTACTGGGAAAGCTGGCCGCGGAAAATGCGGGCATACAATGATTTACGTGTTGTAACACATTTGCTACTTTTGCGCGCTTCCAGCATCCAATAGTCAGCGAGTAAGAAAGAGCGATGAGGGGCACACTCGACGGTGTGCCCTTTCCACTGGAGCAAGCACATGATCACCGTCAGGCCATCGGCAGAGCGCGGCCACGCCAACCACGGCTGGCTGGACACCCATTACAGCTTTTCGTTTTCCGACTACTACGATCCCGGGCACATGGGCTTTCGCGACCTGCGGGTCATTAACGAAGACGTCGTCAGCGCGGGACGCGGATTTGGCAAGCATCCGCATCGCGACATGGAGATCCTCACCTACATCATCGATGGCGAGCTGAGCCATCGCGACTCGATGGGGCGCGGCGCGACCATCAAACGCAACGACGTGCAGCGCATGTCGGCGGGTACGGGAGTGATGCACAGCGAGGTAAATCAGTCGGACAAGCCGGTGCACCTCCTGCAGATCTGGATCCTGCCCGAGGCCGAGGGATTGAAGCCCAGCTATGAGGACCGGACGTTCTCGACCGAAGAGAAGAAGAACCGGTTGCGGCTGATCGCATCGCATGACGGGCGTGATGGGTCGACGACGATCAACCAGAATGCGAGTGTCTACGCGTCGGTGCTGGACAGCGGCAAGTCGGTGGAGCTGGAACTGAAACCGCAGCGCCATGCTTGGGTGCAGCTGATCAGGGGGGAGCTTGATGTCAACGGCACCAAGCTGACCAAGGGCGATGGAGCTGCGATCAGCCGTGAGAGCAATCTGAAGATTGCCAGCAAGAGCGGCAATGGAGCGGCGGAGTTTCTGGTGTTCGATCTGGCGTGAAGGCAGTCCCAGGTTAGCGTCCAAAAGAAGGACGCGAACCTGGGGCACCGACTCTTATCTTCGAAATCCCACCTATAATCCCTGCATGCCTTTCAAGCGCACGGCGAAGACGTACGACGAGGAGTCGCTGTATGAATACGCCATCGGCGCGCTGGGGCGGCGGATGCGCACGGTCGCCGAGATCAAGCGGCTGATGCGCAATCGCGTTTCTACCCAGCCGGAGGGCGACTTACTCATCGAGCTGGTCGTCATGCGGCTGAAGGCCCAAAGCTATCTCAACGACAGCAGCTATGCCGAGAGTTACTCGCGCTTGCGGAAGGAGAATGAGAAGTTCGGACGGATGCGGGTAGTACAGGATCTGAAAGTCAAGGGCGTACACGCCGACATCATTGAGAAGGTGGTCGGCGCCGCTTACGACGAGGTCAACGAGGAGCAGCTGGCGCGCGAGTTTCTGCGGCGCAAACGAATCGTGAAACCGGCAGATCAGAAGCAGGCTGCCCGCGTTTTTCGTACACTGGTCCGCGCCGGCTTTGCCAGTCGCGTGATTTTCCGCATACTGAAGAAGTGGGATGTGGATGAGGAGACGATTGCGGCACTAGAAGAAAGCGGTGGATCGTGAATCGTGGGTTGATCGTGGATCTGCGATTCGGGTTGGATCGACTGATTCACGGAGTTTTACCATTCCACAGACACCATCACAAATCGATTTTATGCCCAAGAAACTTGACCACACCGCTGCCTGCGAACATCTTTCCCGCGTGGACCGCCAACTGGCGCGGATCATTGCGCAATCGGGGCCATGCCGGCTCATGCAGGAGACAACACAGAGCATTTTCGCCGCGCTGCTGGAGGCGATTATCTACCAGCAGCTCAACGGTAAGGTTGCCGCGACCATCACCGGGCGGGTGAAGGCGCTGTTCCCGGAGAACACGCAGCGCATTCGCACGCGGCGCGGGCTGGTCGATGGATTCCCTACACCGGAGCAAATTCTGGCGGCATCGGAGGAACTCCTGCGGTCGGCAGGATTGTCTCGCAGCAAGATGCTGGCGATTCGCGATCTCGCGGCCAAGACGCTCGACGGCACGGTGCCGACGGTGCAGCAGGCGCATCGCATGAGCGATGAGGAACTGATCGAGCGGCTCGACACCGTGCGCGGCATCGGGCGCTGGACGGTAGAGATGTTGCTGATCTTCCGGCTGGGACGTCCCGATGTGCTGCCTGTCGATGACTACGGTGTCCGCAAAGGTTTTGCGCGAATGCGCAAGCTGGAGGAGCTTCCCAAGCCGAAGGAGCTGAGTGGCGTACGGCGAGCGCTGGAGTCCGTATCGCAGCGTCGCCAGCTGGTATTTGTGGCGCGCGGCGGAGATGAAGGCGCTGCCGATGGCGGGGACGGCGGCAAAGAAAGCACCGGCGAAAAAAACGTCCGCGAAGACACGTCAGTCATAAGGCATCTGTTTCTGAAAGTGAGAAACATCATGAAGGTTGCAGCTGTCGTGTTGCTGGCCCTGATTGCCGTTACTGCACGCGCCCAGGATATGGCTGGTCATTACTATTTGCGCGGGGTGATGGAGGTCGGCTCGGAAATGGTCCTCAAGCCCGACGGCAACTTCCAGTGGGAGCTGGCTTACGGCGCGGCCGACTATTGGGCCAAAGGCACCTGGCATCGTGACGGCAACGCGGTGGTCCTGCATAGCACCGACAAAGAAGAGGAAGCGTTTCGCTTCCTGCGCAGCGAAGCGGGCAAGCCGGGCAAGATTCGCGTGTTCGCGCTGGGCAAGAACGGCAAGGGCGTGGAGAACATCGACACGTATCTGCTGACGAGTGATATCCCCCACGCAGGCGATAACCCGCAGAACACGACGACAGACAGAGATGGCATGGCCGCGTTTGCCGACGATCCGAAAGCGCGTGCCATTGTCCTGCAAGTGCGCGTCTATGAGGCGCAGTCTGCGCCATTCAAAATTGATCCGTCAAAGAAAGACTACTATTTCGAGATCAACGGTGAAGCCATGACCGAGACCATCTTCAAGGACGAACGACTGACCATCGATGGGACAACGCTGATCATGAAGCGTGATCCCAACCACCCGATGAAGTATGAGCGGGAGTAGTGATTTGCTGCCGTGATCCGGAGAGTTACCTCAGCGGCGAAAACCGATGCTAGATGCTTCAGCGTGAATGCACGCCTGAAGGTGTGCTCCACCCAAGGCTCGTAGCTCGCGGCTCGAAGCTAATTGCTAATTGCTGCTTCACGACGGCGACTTCTGCAGGAAGTTGACGAATTTCTGCGCTGCTTCGCGCTCGTTCCCCGATATTTGTTGGGGAATGATTGCCGGCACGGCCGTCGGACACGCCTTCAATCCTGCGCAAACGTTGCTGGCCTGCGGCAGAGCGGCTTGGAGAGCGACGCTGGACTGAGCATCATCGGAAGAATTGAGAATGATGAGATCGATGTTCTCGGTAGTGGCGGTTTGCCGCGAGAGCATGTCTTTGTAGTCGCCGGTTTCGCTCTGAATGATGATGGGAGCGCCGGACGCCATGCGGGGATTGCTGCCTTGAAAATCCAGAATCCTGCGATCCATGTCGCTACCATAAGGCGAGCGAAGATCGCGCAGAAGGTGTACTACCACCGTCGAAGACTTGGGCCGTGGCTTGCAACCGAATAGCAGGGTGACAAGCAGGATTGGCAGGATTGCCAGTACAAAGCTGGGTCGTTGTGCCATCTGGACATCATATCTGGAGCGGCCAGCTTCGCCTAGCGGCGGCGGCGTGGAAAAACCGAATTCCGATGGTCGCGGGCTGAAGTGGGAATCCATGGCGATCACAAGACTGAATCTGCCTAAAAGTGTTAGGTTGCCACTGCTAGAAAATTAATGTCCTAAGTGAAGAAACACCCTTTTCCAGCGGTCCAACTTCATAGATAATGCACGCTACGAAGCTTTGGGGCCGGGTGGCAAGATGGGTGTCCGCGCGGTATTTTGTCTGTCGTTGGGGTTGTGGATTTCGCCGTTGGCCGCGCAGCAAGCGCAGGTCATGGCGAGCAGCGGGAATGTGTTCGCGCTGCCGCCGGCGTATCCCAGGGCAGCTGCCCCGAGCTCAGCCTCCACAGTACGGATGCCGGTTGCGGTCGATGCCGACCTTTCCGCCGCTGCTCTTGGATTGCCTGCCAGTCAATCTTTATACAAAGCGACGCTGACGGAAGCGCCGGCGGCAGTATGCACGCAAGCCAGTGCGCCGGTGCTCGCCGCAACGAAGACCTACGCTTTCGATCATCTGCAATTCAGCTCGGCGGCAATCAAAGGCACCTTCAGCCATGACAATCTGGCGAAGATGGCGCGAAACTTCGTGCCCGGCCAGCCGTTGCCCGATGCGCCGTCGTATGTTCCGCTGACCAAGCAGCAGAAGTTTGACCTGTTTGTGCAGCGCGCCTACTCATTCGACACCATCAGCGGCGCGATTTCGGACTCACTGATCGCGCAGGCTACAGGTGCATATCCCAGCTTCGGCGGAGGGATGGGCGGCTATGGCAAGCGACTGGCCGCAGCCACCGCAGGCGCGGAGAGCGCATCGTTCTTCGGAACATTTGCTTTGCCCACGCTGCTGCATCAGGATCCGCGATACTTTCGCGCAACGCAGACGGAGTTCTCGCAGCGGCTCGCCTATGCGGCCAGCCGCGTACTGATCGGGCGCAGCGACGATGGTCGCAACGTGGTCAATACCTCGCTCATCCTCAGCCAGTTCATTCAGGCCGCAGTCTCGAACGCCTACATTCCTTATCGCAATGAAACCGTGTCGGGAACCATGGAGAATGCCCTGACGGGCTTGGGATCGGTAGCGCAGGCGCGAATTCTGAATGAGTTCTGGCCGGACATCATGTCGTTCGTCTCGCACCACGAGCCAAAGTTTGTTCACCACTGGGAGGACAAGTGGGATGGCAGCAGCCTGGGACACAAGTGGGAGAACAGCAGCCTGGGGCAGTGGTCGCAGAGGTAATTCGGATCGATCATCCAGCTATGACAATTGTCATCCGCCCTCACTGACAATTCACACTACATCCGCAGCGGAAACCATCTGATAATCACAATCGTATAAGACGGCAGGCGCTGCGCTACGGTTCTGCCCTGACACCGCGCAGCCCTTTTAAACTTGCCGCAACAATGCGATGCTATTCGTACAGAGAGTCGGGCCCCAGGTTGTTCCTATGCGCGAACTGAAGGACGAACTGGCATCGCTGCGCATCGACCGCGAAGCGCCGCGCCGAGGCAGATGGCGCGCGCCGCTGGTGGTGTTGGTGCTGATCGGCGTTGCCGTTGTCGCCGGATTTTATTACGTCCGGTCGAATCCGGTATTCGGAGCCGTCGAGGTCGAAACGGTGCAACCCAAGGTCGAGAGCGCCAGCGAGGCCAGCGCCGGAACGCCGATCCTGACCGCGTCCGGTTACCTGGTGGCGCGCAAGCAGTCGGTGGTTTCGTCGAAGATCCAGGGACGCATCTCGAAGCTGCTGGTAGAAGAGGGCAGCGTGGTGAAAGAGGGAGATGTGCTGGCCACGCTGGACAACGCCGATGCGCTGGCCGCAATCGTCAAGGCCAAAGCCGATATCGACTACGCCAAGGCTGATCTCGCCGAGGCAGAGCGTCAGGAGCGGCTGCAACAGGACCTCTATCGCAGCAAAGTTGTTTCGCAGGACGCGCTGGACGCTGCTAAGTCGAAGGTGAATCTCGCCCAGGCGGCCATCGAGCAGGATCAGGCCAATCTTCAGGTCCAGCAGGCCTATCTGGACTTCACCACCGTGCGCGCGCCGTTTGCCGGAGTGGTGGTGAAGAAGATGACCGAGTCGGGCGAGAGCGTTGCGCCGATTCCGCCGGGCGTCAGCATCTCGACCTCATCGGGAGCGATCGTCGCCATCGCCGACATGAATACCCTGGAAGCCGAGGTTGATGTGAACGAGTCGAATGTAGGCCAGCTGCAACCCAATCAACCGGCCGAGATCACGGTGCAAGCGATTCCGGATCATACCTACAAAGGTATTTTGCGGCAGGTGATTCCGACTGCCGACCGGACCAAAGCGACTGTGACGGTGAAGGTTTCGATTCTCGATAAAGATAAATACCTGCGGCCGGAGATGAGTTGCAACGTAACATTCCTCCAGCCGCAGAAGAAGACGCAGAGTGCGGACGCCTTGCCGGTGCGCATCATCACGGTTCCGAAAGATGCGGTGATCACGCGCGATGGCAAACAGTCGGTGTTTGCGATTGAGGACAAGCGCGCACACTCGATGCCCATCACCACGGGCGCCGATCTGCACGGACAGATCATCGTGAAGCAAGGCCTGGCGGGCGGCGAGACGATCGTGAACAATCCGCCGCAGAAGTTGAAGGACGGGGATGTGGTGAAGGTGAAAAGCTAGTGGCCAGTGGTCAGTGGCCAGAAGCCAGTCTAGAAAAAGGTTGGCGTCAGGGCGCGAATGAGGGCGCGCTTTCCAAGCGAGAAGCAGGTCCCTCGAGTTTTGTTTAGCGACTGGCGAATGCAAGCGAAGAGCGACAATCGCAAATCGCGAGCAACATCAGGAGTAACATGAGCACAACCAACACGGCCACGACGACTGCCGTCAGCGTGCAGAATGTGCGCAAGGTGTATCAGCGCGACCAGATCCAGATCAAGGTTCTCGACGGCATCAACCTCGAAGTGCCGCAAGGCGAGTTCGTGGCGCTGATGGGGCCGTCGGGCTCGGGCAAGACGACGCTGCTGAACCTGATTGCCGGCATCGACCGCGTGACGTCAGGCAAAGTTATGGTCGCGGGTACCGATCTCACGCCGCTGTCGGAGGGCGAATTGGCGAAGTGGCGCAGCCGTAACATCGGATTCATCTTTCAGTTCTACAACCTGATCCCGGTGCTCAACGCGGTAGAGAATGTTGAGTTGCCGCTGCTACTCACTTCGCTATCGGGAAGCGAGCGCCGCGAGCGTGCGATGACTGCGCTACGCATTGTCGGGCTGGAAGATCGCGCGAAGCATTATCCGCGGCAGCTCTCCGGCGGACAGGAGCAGCGCGTCGCTATCGCGCGCGCCGTCGTGACCGATCCGACGGTGCTGGTTGCCGACGAGCCGACTGGCGATCTTGACCATCAGAGCGCCGAAGAAATTCTGACGCTGATGGAGACGTTCAACAAGGAATTTCACAAGACGATCCTGATGGTAACGCACGATCCGCGCGCCGCAGCTAGAGCGCGCGTGCAGCATCATCTGGATAAGGGAGTGTTGAGCAATTGAAGGCGCGGCACTTGGCACTTGGCAATTAGCAGTTAGCCAAAGCGTTTCTGTGACCGCTGCCGATTGCACGTGAGCATTGGCCAAATGCTAAGTGCTAAATGCCAACGGCTGCTTTTATGAAATTTGCCCCACTGATTCTGAAACATCTGCGCAAGAACTGGATTCGCACGCTCTCCACGGTGCTGGCGATGTCGGTGTGCATCTTCCTGTTCTGCACGTTGCAAACGGTGGTGGAGGCGGTGAATTTCGGACTGCACTCGGGCAACGCCGGACGCCTGGTGACGCGCCATTACGTCAGCCTGGTGTTCAATCTGCCGCTGAACTACAAGCAGAAAGTCGAGGCGGTTCCTGGCGTGAAGGAAGTTGTCATGAACTGGTGGTTCGGGGGCATCTATCGCGATCCCAAGAATTTCTTCGCTAACATCGCGACCGAGCCCGGACCGTTCCTCGAGGTCTATCCCGAATTCATGTTGCCGCCCGACCAGAAGGAGAAATGGCTGCACGACCGGCGCGGCGCCATCGTCGGGCGCAAGCTGGCGCAACGCTTCGGCTGGAGGTTGGGCGACACCTTCGAACTGGAAAGCTCGATTCCGCCGTATCGTGTCGGGCATCCCTTCGACTTCGTGGTCGACGGCATCTACGACACCGATGAGGCGAAGTATCCCGGCACAGACTTGAACTCGATGTACTTCGACTACCACTACCTCTACGAAGCGACGGGACGGAATCTCGGCATCGGCTGGCTGGTGTCGAAGATCGACGATCCCAGCCACGCGGGGGCGATCAGCAAAGCTATCGACGCGCAGTTTGAAAATACCGATGCGGCGACGAAGACCGAGACCGAGCAGGCCTTCCAGGCAGGATTTGTTGCCATGGCCGGGAACCTGGCGTTTCTGCTGAACGGCATTGGGCTGGCCGTTGCGTTCACTATTTTGCTGGTGACGGCGAACACGATGAGCATCGCCGTGCGCGAGCGTCAGCAGGAGATTGCCGTGCTGAAGACGTTGGGCTTTTCCAGCGGACTGGTAATGACGCTGATCCTGAGCGAGGCGCTGCTGATCGGCGTTCTGGGCGGCGGCGTGGGATTGCTGATCAGCGCCGGAGCGCTACACATTCTGCCGCAGGTTCCATTCCTGGGCGATATCGTGGCGCAGTATCCGAGCTTCGGACTCTCGGCGCATACGATGACCTTCGGAGTGGCGATCGCGCTGCTGCTGGGACTGTTCGCAGGATTTTTCCCGGCGATGACGGGATATCGCGCAAGAATTACGGAGACGCTGCGGCAAGTGTGAGGAAGGAAGCAACTAGCAACTAGCAATTAGCAATTAGCGATTGGATCGTGGCTGAACGGAGGGTCCACATGTCCTGGATTTTCAAACTTGCGTTGGTGAGCGCCACCATTTACGTCGCAATATTCATGCTTTTCGATATTGCCCTTCTCTTAGCGTCGAAGGCAAGAATCGTCTGGGGAGTAGAAATGACTCGGCCAATGTGGGTCAGTTTCTTCGGAGTCGTGTGGGCAGCTTCCTTTTGGGGGGCATATCTATTTTCGCCCCTGGCCCGGCGGCGATAGACGCTAATTGCCAATGGCTAATTGCTAATTGCTGGTGTTCAACATGGCTCTTCCACTTTCATACAACATCCGCAATCTTCGCCAGCGCTGGAAGGTGACGCTGCTGGCGGTCATCGGCATTGGGCTGGTGGTGGCCGTATTCGTTGCGCTACTGGCGATGGAGAACGGCTTTCGCATCGCGCTGCGGTCCACCGGATCGCCGCTGAATGGCATCATCACGCAGCGAGGTTCTACGTCCGAGCTGACGTCGTGGATTAATGTAGCGGACGCGCAGGTGATCGCCGTCGATCCTCATGTCGCGCGCGACAGCAATGGCAAGCCCATGTCGTCGTGCGAGGTCGTGATCCTCGCCAATAAGCCGCGCCGCTCCGACGGCCAGCCGGCCAACATTACCTTCCGCGGCGTACAGCCGATGGTGTTCAACGTTCGCAACAACATCAAGATTGTGGAGGGCCGGAATTTCACGCCTGGGCTGTACGAGGTCATCGTCGGCAAGAAAATGGCCGATCGCGTCACCGGGCTCAACATCGGCGACACCATCAGCGTGCAGAGGCACGACTTCAAAGTTGTGGGCCTGTTCACCGCCGAGGGCAGCTCGTTTGAAAGCGAGATCTGGGGCGACTTTGACGCCATGGGGCCGGCCATTGGGCGCAACGGCGGCTGCAGTTCGATGACCGTACGCATGACCAACCCCGCCACATTGTCGGAATTCGACAAGGAGGTGCGCGCCAACCCGCGCGTGCAGCTGGAAGTGGATTCGGAGCCGAAGTATTACGAAGACCAGGCCGGCCCGGTGGCGGGAGCGCTGATTGGATTGGCCGCGTTCGTTGCGGTAGTCATGGGGATCGGTGCGGTCTTTGGCGCGATGAACACGATGTATGCCATCGTTTCGCAGCGCACGCGCGAGATCGGCACGCTGCGCGCGCTGGGCTTCTCGCGCTTCAGCATTCTGGTGTCGTTTGTCTTGGAGTCGGTGATCCTGGCGCTGATCGGCGGCTTGCTCGGCTGCGTGCTGGCCTTCGCCGTGAACGGCTACACCGCAGGCACGGGGCAGACGCAGAGCTTCAGCGAGATGGCTTTCGCCTTCCGGATCACGCCGCCAGTGCTCATCTTCGGCATCGTCTTCGCGGTGCTGATGGGCTTGGTCGGCGGATTGCTGCCGGCCTTCCGCGCCGCAAGAATGCCGATCACAAGGGCGCTGAGAGAGGCTTGAAAAGCGTTGTCGGTTGTCGGTCGTCAGTTTCGAGTTTCTGGTTTCGAGTTGTTGGTCTGGACGACGTTGCGAGCAGGAAGCTGTCCTCTTCGTCAGACCCGAGGTTCTTTGCACGCCAATTCGCGCCAGATGCACGTCGGACGGTGATTGGCGTCACCCGCGATTCTGCCTGGGGCTGGATAGCATGGAGCTGTCCGAATGGTTAATGCCGGCAGAGTTCTCCCGGTTCTCCTTTGACACTCTGCGGCACTGGGAGTTGCTATGACTGACCCTGCCTCGGCTGACCCTCAGCCAATCTTCAATCGGCGATCCGAAACAGAAAGCGTCTGCACGTTTTGCTCGCTCAGTATTCGAGCGGACAAGTATGTGCCTTTGAAAGATGCAGAAGAAATTCACGCCGATGTGTGCCTGGCGAAGCCCGATTCGCCGGTGCGTTATCTCCTGCTGTAGTTGTTAGTGAAGCGCTGCGAATGGCGACCGTATCTCGAGTGCGGTCGCCTTCGCAGTTTTCCGCGCCGCGCAGATCACCAATCCATCTCCCTCCTCACGCCTTGCATCCTGAATACAAAAGGGCTGCTTGTCGTCTTAAGTGCGCCCAACAAATTTTGTCAGGAGGAAATTGATGCCGGAGAGGGAAACACTGGAACGCGCGCAGGAAGATGCTCGCGAAGGCAAGTCGCCGAGTACGCAGGCTGGCGAGTTCGTCAAAGAGGAGATGGATCACGTTCGCGAAGGCAAACACGGCGCCCGCTCGCCGCAGCAGGCGATCGCCATTGGCTTATCGAAGGCGCGCCGCGCGGGCGTGAAGCTGGCTCCGCCTAAGAAAGGCTCGACTTCGGAAGCGACGCGCACCAAGGCTGCGCGCGACGAGCGCAAAGGACAATCGACGTCGCGGAAGAAGACTTCGGCCAAGCGTTCGCGCGCGGTGAGCGGAGCATTGAAGCGCGAGGGCAAAGATGCCGCGTCGCATGCGGCTTTGTCACGGCAGGCGCGTCGCACTGCGCGGCAGCGCGGTAGTGCGGCGCGGAAGCAGGCAGCCGCAAAGGCCGTGCGCACCAAGGGAGCGGCAGGCCGCAGCCAGGCGGCAAAGAAGGCGGCGAGAACGCGAGCAAAACGGGCAGCGTGAGAGCAGCCACGAGCTTCGAGGCACGAGCTGCGAGCTGCGAGCGGTTAGCCAGATCGTCCGATGACGAGTTGCGATGGTGCCGGAACGGCCGCTCGAGGCAGCTAAAGAGAAAAACCATGGCTGGCGCAGTCACCCCAGGTTAGCCCAAAGGAAGGGCGAACCTGGGGCACCGATCAGAAATCGCCTCCTTCCGATACGGAGCACCTCCGTGAACCTTCCGTAAATTCGCAAAGCATTGGAAATGCTTGCGATATCTTCAACTTCCGGAAGAGCGCAACTGCGCGGTGTTTACTGGACACGGAAAACCGAAAAAAGCATGACTCGCTCAGCGAATCTTGCTATATTCTCCCTACTTCCCTTTCTTCTCCCCGCGGGTAAACAGAAAACTCCTCCGAGGTGAAGGGAGGCACAGGCGCAACTTCGTGCGAATTTCTAAGTCCCCTTTGCTGTACCTTGTGTGTGCGGTCCTGGCAGGGCTGCCCGTTCCCGCGCACGCGCAGGGCTTCGGCACCACCAAGAAGAAAATCGTTCTCCACCGCAAGCTGCCGCCGACGGCGCATATCACCGGCAACAGCTTCGAGGTCCAGGTGACCTCGCATGGCATTCAGGAAGACATCGGGGTCGACCTGAAGAGCATGCTGGAAACCGAACTAATGAAGGACGACGTACGGCTGCGCGTCGAGGACAAGAATCCCGACACGCTGATCACCTGCACGGTGACGGAGTACGCGCAGCCCAAGCCGACGACCTCGACGCAGCAGACCTATGCGCTCGGCTCGAAGAAGCCGCAGAACGAGACCATCACCCGCTACACCGGGCTGCTGACGGTCGCCTACTCAGCCAAGGATCGCCGCAGCGGCCGCACGCTGGACTCGTATAACGTCACCGCCAAGTTCGACGACGAGTTCAATGCCAACGGCTCAACCAAAGGCGGCGTCACCGGCACGCTCAGCAACACGTTCAACCGCATAAAGCACGGCAAGAGCGAGGCCGACACTCCGCCGACCGATGCCGAGTTGCGCAACAAGCTGCTGCACGATGTGGTCTCGCAGATCGCTTCGCGGCTGGTGAACACCGACGAATCGGTCGAGGTGCTGCTGGCGCGCGGCAAGCTGGACGATGCCAACAAGCAGGCGGACGCCGGCTTGTGGAGCCGCAATCTGGAGACGCTGGAGACCATGACGCCATTCCCCGACAAAGCGGAGGAAGCGTATCGGCTCTACAACATTGGCGTTGCCTATGAGGCGCTGGCGTATGGGTCGGAGGATCCGAAGGCGGCGAAGAAGGACCTGGAGAACGCCGCCATCAATTACGGCAAGGCGATCGACGACAAGCCGGATGAGAAATATTTTCTGACGCCGCAGACGCGTATCGAAACCGCCATTGCGCATTACAAGACGCTGTCAGAGCAACCGACGCAATCGGCATCGGCTTCGAGCAGCAGTTCCTCGACGACCACCGCCAGCAAGTCAACCAAGTCTTCGACATCGCATACGACTCACAGCGGAACGACAACGACGGCCTCGTCCAGCAGCAACGCGACGAGCGGCGCGAAGAGTTCCGCCGCGGCCAAGCCCGCGGCGAAAGGGCCAGCGCTGACCAACGATCAGGTCATCGCGCTGGTGAAGGCGAACCTCGATGAAGAGAACATCATCGACACCATCCGCAACGCGGCCAACGTCGACTTCGATCTCAGCGTGAACGGCGAGATCAACCTGGCGAACCACGGCGTGAAAGGCAAGATCCTGACGGCGATGAAGCAGCGTGCGCGCCAAGGATCGCACAAGGCATCGGCGCAATGAAGATTCAGGTCCGTGCGATCAAGGTCGAGCTCGGGCAATGGTACCGATGGGATCGCCGGGCTTCAGCTCGGAGTCAGGTAAGGCGGACCTTCAGGTCCGCGTTTCGCTCTACAATTCGAGATAGGAGCCGGCTTCAGCCGGCGGCAGTTCGCTGCACGGTCTTTGGCTCCGCCGGGCTAAAGCCCGGCCTACAATTCTTCTTAGAGCGGACACGCGGCGCTGAAGCGCCGCACTACCGTGATTTGTACGCTTGTGGCACGGCTAAACAGGCCGCTGCAAAAGTCGAAAAGCAGATCCCTCGTCGGCCTGAAGGCCTCCTCGGGATGACAGAACAGAAGCTTTGCACGGCGCAGCTAAAGCTGCGCCCCTTCAAAACGCATCCGCAATCGAGTTTTTCAACAGCCTGTAAAGCCGTGCCCTTCCACCGCCTGCTTCGGACATCAATTCCTTGCGCGCTGCTGCTTATCGCGCTCTTCGTCTTCCCATCGCTGGCCTCCGCTCAGAACCGTTGCGGTGCCGGCAAGGATCTCGTGGTCCAGGCGCTGGAACGCGTTCCTCCCGGCGCCACCGCCTCGACGATGGAGGACGGCGTCGAGTTGCTGAAACACGCCATCGGCGAATGCGAGAGCCTGGGCGACGCCTGGTACTACCGCTCGCTGCTGGAGCGCAAGCTGGGTAACGCGCGTAAAGCTGACTACTCGCTGCAAAAAGCCCGCGACAACAACTCCGAAGCGCTGCAGCAAAGCCTCGATCCCTTCACGCTCTCGACCCGCCCCGACGTTCCGCCGTCAACCAGTGTGCGAGAGAAGTGGGCGCTGGTGGTCGGCATCGGCAAATTTAAGCAGCCGGAGATTGATCAGCTGAAATATGCTGCAGCCGATGCGACAGCATTTGCCAGTTGGCTGAAGAATCCAGCCTATGGCCGCTTTAAGGACGATCACGTAGTAATGCTCACCGACAGCCAAGCGACCACGCGCAACATCAAGGAGAAGCTGAACTGGCTGGCCCGCAGCGCCGCGCCTGATGACCTGGTCGTGATCTACGTCGCGACGCACGGCTCCTCGCGCGAGATGGACACGCGCGGCGTGAACTACATCATTACCTACGACACCGAGGTTGGGAAGAACATGGACAACGAGGACGCGCTGTTTGCGACCGCGCTGCCCATGGTGGACGTGGCCAATACGGTCGCGTCCCGTGTGGCGGCACAGCGCGCGGCGATCTTCGTCGATACCTGTTACGGCGCGGCCGCGGCTGGAGGCGGCACCAAACTGGTCGCGCCTGGCATCGCATCGGCGTCGATTTCCAGAGAAACGATGAACCGCATCGCGCAAGGCACCGGTCGCGCCATCCTGGCTGCCAGCACCGCCGATCAGGAATCTCTGGAGGACAGCACTCTGGGGCACGGCTATTTCACTTACTATCTGCTGGAAGGACTTCGCAAAAATCAGGGACAGGATTCGCTGGCGAAGATTTTCCCGTACGTGAAGCAGCAGGTCTCTGCGCGTGCCGAGCAGAAGTGGAAGATGCAGCAGACTCCGGTGATGAGCCAGAGCGATCAGGGCGGCGACATCGTCATCGGCGTCGCTACTGGCGCCGTGAAAGCCGCCAACGGCGGTTAGGGTCGCCATTCCATCAACCTCGTAATGCTACGATTCCGGAATTCAGTTGTTAGATCGCGACGATGACCGAATCTCCTAAAAGCACTTGGGATCGCGTCCGCGAGCGACTCACGCGCGAGCGCGTGGTGCGCATTCTGGTCACCGTTCTGCTTGTCGGCGCCTGTAGTTATTTCTTCGAGGAGATCAAGCAACAGCTGCCGATCCTGGCGACCTTGCAGTTGCAGACGTTCGACTGGCTGTCTCACTTGCAATACCGCGAAGGACTGGAGGCGCCAATCATCGGGGTTGAAATCGATGATGACACCTTCTACGGACATCTTCATCTGACCGGAACCGAAGATATTACCGACCGCAAATTCCTGGCCGCCGTCGTCAATCGAGCGGTCAAAGCTCATGCTGCTGTCATCGCGCTGGACATCAACCTTGTCGCCGACAGGCTTGACAGCACCGATCTAAATCGGAAGGATTCGAATCGCGACCTGTTCGAAGCGATTGCTGCCGCAAATAAGGCGGGGATTCCGGTTGTGCTCACGCAGGGGCTCGACTACAAGAGCAAGACTCCGCTGCCCAATATCTCTTATTGCAAGAATGCGGCTCCGGACTCGAAACCGTGCTGCAAAGATGCGGCTCTTGATTCGAAGCATTGCGACCAACCACTGATCACGATTTACGACTGCCAGGCAGCGTCAGACGAAGTGCCGAACGACGATCCTTATCACGCACGGGCCGGCTTCGATCTGGAGCCAGAGGACACACGCAAAGTCCCTCTCACTGTCTACATCAGCAATCAGCGGCTATGCCCGTCCTTCGCTCTGCAGGTTGCCAATGCCTACGACGATGTGATGGGTCAGCGCCGGCTCATGAGTGACAAGGTGGCAAACGCAACCGAGACCGGTCAGCTGTTTGTCTACGCAGGATTCGTCCCCGACTTCTATCACCGCGAAGCCGCTTCTGCGGACGACCCGCAGCAGGCGGTGCTGGATTACCTGAACAACCAGAAGGCGCAGAACGTGCCGCCTGGCGCCGAAGATCCCTACAGGTTTCCCCACGTTTCGGCTCTCCAGGTTTTTGATGACGATCCCAAGGCGATTGGTGAGTTGGCCCATCACATCGTGCTGATCGGCGGCCATCGCCACGCGGCATGTATTCCCGATGCGAAGGATCCCAGCAAATGCACGCCCGGTACCGATTGGCTGGACTATCATCCCGGCCCCACTGGACCGATGGTTGGAATGTACATTCACGCCAATTACATCACGGCGCTGCTGGAACATCGCTATCAGTTGCCCTATACCCGCTGGCAGGGCGTCGGCATCGATGTCGCGATCGCCGCGCTTGTGATTCTGATCGAGCTGCTATGGGTTGAGCATTGGTGGCAGCGGGCTTTTCTTCTGATCATCGGCGGCGCGGTCCTGGTACTGGTCTACAGAGCGCTGTCGCCTCTGCCGCACGGTCGGTGGATCGCCGCTGCCACAGATTTGGTGCTGGCCGCATTAATCATCCTGTTCGCGTTTCGAGCGCGGCAGCGGCATCGAGGAGTGGTCGTCCTTCTGCTGGCGGTTCTGGCCGTTGCGCTCATCTATGTGGCGCAGACGCTGCGCGGTTACGCTATCGATGTCCTGGCCGTGCTGGTCATTGTCCTGGTGCATCATCTGTATGATGATTGGCGGGAAAAGAAGCTCGAATGGAAGGAGCTTGAGAGCAAAATCCATGCATAAGACTTCATTACGGCGCGCGATTCTTTTGTTGGCTGCGATATGCCTGGCCGCTTCCATTCCTTCCATCGCCTTCGCTCAGCAGACACAAAGTCAGCCAAGCTCGGACCAGCAGAAGAAGAAGCCCAGCGGCTCGGCCAAGGCGACGACCAAAACTCCGCCCGCTCCGGCTAAGGATGCCGACAAGCTGACTCCCGAGCGCATGTCCACTCGCGGCTTGCACAAAGGCAACAGCGATCAAGGCGGCAAGCAGGACCCCAAGCCCAAGCAGGAGCAGCAGTCCACCACCAAGCCAGACTCGCAGAAGTAGCGAAGAGATTGTCAGAGGACAGATGTCAAGGGTTGCGTCCAAGTAGAGCTGGCCTTCACGCCAGAGTCTAAGCCGTTTGTTTCCTTTTCCGAGTTGGTTTTAGCCGACGACACGTCAGTCCCGGCTGCGAGTTTCTCGGCAGCCTGTTTAGCTGGCGTACTTATTCCGCCGGCTCCGCAACCTCATCGCTCCACATGTATAATTTTCTTACTGCGCGCCCGTAGCTCAGCTGGATAGAGCGGATGCCTCCGGAGCATCAGGTCGGGAGTTCGAATCTCTCCGGGCGCGCCAGACCTGCAACTTTCCCAGCCAACCAGCGATCCTTTGCCAGGCACAGCTTTCTTCTCCGCAACAACTCACCTTCGCCTCGCTCCGCAACGGAGCGTTGCTCCGCCAGTCGGCCTCTCCGCCCCGCCTATCCTAGAAGTTTCTAATCCACGGACGAAGTGCCAGTTTGGAAATCAGGCCACCAGTTTTATTCCTCATCTCCTGTGACTCGGAGCCAATCCAGCCGATGTACTCAGTGCACATCGACAGCTGTCGCCGGGGGGAAACAACTTTGAAGAGTGCAAGCCATAGGATTTCGCCATTATTTCTGCTCTCGTTTCTATCCTGCCTCTTGCCGCTGACTGCTCAGGCGCAAGGCTGCTTGAATCCGGGTAAGGGTACTGGTAACGACGTACCGTGCATAACCAGTGTCACAACTCCGTATAACGGTGATCCAACTAAGGCGCAGGTCTGCGCCTCGACCCAACATCCGGCCGATTTCCTGATCGAAACTTACTACACGGTCAATAGTTACAACTCGCCGGATGCGGATTACTATCCGTATTACGACGCCTCCATGCAGACTTCGCATTGCGGAGTGATTGGCGGCTTGATGCCCGGCGGCAAGACGTACGTCTTCAATGTCGCCACGTGCAGCACCGGGACCAGCGGTGGTGGGCCGCCGCCATTCAACTGCAAACGGACCGACCCAAACTATAGCGTTGCTCCGATCGGGAATGGCCAAAGCAATGGCATGTCGCTTACCACGGCAACTCCCACCGGCACAACCTTCTCCTGGACCTCATTCGTTACCGGCAGTGCGCCCTACATCTATGCGGGTCACTCTACCAATGTCGCTGTCTCCAATCAGTGGCTGACCGGCGCAACCTCGGTCGCACCCTCCTACCTCTTCGTGACCTCGATCACTGTCGACGGCCAGATGTGTGCCCAGAGCGGCACCGGCGGTGAGTGCGGCATGGGAGCCAATGATACCGGCATTCGCACCCAATACATCGCCGACAATTCTGAAGTACCCAGTCCCAGCACGGCGAACTACGACACCTACATCGCACAATCCGGCGCCTATGCCGGGCATTACTTCGTCTCGAACTCGCCCAGCGTAATGAATGCCTTCGGCCTCGGCGTGAACTTTGTACAAATCGCCGCTGCCCCAGCCTTGGGAAATGGCAACCACACTCTTACGGTCACCATGCAGGCTGCAGACAGTGCTCAGCACAGCATGGGAAGTCCGGTTAACTTCAGCTATACTTTTTCCGTCTATGCTCAGCCGAACTTTAGCGCAACTCCACCGGCCAGCTATCCTCCCATACCTAACTTTGCTGTCTACTGGCAATATCTAGCGCAATACGGGGCTGCGGATGCTCAACAGTTCCTGAGCTCCGAGGTCAATCTGCCGGGCCAGTATCTGAACGACAACTTCTCGGCCAGCATGACTGTCAATGGCTACGGGATGTGGAACTATGACGGGTCTCGAGTGGCCTATGGCATAGCTGATGAGCTAAAGACCATCAATACCCCTTGGCAGGCTGGTCAGAACTATAGCCTCTGGCAAGTAGCATCCGATGGCGCAAATATTGAAGTGGTGAGCACGCCGGGACATTCGGGGAATAATCCACCATCCTGGAATAGCACGATAGGCGGAATTACATCCGATGGCACAGTTCGCTGGACCAACGTTGGTAGTTCGAACTGGTGGACTGCAATCGCTGAGCGGATACACGATCAGGTGCGCGACTGGCAGTTATTCCATACGCACTACACCACTGACAGCGAGTGGAACCGCTTTACCGACGGCAATGACATGCACTGTCATCGCTTTAACAGCAGGTGCGATGGATCGCTTCCGGATACTCGCGCGGTCGAGTATTTTCTCTATCCTTTTTTCTCTCCCAGCGGCGGATGGGCGACTGTCAATCAGCGCATCATCTGGAATGGAGTAGCTCCAGAAACCGATACATGGCGTGACCTGGAATATGAAACTGAGGCACTCTATAACTATTGGGTCATGACAGGCTCCGCCCCAGTCGACAATAACATCAATGAACTCACCCGCCGGGTAGACTTGGCCGTTTCGGGTATCGCAGAGCTAGTTCAATACAATCCGTTTAATCGCTCTGGCTTGGGTCTGGCATCGTTCGATATTGGTTTGCGCGCCGAGGCTCTGTACCATTACTGGCAAGTAATGCAGTTCATGGGCCAGTCTCCCGACAGTCGTATCCCTATCGAAGTCGGCAAGATGTTGGACTGGACCTATAGCCGCGAATTCAATCTTACCGGCTCCGACTATAACTTGCCGTATACCTTATGGGTAGTTCCTTATGGCCGACAGATGTACAACTATGAGCAATCGGATCTGAATATGCTCTTGGCGCCGGCCTACGCGTGGTATGGCGCAATCAACGGCGGCGAGAACTGCATCCTGCCGACCAGCCAGACACGATGCTGGGACGCGGCCGACACCATGTTCCAGCATGCCTTTGCCAATGTCTATGGTGCCAGCAAGGAATTCTCTCAGCTCTATAAAGGAATGGCCGATTATATCGGCTGGCGCACGGGAGCTATCGCGGGAACCGATTCCTCGATCCTGCCGTCCCACAATCAATATACAGGCTCTCAAGCGGCCAGCATTGAGCCATATCCACAGTCAGATATGGCCGCGGATGTTGCCGTCAGCAATATCGGAAGCACCAGTGCTACCTTTTCCTGGTACAACACTCAGCCGGTCACCAAGACCCTGGTTAAGTGCTATACCAATAGCAATCTGACTGGCACTCCTGTCGTTGCCACGGGTGGAACCAACAGTCAGGTCGCAGGATCCGATAATCTCTATTCCAATCAGCTCACCATCAATGGCCTTGGCCCGGGCGCCATGTACTTCTGTGCAGTTGGAGGTACGAACGGAAATGGTACGGGGCTATCGGCATACGATATTCTTTATCAGCAAGGATGGAGTGGAGAGTGTTATAACGGCAATGGGTGCAGTACTGCCGCCTGTAACAGCGATCCTAATCTATACGCAGTCTGCACCAACGGCGCCAGTGGACAGCTGTCCATCGGTACGACGAGCCTGCCGAGCGGCGAGCTACTAGCCAGCTATTCGGCAACGCTGACAGCCGTCAATGGCAACCCTCCATATAGCTGGTCCATAGCTTCTGGTAGTCTACCACCCGGCCTCGGACTAGCCACCGGCGGAACTATCAGCGGTGTGCCGACTGCCACAGGCACGTCAAGCTTCACCGTGAAAGTCACAGACAGCAGCCATAACACAGCCACGGCAAACCTCAATATTACGATTGTTGGCGCACCGCAAATTACAACAACTTCTCTGCCCAGCGGCCGAACCGGAGGCCCGTATTCAGCAACCCTCTCTGTTGCAGGCGGTGTCGCTCCTTACACGTGGAGCGTCGTATCCGGCTCTTTGCCGCCGGGGCTTGTGTTGACCGCATTCAGTGGGCAGATTCTCGGTACTCCCACCAGCGCCGGAATCTATACTCCAGTCTTTCAGGTGTCGGACGCAGACAAGAATATAGCTCGCGCTGCTCTGAGTATCACGATTACCGGCAGCGGGAACGGAACGCTTCGAGTTGTGACTACGTCCCTGCCGGCAGGGACATCTGGAGTACAGTACGGTGCCAGCCTGCAAGCTTCCGGAGGAACTCCACCATACACCTGGACCAAAGTCGCAGGCGTGCTACCTCCCGGCTTGGCACTGAACAATAACGGCGCCATTGCCGGGATACCAACTGCACCTGGGACCTATGGATTCACGCTACAAGTAAGCGACTCGAGTTCGCCGGAGCAGACAGCGCCGGCGAGTCTGAGTATAACCATTATGCCTGCGGTCTTGCATATTACGACTACTGAAATCAGTTCAGGAACCGTAAATATTTTCTATCAAAGCCAGCTCGATGCGAGCGGCGGAACTACGCCTTACACATGGACCATAGCTTCCGGCAAGCTTCCCGCTGGGCTAACCCTCAATAGCTCCGGGTTGATTTCGGGAACTCCTACTGCACCGTCACAATCGAGTTTCACAGTTCGCGTCACGGACAGCGGTGTTCCACGACAGACAGCAACGCAACCGCTTACTCTGGTAATCGATCCTACGCCGACGCTCACCATACCACCGCAACAGCTCCCGGATGGCACAGTCGGAGTACCGTACCAGGCGAACGCTGCGGCTACTGGTGGTGTACCTCCCTACACATGGGCCGCGTCATCTTTCTTGCCTCCCAAGCTGATGCTGAGCTTAACAGGCGAGATCTATGGCACTCCTCAACAGGAAGGGAGCTACCAAGTAGGTCTGACGGTAAAGGATTCGGCAAGCCCGCCGGCGAAAGCCACGGCTAGCCTGCCATTGACGGTGAATGCCGATCCTTCGCTGCAGATCACGACTGACGTGCTTCCGATCACGACCCTTGGCTTCTCGTACAGCGCTGTCCTCCAATCCACAGGAGGCGAAGGGCCGATCACGTGGTCGATTGCCGCAGGCAAGCTACCGCCAGGACTTGTCTTGAATCCAAATACTGGAGTCATCAGCGGCATGCCTGCGGGCACGACCGTTCAAGAGGTAACCTTTGCGGCGGAGGATTCACTGGGCGCGACAGCAACAAAAGTCCTCGCAGTTGGCGCGCTCAATCCGCTCAGGCCCAAAGCTCCTACGGCGGCCCGGCCGTAGCAACGCTCATCGGGGCAGGCGAGTTCACATCGCTTGCCCCGACGTTCAACCGCAGGATGTCCCAGTAACCCCTCGCGACACTTAGTGCGTCATCTCCGGCTCAACCCATTTCACTCCGAGCTGGTCATACAGAAATTCCAACTCGTAACTCGCCATCGAGATTTGCTGATCCTCCGACGAGCCGATGCCGCCATGTCCCGCATTCGAGAAGCTGAGGAGCAGCACCGGATACTTCGACGCCGTTGCCGCCTGCAACGCCGCCGCAAACTTGCGCGAATGCCATGGATCGACCCGCGGATCGTTTTCGCCGACCGTCAACAACACCGCGGGATACTTAGTTCCCGGCTCCACGTGGTGATAGGGCGAGTAGGCATAGAGCGCCTTGAACTGCTCCGGATCTTTCACCGATCCATATTCGGTAGCGTTGTATTGCCCATTCTGCGTCATCTCAAAGCGCAACATGTCATAAAGTCCCGCGCCCGAAGCCACAGCGCGAAACAGATCCGGACGCTGCGTGAGCACTGCACCCATCAGCAGGCCACCGTTACTGCCCCCTTGGATACCCAGCCGTGAAGGGTTGGTGTAACCCTTCGTGATCAGGTATTCGGCACACGCGATGAAGTCGTCAAAGACATTCTGCTTGTGCGTCAGGGCACCCTGCTGATGCCACTCCTCGCCGAACTCCCCGCCACCGCGAATATTACCGATCGCATATATCCCGCCCGCATCAATCCACGCCAGTCCAACCGGATCAAAATATGGCGTCGTACTCAGATTGAATCCGCCGTAGCCGGTCAGCACCGCAGGATTCTGGCCGTTCAGCTTCGCGCCCTTGCGCCGCAAAACCGTCAGCGGAATTTTGGTCCCATCCTTCGATGTCGCAAAGTCGCGCACCACATCGACATCGGCAAAACTATACGGCGAGGTTTCGCGCAGCGCCGTAACCGTCACCTTCTTCGACACCGGATCGTAGCGGTACCGGGCCATCGGATCGACATAGCTCACGTTGCCAAAGAGAATGGTGTCGCCGCCGAGTGGCAATATCTGCGTGATGGTCGAAACCGGCTCCGAAGGAACCGTGCCCAGCTCGCGTCCGTTGTGATCGAACACGTGGATCTCCGTTGGCCCGCCCGCCAGCTCCGTCACGTACAGCAGCGTTGCCGTGGGAGTGAACATCGGTTGCATGCCGGCCAGCGTGTACTGCACATCCTGAATCACCGCGGAACTCTCCGGCACAATTACCTTCGCATTCTTCAGTTCGGGCGAGTTCAGCGGCGCGCGCAGTAGCTTGCCGCGCGGCGCGAGATCGCGCGACAGCATGTAGACCGCGTCGCTGCCGACAACCACTGCCTTGATACCATCGGAGAATTGCGTGATCTGCATCCACTTGCCAGCGGGGCCGCACAGGAAGTGCTCATAGTCGCCGCCATCACCGTTGCCCACCGTGGCCAGCAGATACTTCCCGTCCTCGCTCGCGCTCAGCACGGTTTCGGCGATTCGCGGAAAATCTTTGCCCAGGACGTAGGTGTCTTGGGTTGGCGGCGTGCCCAGCTTGTGAAAGTAGATCTGCTGATAGAAGTTCAAGTCCTCCTTCGGCCGCTCGCCTTCGCTGGGATAGTGCGTGTAATAGAAGCCGCTGCCGTCTTCCTTCCAGATAACGCTGCCGCCGCCGATGGCCGTTACGCGCGGCACCACATCGCTCAGTGGCTTGCCTGTCGCCACCTCATAGACATGCACTGAGCCTTGCTCGCTTCCACCCTGAGCTAGCGACACCGCAACTTTGCTGCCGTCCTGCGACGGGGCGTAGAACTGAATCGCGGTCGAGCCTGTGGCATCGATCTGCGTCGGATCAAGCACCACATGCTTGGAGGCAAGGTCATCCGGCGATCGCAAGGTGACCAACATGCCCTGCTGCTTGCCAGGCTCGTAGTTGATGGCAAACAGAATCCCACCGCGCATTTCCAAAGCGTAAAACGCCGGCGAACTGGTCTCGTCCAGCTTCTTCAGGAAATCCCGAATCTGATTGCGTATCGGCAGCGCGTCAAGGATGGCTCGCGCGTGCGCACTCTCGGCTTTCGTCCACGCGATCACTTGCGGACTCTTACCGTCTTCCAGCCAGCGATAGTCGTCGGTGACTTTGACACCGTTGTATTCATCAACGATGGGATGTTTCGGCGTGTTAGGGAGCGGGGGAATTGTCTGCGCGACGGCGCAGATGGATACCAGTAACAGAACGGTTACGAGACTACGAGAATGTCGCATGATTTCCTTTCGGCGGAGTGGACCGGCATTCTCAATCCGATCACCGCAAAAACGACATACGAGTATAGCGAAGCGCGGTCTGAAACCTCTGTCACATACGCAAAAGCAGGCCGGCAAGTTCTGGAATCCGGACGGTTCCTTCGGCATCACATTTCTGAATGTTGTTCTGAGGGGCCCGCATATTTCATTCGCGCCTTAAATAAGAATGCCAGCCGGCTGGCAAAATCAGAAAGGTGATTATGCCCACGCAATCCGAAAAAGGCCGCATCTTTCGCGAGCTTCATCAGCGCGACACTGCTTTCATCATTCCTAACCCTTGGGACATCGGCACGGCGCGAATGCTCGCTCACCTCGGTTTCGAGGCGCTGGCCACAACCAGTGCGGGCTATGCCTTTTCCGTCGGACAACTCGACAACTCTGTTGACCGCGATCGCATGCTGAAACATGTCTCCGAAATCGCCTCGGCGACTGATCTGCCGGTCAGCGCCGATTTGCAGAACGGCTTTGGCGACGATCCCGAAACTGCGGCGGAAACGATCCGCCTTGCGGCAGAGGCGGGCGCAGTCGGTGGGTCCATCGAAGATGCCACTGGTCGCGACGACGATCCCATCTACGGCCTGCAACATTCCACGGACCGAGTTCGTGCAGCGGCTGAGATGGTCCACGCACTTCCCTTCACCTTCACTCTGACTGCGCGCGCCGAGAACTATCTGCACGGCCGTCCTGATCTGAAAGACACCATCGCGCGGTTGCAGGCCTTTCAGGAAGCCGGCGCCGACGTTCTCTACGCGCCTGGGCTCGCCACGAAAGAAGACATCGCGGCCGTGGTCAGCTCGGTCGATCGGCCCGTGAACATCGTCATGGGCCTGCAAGGCGTACAGCTGAGTCTGGCTGAGCTGTCGTCAATGGGAGTCAAGCGCATTAGCGTGGGCAGCTCCCTGAACCGTGCCGCTCTGGGCGCGTTTCTGCGCGCTGCGCGGGAGATGCATGACCATGGCACCTTTACCTTCGCCGAACAAGCCGCAACCATGCGCGAGGTCAGCGCGATGTTCAAGAAATTCAGCTCCTGAGGATGAAGGGGCGCAGCTTTAGCCGCGTCGTCAGATCTCATTTTCATAGATGTGTCACCCCGAGCGGAGCGTCCGCAATTCTCTCCGACTCGCGTCCTTTGCGAGTCGGGCGGACGCGCAGTCGAGGGACCTGCTTTCCGCGCTCACTCGTTCAACCTGTCTCTCCTTCTATAATCGTGCCGACCTAATTCTCGCGCATCCCGAGAGGCACAACCTTGGCCTACTACGATCTTCGCGAATGGATCTCTGCGCTCGATGACGCGCGCGAACTCATCCGCATCAAAGCCGAAGCCGATCCCATCCTGGAGATCGCCGAGATCACCGACCGCGTCTCCAAGTGGGGCCCGCGCGGCACGCATGGCCCGGGCGGTCCCGGCGCTGCTCTTCGAAAACGTCAAGGGCCATCCCGGCGCGAAAGTCCTCATCAACCAGTTCGGCTCCGCGCGCCGCATGAAGATGGCGCTCAACGTCGACTCGCTCGACGAAATTGCCGACCGCATCAAGATGTTCATGGATGTGAAGTCGCCGCAGGGGCTGCTCGACAAAATCAAAATGCTGCCCATGCTCGCCGAGATGGGCAAGTTCTTCCCCAAGGAAGTCTCCACCGGCCCGTGCAAGGAAGTGATCAAGCGCGACAACTTCTCGCTGCTCGACTTCCCGGTCCTGCAATGCTGGCCGCTCGACGGCGGCCGCTTCATCACGCTGCCCTCGGTCATCACCAAAGATCCTAAGACCGGCAAGCGCAACTCCGGAACCTACCGCATGCAGATCTACGATTCGCAAAGCACCGGCATGCACTGGCAGCGGCAGAAGCAGGGCGCCGAGCACTATCGCGAGCAGATGCGGCGTGCCGCGGCCGCGGGCGAGGCTCATCCCGTAAGCGCCGCGCTCGACATGATGGCGCGCTCCAGCGGCGGCTCGCGCATCGCCGAAGGCAAGCAGGTCGGCGGCCGCATGGAAGTCGCCGTCGCCATCGGCACCGAACCCGCGGTGATGTTCTCGTCCATCGTTCCCGCGCCGCCCGACATCGAGGAGTACATGATCGCCGGCTTCCTGCGCCAGAAGCCGCTCGAGCTGGTCAAGTGCGAGACCGTCGATCTCGAAGTCCCGGCCACGTCGGAGATCGTGCTCGAGGGCTACGTCCAACTCGACGAACTGCGCATGGAAGGCCCCTTCGGCGATCACACCGGCTTCTACACGCCCGAGGATCTCTATCCCGTCTTCCACGTCACCTGCATCACGCACCGCAAGAACCCAATCTACTCGACCACCATCGTCGGCAAGCCACCGATGGAAGACGCCTACATGGGCAAGGCCGTCGAGCGCATCTTCCTGCCGCTGATGCGCCTCACCATCCCCGAGATCGTCGACGTGAACCTGCCCATCGAAGGCATCTTCCACAACCTGATGATCGTCTCCATCCGCAAGTCCTATCCCGGCCAGGCGCGCAAAGTGATGAGCGGCATCTGGGCGCTCGGCCAGGCGATGTCGACGAAATGCATTCTTGTTGTCGATGAAGATGTCGATGTGCAGGACCTCGGCGACGTCACGCTGAAGGTGCTGAACAACATCGATCCCGAGCGCGACATCCAGTTCGTCCTCGGACCTATCGACTCGCTCGATCACGCCTCGCGCCTGCCCGATTACGGATCGAAGATGGGCGTCGACGCGACACGCAAGTGGCCCAGCGAAGGGTTTAATCGTCCGTGGCCCGACGAAATCCGCATGGATGAAGGGACGAAGGCACGGGTGACGAAGCGGTGGAAAGAGTTTGGGCTGGAGTGAAGAAGCGGTTGTCAGTTGCTAGTGCCTAGTGGCCAGTTTGGATGGCACAATCCGGAATCCAACGGTGTCTAAACCCTCCATGGCTCGAAGGCTGGCACTCGCGTCGGCGGTTGCTGTAGTTCTGGCGGTGTTTTCTTTCACACTCTACGGGTATTGGATTTCCGAGCAGGCGCGGTTCATGCTGCGAACGGCACAAGAGTTCTCGGAGCAGGAAACGCAGCCCACCGTTGACGAGATTCGGCAACGATTCGGAGCCCGACTCCAGGTTGACTACTGTGGCGCTGACAGCTGCTCGTACAAGGTGACGGTTTCCAATCAAATTGTTGCCGCTCTCCACCTCGTCCCTTACACGGAATTGCAATCGAACTTCTGGGTGCGGAACGGACTCGTTTATGAGAACTTGCTGGACTACATGACGACGGTAAGGGATCGCAAGAATGTGACCGCGCACGCCGCGGTTCAGTTTGAAAAAGGCTGC
This sequence comes from uncultured Acidobacteriaceae bacterium, assembly GCA_963697175.1. Taxonomy (GTDB): domain Bacteria; phylum Acidobacteriota; class Terriglobia; order Terriglobales; family Acidobacteriaceae; genus Bog-257. Next base: position 140,937 of record CAVONC010000008.1, on the reverse strand, counting down.
GTCTTTTCACTGGATCCGTGGGAGGACTCGTCGCCAACAAATTCGAATGGATTAGCGGATATCGCGCCGGATTGTCCCAGCGCGGAGAAGCAAGCCGTACTGGATTTGAATATAGCCTGTCTGACGAAGCTTGGTGGGTGCGGGACCATCGCAGATTTGATTCCTACGATGTGGAAGCACAATGCAGACGGCACAATTCGGTGTCGCATCCCGAGCTGCGAAGGGTTCGTGCATCCTCCGGCAAGTTGGACCTGGATGAAGTGGAAGGGCGGATGCCGTGTCGTCGCTGACGCGGCTCATCCTACAAAGAACGTGCCTACCCGGCGTTGATACGCCGGGCTCAAAGCATCCCGCCCTTTGCGCTGGACTGATTGCCGAGTGCCCCAGGTGTCGCGGGGTCCGAGACCTGGGTGAGTACGACACCACGCTAAGTGTCGGCGACGCGATGGCCGTGACGCGCGACACGACGCCGCGTGCGGTCCCTGCCGGGACATCATCTCCTAATTCTAAGCGTACCCAGGACTTTGTCCTGGGCTAAGCTGTGTCGTCCCGCGGAGCGGGACGGCGGCGTTGCGGCTGCGAATGTTCTGCCGAATAACAAACGGGCACTCCCCCTCGAGCGGCTGGTACTAAGTTGACCACTGGCATTGAACACTGGAAAGGGCTTGAGATCATATGCATAAATCATGCATATTGATACATATGAGAACGACGCTGAATATTGACGATACCCTCTTCAAGGAAGCGGCACGGCTGAGCGGCACGGCTGAGCGGCATTGCCGAGAAGGCTGCGGTCGTCCGGGCGGGGCTGGAGGCCTTGATCGCAAGGGAAAGCGCCAGGCGGTTGGCAGCATTAGGAGGCAGCGAGCCTGGGCTTCGCCGAATCCGCCGCCGATGAAGATAAGTATTGACGCAGTGGCCTGGTTGGTTGCGACTAACTTCGGTTTGGATTGGCCTGCATGATGGCGGCAATAGCTTCAACCACGCGCTGCCAGCGACTGTGGTCCGACAATAATTGCTTCTTTCCCAGGGCGGTGATGCGGTAATACTTCGCGCGCTGCTTACTATCGCTCAGCTTCCAGTCCGAACGAACCCATCCTTGGCGCTCCAGCCTGTGTAGCGCCGGATAGAGTGAGCCGGTTTCGACCTGCAGGACGTCGTTGGAATTATTGCGGATGGCCTGGCTGATACCGTAGCCGTGCTGGGGGCCCCATTGCAGGGTTTGCAGGATAAGCATGTCGAGCGTCCCCTGCACCAGTTCGACACGATTTTTGTAACGTTCCTTCTGCGCCATTGTGGAGATACACTACCCCACATTCGTCAGGCTGTCGATTGCAAACTAGCATCATTTGTTGTTGAAGTTGCCGCAGCCCCTGAGGAACGGCTGTGGGTAGAAGTGTCTTGATGTGTCGCCCCTGAAGGGCTCGGGTCTAAGGCTACATCTACCCAGCGCTTCCGCGCTGGGCTAGTCACTTTCAGAGCGGATATTTTGCAGGGGACGGAAACCTTCCACATTCACCATGGGTCGTTCGGCACAACTAAGTCGTGCCTTGACACAAACCAAAGGGATTCATTAGGTAGGACTTAATCACTTTTGAGAGTAGTCCGACTTTCGCACTCTATCTCATATCGCAAAATTCAGCAATCTTAAGATTGCAATGAATTATCGCCAGCAAGACGATAGTTTCGGCATAGTTCTATGAACCACCAGATCCGTAGATCCTTACTTTTTCATCAACCGCGACAGCTACAAACTTGTTAGCCTCGACATCTTTGAACTGCACAACCTGATGGCCATCCCTGGCGAGTTGTCCCCAGCGGCTCGGTTTTTCCGGATTCTGCTCGATGGCCTGGTACTGGCGGCCGTTTATCGTGAAGGAAAGTGTCCGAAGACGATGTCCGCTGGTACGGCGGACGGGTAGCCGCTCTCCGTTCAAATCAATGAAAGCGCCTTTCATCATCTGTCGAGCAATCGAAGCTAGAACTGTTGGATCGACCATGTAGAACAGCTTAGGCGCAGACGGACGAATATCAAGCCCGCAGCCTGGTCTTACCCGATAAGTGCCTACCGAATATAGCCAAAAAGAAAGCATGGCTGAGACGGAAGTCCGTAGGCTGAATTGCTCCAATCTTGCTATCCTTGCTCGCAAACAACCTTCTGGGTCAAAACTCGCAGCCTGGCCGAGGTGCCGCAGGATGGTTCCGCGACCGGGAAGACACTGGGCCACTTTGTGCAAAAACCAAAAGTAATTACAGGAAACTTCGGGGCATCACGAGAGTCGCCTCCAACTCGTGACGGGCAGATTCAGAATCGCCGGCTGGATTCGTGGAAAGAGATCGCCGCGTTCTTCGACCGCGACGAGCGAACCGTAAAGCGATGGGAGAAGGAACGGTCGCTGCCGGTGCACCGTCTGCCGGGAGGCGCCCGAGGCCGAGTCTTCGCCTTCACTGACGAACTCTACGCCTGGATGCACTCACCCGAATCGGGCGTCAGCGAGGACGGCCTTGTCAATGGCGTTGACACGAACGCTGGCGCGGGTGTGGCAGTACGCACCAACGGTCTGGTTACGGCCGTGCCGACCCAGCCGGCAGATTCTCCGCCGACGGCTTCCTCGCCGCCAAGAAGATTAGTTCTGGCGGCGGGATTGCTGCTGGTGATCGTAGCCGCTGCGGCCTTGTTGGTTGCCTACCGTCGCCACGCGGCCCTGATGCAAAACAATGCCGCGACAGCTGTCGTCAATCCTGAGGCGCAGGAGCTTTATCTCAAGGGCCGATATTACTGGGACAAGCGGACTCCAGCCGATCTGACGACAGCCGTCGATTACTTCACTCAGGCAATTGTTCACGATCCCAACTACGCACAGGCCTATGTCGGACTGGCGGACTGCTACAACCTGCTGCGGGAATTTGCCGCGATGCCGTCCAAGGAGGCGTTTCCGCGCGCGCTGGCGGCGGCGAAGAAGGCGGTAGAGCTGGATGACTCGTCGGCGGAGGCACACGCTACCTTTGCCTTCGTCACCTTCTACTGGAGTTGGGACAGTGCGCAAGCGGAACGCGAATTTCGTCGCGCGATTGAGCTCAATCCCAACTACGTTGCCGCTCATCACTGGTACGCGACGTCGCTGATGATACAGGGACGGTTTCCCGAAGCCTTGCAGGAAATCGATCGCGCGCAGCAGCTTGACCCGTCTTCCAACCCCATCCTGGCCGACAAAGCGCTCATCCTGTTTCACCGCGGCCGTGCGGACGAGGCGTTCGCCCTGTTGAAGCAGCTTGAGGCCAGCCAGCCGGGATTCTACTCGACGCACAGGTATCTGACTAACATCTACCTGGCCAGGCATGAGCTGCGGAATTATCTTGCCGAGTGGCGTCAGGCGGCTACGCTGGCGCAGAAGCAGAGTGAATTGGCGGTCGTGAGCGCGGCCGAGCAGGGCTTCAAGTCGGGCGGCGAGCGCGGCATGTTCGAGGCGACGCTGAAGATGCAACAGAAGCTGTATGCCGAAGGAGAGGCTTCTGCGTTTGTGGTCGCAACCACAGCAGCTCGTCTGGGACGGAAAGAAGAGGCGATGCGCTACCTGCAGGCCGCCTATCGGGACCACGACCCTTATTTTCTATCGATCCGCCTGGACGAAGCCTTTACCGGCCTGCATGACGATCCGGAGTTTCGCAAGCTGGTGCAGCTGGCGGGTCTGCCGCCACTGCCGTAATTCGGGCTTGGATCTTGGTTTGGCGCACGGCGTCGCATTTGCGTCGATGGCCGCGCTGGTGCTGTGGGGCTTCAGCCGTACCGCCAACACCAACGAGCATCGCCAGATCAGCGCCGGACTGTTGTAGTGGGATTGGCGGACAAGGCAATGATTCTTGGATGAATCATCTAGTTAGCAATAGGTAGATTATGGCCACCGGTCCCACGAAAGAAATCAGAATGGTAAACCAATAGCCGACAGGATCCTCGTCGCGTTTAAATTTATATCCCCTCGATTTTGTTTCGCCCGACTTAAGCCCCGCGATTCCGAAGTAAAAGACCACTGCGAAAAGGAAAATGATGACTATCTTCGCTATCAAGAATCTAGGCATTTCATCTCCTCTCCTATGGACAAGCCCAGTTGAGCAGTCGGGCCGGTCACGGTCAGGTGGAAGTCTCGGGACGTTAGGCTCATCCGCCGCAGGACGCGGTGGTGGCCGCCGTCGAACTGCCGGGTGAGCACAAAATTGGGTACAGTGGGAAAGAGCAAACCGAACAACAGCTCATGCGGAGCAGCTAACTGCGGCCGTCTCCTGAGGATAGATTGGTCGGGGCGACTGGATTCGAACCAGCGACCCCCTGCGCCCAAGGCAGGTGCGCTACCAGGCTGCGCTACGCCCCGACTCCACTGCTCTCCTGATTCTAAATCATGTTGGCTTGCGCTTCGATTTGTCTCCATTCAACCGTCCGGTATATCTGCTCCGCAATCTCAGTTGCGTTGACGCAAGTTGCGACGCAGCCTAGCATGAGCGAGAGAGAAAACGCACCGTGATCGGTCAAGTCCTGGGACATTGTCGCGTGCTGGCGAAGATTGGCGAAGGTGGCATGGGCGTCGTCTATCGCGCCCACGACGACGTGCTGCAACGCGATGTGGCCCTGAAGGTCGTCAAGAAAGACGCCGCGCTCGATCAGTCGGCCAGCCAGAATCTGCTGCAAGAGGCGCGTGCTTCGTCCGCGCTCGCTCATCCCAACATCTGCACAATTTATGAGGTAGGCGAGACCGAAGGCGAGCTCTACATCGCAATGGAGCTGATCGAAGGCAAGTCGTTGCACGCGATGATCGCGGATGCCGGCTTGCCCTCGGACTCGGTGATTCGCTACGCAGTGCAGATCGCCAGCGCTCTGGCGCGTGCGCATGACCGCGGCATCGTGCATCGCGATCTGAAGAGCGCGAACATTCTCATCACGCCGGAAGGCCTGGCGAAGGTGCTGGACTTCGGCCTGGCCCGACGCGTGGGCGGCGAGGCGTATCAAGGCGACACGCGTTCGTTCGTGGCAAAGCAAGATACCTCTGTGAGCGGCACGCTGTCGTACATGGCGCCGGAGATCCTGCGCGGCGAAGTGGCCGATTATCGCAGCGATCTGTGGGCGCTGGGAGTTGTGCTGTACGAAGCGTCCTCCGGACGTCTGCCGTTTGAAGGACAGACGGCGTTTGAGATCAGCTCGGCGATCATGCGCGAGGTGCCCAAGGCGCTGGGACCGCCAGTGCCGCCGGGGCTCTGGTCGGTCATTCAGCGGTGCCTGGCCAAGGAGCCGATGCAACGCTATCAGCGCGCGAGCGAAGTGCAGGCCGCGCTGGATGCGGTACAGTCGGCGGCGATGACCTCCGCTGATCGCGCCGCTGCTGATCCGGGCGCGCCTCCGACGACGATTCTGCACAGCCTTCGACATGTGCCGGTAAAGCGCGACGACTTCTGCCTGCTGGTGGGAACCGCCAAGGGCGCCTTCCTGATGCGATCGAACCGGCAGCGCCGGCGATGGGAAGTCGGCGGTCCGTACTTCCACGGCAACGCTGTTTATGCGATGGCCTATGACGGGCGCGCAGGGCGGCGTCGCATATGGGCTTCAACTCAGAGCTTCTGGGGCACGCAAATGCGTTCCAGCGATGACTTCGGCAAGAGCTGGACCAATCCAACGGAGGCGGCGATCCGATTTCCAGCGGATACCGGAGTGTCGCTGAAGAACATCTGGCAGATCATGCCGGGACGTCCCGATGAGCCCGAGGCGCTGTATTGCGGGGTTGAGCCGGCCGCGCTTTTCGAGAGCCGCGACGAAGGTGATACGTGGTCTCTGGTGCGCGGGCTGTTCGATCATCCCCATCGTCCGCGCTGGATGGCGGCCAACGGCGGACTGGCGTTGCATACGATCGTGCTTGATCCCGTCGACCGGCAGCGTATGTACGCCGCCATCTCTGCCGGAGGCGTGTACCGCACCGACGATGGCGGTGCTACCTGGTCGGCGCGCAACCACGGCGTGCGAGTCACGTTCATGCCCAACAAGTATCCGGAGTTCGGGCAATGTGTGCATAAAATCGCGATGCATCCGGCGCGGCCCGAGCGTCTCTACCTGCAAAATCACTGGGGCATCTATCGCTCCGACGACTACGGCGACACCTGGAAGGACATTGCCAACGGCGTGCCCTCGGACTTCGGATTTGCTGTGGTCGTGAATCCCAGGAATCCCGACTGCGCCTACGTCGTGCCGGTGGAGTCCGATCAGTTTCGCTGCTCGTGCGATGGGCGGCTACGCGTCTTTCGAACCCGCAATGCCGGCGCATCATGGGAGCCGCTGATGCGAGGCTTGCCGCAGAAAGGCGCCTACGAGACGGTGCTGCGCGATGCAATGACGGCGGACTCGCTCGATCCGTTCGGCCTTTACATGGGCACGCGCAGCGGGCAGATCTTTGCCTCGCATGATGAAGGCAGAAGCTGGCAGAGAATCCTGGGAGGATTACCGGCAGTGCTCTGCATACGGGCAGCGTTGGTCGAAGGCGGATCACCTGGCTCGGCCAGTAGCGTATCCAGAGCCGCGCGACCGCGAGCCTCCGCAAAGAAATCGCACTCGGTTGCAACCAAGGCGAAGCGGAAGAAGAGATGAGATGCCGCTGACTTTTCACATTCCGTCCGGCTTGCGCGAATTCACCGGCGGTAAGAGCAGAGTGGAGATCGAAGCCTCCCCTGCGACGTTAGCCGATGCGCTGGCGGCGCTGTGGACGCTCTATCCCGGTGTGCGCGACCGCATGGCAAACGAGCAGGGACAGATCCGGCAGCACATCAACATCTTCATCGGTGACGAAGACATCCGTTATACCGGCGGACTCATGAGCGCTGTTCCCGCCGCAGCGCAAATCTCCATCATTCCGGCGGTCAGCGGCGGGTGAGCACGGAAGCGATCTCCGCATTCGTCAACACAACCGCAAGCTTGTCCTTCATGTATCGCAGCGAGATGTCGTGGTGCTCGCGATCGTAAGAGTCGATGCAATCCCCCGCAAGAATCACAGGAATATCTCTCTGATAGGCATCGATCGCGGTCATGCGAATGCATGCGTGCGTGTTGATGCCGGCGAGAATCAGAGCGACAGGGTGAAGGTCGGCCAGCAGTTGATCGAGATTGGTGCCGAAGAATGCGCTGTAGCGCTTCTTGATGACGATGGGGTCGGCGGAATCGATGTTCAGCTCAGAGGCAATCTGCGCGCCGCGCGTGCCGCGGATCGTGATGCGAATTCCTTTCGCGCGCATTTCCGGGAAAGCGTCGCTTAGATCGGGTTCGAATTCCTGACGAACCCAGATTACGGGATGATTCGCAGTGCGCATGAGCGCGATCAGTTCGTTGGTCGAACTCAGCAGCCGATCGCGAGAGTCCGCCGGCCACGAGTCGAGAAAGCCGTTCAGCAGGTCGATGACGAGAAGCGCGGGTTTGTTCATATTTTAGAAGTGCGGGTCGGCTCATATTCTAGACGACTGTCATGCCGACCGAGCGTAGCGAGTGGACGGCCCTGCGATGGCCCACACCTAACTCAAATACGCACCCTTCCGTCTCTTCTGCTATCGACATCCTAATACTCATGTGCAACAAATCACGAAGCGCGCTTCCATCGTCCCATCGATCCGACGATATAATGCACTACCCATGAGCTGGACTCCCGCCGTAACGATCCGCTGGTTGTTCGACTCCGACGCGGGCTTGTCCAATCGGCTCATCCCTCGCTGGATCTTTCTGCGGGGTCTCGGCCTCATCTACTTCTCTGCCTTCTACGCGCTGCTCTTCCAGATTCGCGGGTTGATCGGCCCCGACGGAATTCTTCCTGCCGGCGAATATCTCGAAGCCGTGACCCGCCAGTTTGGCTCTTCCCGCCTCTGGTTTACTCCTACACTGCTTTGGCTTTCCAGCAGCAATCACATGCTCGTCGGGACCTGCTGGGCGGGAATGATCGCGTCCCTGCTGCTGGTTCTGAATGTCTGGCCGCGCGCGAGCTTGTTTATCTGTTTTGTCTGTTTCCTTTCTTTCGTTGCCGCGGCACAGGATTTCTCCGGCTATCAGTCCGACGGCATGTTGCTGGAAGCCGGATTTATCTCGCTGTTCTTCGCGCCGCGAGGCTTGCGCCCTGGCTTCGGCGCATCCAGTCCCCCGTCGCGCGCGAGTTTCTTCCTGTTGCAGTGGGAGTGGTTCCGCATCTACTTCGAGTCCGGCGTTGTAAAGCTGGCCAGCGGCGATCCCGAGTGGCGCAACTTTACTGCCATGGACGACTACTACCAGAACGGCCCGCTGCCAACTTGGGTCGGCTGGTATGTACAACATCTGCCGCACTGGTTTCACGCATTCGCGACCGGCGCGACTCTGGTACTCGAGCTCGGCCTGGTCTTCATGCTGTTTCTGCCGCGACGCTGGCGCATCGCCTGCTTCTTCATCGTCACGCTTTGGCAAATTCCGGTCATCCTGACGGCGAACTACACGTTCCTCAACTATCTGGTTCTGCTGCTGGGTGTATTGCTGCTCGACGATCGCTTCATCCTGCGATTCACACCTGCGCGCTGGAAGGAAAAGCTTGCTTTCGCAAACGGTCGTCACGCAAGCCCCGCCGGTAGAAACGTCACAGTCTGCGACGGACGCGCCCGCGCTGCCGGCACGGCGCAGACCGAACCCCATCACCGCGCTCAAGGTTGCCCTCACCAGCGTGATGCTGATCTGGATTTTCTACTCGACCACGTTGCAGATGATCTGGCTGGTGTTTCCGCACGCACCTCTGCCGGTCTCGCCGGTCACCGCACTCGAACCATTCCGCATCGCTAATCGCTATGGGCTCTTCGCGGTCATGACTCGCGGCCGCTACGAAATCGAGTTTCAAGGCTCGAACGACGGACAGAATTGGTCCGCCTATCCCTTTCGCTACAAGCCCCAGGCATTGAATGAGTACCCGCGCATCTATGCGCCTTATCAGCCACGCTTTGATTGGAACCTGTGGTTCGCCTCGCTCGGCTCCTGGCGCGAGAACCTCATCGTTCCCAGCACCGAAGAGCGTTTGCTTGCCGGCGCGCCTGATGTGCTTGCGCTCTTCGCCGGCAATCCATTTCCCCAGGCTCCGCCGAAACAGGTGCGTGCCATGCTCTGGCAATACTGGTTTACTTCGATGGCGGAGAAACGCGCGACCGGCATGTGGTGGCGCCGCAGTCTGCTCGGACTCTACGGGCCGGTCCTCGAGCGTGAGCCTGACGGCAAGATTGTCGTCATTCAGTTCCCCGAGCCACTGCCTCCGCACATGTAGAGGTAGAGCTGGCCTGCAGGCCAGCGTCCGAGGCGCTTATTTCTTGAACTGAGTCGGCTTCAAGCCGACGCCAGGAGCCTGCCCGCGGACTTCTGCATTCTGTTTCGCCGTGCTAGTGTTGAAGATGTCTCAACCCAGCCACTACGCATGAAACGATTGCTCGTCATTGTTGTCCTTCTGCTCCTGTTGGGCGCGGTCTTCTTCGTCAAGGCCGGCAATTACCTGGTGGTGAATAATCTCCAGAAGTCCGACGTTATCGTCGTGCTCGCCGGAGACACAGCCGACGATCGCTACTATCGCGGCTTGAAGTTGCTTCGCCAAGGTTACGGGCAGAATCTGATTCTCGACGCCACCACCTACGTCACTTACGGACATTCATACACCGAACTAGCTGCCGATTTGGTGGCGCGCACCGCCGGGCCCGAAGCCTCGCGCATCATCGTCTGCCCCATCACCGGCGACTCGACTAAAGATGAAGCTGCCAACGTGGGCGCTTGCATGCAAACTCTGCAACCGCCGCCGCATTCCGGCCTCGTTGTTACCGATAACTACCACACCCGCCGCGCGCTCTCCATCTTCAGCAATCGTCTGCCGCAGTATCGCTGGACCGCCGCTGCCGCCGACAATTCATACCTCTTCGGCACGCCATGGTGGAAGCATCGCGAGTGGGCCAAAACCTACCTCACCGAATGGCAAAAACTGATCTGGTGGGAATTGTTCGACCGCTGGCACTAAACGTGGCAATCACCTGCCTTCGATTTCTCATCTAGAGAAGCAAGGAGGTCCGCATGCCAGCGCGCAGCGCACAAGAAAAGCCCAAGGTCCAAGCCCCGACGCTGGTCCGCGTCAGTCACCACCGATTCAACGCATCCGCCCGAGGGCCTGTTCAACAAGAGCGCCGCAGTGATTGCGCGCTCGTCTGGCTTCAAAGAAGGTTTCGCCGAAGGGACCAGGATCAGGAATGCGGATGTTGACCTTCTACATCAACCGCGCGGGCCACAATCTGAGCGCCACTCGCAAGGCGGAGTTGAACAAGGCGAAGAAACTGCTCTCGGAGCGGATCGCAAACGAGAAGGAGAAAAGCAGGAAAGCCGCCTAGACGATCAAACGCCGGTTCCGCTAGGCACCTTAGGCTCCGACGGCTGTGGGCGCTCGGCCACGGAGGGCCGATACGACACATCTTTCCACAGACTCGTCGGCTGCACGAAATACACTCGCACGGCTGCGAGTGACGCCGCCATCAGCACCACGAAGGTCCGTATCGGTGCAGTCAGCTTCTTCAGCGCGATGCCGTCAGGCACAATCGTGTCAAGCGCTGCCAGTCCATAGAACAGCACCTGTAGGCAGGCAGCGGCCGCTCTCCAATATGGCGGTAGGCCGATGGTCGCCAGCGCGGCGGCAATCATGCAATACGGTATGACGATTCGCCCGTACTTCGCCGACAGGAAATGCAGTCGCATCCGGTTGCGCGAACTCAACATCTCCGGCATGATCTTCAGCGTCTGATACAAGCCGGCCTGCAGCCGCACCTTCCGCCGAAATTCCGATTTCAACACGGTCGGAAAGTCATACATTGTGGCACTCGGCTCCAAGAGGATGCGATAGCCCTTGAAGAAGGCCACGAGCGGCTCGTAGACATCGTCCAGCAAAGTGCCGGGCGGCAGCGGCACCCACAGCGAGCGCCGCATGGCTGCAAACGCGCCGGTATAGCCAAAGGTCGAGTCGATGCGCGTCATCCGTTTCCGAATCCACAACTCATAGCGCCAGTAGAGACTGGTGGTGGTTTCTTCTCGGGTTTCGCCCTCCACGAGAATTGTTTGCGGACTTACCGAACCGACCTTGGGATCGCCAAAACAGGCAATGACATTCCGCAGGCAATCGCGGTCGAGTATCTGTCGCACATCGTTGAGCACTAGGATCTCGCCCGCAACCAGCGGTACGCCTGCGTTCAGGGCAGCAGCTTTTCCTCCATGCGGTACTCGCAGAAACTTCACGGCCTGGCCGGCGAAGCTGCGCGCGATTTCGTCCGTGCGATCGGTGGAACCATCGGAGACGACCAGCACCTCCATCAGCTCACGCGGATAATTCTGCGCGAAGATGTCCTTCAATTTGCGTTCCAGGAATTTTTCCCCGTTATAGACGGCAATCACGAACGACACCGTGCGCAGCTTGTCGTCTTTGAGAACGGGATTATCAGCGCGCTTGGCCAGCCAGTCGAGCAGCAGCGGATAGCCGATGAGCGCGTAGAACATGATCGCGCACGCTATCGTGAACACCGCTATGCAGATGATCTGGCTGAGGGACAGCATCGTCGTAGCTACTAAGATACAGCAATCGCACTGGGGATCAGCCCTGCTCGCAAGCCTTCGCCTACAACCCCCGGCATGTAACGTTCGGGAAGTTCGATTCATCTCATATTTAGTTCGCGCGAGCGGTTTGCGGGAACCGCCGCTTCTCGCGAGACGGTCGCCCAAGCAAGGTAGACGCGGCACAACCGCGATATAATCAGAGGTTTGCTGCAATGCTGAGTCCCAGCTAGAAATCCGCGGAAGGAAAATATGCCGACAGACGTCATCATGCCCCAGATGGGGGAATCCATCTTCGAAGGAACCATCACTAAGTGGCTTAAGCAACCCGGCGAAAAGGTCCAGCGCGACGAACCGCTGTTTGAGATTTCAACCGACAAGGTTGACGCCGAGATTCCTGCGCCCGCCTCCGGCACTTTGCAGGACATTAAGGTCCAGGCGGGCAATACCGTCCAGGTCAATACCGTGGTCGGGACCATCGCCGAGGAAGGTGCAGCCGTATCGGCTCCGGCGCAAGCGCAGCCCGCGGCGGGAGGCAATGGCGGTCGCGCCGCGCAGCCAGCAGCAGCTCCGCCTCCCAAGGCCGAACAGCCTAAGGCCGCACAGCAAGTCCCTGCCGACCTCTCTGCCGATGAGAGAACAGGATTGGAGCGCCAGCAGCAAGGCAAAGTCGAGGAGTCCGCGGAAGCTGGCGATCAGGAACGCGTTCGCTCCAGCCCGCTGGTTCGCCGCATCGCCAAAGAGAACAATGTCGATCTGACCAAAGTCTCGGGCACCGGCATTGGCGGTCGCATCACGAAAGACGACATCGAAGCCTTCATCGCTAAGCACGCAGCAGGTGCGCCCGCAGCTGCTCCGAGCGCTCCTGCTTACGCTCCTCCGGCAGCGCCTGCTGCTCCGGTGAGCATGCCTGCGGTCACGGCTCCGCTCCAGCCGGTTGGCGGCGTCACGCCCGGCGATATCGTGCCCATGTCGGTCATGCGCAAGAAGATTGCCGAGCACATGGTCATGTCGAAGCACACCAGCGCGCACGTGCACGGCGTCTTCGAGATCGATGTCACTCGCATCGTCAAGCTCCGCGAGCGCATGAAGTCGAAGTTCGAGCAGGCCACCGGCAACAAGCTTACCTTCACGCCATTCTTCGCGCGCGCCGTCATTCACGGCATTCGCAAGTGGCCCATCATCAACTCGTCGCTCGAAGGCGACAACATTCACTACCACCCATCCATCAATCTGGGCATCGCCGTCGCTCTGGATTGGGGACTGATTGTTCCGGTGGTGAAGAACGCCGAGGAGCGCAGCTTCGTTGGCTTGCAGCGCGCCATCAGCGATCTGGGTGAACGCTCCCGTACGAAGAAGCTGAAGCCTGAAGAAGTGCAGGGCGGCACGTTCACCATCACGAATCCGGGAATTTTCGGCGCGATGTTCGGCTTGCCGATCATCAATCAGCCGCAGGTGGCGATCCTGGGCGTCGGCGGAATCGTGAAACAGCCGGTGGTTGTGACCGATCAGGACGGCGCGGATTCCATCGCCATCCGCTCGATGCTCCGCCTGAGCATTGGCTACGATCATCGCGTCATCGACGGCGCGGTTGCCGATCAGTTCATGGCCGAGGTGAAGAGTTTCCTGCAGAACTGGAACGAGGAGCTGTTGTAAAGAAGCAACTAGCAACTAGCGATTAGCGATTAGCTAAGGCGGCAGGACTAACAACTCTGCCGCTTTTGTTTGAACCTACAGAACTGGACAGCGTCTGTCATCGGCAGGAGCGTCCGCGGTGTAAGCTGTCATCCCGAGCGGAGCCGAGGGATCTGCGGCCCGGCTCGCAGCTCGTAGCTTCCTCTCACTTCGCCGTCTCGCTGAACATGAATTTCCCCAGATACATGGGATACGACTTCGGCGGCTTGGTCTGCGCCGTGTCCACCGGATAGGGTCCCTGCGTCAGCGTAGGAAATCCCCAGATATCGCCGTTCCGCATATCGATCACCATCTTGCCGTACATCTGCGCCGTACCGTCGGGTTTGCGAATCATCGTGTACCCGGGCTCAACAAAAAACGGGTAACCTTCTTCCGCTTGCGCTCGCACCGGCGGCGGCTGAACGACCGGGCGAAACACAACGATAGCAAGCAGAACGGCAATAACCAGCAGCAGTGCTTTCGTAAAGTGATCCAGCTTCATTGTGTCTCCTCTCAACTTGCCGCCCGGCTAACCCCGACTCGAGTCGGCTAGACCTTCGCTCTAACCGCTACATCGAGCTTGGAATAATATTTCTTTACATCCTCAGCTCCATACTTCTCCCGGAATTTCTCCACCACGGCCTTGACCTCTGCGGCACCAGTAATCGGCGTAACGCTGAGTTCGCCGTCCTCACCTCGCGCCGAGATGCTAATTCGCGGATTGTGCAAGACGTTCTTGTACCACTGTGTATCCGATCCTGCGACCGGCAGTAAGTACAGCGTGTCGCCTTCCAGAACGAACCACACCGGCCGCGAAATCGTTCGTCCCGACGTTCTGCCGATCACGCTAAGCTGAATCTGCTGGTAGCGCGCAAGGCGTTCCTTCAGTTCCTTGCTGGCATGTGCCATGGGACCTCCTTCGGGCGAATCCTGAATCAATTTCGTCGGAGATTACCCGTCCGCGATCGTCCGCCCAATTGCACTCAAATTGGTCTTTGTTCTTTGCTACCCCTTACCGCGAAACAGAAACACCAGCTCGATCACGAGTATGATGACGACCATCACTTCCAGCACAAATCCGCGGCTCTGATGGAATTCCTCGATGAGGAACCGGTAAAGGTTCTCTGCGGTATGCAGCTTTTCGTTGACCAGACTTTTGTACTCCGGTACGCCAACTTTGGCCGCGGCCAGCCGGTACAGACGCGCTGAATACATATCGCTCACAAACTTGATCGCCGTCTCCGAGCGCTCCGCCAGCTCGGCGATCTCGACCGTGATACCGTTCAGCCGCAGTGCTTCGCTGCGCATTTTCCATCGCCGCCAGAGTCCGGCCGGACGCTTCAACGACCGGTAAACTCCGTCTAATTCCCGCGTGAGCCACTCGTCGTAATGACGAAATTCCAGCAGCTGCGAGTTGACGTACTCCAGAATCTGCACCGCTGTCGCCGCGCCCGCCGGCGTGTCATATACCAGCGCCGCGTTCCAACCCACAGTGACCAGGTCGCGCGGATAGTAGAACACGCTCGACTGCACCGCATCGTCGTTGACATTGCTGGCCAGCGGAGCGTGCTCGCCACGCAGGATCTGCGCAATCTGGAACGCATGCTCGCCCACCAGGTCGTGTCCCGTCGGACTGCCGGGCACTTCGCTCAACAGAAAGATGTAATAGTCCTCGGACAGCCAGTCAGCGTACGGTCGCTCGATGGCCGAAGTAATTTTCTCCACCCGCCCGCGAATGATCTGTTGTGCCTGCCGCTCCAACTCGGCATTCGGAACCCAGCGCGCCGCCAGTTCCACCAGACCATCCCAGTCCGCCTCGAACTGCAACTCCAGCAGCACGCTGATGACCCCGTAATCGTAATACTTGATCTGGGGTATCAATTTCTCGCCGCTGGGCAGGATCACTGGCTCCAACTGCTCCACCACCGGCGGCTTCTCGAAGCGCACGTGCTCCGGCGTGGCATGCTTGAAGCTGGTCTCCACGCGGCGCGCTCCCAGCATCTGGCGCAGCTCTTCCAGCCGAATCTCCTCGCAAACATCGTGCAGGATTATGGCCAGCACCGAGCCCTTAAGGGCAGTTGCTGCCGTCGCACTCGCCGCCTTGTGTCGCTCCGGCTCCATCTCGCCTGATTGTACGTGAGCCGGGAAGTCAGGATTGGCGCGGTCGCCGTCAGTCAGTTAGTCTGGATGCGGACGTGATTATGCGAAGCCTCCTGCCACTTGCTGCTTGCCTTTACCCTTGCGCTGGTGCCTGGAGTTGCGCACACGCAATCCTCCGCTGCCGCCGATCTACCGCCCGGCAGTTCGCAGCTGATTAACCCTGAAGAACTGTTGAACCTGTTGCAATCCGGGCAGGAGAATAAGCCGCTGGTGTTGAACGTCGGGCCGTCGATTCTCTACATGCAGGCGCACATTCCCGGAGCCGAGTACATCGGCGCAACCGCGGGCAAGCAGAGTTTGGAGCGCCTGCGGACGCGCGTGAAGTCGCTGCCGCGCAATCAGTCGATTGTTCTGTATTGCGGCTGTTGCCCGTGGAGCCGCTGTCCCAACGTCCGGCCAGCTTACAATGAATTACATGCGATGGGATTCACCAACGTGAAGGTGCTCTACATTGCCGACAACTTCGGCGCCGACTGGGTCGATAAGGGCTATCCCACCATCAAAGGCCAATAAATTCTGATGAGAAAACTTGCTCTGCTGATTGTCGTTATTGCGATTGCCGTTGTTGTCTATGAGGGCGCGCGACGCAACTCGCACGCCAAGGGCGGACACCCGGGCGCTGTCGATTCACCTGCACCACAATTCTCGCTGCAGGATCTCGACGGCAAGCCGCTCGCGCTTGCCAGCTACCAGGGCAAAGTCGTGTTACTGAACTTCTGGGCGACCTGGTGTACGCCGTGCCGTGGCGAGATTCCGCAGTTCGTCGAATTTCAGAACACGCTTGGTCCACAAGGGCTGCAGTTGATCGGCATCTCCATGGATGACGATGCCAAGCCGGTCCACGAGTTCTACCAGCAGTTCAAGATGAACTACCCGGTGGCGATCGGGAGTGCCGACCTCGCCGAATCCTACGGCGGAGTTCTGGGACTACCGGTGACCTTTCTGATCGGCCGCGATGGCCGCATCGCCGCCAAGTACATCGGCGCTACCGACCTGACTGCCCTTCAGCAGAAGATTCAGTCCTTACTCCAGGCGAAGTGAGCGGTCTCTACTTCGAAAATCGTTCTGTGAAGGCCGACGTTACCGACGCCTCGCCGCGTTCTTGAACAGCGGCAGCCACGGCCTGTCTGATGCTCTCGCTTCCTGCATAAGGTGCGAGCGCCTCCAGCACATCGCCGGCCGTTCGTGAGTTTGCCGATCGCAACAGCGAACACAGGAAATCCTGTCCCTGTTGCAGCCGCGAAGCCGCTAACGCTGCCAGCAGCACTTTGCGAACATCGCGATCCACGCGTGCGTTCCCACTTCTCTTTGAGGATTTCGACCGCACTCGACAGCCGCGACTCGCCCAGCGCCCAGATGGCAGCCCCGGCCGTCGACTCATCCTCGTCATCCACATATTTCGCGACGAAAGCAAGCGACTGCTCCGGTGCTGCCGCCAGTAATCCGGAGAAACATTGGCCCAGAACCTCCGGCTCGGCGTCGCCGGTTAGAGCCTTCAGACGAAGCAACAGCACTCCTGCTTCGCCTCCATTCAGCGCCAGCGCCCGCACCGCCCCCAATCTTGCTGGCGGCTCGCGATCGACGAGCAGTTGCAGCACCTCCGTCAGCGCATCGCGATACCGTGTTCGTAGCAGCCCCTGCGCGCACATCCCGCGCAGCGCAGCAGCAGCATCCACCGGCGGTCCGAACGAAGCTTCCATCTGCACATGGCGCAAACCGCGCAGGTAAACCTCCGGCTCGCAATAGTCCATCTCGTACAACGCGCCGACAATTTCGGTCACCGCCGCACACCGCTTGTCCAGCTTCTGAGGATCCTTCATCAGCCGCTCGAATGCTGCGACTAGTTCCGAAATCAATTCCGTCGCGTGAAGTTCGCCAGCGATCTTCGCGGCCTTCGCGACCACCAGATTCGATCTGTTCGCCAGGTAAGCACGCAGTTCTTTGCTGACGGTCTCCGGCGAGTTCGTATGACGCAACTCGCTCAGCGCATTCAGCGCCTTCTCGACTGGATCGGACTTCGACATGATAGTTAGAAAACTGGGGAAGACGATCGCATCTCTTGTCTGAATTGGCGCGCCTCAGGCGACCACAGAATCGCCCCGACCGACAACATTCCCAGCGCGATCCCACACGCCACTCGCACCGCCGCTCCGCCCGGCATGAAGTACAACAGCACTCCGATAACAATCGCGGGCGCCAAATACACAACCGACCTCAACGTTATCGCGCTTCGTCCTGTAGCGATCTGAAATCCGGCCAGCGCGCACACCAGGAACAGAAATTCCGTCGCCGCCGTCGCAAATCCCGCAGCCGTGAAATTGTAGTGTCGCAGCAACACCAGATTCATCGCAGCATTGACCACCAGGGCGGCTACACCAATGCCTAGCAACAGCTTCTCCTTACGATCCGCCAGCAGCGACGCGGTCAACACGGTTGTGACACACACCTGGCCCAACGCAATCGCCAGCCAGCGAAATGCCGCGACGCACGAGAGCGGCCCAGTGAGATACCGCCCGCGATAAAGCAGTTGCACCAGGTCCGGCGCGAGAACCAGCCCCGCAACCAATCCACACGCTCCGATACCCAACCCCAATCCGCACGCCGATTCGTACCTGCTGCGCAAACCGTTTCCGATCGCTCGCCGCCGACGCTGTGAGCACCGGTATCATCGGCACCATCAGCAGCCACGGAAGTAACAGCAGAGGATTGATCGGCCGAAAAGCTGCCGCGTATGCTCCCAATTCCTCATTGCCGCGCAGCGCATACACAAAGAACACATCGCAATGAAAATAGATGGTGTAGACCAGGCTTGCGAGGCCGAAGAGGAGAGCCGGGCCAAGGAACGCCTTCAGACCGCGTCCACGAAAGCCAGGCTTAGGGTGATAGCCTAGTAATCGCTCCGCCAGGATTTTGGTAAGTAGCAGCGTCAACCCCTCGCGCACCACCAGCAACCACGCAAACGCCGCTCCCGCGAGATCCAGCCGTTTAAACCAGACGCTGCCACCGAGCACCAGCAGGCCGCCCAGGACATTCAGCAGCGCCGGTCCTCCCTGTGCCTGCCGCACCTGGAAAACCGGATCGAGCGCAGCGGGCTCTGTGAACAGAAGCACCATCCCGACGCCCAGCAGGATCCAACGCTCCACTTCCCCCTTCTGCACGAAGGCAAAGACCAGCAGCGACAACGCCAGGACAACGCCCGCAACCCGGCGGTACGCCATCATCCCTTCGAGAATCGGGCGCTCACGTTTTGCATCTGCCGCTATATCGCGGGCAGCAACGTTGCTCAGGCCGAGATCCAGGAACTTGCGCGACAGGATGAGGATGGTGCTGACCAGTGAGAAGAATCCGAACGCTGCGGGCGACAGCACCCGCGCCAGGTAAATTGTGATCAACAGCGCTAAACCAAGTTGGGCCAGCGCGCCGCCAAGCAGCACGGCTTGCGCGACACTGGGACTCGGTTGCGCGGGAAGCGTCAGGCGATGTCCCGCGTCCGATGCTGAAACGCTCTCGTCATGGGTCGAGTTGACGGCGTGAATGTCAGTTACGACTTTTCTGTTTGGAGAATTGCCGTTCGAGTTGTCGCTGTCTCGCCCGATCATGATTGCCGCAATGAAGTCGTCGCTGTATCGTCGCCTGCTTACGCCTGATTCGAATATTACAATGAAGGGTTTTTTCGCCGTTACCGCAATGCAGGAAGCTTCCGTCTGCAAGGATTACCACCCGGCACTTACACCATTGCGGTGGCGCAGGAATGGCCGGGTTAGGCCGGATTATTGCTGATAAGTTGAAGTTGACGGTCTTGTCTTCATTTAGCGCAGAACCAGCGAAGATCTTCACCGCAATGAAGTAGTTGTGCCTCAGAACGAAAACAGCATCTGCAGATCGATGCGACGGACGGCTGAACCATTCGAGAATGGCGCCCCCGCCAACGAGATCGGCATACCGAACTTGTCCGAGCCGAGAATGCCAACCGGAGGTCCGTAGTTCACGAAGTTCAACAGGTTGCGCGCGCTGACGCTGAAGGTCAGGTTGTACTTGCGACTGGTTTCAGAGCCGAAGGTGAAGGGGCTTGGGCCGCCGCCACCGGAAAGGCCGCGCGGGCCGAGTCCACCGCCGCCGCCACGGCCGCCACCGCCCGGGCCACCCATGCCGCCGGACGGACGGGAGGAACCACCCTGTACCTTCGGACCAAGGCCCCAGGTCTTGCTCAAACGCAGGTTCAGAGTGAAGACCGCCGGGCCTCTGCCGTAGTTGATGGGAACGACCGGCGCGCCAGCCACAGGTGTTTCGCTGAAGGTGCCGTAGGGCGTCGGGATGGCGCCGGGGGTGGATGCGGAAACCAGGTAAGGACGATCGTTGAAGATGGAATCGCCGTTGAGGTCGGTCGGCAGGACAATGTTAAACGGCGTGCCCGAGTTCGCGAGGATGAACGGACTGAGCCGCAGCGCGTACGGCAGCACAAACGTTCCGCCGACAACAACGCGGTTCCGCACGTTGAACGAGGCTGAGCCCCAGTCGGCCTGAGGATTGTAGGAGTCGGAGACGAACTGCGGCGTCCCCCCGCCGCCTCCGCCGAAGGCCCCGCCGAAACCACCGCCGCCGCCGGCTGAGCCAATCGTCACCGGGCCTCCGGAACCGAGATCGCTGTCGGCAAAGCTCAGCGCATAAAAGCCAAACAGCGATATCTTGCTACCCAACGCGTAGCGGAGGTTGGTGATGAGCTGATTTTCTTTGAAGGTACCGCCAGAGTTGAACTGGTAGACATTGTCGTTGTTGCCAAGCGGCCGCTGAGGCGGGTTGTACGGCGGACCGGATCCGGGCAGCGGCGCATTCGTATTGATCATGTATAGCTGATGCACGCCGCGCGAGTTCAGGTAAGTCACCGAGAGGGTCGCGCTCTTGGTGATCTGCCGCTCCACGCTGAACGCGGCTTCCGACGTGTACGGCACATGCAGATTGCTCGCTACCTGGTAACTCGTTGGCGAATTGGTGACGAGTCCCTGCAATTGCGCCGGAGTTGGAATCGCCGGATAGAAGTCGGGATCGGCAACGGTGTACGTCTGCTGGGTGAAGCCGTTGTAGCGCTCGGCGGTCAGCAGATAGTCGTAGGAGAAGCGATCATAGAAGATGCCGTAGCCGCCACGCAGGACGGTCTTGGGCTGCTTGCTGTGTCCGAGTCCGTAAGCGAGGCTCAAGCGCGGCGCCCAATTGCCTTCGTACGGAATTCCGGTCTGGGTTTCATAGCGCAGTCCGTAGCTGAAGGTCAGGTTGGGCTTGATCTTCCATTCGTCCTGCACATACATGACCAACGTCAAACATGGCAACCGCGGTCTGCGGGAATCCGGCGACCAGCGTGAATTGGCTGGGAAGACCCGCCTGGTACGCAGTCAGCGACGAAAAGGTGTACGCGCCGTTAAAGCCGGAGTTCTGGTTGCTGGAGTATTGCGTGTCCCGCAATCTTCCACCGAACTTGATGAAGTGCTTGCCCTTCGCGATGGAGGTGAAGTTCTGCAGTTCGTAGTGGTTCTGATTGCCGATCACAGTTTGCTGCGAATTTCCTCCATCGGTGAACGCGCCCGCCACGTTTATCGTGGGCGCGATGCTCAGCGGATTCTGCGTGTCGCTGTCGCGGATGAACTGAAATCGAGTCTCATTTACGATAGTCGGGCTGATCACCTGGGTGTCCGTGATCTGCACGGTGTTTTCCGTGCTGCGCGAATTGTAGCCATACGAGGGCAGCGAGAACCCGCCAATGCCGCCGTTGTCTTGTGAGTTCTGGCTGTACTGGTAGCGAATCGTCAGCGTGTTACTCGCCGAGAGCTGGAAATCGGCGCGGGGACTGACATTCAGCCGTTTCGACGGGCTGGGAACAGCAACGTTGTAAGGCGTGACGATGCCCCCCGGTCCCAACACTGTCGCGACCACGAGACTTTGATTATCGATGTCGCGCTGTTGAATGGTGAAGAAGAACGATGCCTTCTTGTCGATCGGCCCACTGAGGTTGCCGTTAAAGATCTCCGAGTAGTATCCCGGCTCTTCCGAAACAAGTGGACTCCCGGTATTGAAGTACGAGGAGTTGCCGTTCGCCATCAGTTGGCCGTGAAATTTGTCGGTGCCGGGCTTGGTCAAGATCTCGATGCGGCCGTAGCCAAGCTTGTCGTACTCCGCAGAAAACGGGTTTTGATTGATACGAATCTCGCGGATCGCCGACTTCGGCGGCAGCTGTCCCGCGGTAAAGCCATCAACGTAGATCTGCCCGCCATTCGGTCCCGCCGATGGCCCCGCCAAGGCTTGCAGCTCCGATTCCAGTTCGTCGGGATCGTCCGACAGCGCGTCCAGGTCTTTGCCTTTGATGATCAGTGTGCCCGCGCTACTTTCCGACGGGCTGACGTTAACCGTCGGCGCCTCTTCCTGCACTTCAACATGCTGCTGCTCGACCGCGATCTGCAGTTGGATATCGAGCTGTTGGACTTGCCCAGCCTGAACTTGTATCTCGGCTTCGTTGTCTACCGCAAAGCCTTTCGCAACTGCAGTGACGTTGTAACTTCCGGGGAAAAGACCGTTGATTTCGTAAACACCTTGATGGTTACTTTGAGCCGTGACGGTTTTGCCGCTGGGACCGGTAACGGTGATCGTCGCTTGAGGAACGACGGCTCCGGAAGGATCGGTGATGCGTCCGCGCATCGTTCCGGAAGCGGTTTGCGCCGACGCCGGCGCGGCAGCAATTAGACACAATAAGAAAGCGATAACACACGAACGCATTCAGGTATTAGACCTTTGTCCGGCGAGAAGGTAGTGCGCTAACGGTATTCCCTTAAGGCGCGTCTCCCGTTCCCATATTTGCGCCGGCTGACAGGTTCCAGGGAGAAAGAATTGTGCTGGCCGCACTGGGCGAGGCGGCCACAAGGATGGGCTCAACACCACTAAGCAAGATGATGACCTGTGACGGAGATTCCGCAGTGCCTTCGGTTGCGACGATCATCACCGCGTCGCCTTTCTGCAATTGGCTGAGCTCGACTGCGGGCATTCGGTTCAACATCTGCTGAAAATCTGGCGCTCCGCCGGGGCGTCCGCCGCCGGAACCGTCGCGTGGCCGCGATTCTCCAGCCGAACTCGTGCCTTCGCTTGGTCGCGCCCCACCGGCTTGACTTGGCGCAGCAGCGCCGCCCGTCGAATTCGTTCCCCCTTGACCCGGGGGCGCTCCGCCCTTCAGACGCATCGCAATGCGCTGCGCGAACATCGCCGGCAGCTGGTGCATCTGCGAGTCCGGAGCGATCTTTAACGTCACGGGACGCTTGTTCGCAAGATCGCTCACGGTAATTGTGTTATTTGCGGCGTCACTGGAGATGACGCTCGCCGCGATGCTACGAAATGTGCCGGAGACGATCTCGGCTGCGGTCAATTCCTTCCCGTCGGCACTCTTGGTCCCACGCGCGCGCAGTTGGTCGCCAACTTTTACCTGATCGAGTTCGCCTGGCTTGGCATCGTCGAATTTCACCGAGTCGGGAGCATATCGGCGAATGATGGTTTCCTTCGACACGTGGACAGCCATCGTGTTCGGCGCCCCCAATGTTCCGGTAGAAAGCGTGATCGTGCCGCCGGCAACATCGACCGCCTTGACTACACCGCCGACACCGTTCTTCTGCCACTCCGCGCGATCATGCTGCTGCTTCTCGGCAACATCCGACTTCTTCATGATCACGACCGTGGTTGCGGCGACAGACTTCCCATCGTCGGCCGGCACGCCGCCCACCAACATCCGATCTCCCACCTGTACCTCGCTCAATTGAATGGTGGCTGCAAGCTTCAAATCGGCTTGGCCAGGAACCGTTCGCATCAGCCGGGTTGTCGGCAGGATGGTGACGCTGATGTCAGCTCCGGCATCGGTGGTCAGTGTGACCGTGTTTCCGTTAATCGACTTGACTACTCCGACGAGGCGCGTCTTTTTCGGCGCGGCCGCCTGCTGAGCGGCATCATTCTGCTGCCCGAACGAGAAACGCGGAGCAGCGATCAACAGCACGCTGAGAGCTAGCGCGCTGATGGTGCGCAATCGCCTTTTCTGATCGAAAGATGCTACGCATTTGTGCCTACTACTCTACCTAAACATATGGGTCGGCTCGCAGCTGTTAAGAAAACATAAGTTTTGTAAACACCGCAGAATGACTAATCAACGACCCTGGCTATCCTCTAGAACCACAAGTCGACCTTGCCGAACTTTGACGCAGTGCTGGGCGGCGCGCTCCGCCAGCGTTGCGGACACTTCGACTGTTTGTTCCACCACGAAATTCTGCGTCTCCCAGATTGTCGCTACCGGTGTCCTATGGCACGTTATTGGCCAACTATTTACAACTACCCTCTTGTCATCCGACCGTCTTTTTCATAGCATCTGATCTATTAAGCCGGCCTGCAAAGTTGGTGTTGGTGGCAACCGTTTTTTGAACCAATGCTCAATGAACAGGGGACTCGACTCGTTTAACGGTTCGGTGTGCAATGCTCCGCCATGCGGAGATGCCTAAAGAGCTGCGGCGGGTTCCCACCGTATAACGCGGGTTCATTGACGGCCCACTAAACACGGCCCCGCGGGTCGGTTTTTTAATTACCGCTCTTCGCTATTCGCTTCTCGTTCTTCGCCAGATTCTGCTATCAGAACGCGGGTTGTCCTTCCAGCAGTAAGCACCGCAACACTTTGACCAATAGCTCTGCGGGTTGTTTCTGGCGAAAGGCGAAGAGCGAAAGGCGAAAAGCGACAGGGCGAGAAGCGAAAAGCGCGCTTTCCGCGTCTAAAATAGAAGCGTGTTTCCCCGTCTATTCCACTTTGGCAGTTTCGGCCTTCCGACCTACGGCCTGATGGCCGCATTCGGCCTGATCTTTGGCCTGCTGCTCATCGTCAAACTGGGCCGCGAACAAGGCCTCGATCCCGATAAGCTCTGGAATCTCGGCCTCATCGCCATTCTCTCCGGCATCGTCGGTTCGAAGATTCTCTACCTGATCACGGACTCCGACGCCCGCGAGCACATGTTTTCGTTGGCTACATTGCAGGCTGGTGGCGTCTGGTCCGGCGGACTGCTGCTGGCGCTCGCCATGTGTGTCTGGTATATGCGGGCCAACAATATGCCGGTGCTGCGTACCTGTGACGTCTTTGCCCCCGGCCTTGCGCTGGGCCATGCCTTCGGTCGCGTCGGCTGCTTTGCTGCCGGCTGCTGCTACGGCCGCGAGACTCACGTGCCTTGGGCCGTGACCTTCCACAATCCGCTGGCGCAGGAGATCGTGGGCACGCCGCTTAACATCCCGCTGCATCCCGACCCAGCTTTACGAGATGCTTCTGGAACTCGCCAACTGCCTGTTTCTGGTGTGGCTGATCCGCCGCAAGAAGTTTGAGGGCGAGATTATCGGGACGTACATGATCATCTACGGCATCGGACGCTACTTCATTGAGTTCTTCCGCGGCGATCCGGGTCGCGGCGAGTTCTTCGGCTGGATGAGCGGTACGCAAGCGATCGCTATCTGCCTGGTGATCTTCGGAGGCTTGCTGTGGATGCGGCGGGTCGCTCTCGCGCCACCAGTTCCGGTGAAGGCGACAAGATAGCTGTAATTCAGTTTCGAGTTTCAAGTTTCAAGTTTCAAGACCTGTTGCCAGCCCGACCTCCAGGCTTTTCCAAAAATTGAGTGGGTTTAGGGCAGCGCCCGGCCTCCGCTTATCGGTTTGAAACCTGAAACTCGAAACTGTTCTTGAAACTCGAAACTGAAAACTCGAAACTGGTTACGTGCTCCGTTTTCCCCTAACCATCCCCGTCCCCGCCGACGCCGCGGGCCAGCGGCTGGATCAGTTCCTCGCCGCACAGATTCCCGATATCAGCCGGGCGCGCGTGCAGCAGCTTCTGCACGAAGGGAAGGCCCTGGTCAACGGATCAGCTGCGAAGCCGTCGCTGAAGCTGCGCGGTGGAGAACAAGTTACGATCCTCGGCGAGCCGCAGCTGCCGCCACTCCGCGCCATCGCCGAGGACATTCCTCTGGACGTCGTCTACGAAGATGCCGACCTGGCAGTCCTCAACAAGCCCGCGGGAATGATGGTCCACACCGGCGCCGGCGCGACCGAGGACGCAGCGCAATCGCGGCACGCTAGTCAATGCCCTGCTGCATCGCTTTGGCAGTCTGTCGGGAGTTGGCGGCGAACTGCGGCCCGGCATCGTTCACCGGCTGGACAAGCAAACCAGCGGCCTCATCATTGTTGCCAAGAATGACGTAGCCCACCGCAAGCTGGCGCAGCAGTTTTCCAAACGAGAGGTCAAGAAACGATACGTTGCGCTGGTGCACGGCTGGCCGGCTCGGGATCAAGGCACCATCAGCACGCCCATCAGCCGCGACTCTGTGCGGCGGACGCGCATGACAACCCGCGGCAGTGGTGGCCGATCAGCAGTGACGCATTACGAGGTGCGGGAGCGAATCGCTTCGCAGTACGGCAAGTTCGCGCTGGTCGACGTCCGCATCGAGACTGGCCGCAGCCACCAGATCCGCGTGCACCTGTCGTCGCTTGGCTATCCGATCGTGGGAGATGCGCTTTATGGCGCCCCGCGCGAAATTCGACTGAGTACAGCCGCACGGCCGCAGACGATGGCGGCGGTGCTGAGCTTGGACCGAAACTTCCTGCATGCAACAGCGATTGGTTTCCGGCTGCCGAGCACCGGCGATTGGCTGGACCTGGAGGCGCCGCTGCCTCAAGAGTTGGTCGACGTCCTGGAAGTATTGCGCACCGAGAACGACAGCTCGCATTCGCTGCAATAAATTGAAGCCGGAACTGGGGAGTTCCGGCTTCTAGGTTGTCATGAAATAACGTTCGGTTCGAGAACCAAACTAGAACAGCTTACGACGCAGGATGCCGGCCAAGCCGAGTATGCCGGAACCAAGCAGAAGGATGCTGCTGGGCTCAGGAACCGAGTTGGTGGTGGTGGTGGACGACGTTCCGAGAAGCGTGAAGGCTTCCGAAGGAATCGAACCAACGCTGTTCTCAGAGGCCTGCGATGGGCCGGAATTCTCGTCCCAGTAAACTGGGTCGCCGCTGGGTACGCTGGCATTCTGCAGGTTCAGCCAGTAGGTGCCG
Organism: uncultured Acidobacteriaceae bacterium; assembly: GCA_963697175.1. Taxonomy (GTDB): domain Bacteria; phylum Acidobacteriota; class Terriglobia; order Terriglobales; family Acidobacteriaceae; genus Bog-257. The sequence goes on along the minus strand of CAVONC010000008.1, from coordinate 114,412 downwards.
GCATTGAGCGTGGGGCCGTTGAACGTACTGTTCTCGGCGCAAACGTTGTAGCCGTACTGGTTGCTGGTGCAGGCGCCCTGCGTGAAGTTGACCGTCTGATCAAAATAGCTGGTGCCGCTGTTCTCACCCGAGGTGATGGACAGTTCAGCCGAGGTCAGAGTGTCGCCCGAGAAGAGCCACGCCCCGAAGCTAAAGCCGCTGATGGTCGTGGGGCTGTTAGAGACGTTGAATGTGTCGCTAACAACGAACCCGAAGTTAACGGTCCAAGCATCGGTATTTCCGTTAATCGGGCCATTGTCGTAGATGTCCTGTGCCATCGCCGGAATAACTACTAACGCCAATAACAGAAGTGTGATGGAAGCAATACGCAGTTTCAAGGAAAATCCTCCTTATGAATTTATGAGATAGACAGCATTGGTAACAGCGCTGTTACCGAAACCTGATATCGCCAACCAACTGCTATTGCCGTGGCGATGTACAGCATGCCTGGACTCGAAAAAGAAGAAAACATCAGCGTCTGGCACCGCGCGGAGTCAAGGACAAGGAGACCGGCGCCAATCCTCTGAAACAGGGCGGCAGTTTAAACCTGACCTACCACAACCCTGCACGATCTACATGCAAGAACTATCGCTGATGGGAAGTGCAATTGTGCTGCCGTGGTAAGTAACTGAAATAGCGATGCGTGGAATACTTCTTGTTGCAACTGCTTGCAACAAAGTTCGCAGCATTTACCAGTAGGATATGGATATTTCCCATTATGGGAATACAATAACCTAGCTCGTTGTACCTAGGCCTGCTTGAATGCTGATAGGATAATTCCCGAAATGGGAACACTACTGGCTTTGAAATAAACTACAACTATTCCCGAAATAGGAATGTGCTGCCAGTTCGAAGATATGCAGATTCCCTATCATGAACGGCCCCCAGCAACTGCCATCGCACATTCAAGATCAGCGATCAGGTCTTCCGTGGCTTCTAGTCCGATACTAAGTCGCACAATTCGATGTTGGTAGGTTGGCCTGAATTTGTAGTGGGTAAAATCATAGGCGACGGCAAGGCTAGTTACTCCACCCCAGCTGTAGCCAATCTTAAATAGCTTGAGCGAATTAACGAAGCTCAAGACTTGTTCCTTGCTCGTGCCCTTATGCAAGGTGAAAGCAAACACTCCGGTTGAGCCGGTAAAATCACGCTGCCATATTTCGTGTCCCGGACAGGAGTCCAGCGCGGGATGCAGCACCAGGTCAACCTCGGGACGCTGTGCGAGCCAATGCGCAATGGTCAGGGCCGATGACCCGATCGCCTCCAAGCGGACAGCCAGCGTTTTCATGCCACGCAATGCCAGGCTGCAATCATCGGGCGAGGCCGCACATCCCAGAAGTTGCTGAGTTGCACCAAGTCGCTCGTAGATGGCCTTGTCCTTCACCGTAACCGAGCCCAGCAGTAAATCACTGTGTCCTCCGACATACTTGGTCAGAGCCTGCATAGTTACGTCGACGCCGTGCGCAAAGGCGTCAAAGTACACGCCCGCCGACCAGGTGTTATCCATCACGACGATCGCTCCAACTTTGTGGGCGGCTTCGGCAATGACTGGAACGTCTTGGATCTCCATCGTGATCGATCCCGGGCTTTCGCACCAGACCAGTCGCGTGTTCGGCTGAATCAAGCCGGCGATGTCGCTTCCGATCGTCGGCTGATAGTACGTAACCTGCGCACCAAACCGCCGCAGAACGTCATTGGCGAGCTTGCGGTTGGGACCGTAAATGCTTTCAGGTACCAGGATGTGATCTCCGGTCTGGAGAAGAGCAAGGTTGACCAGCGAGATGGCACACTGACCGCCGGGCGTGATGATGGTGCGATAGCCTTGCTCAAGCTCGCAGATGCGCCCTGCCAATTCCAGAGTGGTCGGCGTGCCGTAAAGACCGTAGGTATAGCCGGCTTCGTATTGGTCCCAGGCGTCGGTAACCGCGGCCGCGTCGGCAAACAGCGAGGTCGACCCGCGATAAACCGGCGTAGTCAGGGAACGATAGCCTTCTGGAACTTGTACGTCAGAATGGATTAGCTTGGTCTTCCATTGCTTTGCCATCGGAACATTATAGTTAGCGGCCCGCAGTCAGCCGTCAGCCTTTGAACGTCAAATGTTCATTGACGGTCGCAATCGATCAGCTTTGTATCAGGGCACGACTTCATTCGTGCCGAATGAGATGCAACAGACTGTGGGCTTTAAACACCTGCGACCTGATGAGTCTGGAGCGTAGCGGGAGTCAAAATGGCGAACGCCAGCAGATGGAAATTCGTCGGAAGTGTTGAGATCTGACTGCTGATTGCTGACTGCTGATTGCTACTCAATCACCGCCAGCGTGTCGCCGGCATTGACGGTTGAACCCTCCGCGGTGAGGATCTTCTGCACCTTGCCGTCCTTAGGAGATTTCATCTCGTTCTGCATCTTCATGGCTTCCATCACGACAACGCCCTGGCCGGCCTTGACCTCATCTTTTTCGTTAACCAGAATGCGAACGATCTTGCCCGGCATCGGAGCCTTCAGCTTCTGCGGACCGCTCTCAGCCCCGGCGATAGCTCGGCGCGTGCGCAGCGAGCGCGGATCCTGCACATCGACGGCATAACGCGCGCTGCCGATGACCATATGCAGCTCTCCCTGCAGTGAGCGCTCGCGCTTGATCTCATAAGCTTTGCCGCTCACCAGCACAGACAGCACATCGCGCGCGGTCAACGCAGCGTCAACCTCGATCGACTGGCCATCGACCTTGCACAGCCAGGTCTTCTCGCCGCGCTCCAGTTCCACCTGATGCGTCTTACCGTCAACGATAACGTCGTAGGTCATAAAGAAGTATTAGCAACTGCCACTCGTTCACTCGGCCGCGCGTAACTACGGTTTCGGGTACGCCAAATCCTTACATATCCGCGCAGCCGTCGGATTCTTGATTTCGGTATGCCTGGGAACTGTGCTTCGTCGCCGCGTTGCAGGGTTGTACGATAGACGCGTGTGCCTGCCGCCTTCGCGCAAGAAGGACACATCCGTTCGCCTCGAGATGGCGCAACCAAGTCTCTGCGCTTCACCGCCTAGGCGACTTTCTCGAATCTCTTCTCGAGTCACCTGTTTGCCTTCTCGGGTCCATGCTCAGCTGTCGACCTGATTCGCATTCACCACTATCTCAGATGGCGCTCGCGCAAGATTTTCACGCGCCTCTTCCAAGTGTCGCCTTCCGAGATTGCGCTCCGGGCAGCTCCGCTAGCGTAGGCGACGTAGCCCCCGCCTTCGGCTTCCGGCCACTTCCTCAAACATCGCTGTAAAGCACCATCTCCATGCCCAAATTCTACCCCCAAACCTGTACGTTCAAGAATCAATCTCATGCATGACGTTCATCTCTCGCCCACCGCTTCGGCCCGCCCTGTCCGGCGCCAATTCGACACCGGGACCGCACCCGTACCATTACCATTCGCCGCCGCAGAAGCCGTCGCCCCACCCGCCAACGTCGCCTTCGGTTCGGTGCTCGCAAAAATGGCCGCTCCAATGGCTGCGATGATCGGCCGCCGCACATCGGTCTCGTTGCTGGGCTTGGTCAGCAGACGATCCAGAAATCCGGTATCGATCTTCCCTGCCTGGAACTCCGGATCCTTCAAAATGCGGCGGAACAGCGAGATGTTCGTCTTGATGCCGCCCACGAAATACTCGTACAGCGCACGCAGCAGCCGATGGATTGCTTGCTCGCGGTTCTCGCCGTAGCCCACCAGCTTGGCCAGCAGCGGATCGTACTCGATCGGAACGCTCCAGCCTTCGTACATGCCGCTATCACGCCGCACTCCCGGTCCCGACGGCGAAATCAGTCGCGTAATCAGCCCCGGCGACGGAAAGTAATTGTTGTCGGGATCTTCGGCGTAGATGCGGCACTCGATCGCGTGCCCGCGCAGCTTGATGTCGTCCTGCTTGAACGGAAGCTTCTCGCCCGACGCAATCTTCATCTGCAAATGCACCAGGTCCAGGCCGGTGACTAATTCCGTGATCGGATGCTCCACCTGCAGGCGCGTGTTCATCTCGAGGAAGTAGAAGTTGCGATCCTGATCGACCAGGAACTCGACCGTGCCGGCATTGTGGTAGTTCGCGGCCTTGCCGACCCGCACCGCGATCTCGCCCATGCGACGCCGCATGTCCTCATCAACAATCGGCGACGGCGCCTCTTCCAGCACCTTCTGATGCCGACGCTGCACCGAGCACTCGCGCTCGCCCAGGTATACGACATTGCCATGCTCATCGCCGAAGATCTGCATCTCGACGTGGCGAGGATTGTTGATGAACTTCTCGAGGTAAACTTCGTTGTCCCCGAACGACCGCTGCGCTTCGCTACGGGCATTCTCATAGGCGGAGTGCAGTTCACCCGGCGAACTAACCATTCGCATGCCTTTGCCGCCGCCGCCGGCAGCAGCTTTCAGCATCACCGGATAGCCAATCTGCTCCGCCAGTCGCTCGGCTGCGTCCAGATCAAGTCCGCGCTCCGATCCCGGCACGAACGGTACGCCCGCGCGCTTCATGTTCTGACGCGCCCGGGTCTTCGAACCCATCATGTTCATCGATTCGGGCGAGGGGCCGATGAACTTGAATCCCGCATCCGCACAGGCGCGCGCGAAACCGGCATTCTCCGAGAGGAAGCCGTATCCCGGGTGGATCGCTTCCGCCTGGCTGCGCCGCGCTACGTCTAGAATCTTTTCGATGTTGAGATACGACTCGCTCGCTGTCGCCGGACCAATGTGGTAGGCGTAGTCGGCCTTGCGCACGTGCAGCGATTTCCGATCTACGTCGGAGTAGACCGCGACCGACTCGATACCCATCTCGCGACAGGCGCGGATGATGCGCACGGCAATCTCGCCGCGGTTAGCGATGAGGACGCGCTTGAACATGCCGATGCCTCAAAAGCGTTCGCCTGAGCAATGCGGGAGAACGCGGCCCGTAGGATGTTCTGCGGAGCAGACGGCAGAAACTGGATTGTACTGCATTGGTCACCGGCAGGGAGTGCAAATGTCACAGACTCTTGTGACAACACGTTTTCGCTCAAATCGCTCTGCCAGGCTGGATTGATTGAAGCTTTTGTTAGACTGCCAGAATGCCGAGAAAGAACATAATGGCAGCTCGCAGCGCTGCCCTGGGAATGACTGTGGTTGTTGGATTCCTTGTCGCAGGAGCGATGATCGCCGCAAATGCGCATCCGGCGCAGTCCACGCAGCCCAATGCCAAGTCGCCGGAAACCGCCGCCCAGCACTACAAGAACATCAAGGTCCTTAAAGATATCCCGGCCGACGAACTCATCCCGTCCATGCAGTTCATCACCGCTGCGCTCGGAGTGGAGTGCGAATTCTGCCACGTCGTCGGGCCGGACAAGCGTCTTGAATTCGACAAAGACGACAAGAAGGAAAAGAAGACCGCTCGCGAGATGATGCAGATGATGTTCGCCATCAACAAGAACAACTTCGACGGCGAACGCGAGGTCACGTGCAACACCTGTCATCGTGGATCGCCGCATCCGCAATCCATTCCTGCCATCCTGGCGGAGGCGCCGAAACCAGAAGCAATGGAGGCGATGCATCAGCACAGTGACGATCCCGCTTCTCTGCCGTCGGGTGCCCCGGTCCTGGCCCGCTACATTCAGGCGCTCGGCGGAGAAGCCGCGCTGAGCAAGGTTTCCACACGAGTCGAGAAGGGTAACGCGCTAATGCCCGAAGGACCGCCGCTCGCTATCGACATTTACACCAAAGCTCCCGATCAGCGCGTCTCGGTCATGCATATGCCGAAGGGAGAAAGCGTCACTGCCTACAACGGTCAGGCGGGTTGGATTTCTTTTCCCGGCCGGCCTGTGCGTGAAATGTCGGCGGCCGACCAGCTGGCTGCGAAGCTCGATGCCGATGCATTCTATCCACTTCAGTTCGAGCACGACTTTACCGAGCTGAAGCTGCAGGATCACACGGAGAAGATAGATGATCACGAGACCAACGTGGTTCTCGGCCTCACCAAAGGCCAGCCGCCGGTGAAGCTCTACTTCGATAAAGATTCGGGTTTGCTGCTGCGCATGGTGCACTACACCGACACGCCGCTGGGACTGAATCCGACGCAAGTCGATTTCGCTGACTATCGCGACATCGGCGGCGTGAAGACGCCGATGCGCTGGACGATCTCACGGCCGAGCGGCGCCTTCACCATCAAGATCGACGAAGCCAAAGACAACGCGCCCATCGATGACGCGCGCTTCGTCAAGCCGGCCGCAACAGGTGCACCTAGCCAAGGCGGACATTAAGAAGGAGGGGTTTGGCTCGATAGCTGACGGCTGACGGCTCGACAGCTATTTCTTGAACGCCACGTTCACCAGCAGCTTCTCGCCTTCCACGTCGACGACGTTGCAGAAGGTGCGCTCGCCGTGGCGGCTGAAATCGAGTCCGATGCGGCTGCGGCCGATTCGCAGGTTGCGGATGCGCAGATGGTCGAGCCAGTCGGGCAGCTGCGGATTGATGATGTTCAGCTCTCTGCGTGGCGCGCTAGGGTGCATTCCCAGCACCGACATCAGGATAAGAAACATCGCGCCTGACGCCCACGCCTGTGGCGAACACGACACCGGATAGTGCACCGGCTCGTCGTATTCCCGACGCTGCACACCGCAAAACAACTCCGGCAGACGATAATCGCGAAACTTCGACGCCGCCTGATAAAGCGAAGTCAGGATGCGCAGCGCGCCGTCGCGCAGATCGTTGACCGCCATACCATGCGCGATGATGGAATTGTCGTGCGGCCACACCGAGCCGCGATGGTAGCTGAGCGGATTGAAAACGCGCTCTTCCTGTGACATGGTGCGCCATCCCCAGCCACTGAACATATCGTCACGCATCAGTCGGTTGGCCACGATGCGTGCGCGCTCCTTGTTGATGATGCGCGTGAACAGCAGATGTCCGGGGTTTGACGAAATCACTTCCAGCGGCCGCTTATCGGAATCCAACGCCATGGCATAGAAGCCGCGGCTGGGCACCCAGAAGGCGCGATCGAAGCGCTTCGCCAGCTCGGCCGTCTCACGCTTGAGCCGGTCGGCCGTCTTCACATCGCCAAAGTTACGCAGCAACGACGACATGCGATACTTCGCGTCATAAACGTAGCCTTGCACTTCGCACAGCGCGATAGGCGGCTTGGCGATGGTGCCATCGCGATGCATGTTGGCATCCCAGGAATCCTTCCATCCCTGATTGACCAGCCCCTTCGGCGATCGCTTCAGATATTCGATAAAACCGTCGCCGTCCAGATCGCCGCATTCGTCGATCCATTGCAGCGCAGCATATGCATTGGGCAAAAGCTCCTCGACCAGCTGCTCGTCGGCGGTCCAGTTAAAGGTCTCGCTCAGCAGGATGAGAAACAGCGGAGTCGCATCAATCGAGCCGTAGTACGGACCGAAGGGCATCTCGCCATCGCGCGTCATCTCGCCGGCACGGTACTCATGCAGGATTTTTCCCGGCTGCTCGTCGCGCCAGTCATTGTGCTCTTTGCCCTGATAACGCGCCAACACGCGTAGCGTATCGACGGCAAGTTGCGAGTTGAGCGACAGTGACTGATACGCCGCGATAATCGAGTCACGTCCGAAGATCGTGGCAAACCACGGAATCCCCGCAGCGATGATGTGCTGCTCGCCTTCGGGAATTTGCAGGGCATGGAAGTCGCCGATGGCGGTCTTGAGCAAGCCGTCCAGCACATCATTATCGGTTTCGAAACTGGTGGAACTCGCCTCCCATCGCGCGAAGTTGGCGCGCCGCTGCCGCAGCTGGTGATCGATCTCGTACACCTGCGCCCGCGAGGCCCGTCCTTCGACCATCGGCGTTACCGACACTTCCAACTCCACTCGCTTCAGTGGCTCCAGATGCAGCTCCCAGCGTGCGACGCGTTCCTGAACTTCGGTCGGCGAAGGAGTCATCTTGATCAGCGTCTGGCGCATGACGCCGTCGAGCCCGCGATAGTAAAACGAGATTCCGCCATCGCGCACGATCGGCCGGTAATACTGGCCATGCTCCTGGCGCGCCACACCGCGCACCTGGAAGACGTCAACAAAATCGGAATCAAACAGCAGTTCAACCGTGAAGTCGACCGGCGTGAGATTGAAGTTCTCAAATGTCATGCGGTCGAAGAAGATCTCCGACGCCAGCAGCTGCTCGCGCCGGATGTGAACAGTATTTTCAGGAAGGTCGAAGGAATCCCGCAGCGTGATCGTGCCTGTGGTCAACTCGATCTGCGCGGAGAAGGTCTTCTCCGTCGCAGCCGACAACACGACCGTGCGGTGACCTCCGATACGCAATTCGAGATGGCTCAGAAAGCGCGTGTCGTCGTGGAAGAAGCCGACATCCGGCGATCCCGCTGGATAAATGTCGCCGGAAACGCTGGTGGCGCTGAAGGTCTTGCCGTCGATCAGCGTGAGATTGTCGACCTTACGCGGCTCCAGCGACTGATAGGCAATCCGCGGCTCCACGTGCGGCGACGGAATCTCGATCAGGTCTTCGTAAGGAATCGTCAGGTACGAGCTCATGCTGGCTGGCACGTTCTCCTCACGCAATCATCGGCAGCTCCGATGTGGCTTTGCCCAACGGATTGTCTTCGTCGGCAAGCTCCTGGTACAGGGCGACGTATTCAGCCACCATCCTGTCCAGCGAGAAATACTGCTGACAATACTGTCGCACATTCGCGGGAGTGAAGGGACCCGGAAGTTCGCGCACGCGTTGCGCCATCTCATCGGCGGAGCTGCACACATAACCGGAGATGCCATCGCACACGATCTCTTCCACTGCACCACCCGGCAGCGCCAGCACCGGCGTTCCGCAGGCCATTGCTTCAATCATCACCAGTCCGAACGGCTCATTCCACTGAATCGGAAAAAGTAGCGCCAGGGAGTTCCCTAGCAGTTCGTTTTTCCCCGACAGGTCAACCTCTCCAACATACTCGATGAACCTGCCGTCGATGTGGGGCTTGATCTCGGCATCGAAATAAGGCTTGAACTGCGGCTGCACCTCGCCGGCAATCTTCAGCGGAATACCGGATTTCTTCGCGACCTCGATAGCAATGTGCGTGCCCTTGATAGGCGCGATCCGCCCAAGAAAGCTCAAGTAGTCCCGCTTGCCGTTCTGCGCTCTATAGGCACTGAGATCCACGCCGTGATGAATGTTTCGCATGCGCGGCATACTTTCACGACGGCGCTGAAATTCGCTGATCGTAACGAACTCAACCGAGGGGAAGAATCGGTAGATCGCGCTCAAGGGATCCTCGTGCACGTGATGCATGGTATACACGAATTTGCTCTGCGTATATCGAGTGAACATCAGACCAGAAACACTATTGAGATGAATAACGTCGCAGTCGGCCGCGGCATCGGCTACGGCCCACGATGCATGATTAAAGTCTTTCAGGTTGTCAAAAACTTCGCCGCTCAGCGGCCAGTGCTGCGATTTGTAGAGCCAGCGAGTCTCGACCCCGACGGTCGACTCGCCGTTGGCGTACACCACTACGTCGATGCCTGAGCCTTTGAGCCCCTCAGCCAATTGGGCAATGAAGAGCTCCGTACCGCCGTACTTTCTGGGAGGCACGGCTAAGAATGGAGAAGAAATCAGAGCTACCCTCATCGGAACCCTTCCTGGATCACATGTAATGTTGGCTAGCGTGCCCGTGCGCTTACGAGTTGAAGATCTTGTTCTTAGATAGATGCAGGAAAACGCATTCGCGTGCGCTGATTGCCAGGCGGAAATGGAAACGATTGTGGCTTGAGATGTGTTGATCGGACTTGCTGCGACGATGATCGAAGTGGCGTGCTAATTCGCCGCAAACGAAAAAACGGCTACGTCTCATGAGGATCACTCGAGCCAGAAGACGGAGATAATGATCAGTGCGGTCGCAAGTGAAAACGATCTCGGCGTGTGGCGCCCGGTTTCGCCTCAACCGGAGCCGCCCGCAAACACCAGCGTAGGTTTGTCCAAAACCGGACGCGAGGTTTCGTTGACGGACAAGGCTGGTCCTGCCATCCGCGTAAGTGTCTGACAGGTCAGGTGAAAGGTTGGTCGGCCCGTTGCAATAGTTCTACGTGGGACAACCCGTCGCGCCCTCGCCGAGGCCCGCATGTTGCAAGACCTTCGTTACGCTCTACGTCAGATTCGCAAAGCGCCGGTCTTCGCCGCCGTTGCTGTAATCACGCTCGCGCTGGGCATCGGCGCCAACACTGCGATCTTTACGCTGCTGGACCAGGCGCTGCTTCGCAGGTTGCCTGTCAGCCATCCGGAAGAGTTGGTTCGCATGCGTTTTACTGGTTTGCGTACCGACAATGTCAACTTCTTCGGTGGCGACGAGTCCGACTATTTTTCCTTCCCGACATATCGAGAGCTACGCGATAAGAACGCAGTGTTTGCCGGTGTGCTCGCGAATAACGAAGCTCAGGTTGGCGTGCAATGGAATAACCAGCCCGAGCTGGCTGCAGGTGAGCTCGTCACCGGCAACTACTTTGACCTGCTAGGAGTTCGTCCTGCGCTCGGCCGGCTCCTTGTTCCCGCCGACGATACTTTGCCCAACGGTAATCCAGTAGTTGCTCTCAGCTTTGAATATTGGAAAGCGCGATTCAACTCCGACCCGGCCGTAATCGGGCACTCCCTGATGGTCAATGGCCATCCGTTCACCATCATCGGAGTGGTGCAACCCGGTTTTCGCAGCGTGATTGCCGGATACGGTCCCAAACTTTTCTTCCCCCTCACGACCTCTCCACTGGTCAATCCAGCGATGACCGGCTACAACGATATCCGCTGGGCGACATTGACGGTCGTCGCGCGTCTGAAGCCCGGCGTAACTCGCGCCGCGGCCGAAGCCGGCATCAATCCTCTCTGGCAATCGATTCGCCGCGAACAGCTCGCGCAAAGTAACGATTCGGAGCAGCTCGTCCGGCGCAGCTTCCTGCGCGGCACCAAACTGCTGTTGCTCGACAACTCACGCGGATTCTCCCCGCTGCGCGATCAGATCCGCATGCCGCTGTTGATCGTGATGGCGATGGTCGGTTTGGTTCTGCTGATGGCTTGCGTCAATGTTTCCAGCCTGCTGCTGGTCCGCGCCGCGGGACGCGTCCGCGAAATGGCGGTCCGTTATTCGCTAGGCGCGGGCCGGTGGCAAATCGTGCGCCAACTGCTCACCGAGGGCCTGCTGCTGGGATTGTTCGGCAGCGTATTGGCGGTGCTAGTCGCTCCCGCGGTCTCGGCGCTATTGGCCCGCCGACTGGTCACCGATCCGACTGCCGATCTTCCTTTCTCAACCCAACCGGATTATCGGATTCTGCTATTCAATTTCGGACTCGCGTTGCTGGTGGGCGTGCTCTTCAGTCTCGCGCCCGCGCTGCGTTTTCTGCATCCCGATCTGGTTGGCTCGCTTAAACAGCAAACCGGCACGGCCTCAGGCGCACCGCTTCGTGTTCGCAGGCTCTCCGTCGCGCTGCAAATAGGATTGAGCCTCCTGCTTCTGATTGGCGCCGGACTGTTCGTGCAGACGCTGCGCAACCTCCGCAGCGTCGATCTCGGCTTCGCCAGCGATCATCTTCTCAGCTTCGGTATCGATCCTCAGCTAGCTGGATATAAGACCGAGCAGGCCGCCGCGTTGCATCAGCGAATTCTGCAAGCTCTCAAGGCTTTGCCCGGGTCACGTTCGGTCGGCGCAACCACCGATCCTGAACTGATGGGAATGGAGAGCAGAACAGGCATCGCGATTCCTGGTTCCACTAGCGATCCGATCATCGTTGAAGGTCCGTGGATTACTCCCAGCTACATCTCCACCGTCGGAATTCCGCTGCTCGCTGGACGGGACTTTTCGGATCAGGACACCTCTGACAAGCCGGGGGTTGTACTGGTGAATGCTGGATTCGCGCGCCATCACTTTGGCAGTCCGCAGAATGCCGTCGGCAAGATATTGGAACACGGGAATCGGCAAGGCAAAGGCCACTTACAAATCGTTGGCGTAGTGGGTGACACGCGGCACGTCGACATGCGCACCGCACCCAAGGAGACACTCTATCGCGCCGCGCATCAGCTGCCCGATCCGGGCTTCCTGCAGTTTTACGTTCGCACCTGGCAGTCGCCTGAGGCCGCCGAAGCGGACATTCGCACGGCCATGCAGCCACTGGATCCGAATCTTGTGGTCGACGGCCTGCGCACCATGGACGAACAGGTTTCCGAGATTACGTCGAATGAGCGGCTCATCGCGCTTCTCGCCGTCAGCTTCGGAGTGCTGGCCACGCTCATGGCGGCCATTGGCCTGTACGGGGTGCTGGCCTACGCCACCGCTCAACGCACGCACGAGATTGGCATCCGCATGGCCCTGGGTGCTCAGCGCCGAGCCGTCATACGGCTGGTGCTGGCAGACGTTTTCTGGCTGGCAGGAATAAGCATCGTCGTCACGCTGCCGCTGGCATTCCTGCTGTCACGGGTTCTGCGCAGTCAGTTGTACAACGTCAGCGCCGCCGATCCGCGAATCATAGTATCGGGCGTTGCGGCCGTGGCAATGGTAGTCGCGCTTGCCGCGCTGTTACCGGCACGCCGCGCAGCCTCAGTTGAACCAATGAAGGCTCTGCGAACGGAGTGAGAGGAGGCAGCAATTAGCAATTAGCAGTTAGCAATTAGCCGCAGCAATCAGCCTCGACCCAAGTGAAGTGCAAGGGCGTGAGACAAAAGAAAAGCAGTTGCGGAACAAATCTTCAAGCAAACAAGTATCAACCGTAGGACGGTGGTTTTTGCTAATTGCTAATTGCTAATCGCTAGTTGCTAGTCGCTTCCTTTATGAACGACCTTCGCTTTGGATTTCGGCTCTTACGCAAGTCACCTGGCTTCGCTCTGGTGGCCGTGCTCACCCTTGCGCTCGGCATCGGCGCCAACACAACTGTATTTAGCGCTGTTGATGCCGTCTTGTTGCGTCCACTTCCCTATTACCAGCCCGACCGGCTAGTACTAGTGAATGAAACCGTCATGAACTCGGGCAACGACTACATCGGAGTTGCGGCTCAGGAGTATCAGGACTATCGCGACCAGAATCAGGCGTTCTCAAATGTCGCGGCTTTCGAAACCGCCGGGTTCAATCTCACCGGTGAAGGTCCGCCGCTCCGGGTTCAAGCAGCCAGTATCTCAGCTTCAGCTTTTCCCACACTCAGAGTCTCGCCGATCATGGGACGCGCCTTCACCTCGGAAGAAGATCGTTCCGGCTCTGACCATGTGGTAGAGCTTTCGTATTCGCTCTGGAAGAGCCAGTATCACGGCGATCCCAAGATCCTCGGGCGGACGATCAAGCTCGACGAGAAGGCTTATACCGTCATCGGCGTCATGCCGCCGTCGTTCCATTTTCCTTATGACGGCAAACCGCTCTCCGAGACTGCTGATTTGTGGTTGCCTATCGGCTTCTCGCCGGACGTCCTGAAGCCGGAGAACCGTCTGATGGAGTTTGGCGTCGGCCTGATTGCGCGGCTCAAGCCCGGCGTGACCGTTCAGCAGGCGCAAAACGATATCGACAACGTCTCGCGGCACTTCCAGCAGCAGTTTCCGGACGCTTATTCGGGAAACGTGCACGTCACGCCGCACGTGTATCTGTTTGCCGCTCATCTGGTCGAGAAAACTCGCGCGTTGCTGATGCTGCTGTCGGCTGCGGTTCTTTGTGTGTTGCTGATCGCGTGCGCCAATGTCGCCAATCTGCTGCTTGCCAGAGCAAGCTCGCGTACGCGTGAGATGGCCATTCGCAGTGCCGTCGGCGCAGACTCGCACGGCCCTGCTGCGGCAGTGCCTGGTAGAAAGTTCGTTGCTCTCCGTGCTCGGCGGTTGTGCGGGAGTAGCGCTAGCCATCGCTGCGGTTGCGGGCTTGCGCAACTATGGCCCGGCCAGCGTTCCCCGCCTCCACGAAATCACAGTCCATCCCCTGGCTCTGCTGTTTACCCTAGGGCTGTTGGTCATTGCGACGATTCTCTTTGGCTTCATACCGGCGTGGCGGCTGTCGCATGTCGCGCCACAGACGTTCCTCAAGGAATCGGCGCAGACCGGCACATCGCGCAGCAGCTTGCGGCTGCAAAATGCGGTTGCGGTTGGCGAGATCGCTCTTGCGTTGGTTCTCCTGATCGGCGGCAGCTTGCTGGTACGCAGCTTTGTGCGCCTGTTGCAGGTTCCGCTCGGCTTCGATCCGCAGGGAGCCTTCATCGTTCGCACGGTGTTCGACGACACCCGCTATCCGCAGCCCGGATCGCGCAGCAACGCACAACGCGAAATCATCGCGCGCATCGCGAACCTTCCCGGAGTAACCGCTGTCTCGGCAGCCACACATCTTCCGTTGAGCGACAACCGCCAGATCGGTTTTCGCCTCGAGCATGCGGCGGCCGACGATTTCCACTGGGCGGAGAACTCGCTGGTTGCGCCCGGATACTTTCGCGTCATGGGCATCGCTCTGCTGCAAGGGAGAGATTTCACTGATCGCGATACGCCAGATAGCACTCCCGTAGCCATCATCAACAAAGCGATGGCCCGCGAATACTTCCCTGGACGCGATCCCATCGGGCAGCGCTTCCAGTGGGGCAATCTCAAGCTCTACACCATAGTCGGCGTGGTGGACGATGTTCACATCTCCGCGCTCGATGCCGATCCGCCGCCCATGATTTACAACGCGATGTTTCAAACGCAGAGCGGCGCCAGCAGCCGAACTGCTTTTCTGGCTCGCACCACGCGCAGCGGACAGGATCTGTTCAGCGAAGTGCAACAACAGGTCTGGTCGGTCGATCACGATCTTCCTCTGTACAACAGCACAACCCTCGCGGAACTTGTCTCGGATTCCGTAGCCCAGCGCCGCTTCACCATGCTGCTGCTGACTGCCTTCTCCGCCGCGGCGTTGTTGCTGGCCGCGATTGGGCTGTATGGCGTCATCTCCTATCTCGTCTCGCAACATCAGCGCGACATGGCGCTGCGAATAGCTTTGGGCGCCGACCGATCTGACATCCATCGCATGGTCCTGATGCAGGGTGCGCGTCTTGGCATAGCAGGCTGCGCCATCGGCCTGGCTTTGTCAGTGGTTGGTGGACAGCTGCTTACCACGAGCCTGTATCGCGTCAGCCGCTTCGATCCCGCAACGCTGATCTTCATGCCCGCCCTGCTTTTGTCGGTCGTTCTGCTGGCGGTTTATCTCCCTGCGCGGCGTGCAGCCTCGGTCGATCCGATGCAGGCGCTGAGGACGGAGTGAGATCATGCATTTCATCTTGCGAGAGCTACGTTTAGGACTCCGCCGCCTTCGCCACTCGCCTGGCTTCGCCATCACCGCGGTGTTGATGCTCGCGCTTGGCATCGGCGCGACGGTCACCATCTTCAGCGTGGTCTACGGCGTGCTGCTGAAGCCGCTGGCCTATGCTCGCTCGCAGCAACTCGTGAACATTCGCGAGGTGGTGGAAGAGTGGAGCGGAATGTATCCTTCCCTTCCCGTCAACCCCAAGCACTTCGGCATATGGCGACAGCGAGCCACGGCGTTTTCCGGATGGGCGCTGCTGCAGCTACGGCGCTCCGACCTCTCCACCGGAAGCAGCTCAGCAACTATCCTTCCGGCGGCGCACGCCTCGATCGATCTCTTCTCGCTGCTCGGAGTGCAGCCCATGCTTGGCCGCACCTTCACCGCAGACGAGATGCAAGCCGGACATGATCACGTAGTCGTGCTCTCCAGTCGAATCTGGCACGACCGCTTTGCCTCCGATCCGCAGATCGTCGGCAAGATTATTCATCTCGATGGATATCCCTACACTGTCATTGGAGTGCTGCCGGGACAGTTCGAGCTTCCATCGAACGGCCTTGGATTGCTGCGTCTGGATGAACAGAAGACTGTCGATCTCTTTGTACCGCTGGTGATTCCCCCTGACACGCTGCAGCAGGACTTCGGCGAGTTCAATTACCAGGCGCTGGCGAGGTTGAAAGCGGGCGAGTCACTACCCCAAGCCGCCGCGCAACTCAATGCCATCGAGTCTGACATTGCGAACCATTTTCCGCCCAATGCCAAATACCGCCTCCGCACCGAAGTCCTTCCGTTGAAAGAGACGATGGTGGGCGGCATCAGCAAGAGTTTATGGCTATTGTTTGCGGCGGTCGGAAGCGTCCTGCTGATCGTCTGCATCAACCTTGCGAACCTGCAACTGGTGCGCGGCATGCTGCGGTCACGTGAAATCGCTGTCCGCGCTGCCTTGGGCGCGAACCGAAATGATTTGCTGACGCACTCGCTGGCAGAAAGCGTGATCCTGGCGCTGGTCGGAGGCGCGTTGGGAACTGTGCTGTGCGCGGCCGCTCTGCGCGCGCTTCCGCATTTCATTCCCGGCTCGCTGCCGCGCAGTGGGAACATCACGCTCGACGCGTCGGTCCTGGGATTCTCACTATTGGCAACGACCGTCACGGTGTTGCTTGCGGGACTCCTTCCGGCATGGCGTTCCATCAATATCGATCCGCAATCGATTCTGCAGGGCTCTGCCGCTCGCACTACTGGAAGTCATCGCACGGCGCGGCTCCGCGTCATCCTGGTGAGCGCCGAAGTACTGTGCAGCACCGCGTTGCTCCTGATCGCCGCCCTGTTGGCCAAGAGTTTTGTTCGTCTGATGAACGTCGACCGCGGCTTTCAAACACAACACATACTGACGTTGCGCGTCCATCTTCCTAAGGGCCAGTACGAGAAGAACGAACCCCGCAGCCAACTCTACGATGACGCGTTGCGGCGTCTGTCAGCTTTGCCCGGCGTCGAATCCGTCGGTTTCTCAAGCGCTCCCATGATGAATGGTGAGACTTGGATCGACCTGCTGGCCCCGCTGCCGGCGCCACCGAATGCATCTTTACAGAACCGGATCCAGGCGAACATTCGCTGGGCAAGTCCTGATTTTCGTGCAAACCATGGGCATTCATTTGCTCGCTGGACGTATGTTCAACCAGCAGGATCGCGAGCACCTTACCGCCGTGCTGTCGGAATCGGCTGCTCGCAAGCTTTGGCCGGGTCAGGATGCCATCGGCCGCAGTTTCCAGGCCGGCGACGATAAAGCTTGCACGGTCGTCGGCGTGATTGCCGATGCGCGCAGCGAGGACCTGAGCGCTGCTCCAGTCGCAATCGTCTACTACCCGTACTGGCAATGGCCTCAGCTCTCGAATTTTTTTGCTTTACGCACATCCCAGGACCCAACCGCCCTGGCGGGAGACGTTCGGCGTGTCTTTAGCGAACTTGAACCCGAAGCCGCCATCACGGACGTCGAAACCATGGACGAGGTTGTTGGCTCCTCCGTCGCGGATCGGCAATTCGAGTTCAACCTGCTGTTGGCCTTCGCTGCCTCCGCTCTCCTCCTGGCAGCTTTAGGGCTGTACGGCGTTTTGTCGTACTCGGTGGCGGAGCGTACCCGAGAGATGGGCGTGCGCATCGCCCTTGGGGCTCCGCGAGAAGCACTGTATCTGCTGGTGTTCCGCCAGGCCGCGTTGCCGGTGATTACCGGAGTGGTTGGCGGCTTGGCCGTCGCCTGGCTCGGCGGGCAACTGATCGCAAGCCTGCTGTTTCAGGTAAAACCGTACGACGCTACGTCCGCGCTGCTGGTGGTTGCCGTGCTCGCAGTCACGGTCATTGCTGCTTGCTATTGGCCTGCGCGACGAGCCGCCCATGTCGAACCGATGCAGGCTTTGAGGATGGAGTAGCATGGACACACTCTTACACGATCTTCGTTATGCTCTGCGGCAGTTGCGCAAAGCTCCCGGCTTCACACTGGTTTCGGTCTTGACGCTGGCGCTGGGAATCGGCGCCAACATCGCCGTCTTCTCCGTGACCAATGCCGTGCTACTGAATCCCAGCGGCATCCCGCACGCCGGTGGACTGCTGGCATTGCGCGCGCGCTACCTGAAGATCCCCGATCTCAACAACATCAACCTGTCGCCAACCGATTTTGGCGACGCGCTCGCCGGCAAGAATATTTTCTCGTCTGCGGCCGTCATGCAAGCCGTCGGCCTGAATTACAGTCCGGAGAATGCAAGCCCTGAGCTGTTGAACGGCGCGAAGGTTTCGGCGGAATACTTCGACACATTCGGCGTGAAGCCTTTGCTGGGTCGCGGGTTCACACCGGAGGAAGATCAGCCGGGAGCTGAACATGAGGCCGTGCTGTCCTATCACACATGGCAGAAGCAATTCGGCGCCGACCCGAAGATCGTCGGTCGCACATTGATGTTGAACAACCAGCCCTATCGCGTGATCGGGGTGATGGGCCCCGATTTCAACTGGCCGAATCAGGTGGAGCTGTGGCTCCCGATGGCGTTGCCTCCATCGCAGTATCACGACGAGAACTATCGCTACAACGAGTATCTGTTCGCCATCGCTCGGTTGCGTCCGGGCGTGTCGCTACAACAAGCGAATGCCTATCTCCATATGAAGGCGGAACAGCACGTTGCTGCTGAAGGTAGCAGTTCCATCTACAGCAACGCTCCGAAGAGTTTTGGTCGCGCCAGCGGCTGGGGCATGTTCGCGCTGCCGTTAACGGAAATGACCAGCGGCAGCCTGAGCAAGCCGCTCACGATGCTGCTCATCGCGGTTGGCGTGGTGCTGCTGATTGCATGCGCCAACATCGCCGGATTGCAGATCGCGCGGGCTTCGGCCCGCCAGCGCGAGTTGGCGGTCAGAGTCGCGCTGGGCGCAAGCAGTGGAAAGCTCGTTCGCCAAGCCCTGCTGGAGAGCATGGTCCTTACCGTTGCAGGTGTCGCACTGGGATATGCAGTGGCTGCTCTGGCTGCACCTTTGCTGGTTCATGGTCTGCCTTCGATTCTCGGATCGCAGATCCAGGCGCACTTCGGCGGACCGGTGCTGATCTTTGTGACCGTGGTTGCGGTGCTGTGTTCTCTGTTATGCGGCGTCGTTCCTGCCTGGCACCGCACGCGTCCGGGCTGGGCTGACGCTCTCCAGGAAGGGCGTTCGAGCACCGGTACCGTGGTTCATCAACGCGCACGGTCCTCGCTGGTCGTAACCCAGATTGCGTTATCCCTTCTATTGCTCGCGGCCTCCGGACTGTTGTTGAGCAGCCTGCGCGCACTGGAGCAAGTGGAAACCGGATTCCAGCCACGCGGCGTGTTGTCAGCCCGCTTCTCTCTGCCGCAAGCGGTGTATGGCCCGGTGCCAGTCACGAACCCTTCACCTGACAAGGACGTCGCTGCCAAACAAGAACAGGCCGCGCAGGATGAAAGCGATCTAAAGGTCGCGGCGTTCTACAACGCGCTGCTGGATCGCTTGCACAGCATTCCCGGCGTAACCAGCGCGGCTCTGGCAGATTCGGTCCCCTTCGACAACAACGGCGGCTCATCAAGCTTCAACATTAAGGGACAGACGGTACCTCCCAATCAGCCAGGACCTCACGCTAATATTCGCATGGTTTCGCCGAGATATTTCTCAACCCTCGGCGTGCCGCTGCTGATGGGTAGGGACTTCACGCCGCAGGATCGCAAAGGAACGGAACTGGTTGCCATCGTCGATACCACCTTGGCAAAGCAGTATTGGCGTGGGAAGAATCCCATTGGCGAACACCTTGGCTTCGATACAAAGGGTCCGTGGTACACGATTGTTGGTCTGGTGGCACACTCGCGCTTATCGTCCCTGGAATCCGACCCCAACGAGGGCACCTATTACCTCGATGCAGCTCAGGGGCCAGCGTTATCGACAGCCATTGCAGTGCGTACGTCTCGCTCCGAGGAGAGCGTGGCGGGCGATGTGGCCGCGGCCGTTCGCGATGTAAATCCAAGTATCGCAGTTTATGACGTCAAGAGCCTGGAGCAGCGCGTTGACGAATCACTGGTGGGTCGCCGCTTTGTTGTCCTCCTGCTGACCACTTTCGCCGGACTGGCGCTGTTGCTGGCTGCCCTCGGGCTGTACGGCGTGATCAGCTATTCGGTGCGGCTGAGGACGCGCGAACTGGGCGTGCGGATGGCGCTGGGCGCCCAGCGAAGCAGCGTCATGCAGCTGGTATTTATGCAGGGCGCGCGTCTGGCGGCAATCGGAATCATTTGCGGAGTTCTGGCTGCGCTGGCGCTGGGTCGCATCTTCTCCAGCCTGCTGTTCCAGGTCGGCATGTTGAGTGTGATTCCCTGGCTTACGGCGATCGTGCTGCTGATCGCGGTCGTGTTGGTGGCCACGTTCTTGCCCGCACGTCGCGCCGCGTCCATCGAGCCGATGCAGGCACTGCGGTCGGAATAGTAATTCGTAGTTGCTAATTGCTAATCGCTAATTGCTAATTGCTGCTTCTATGAATGATCTACGTTACGCTTTACGCCAGCTGCGCAAATCGCCGGTTTTCACACTGGTGGCTGTCCTAACGTTGGCACTCGGAATCGGCGCCAACACGGCAATCTTTACTCTGCTCGATCAAGCACTGATTCGCTCACTGCCGGTGAGTCATCCCGAGGAGTTGGTGCGCCTGCGTTTCACCGGCGAGAGTCCCGGGCACACGAATACTTATGGCGGAGATGATAACGACTTCTTCTCCTATCCGATGTATCGCGATCTGCGCGACAAGAATGGCGTGTTTGATGGATTGGTGGCGAATGATCAGCAGACCGTCGGCGTGCAGTGGAACAACCGATCCGATATCACCGAAGTAGAACTGATCTCCGGTAACTATTTTCAGGTGCTCGGCCTGCATGCGGCGCTAGGCCGTCCAATTCTCCCCGCGGACGACCAGCCTAACAGCAATCCTGTCGTGCTTCTCAGCTTCAATTACTGGAAAACCAAGTTAGGTGCTGATCCTGGCGTGATTGGCCAAAGCCTCTTGATCAACGCGAATCCTTTCACCATTATTGGTGTTGCTCCGCCGCAGTTTCACAGCATTGTTGCCGGCGAAACACCGGGCATCTTTGTCACTACCTCGAACAAGAACGCCATCACGCCCCGCTGGCAGGATCTGGAGGATCGCCAGTCGCATTGGCTGACGCTGGTAGGCCGCCTGAAGCACGGCGAGAGCCGGCAACAGGCGCAGGCCGGGCTGGAACCGTTGTGGCATGCGCTTCGGGCTGAAGAACTCAAGCTCTTTAATTACCACTCCCAGCGCACACGCCGGCTGTTCCTCGACGAATCGCACATACAACTACTGGACAGTGCGCGCGGCTTCTCGCCGTTGCGCGACCAACTGGGCACTCCGCTTCTCATCCTTATGGGGATGGTGGCACTGCTGGTATTGATGGCCTGCATCAATGTCTCGAGCCTGCTGCTGGTGCGCGCGGCTGGCCGCGTGCGGGAAATGTCGGTGCGTTATGCGCTGGGCGCAGGCCGCTGGCAGATCGTACGCCAACTGCTGATCGAAGGCCTGCTGCTTGGGCTTTTCGGCGGTGCCCTCGCATTGCTCATCGCGCCGGCCATCTCAAGATTTCTGGTGCGCATGGTCTTCACCGATCCCAGCATGGAAATTCCGTTTTCAACTTCGCCCGACGTTCGCGTGCTGACTTTCAACTTCGCAGTGGCGATTGCGGTCAGTGTCCTGTTCAGCCTGGCTCCGGCGCTGCGCTTCCTGCGGCCCAATCTTGTGGATTCGCTCAAGCAACAGACAGCGACGGCCGCGGGCAGCCCGTTGCGCTTCCGCAGAATTTCCGTGGGCACCCAGATCGGCGTGAGCCTGCTGCTGCTGATTGGTGCTGGGCTTTTCGTGCGCACGCTGCGCAATCTCCGCGCGGTTGACGTCGGCTTCCCCACCGATCACCTGGTGACCTTCGGCTTTAATCCCCGATTTGCGGGATATCAAAGCGAGCAGCTTCAGGCGCTCAATCGGCGCGTGCTCGATAGGCTGGCCGCGGTGCCCGGCGCGCGCGCTGTCGCTGCCACCGACGATCCCGACCTGGTCGATGACAATGAAACTGGCGACGTTTCGATTGCCGGTTACAAGGCCTCCGAAGGCGAAGACATGCAGGTGGAAGAGCCTTGGGTAACACCGGAATACTTCGCGACGATGGGCGTTCCGTTGTTGGCAGGAAGGTTTTTCCGCTCGGGTGAGCCTTCGGGAGACCACAACGTCGCCATCGTGAGTAACAGCTTCGCACGCCATTACTTTGGCGGTGCACAAGCCGCCATTGGGCACGTTATCGCATTCGGCTCAGTGCCAAAGAGCAAGCTCGACACTGAAATCGTCGGTGTCGTCGGAGATACTAGACACACCGGGATTCGTGACCCTGCGGTGCGTACGGTTTATCGGCCCCTGCTGCAAAGTCCGCAGCTCAACAAGATCACGTACCTCATACGGACAAGACAATCGCCACAGGCTGCGGAAGAAAACATACGAGCCGCCATGCAACAACTCGATTCCAAGCTCGCGCTCAGGGGCCTGGAAACGGTAGATGACGAACTGACGCAGAGCCTTGCGAACGAGCGACTGATTGCGTTGCTGTCCGTCAGCTTTGGACTTCTGGCGGTGTTACTGGCCGCCGTCGGACTTTACGGCGTACTCGCCTATTCCACTGCGCAGCGGACGCGAGAGATCGGTATCCGCATGGCAATGGGAGCGCAACGTGCCAGTGTGGTGCGCCTCGTACTTCAGGATGTTTTGTGGATCGCCGGCGTGAGCATTCTCTTAACGCTGCCGGTCTCGCTGCTGTTCGCTCGCGCGTTGCGAAGTCAGCTCTATGGAATCAGCGTCGCTGATCCATGGACACTGATAGTTGGAACTTTGCTGGTGAGCACAGTGGCGCTGCTGTCGGCACTATTGCCGGCGCGGCGTGCGGCATCAATCGAACCCATGCAGGCCCTGAGAAGCGAGTGAGGAAAAGAAGAAGTAGCTAGTAACTAGTCATACCGTCGTTAGTAGCTAGCCGTAGACGTGGATGCTTCCGTGATTACTAATTACTAGTTACTAGTTACTAGTTGCTCGTTACTGC
This sequence comes from uncultured Acidobacteriaceae bacterium, assembly GCA_963697175.1. GTDB lineage: Bacteria > Acidobacteriota > Terriglobia > Terriglobales > Acidobacteriaceae > Bog-257. Next base: position 91,507 of record CAVONC010000008.1, on the reverse strand, counting down.
TTATTCAGTTTCACCTGTTTTGGCAGATGCTTTGGATCGAACACAAAATCAACTAACCCATCGCGATAGTCGATCTTGGTCTGCAGGATGCGAAGCATATTGAAGCCCAAAATGCCGCCAACGTTGGTACCAGTCTGCTTGCAGACGTTCGACAGGTCAAACGTCACGACATCCTGGTTCTCCTGCTCATAGCGTCCAAATTCCAAAGTTGCTTTGTCCGCACGATAGACGTTGGAGACGGTACCGCTCATCCCTTTCACCGATAAATTCGGGTCCGACCTGACCTGCGTAATTTGCTGCGCCGTCCGCGTCGAGAGGACATTGCTGAACGATCCGGTATCGATCAAGAACAGCAGCGGCCCGGTGCCATCGACTTTCGTCGGAGTCAATAAAAGACTGCGAAAGTGATAGGCCTTGCTCCACTTCGCCATCTCCGGAGCTACATAGGCATCTTTCGGAAGATAGCTCTCATCCAGTGCAACTGCTTTGCCGGGGGGAGTTTCTTCGTCTGCTTCCAACTCCTGACTATCCTGCGAAGTCGTGGTTAGTGATGTCGGAACGGAGGTTTCGTCGGGACGCTTGGGCAGTGGCGAGAGACGCAGCTTGGCGCCGGGAATATCGATGTCGATCAGATAGGCTCGGAATACGTCGGAGCCAATCAGGCCGTCTTGTCCGGTGACTGGAGTAGCCGCTTCGGTTACGCGCACAACACAATCCTGGAATTCCAAATCGCCGACGCGTATGCGCTCCGCAACTGCGGTATAGCCACCCTGTTGCCCGGAATCGCCCACTCCCATAATCGGCTGGTAGGCAAGGCGCTGGAGCCCGAGTTGTTCGGCCGCCGCACGTCCCAGCAACACTCCACTGGAGCCGGTATCGAAGGCCAGATGCAGCTCCTGGTTATTGACTTTCACAGCCAAGCCCGAAGCGCCCAGCTTGGTGCCGTTACGGTCGATCGGGTAGAGCTTGGTGTTGGTCTCCTTGACGTTACTTACCAGCTTGCACGCGTGTACCGGTGCATTGGCGTTCTTCTTCAGGAACGCCAGGTACTGTTGCAGCTTGGCAGCGATCTGCGGATTCACGTTGGGGCCAGCGACATAGGACTCAAGCGTAGGAATGCGAATCTGATGGGGAAGCGAGTTGAACCACACAAGCTGCACCGCAAGGTCATTAGGAGCGATCTCGTGAGCGCGTTTGAGGTTGTCATACGCGCGACGATTCAGCGAGTAAATCCGATACACCCTCGCCAGGCCCAGGTATGCCGCTGCCTCATTAGGCGCAAGATCTTTCGTCTTGAGGTAGGCTCGCTCGGCGTCCGGAATCCTGCCTTCGGCAAAATCCAGATCTGCTAATGTCAGCTGCAGCAACCACGAGTTTGGTTGTCGCTTCAACGCAGCATCGGCTGCCAACTGCGCCTCGTCCAGCCTCTGCATCATCATGAGGGAGCGGATGAGACCGACCTGCGCCGGCACCAGGTTGGGATCTACCTTAAGAATGGCTTGATATCGTGCGCCGGCTTCCGGGAATTTTCCGGCACCGAAGAGTTGATCGGCCTCCGCAAGCGGACCTTGTGCGGACGGGACTGGGCCGTTCATAACGATTGCGGCCTTTTGCCCGGTTGGATTTGCGGCTTGCGCCAGAGCACGTCCAGGAAAACACAGAACAAATACGGCAACAACGAGAGCCAGGAATCGCGGGGTCATAGAGTCCAAAGTCCTGCACTGCAGGGTAGCACGAGTCACGCGGCTGATGGAGCAGTCCCTCAGGGTTGAGGATGCGGAGCCTGTACCCATCGCAAGTGCTTACGAATTGGTGGTTGGCACGTATAATAATCAGGTGGAGTGAGTTCTTCACTGGCGTGAATCTCCAGATCAATCAAAACAAAGCGTGGTTGCGAGCGCTAACGGTAGCGTTCTGCGCCTTGGTGTTCTTTTTTGCGCTCCACGCGAAAACGTCAGTTTACAATGGCGGCAAAACGGCGAAGCTAAGTCCTTCCACTTCTTGCAAGTTGTGGTCGACTGGGCAAAAGATGGAAACCAAGTCCTTCGCCACCGGCAGTGGGGTGCTGTTCTGGATGGCCCTGTTCTGCCTCTTTGCTCCAAACTTCCGGCCTGAAACTCGCGCCCACAGCGCATTCGCTATTCCCTTCCCAAGCAATCTTCTGCTGCGTCATCTGCATCGCTTTCTACGGCCTCCTCCTGTTCTGGCATAGCTATCGTCATTGTTCTTAGTTTTGCCCCGGGGTTTTCGGTCCTTATAGGTCATACTCACGTGGAGCAGAATTGGGCAGCCCGAAGTTGGTTCCGTGGAAACGAGGAAGGTCATGCAAGGTCTAGCCGAAATGAAGACATCTCCGCCTGTTCGTCGCCATCGTAAGTTGCTGGTCGTGACGGCGATTGCGGTCTGCCTGCTGATCGCAGGCATCGTAGTTGATCGAGTGCGTGCCGGTGGCAGTTCGCGCACCGCCAACAGTGAGGCAGTTGGCGGGACAGAGCATGCTGCCTACGCCGCTGTCTCGCCTGCAAAGCGCCAGACGGTTGCCAATTCCCTCTCCATCGCGGGACAGTTCATCCCTTACCAGAATGTCGAACTGCATGCCAAGGTGGCGGGTTACATCAAGCACATCTACGTCGACATCGGCGACCGGGTGCATACCGGCGAAGTGCTGGCGGTTCTGGAGATTCCAGAACTGGTCGCACAAGTTGACGAGGCCAAGGCTGAAGTACATCACGCCGAGGAAGAAATCCAGCGCGCCCAGAGCGAGGTTCTGCGCGCCGAAGCCGACAATGTCGCCCTCCACTCAAACGCCGCGCGCCTGCTCAATACCGATAAGGCGCAGCCAGGATTGATTGCGCAACAGGAACTGGACGACGCTACCGCGAAAGATCGCGCGTCTCAAGCACGTGTCGATGCCGCGAAATCCTCACTGGCGGCAGCCAAGCAGCAACTCGCGGTAGCGCAGGCTGATCAGCAGCATTATGCCGCGCTAAGCGATTACGCCAAGATCACTGCTCCCTACGACGGAGTGGTGACGTGGCGATTCTCCGACACCGGCGCCCTGGTGCAAGCCGGAACATCGAATACGTCCGGGCTTCCCGTTGTCACCGTAGCGCAGTCGGACCTGCTGCGCCTGCGCATTCCAGTCCCCGAGTCCATCGCGCCTAAAGTTCGTATCGGCGATTCAGCCGATGTACAAGTACAGGCCACGGGCGAACACTTCACCGGAAAAGTCACGCGCTTCACCGACGCGCTTGATCCTTCCACTCGCACCATGCAGGTGGAAATCGATGTTCCCAATCTCAACTACCACCTGCAACCTGGCATGTACGCCAACGTAACGCTGCTGGCCAACAGCAAGCTGAATGCGCTCACAGTTCCGGTTGAAGCGATTCAGCGCAACGGTAACAAGACTGATGTTCTGGTACTGGATGGGCAGAATCGCGTTCAGCGCAGGGAAGTTGAAATCGGGGTGGAAAGCTCCAATAACGTCGAGATCGTTGCCGGACTCAACGAAGGTGAGAGGGTCATTGTCGGCAACCTTGGCAGTTATCAACCGGGCGAGACCGTTACTCCCAGACCTGCCTTCACCGCGCCAAACGACGGGAGCGTGCAGTAAGTCATGTCAGGATTTGCGATCAAATATCCGTTCTTCATCCTGATGCTCTGCCTCGCCATCGTTGTGGTCGGCGTCACCACCGTCACCCGCATGCCGATCGACTTGTTTCCGCAAATCCAGATTCCGGTTGTGGTAGTCGCGACCTTCTATAACGGCATGCCGCCGCAGCAGATCGAGGCGGACATTACCGATACCTTCGAGCGCTTCTTTACGCTGGGCAGCAACATCGATCACATCGAATCGCGATCGTTAACCGGCGTCAGCCTGATCAAGGTGTACTTCCAGCCGGGCACCGATCCGGACGCGGCGGTCAGCGAAATCGCCAATCTGGCAATGGCTGACTTACGACGGCTGCCGCAAGGCACCTTGCCGCCGGTGGTGCTGAAATTTGATGCCTCCAGTCTGCCGGTTTGTCTGGTCACTCTGAAAGGCCAGGGAATGACCGAGACGCAGCTGCACGATCAGGGACAGTTCAACGTTCGCAATCAGCTGGCGAACGTTCCCGGCGCCTCGGTGCCGCAGCCGTACGGCGGCAAGTACCGGCAGATCCAGTTCTACATTGATCCCGTCAAGCTCGAGGCCGCGCAACTCAGCCCTATGGATGTAGTGCAGGCCATCAACAACGCCAACACGATCCTGCCCGCCGGCGATGTTCGCATTGGACCACTGGACTACAACATCTACAGCAACAGCCAACTGCCAAATGCACGGGAGATGAATGACGTCCCCCTCAAGGTGATGGGGAACAACGTACTTCGCTTTGGCGACATCGGGCATGCCGAGGACTCGTCCGCGCTGCAATACAACATCGTCCGCGTCGACGGCCAGAAATCGGTCTATTTGCCGATTTTGCGCCAGGGTGGCAACAGCAACACCATTCAGATTGTCGACGGTGTACGCGCTCGCATTAAGAAACTGCTTGACGTTCCCCGGAGTTTGATCGCGACGGTGGTCTTCGATCAATCGGAGTATGTGAAGATTGCCGTAGCCAATGTGCTCCGCGAGGGAGGCATGGGCTTGGGCCTTACCGCGCTCATGATTCTGGTGTTTCTGGGTTCCTTGCGCGGAACAATTTCCGTACTGCTCTCCATCCCGATCTCGTGCCTGGCCGCGTTCCTGCTGCTGAATGCCTTCGGGAGCACGATCAACACCATGGTCCTCGGCGGCCTGGCCCTGGTGCTGTCGCGATTGATCGACAACTCCGTCGTCGTGCTGGAGAACATCTTTCGCCATTTGGAACATGGCGAAGATCCTCGCACCGCAGCCGAGCACGGCGGACAGGAAGTGCAGCTGGCGGTTCTGGCGGCCACGTTCACCACCGCCATCGTCTTCTTTCCCGTCGTTTTCCTTTCCGGGGTGAGTAAGTACCTGTTCAGCGCACTGGCACTTGGTGTGGTACTGGCCTTGGCAGCGTCCTATCTCGTGGCGATGTCAGTGGTACCGCTGTTTTGCTCGCGCTTCATCAAGTCAGCGCACGGTAGCGAGGTCGAGGACGAGGGTGAGGGCGGCCGGCTGGAACGTCTGCTTGACCCCTTCAACCGCGGATACGACTACGTCCTGCGCAAGTACGACGAGTTCATCGAGAAAGCGCTGGACCATCCTAAGGCAACGGTCGGAGCCATCCTGGGGATGTTTGTGCTCAGTCTGACGCTTTCTCCCTTGCTGGGAATTGCTTTTTTTCCGCGCACCGATCCCGGACAGTTTGTGATCAACGTGAAGGCGCCGAGCGGCACCCGCATTGAGCTGACCAATGACTACGTGGCACGGGTGGAAGACGATATTCGCCAGGTGATCCCCGAAGAGGATCTCAAGATGATCGTCTCCAACATCGGGGTCAACGCCGACCTCTCCGCCATCTATTCCACAAATTCCGCAATGCACACGGCCTTCGTGCAGGTTCAGTTACGGAAGGAGCACAAGAGCAGCAGTTTTGTTTACATCAATCGCGTAAGGCAAAAGCTAGCCAGCGATCTGCCGGAGCTTTCCACCTTTTTTCAAACGGGAGGCCTGGTCGACTCCATTGTGAACCAGGGCATGCCGGCGCCCATCGATATCCAGGTGACGGGCAACAATCAGGCGGTCGCCTACGCTGTCGCCAGTGATATGGCACAGAAGTTACGGCAATTGCCGGATGTAAGCGACGTGCTCATTCCGCAGGACCTCGACTATCCCGGCATCCGGCTTGATGTGCGCCGTGAAATGGCGGCCCGTCTTGGGCTTACGGCGCAGGACGTCGTGAACAACGTGGTGACCGCACTTACGTCCAACGGCATGATCGCGCCCAGCTACTGGGTCGACCCCCGCACCGGCAACAACTACTTCCTGACCGTTCAGTACACCCCGCGGCAGATCGGAATGATGACCATGGAGGATTTCAAACAGATCCCGCTGCACGCCAAGAACAGCGCCGATCCCACCATGCTGGAGAACGTGGCCAACATCAGCCTGATCAATACGCCCACAGAAGTCGACCATTATCAGCTGTTCCGCATCATCGATGTTTACGTTTCGCCGAGGGGCGAGGACCTGGGCGCGCTGGCGAAGCAGGTTCAGGAGCTCATGAACCATACCAAGCTGCCACCCAATACTCGGATACAACTCCGGGGGTCAGTAGTCGCGATGCGGCATTCGTTCACCAGCTTCGCGGTTGGCCTGTCGCTGTCCATTGTGCTGGTGTATCTGATCCTGATGGCGCAGTTCGCCTCCTTCAGCGATCCCTTCATCATTCTTCTGGCAGTTCCCCCCGGGTTCACGGGCGTGATCCTGTTCCTGCTGATGACCCACACTACGGTGAACATCATGTCCCTGATGGGAGTGATGATGATGGTCGGCATTGTGGTGTCGGACTCAATTCTGATCGTGGAATTCACGCGCGAGCTGCGGCGCCGTGGCGAACCGCTGCGTGATGCCATCAGAAACGCCTGCCATATACGCCTGCGCCCCATCATGATGACCACCTTCGCCACGTTTCTCGGGCTGATCCCGCTGGCGCTGGCTCTGGAGGCGGGAAGCGAGCAGTATGCGCCCCTGGCGCGCGCCATCATCGGCGGCCTGATGCTTTCGTTTGTGGTCACCCTATTCCTGGTCCCGGCAGCTTACTACCTCATGCATCGCAAGGAGGAGGAAGGTCCGCGGGAGGTGGAAGCATGATGGACGGGCGATGTCACGAGTTTGCGCTCTTGAGCGGCGATCGTAGGGTGAGCTGCCGCCCGGATATGGAGCCATTGTATGTCTAGCTTTGCAATCAAGTATCCGTTCTTCATCCTGATGCTGTGCCTGGCCATCATTGTGGTCGGCGTGACTACCGTGCATCGCATGCCCGTGGACTTGTTCCCTGAGATCAAGATTCCGGTCGTCGTCGTTGCCACTTTCTACAGCGGCATGCCACCGCAACAGATCGAAGCGGACATTACCGATACCTTCGAGCGCTTCTTCACCCTGGGGAGCAACATCGATCACATCGAGTCGCGATCGCTCACCGGGGTCAGCCTGATCAAGGTTTACTTCCAGCCCGGCACGGATCCGGACGCTGCGGTCAGCGAAATTGCCAACCTGGCCATGGCGGACCTACGTAGGTTACCGCAGGGAACGCTGCCTCCCGTCGTGCTGAAATTCGATGCCTCCAGCCTCCCGGTATGCCTGGTGACCCTGAAGGGACAGGGGCTGAGTGAGACCGAGCTTCATGACGAAGCCCAGTTCAACGTGCGCAACCAGATCGCCAATGTGCCCGGCGCATCGGTACCGCAGCCCTACGGCGGCAAATACCGACAGATCCAGTTCTACATCGATCCGGTGAAGCTGGAGGCGGCACAGCTGAGCCCGATGGATGTGGTACACATCGTCAACGATGCCAACAAAATTCTGCCAGCCGGCGACGTGAGGATCGGGCCGCGCGACTACAACATTTACAGCAATAGCCAACTGCCCGACACCAAGGAGATGAATGATGTCCCGCTCAAGGCAATCGGCAACAACGTGCTGCGCTTTGGCGATATTGGACATGCGGAGGACTCTTCGGCGATTCAATACAACATCGTTCGTGTGGATGGCCAGAAGTCGGTCTACCTGCCGATCCTGAAGCAAGGCGGCAACAGCAATACCATCCAGATCGTCGACGGCGTGCGCGAGCGGGTCCAGCGCCTGCTGGATGTGCCTAAATCGCTGGTAACGAGCGTGGTTTTCGATCAGTCGCTGTATGTGAAAACCGCGGTTGCCAATGTACTGCGCGAAGGCGGCATCGGACTTATTCTGACCGCGCTGATGATCCTGGTATTTCTGGGATCGGTGCGCGGCACCATCTCGGTGCTGATTTCTATTCCGGTTTCATGTCTGGCGGCCTTCCTGCTGCTGAATGCCTTCGGCGGCACCATCAACACCATGGTCTTGGGCGGACTCGCGCTGGTGCTCTCCCGTCTCATCGACAACTCGGTGGTGGTACTGGAAAACATCTTCCGCCACATGGAAGAGGGTGAGGACGCGGTAACTGCGGCGGAGCGCGGAGGGCAGGAGGTCCAACTGGCAGTGCTAGCCGCAACCTTCACCACCGCCATCGTTTTCTTCCCGGTGGTATTTCTCTACGGCGTCAGCAAGTATCTGTTTACCGCGTTGGCGGTAGGAGTGGTGCTGGCCTTGGCCGCGTCCTACCTGGTGGCGATGACAGTGGTCCCGTTATTCTGCGCCCGATTCATCAAGACGGCTCACGGAAAGGGAGGGCAGGTTGCGAGCCAGTCACTCTTTGGAAAGTTCGTTACCGCGTTCAATCGCAGGTATGACCAGCTCCTGATGCGCTACGACGAAGCCGTTAGTAAGGCCCTGGCCCGTCCTGTCGCAACCGTCGTCATTATTACGGCGAGCTTCGTGCTGAGCCTGGCACTATTACCCCTGCTTGGTCTCGCCTTCTTCCCGCGCACAGATCCGGGACAATTCGTAATCAATGTGAAAGCCCCAACCGGTTCGCGCCTGGAGATGACCAACCAGTACATCGCGCGCGTGGAAGATGACATCCGCCAGGTCGTCGGCAAGGACGACCTCAAGATGATTGTCTCCAACATCGGCCTGACACCCGATCTGTCGTCGATTTATACCAGCAACTCCGGCCAGCATACTGCATTCGTTCAGGTCAGCCTCAGAGAGGATCACCGGCTGAGCAGCTTTGAATATATGAACCGTGTTCGGCACAAGCTGGCTTCCGATCTGCCCGAACTATCCACCTACTTCGAGACTGGGGGCTTAGTGAACTCGGTGGTCAATCAGGGCAAGCCGGCGCCGATTGACATTCAGGTCAGCGGCAACAACCAGCATGACGCTTATGCCGTGGCCAGCGAACTGGCGCAGAAGCTACGTGCCATGAACAACGTTGGTGATGTGCTGATTCCGCAGGACCTGGATTATCCCGGACTACAACTGGATGTGCGGCGTGAGATGGCGGCGCGGCTTGGGCTTACCGCCAGCGATGTGGTCGATAACGTGGTGACCGCGCTGACCTCCAACGGCATGATCGCGCCCAGCTACTGGGTCGATCCCCATAACGGCAACAACTACTTCCTCACCGTGCAGTACACCAATGAACAAATCGGCTCCATGACCATGGAAGACTTCAAGCAGATTCCATTGCATGCTCCCGGTAACAGCAACCCGACCATGCTGGAGAACGTCGCCGATATCAAGATGATCAATACGCCAACCGAGGTCGATCACTACCAACTCTTCCGCGTGATCGATCTCTACGTTTCCCCGAAGAGCGAGGACCTGGGCGCCTTGTCGAGCGAGGTCGGCAGGCTGATCAAGCAGACCAAGCTGCCGCCCAATATACGCGTCGAGTTGCGCGGCTCCGTGGTCTCGATGCGCGAATCCTTCCTTAGCTTCGGCCTTGGGCTCTTGCTGGCCATCGTTCTCGTATACCTGGTCCTGATGGCGCAATTCGCTTCATTCATCGACCCCTTCATTATTCTGCTGGCGATCCCGTCGGGTATCACCGGAGTGATTCTCTTCCTGCTGGCGACGCACACCACATTGAACGTGATGTCGCTGATGGGGGTGCTGATGATGACCGGTATCGTGGTGTCGAACAGCATCCTGATCGTCGATGTGACCCGCATGTACCGCAAGGACGGGATGCGGATCCGCGATGCGGTGGCCCTGGCCTGCCGCGTCCGTCTGCGCCCCATCCTCATGACTTCGCTGGCCACGCTGCTGGGACTGGTACCGATGGCGCTGGCCCTGGAAGCGGGCAGCGAGCAATATGCGCCCCTGGCGCGGTCGATCATCGGCGGTCTGCTGCTGTCAGTGGTGCTGACCGTGTTCATCGTTCCCGCAGCTTACCTGCTGATCCATCGTCGTGAAGAGATCCCGCCGCAGGAGGTCCAAGCTTGAGACGCAAGATCGTCCGCCCCAGCAAGTCCAAAGGCAGGAGTCGCCGGGGACCCCGAATGCTCTGGCTTGTGGTTCCGATTGTCTTAGGCAGCATTTCCGTGATGGCGCAGGCGACATCGCCAACCGCTCCAGCTACCGCGCCTGCCCAGACAGTTACCTATCCGCAACAGCAGACCGAGCCGCAGACGGAGACGAAGCCGCAGCCTACGCTGCCGCCTCCGCTAGCGTTGCCGCCGGGGCCGCAAGTCCCGACAACCGGCCCGGTGCATCGCCTCACCATCCAGGACGCAGAGGCGCTGGCGATTAAGAATAACCCTCAGATTTCCGTGTACCGGCTGCTCTATCTGGCGTCGAACCAGGTCACGCGGGAGCAGAAGGCCGCTTTTTACCCGACCATATCGGCAGACCTGACCGGCGTTGACGCCAACCAGGGGACGCGCATCGCCGCCGGCAACCTTAACAGTCCCAGGTTGCTGACACGCGCGGCCGGGGGCGTGGTTTTGTCGCAGCTGATCACGGACTTTGGACGGACCAACAATCTTGTCGCCATGACCGCACTGCGTGCCAAGGCTGCTGACATGAATACCGCGGCCACGGTTGATGAGATCAAGTTGGCAGTCGATCAGGCCTTTTACAATGCGCTGCAGAACGCCGCGCTGGTGAAGGTCGCCGCCGAGACGGTGCATGAGCGCCAGGTCGTGTCGACGCAGATCACCACGTTGTATAACAACAGACTGCGTTCCGAAGTTGATGCGAGTTTCGCCAATGCGAACCTGGCGCAAGCCCAGCTTCTGCTGCTGGACGCGCAAAACAATTACCAAGCTACCCTGTCAATGCTTTCGCAGGTTCTGGGATATCCCTCGCAGCAGCCGTTTGACTTGGTCGAGACCGAGGCGGAAATCCAACCCCCGCCCGACTCGGCGAGCCAGCTAGAAGATCAGGCTTTCAGCAATCGGCCGGAAATCGCTGCTCAAAGCTACGAACTTCAGGCGGCGCAGCATTATCAGAAAGCCGAGCGCGATCAACTGTTCCCCACCGTCGAAGCGCTTGGGGTGTGGGGCAAGGTGCCGTATGGCAGCACGCTGAATGGCTCGCCGGCGTTCATCGACAATTGGTACGGAGGCGTCGGCGTCAACGTGAGCATACCGGTGTTCAACGGGTTTCTTTATCCGGCGCAATCCAAGGAAGCAGGATTGCGAGCGCAAGCTGCCGATCAGCAGCTGCGCGATCTAAAAGACAGAATCGCTAATGACGTCCGCACCAGCTGGCTGAATTCCATCACCGCATATCAGCGGATCGGCGTCAGCCAGCAATTTGTCGATCAGGCGAATCTGGCGCTGAGGTTGTCGCAGGAGCGATACAACCTGGGACTGAGTTCGATCGTGGAACTGAGCCAGGCGCAGCTGCAGCAGACGCAGGCGCAGATTCAGTATGCCGCTGCGAAGTATCAGTACCGCATTGCGCAATCGGTGTTGCGCTTCGAAGTTGCGGCGCCGTGAAAAGCTAGCGCGCTGTGATCCTGATGATATTGCGGGCGACTTCCACGCGGCGGTTTGGATAACGGGACTCAACCAGGGCGATCAGCTCAGGAAGCGTGGGCGAACCGCCTTCGCCATTGATCCCGTCGGCGTCATCCATAAGGATGACGTGATCGGTGATCTTGTCGGAAAGAATCGCAATGAACTCAGAGCCCAATCGGTTAGGATTGCCGATCCCGCCGCCCCAGCCGCAATAGCCGGCATCCAGCCAGAAAAGGCAACGCTCATTCAGCCGCTGCAGTAGCTCCGGGACAACGATCTGACTGTCGCCTTCGATAATCTCCACCCGCGAATCGTTCCGAAAGCGTTGTTGTGCGCGTTTAGCCAGTTCTGGATCAAGTTCGATGGAATAGATTTTGCGGAAGCGATCGATAACTGCGGCGATCATCTCGCCATAGTAAGTCCCGGTTTCGATCAATGTCGTAAGCCTAAAGGACTCCGCGTATTCGAGCACCGCCCGCTGCTTGATGATGTGCGGAATGCGCTGAGGCTCGCCACGCAACTTCCAGTACCAGTAATCGGGATAGTGCCCGAGCTGTTTGAAACTGGCGTAAACAGGGCTTTGCTTCAGCAGCGAACGTATGGGATGCGTGGGCATCGATGTAGTACAGAGTAGCAGGGTGGTTTTCAGAAGCCCATGAGGTTCGGCGCAACCTTCTTGTAGCCGTGCTCGGTGGCCCAGAGATCGAGTGTCACGGTCGCCACCTCATCAACAAGCGGCACCGCGAGGCCGTCGACGGTCAGATCGACAGACTTCAGATAGAACTGGCAGGTGTCGCAAGCCTCAACACGAATTCCGTCGAGACCGTCCGCCGAATAGCGAGGCAGCTTCTCGTGATTCTCCTCGGCGCAGGTAGGACATAGGACTCGGCGGAACTCCCACTCTGTCAGACAGAAGGAACAGAGCAGAAATCGCTTGCCACCGTCGCCTTCAGGACGGAGCACAGCAGCTTGTGGCCGTCCGCCGCAGATGGGACACACGGACCCGGCCGAGCCAGGCGGTTGTGGGGGATAGGTCGCCGCGAGAGATTCCGCATATGGCTGAAAGAGAGCGCGGGCAAAGAACGAGTAAGGCTTCTCTAGAGGAGACGCGAGGAGCGCTTCGATGACGCGTCGTTGCTGCTCAGAACCCAGAGCCGCGAGCTCGCGAGCATCCTGCTGCAACTTTGCGGTTCCGTCATGTTCGACCAGTTCCAACAGTACGGGCAAATGTCGAAGGCAGACCTCGGCATCGAGTTGCTGACGAAGTCCGCCGGCGACCGTATCAACTGAAGCTGAGGGTGACGAAACTTGCTGGTAAATCGCGTGCTGAAATTCCAGTATCTTGCGATAGAAGGCGAGGATCTCGGCAGCGTAGGAGTAGCGCTCACTCAGATCGGCGGCACGCCGGACGCGGCGATCCCACTCCGAGCGCCTCATCGTACCGGCTTGACCTCGGTTATCGTAGGACATTGTTCACGATCTGCTGAGCTTCCTCGACGATCGCCTCCAGATGAGACTCGCTCTTGAAGCTCTCGGCGTAGATCTTGTAAATGTTTTCCGTTCCCGACGGGCGAGCCGCAAACCAACCACTCGCACTGACTACCTTCAGCCCGCCAATCGGCGCTCCGTTGCCCGGAGCTCGCGTCAGCTTCGCGGTGATCGGCTCGCCCGCCAGAGATCGACTCCTTCACCAATTCCGGCGACAGCTTGCTCAGCTTTGCTTTCTGCTCAGGAGTGGCAGCGGCATCGATACGCGTGTAGTAGGGGATTCCGAATTCGTCTGCTAGTGCACGGAAGTGTTCGCCGGGATCTTTGCCGGTGCGCGCGGTCATCTCAGCGGCAAGCAGGTCCATGATCAAGCCATCCTTATCCGTAGACCACACTGTACCGTCGCGGCGCAGGAAACTCGCACCCGCGCTCTCCTCGCCACCAAAGCAGCAGGAACCGTCGAACAAACCCGGCGCAAACCATTTGAAGCCCACCGGGACTTCCCAAAGCTTCCGCCCCAGTTTGTTGACGACGCGATCGATCATGTTGCTGCTGACCAGCGTCTTGCCGACAACCGCGCTCTTCGACCACTGCTCGCGATTTGTCAACAGATACTGGATGGCGACCGCAAGATAGTGATTGGGATTCAGCAAACCTGCCGACGGCGTAACGATGCCGTGACGATCGGAGTCGGTATCGTTCCCGAAGGCAACATCGTATTGATCTTTCAGCCCGACAAGCCGCGCCATGGCATATGGACTGGAGCAATCCATACGAATCTTGCCGTCGTGGTCGACGGTCATAAAAGAAAATGTGGGATCGATCGTCTTATTGACGATCGCGACCTCGAGACCGTAGGTCGAATTGATCGGCTCCCAATACGGCTGCGACGCGCCGCCCAGCGGATCGACACCCAGCTTCAAGCCTGCTGAGCGAACGATCTCCAGATCGACGACATTCCTGAGATCGCTGACGTATCCTGCCACGAAGTCTTGTTGACGCGTACTGGACGGCTGAATTGCTGCTTCGTACGAAACGCGCTTAACACCCTCGTTGTTGGCACGCAACAGGTCGTTGGCGCGCTTTTCAATCCAGCCGGTAACATCGGTGTCGGCTGGACCGCCGTTGGTCGGGTTGTACTTGAAGCCACCGTCTTCAGGCGGGTTGTGCGATGGCGTGATGACAATGCCGTCGGCAAGATGATCCTTGCGGCCGCGATTGTAGACAAGGATGGCGTGGGAGATGACTGGAGTCGGAGTGAAGCCGTCGTCCTGCTGGATGATGGTCTCGACACCATTCGCGGCTAGAACTTCCAGCGCGGTCCGCTGCGCGGGACCGGAAAGCCCGTGCGTATCTTTACCCATGTACAGAGGACCATTGGTTCCCTGCGTGCGCCGATACTCGCAAATGGCCTGAGTGATGGCGAGGATATGCGCTTCGTTAAATGTGCCGTGCAGCGACGATCCGCGATGTCCGCTGGTGCCGAAGATGACCAACTGGTTGGGATTGTCGACGTCAGGACGATTCTCGTAATAGGCGCGTTCGAGGCGCGAAAGATCGACCAGCAACTCTTTCGGAGCGGGCTTGCCGGCCAGCGGCGACACAGGCGATTGCGTTTTGAGATCGGTACTCATGGATGCTTTGATGATAATCGAATCTAGCTGGCAGCGACTTCGACGTATCGAGCCGGCATAGGGTGCTCAGCATGCTGGGCGTCGAGGGAGGCACGGGTATCGACGCGGAAGCCGTAGGTTACAGCCGCAGCGAGTGCGCTGGCGCCGGCCAAACCGACCAGCAGTGGAGCAATTCCAACCTGCGCCTTCAAGACCGGGAATAGGAACGTTCCCAGCACCGCGCCAAGCTTGGCCATCGATGCCGCGAAACCCGCGCCAGTGGCCCGAATCGACGTGGGAAAGGTTTCGCCTGAGAGCAGGTAAGTGGTCGCGTTCGGGCCCATGTTCATCAGGCAGTTAAAGACCATGAATCCCCCGATGATCATCCCCATCTGACCATCAGAGCCAGCCGGAAACACTGACGACGCGCCTGCCATTAAAAGTCCCACAGCCATCCCGAGGAAGCCGACGATCTGCAGCTTGACCCGGCTGACGTAGTGCACCAGAACAATCGCGAGCATGAATCCAACAAGCAGGAGCAGATCGACCACGGCCGAGCCCTCGGTCGCACCGATATCCTTGGCAATAAAATTCGCGCTTCCGCCCAGCGCGAGGGCGGCGAGAATCGTTGGAGTGAATATGCCAATGCCGTAGGTGGAAATGTCCTGCAGGAACCACGGCACGGAGGCGAAGATCGTGCGGCGCAGGTAGCGCTTGGAGAACAGACAGCCAAATGACTGACAAGGCTCCGGAGGAGGCGAATTGTGCGCGTTCAGCGTGACCGGGAACTCGAGCAGCTGCGTCGCCGCGCGTGAGGCCTTGTCGTAATTGCCGCGAGCCAAGTGCCAGCGCACACTATCCGGCAATCCCTCGCGCATTAGGACAACCGCGATGGCCGGCAGCACCCCGAAAGCCAGCATCGCCCGCCACGACTCGACCGACGGGTAGGCCTTCAGAATGACTAATCCGATCAGCACTCCCAGCAGCGATCCCAAGGCCTGAAAGGCGAATGCGCCGACGATGAGCCGTCCGCGCAAACGCGTGGGTACGCTCTCTGCGATGTAGGAAACGCCGATGGGATAATCCGCGCCGATGCCGATCCCCAGCAAGAATCGGAACACGATCAGCGAGGTTGCATTCCAGGCCGCAGCGGAAGCGGCCGAGAAGAGCACGAACAAGATGATGTCGGCGAGGAACATTCCCTTGCGGCCAACGCGATCGGCAACCTGCCCGAAGACCAGCGCGCCGAAGAACGCGCCGGCAACAGCAGCCACGGCGACCAGACCCTTCAGCGTTGGGCTGAGATGAAATCGAAAGGCAATCAGCGGCAGAGCCACGCCAATGATGAAGAAATCGAAGCCATCCAGCAGCACACCCATGGCCGACAGAATCCACACTTTTCGCTGAGTCTTAGTGAAAGGCGTGTCGTCGAGGTGCTGCTCGAACGACTTAAGGGCGGCTGCTACCGTAGGCATGGGTTCTCCGGCCAGTCGAAGGGGGTGCAAGAATTGTAGGCGATGAGCAGATTAAAAGTGTATGAAAAATGCCAAATTGCAGCGGCTCACCCTGAAATCCGACTCAGACGCAAAGGCCGAAGAGCGCTAAAATCCGTCTACTTGCCGGCGAGGTTTTGCGCTATAGGTCCGGTAATGGGCAAAACAAAACGCTGTCCGGTTCCCGCCTTGATCATGCAAACGATCCAAAGGACAAACGTCAGCAATCCAAGAATGCCGAGGATTGCTATGCCGAGTCCGAGGCTGCCCCAGCCGGCATAGCCATAATGCCCGTATCCGTGGTATCCGCCAAAGAAGAATCCCATGCCGAAGACCATCGCCAGCACGATGCGGATAATATGTAATCCGCCGAAGGTGACGATTGACTGCGCAGCATGGAATCGAACGTAGGGGCGTTTGTCGATCAAGAAAAAGATGATGCCGGTTAGCCAGCCCAGGACGTAGCTGAGACACGCTGCGGTGTTTTCCGATAAACCGCTTTGCGCTGCAGGCGCAGCGGGTTGCCATGATGACGCGCCGGAAACCGGCGCTGGTTGCGATTGTCCACAGGTCGAACAGAACTGTGCATTCGGGGCAACTTCAGCTCCGCACTTCGTGCAATGAGGCATTGCTCCTCCTCAGTTACGGCACGACATACTACCACTAATACTCGCGACAGCATCGCAGCGAAAACGACAGCGGGCTAAGCGGAAACAGCTGCGGTGATCGGCCTTTCGTACGCCTGAGCCTCAGCCACAGCGCTGCCATTCAGCAGCGCTTCAAAGAACCGGTCGACAGCAGCCAGGATTTCCGTGCCCGACTTGGCTTCGTAGACGGCCTTACGCAGATGAGCTCCGTGCGGAACGCCGTGTGTGAACCACGAGGCGAACTGCTTCATCTTGCCCTCGGCGCCGACCATGCGCTCCTCGACCAGCATGGCAAAGTAGGTGCGAATCATGTCGTAGCGATCAGCATCGGTCGGGACATCGTACGAGCCGGTGGCGGTGTACTGCTCGATCTGGCGGAAGATCCACGGATTCGAAGCTGCACTACGGCCAATCATCACCGCATCGCAACCGGTCTGCGCGATCATGGCCGCGGCGTCTTCCGGCGAACGCACGTCGCCATTGCCAATGACAGGAATCCTGACGGCGTCCTTTACCGCGGCGATCCACTCCCAGCGCGCCTGACCGGTGTAACCCTGCTCGCGCGTGCGAGCGTGGAGGGCGACCGCGGCTAGGCCACAATCCTCGGCCATCTTTGCCAGGTTGATGTGCACGACTTCCTTATCGCACCAGCCGGCGCGGAACTTCACCGTAAACGGAATCGTTACCGCCGAGCGCACCGATTCGAAGATGTTGCGGATGAGCGGCAGATCGCGCAGCAGTCCGGAGCCACCATTACACTTCACTACCTTCTTGGCGGGGCAGCCGAGATTGAGGTCGACGAGATCGAAGCCGAGATCCTGGACGACGCGAGCGGCATCGCCCAGCGTGGCGGGATCGCTGCCGAACAGCTGCGCCGAGATGGGATGCTCGTTGCCGTAGAAGGTGAGATACTGCTTCGCCTTCTTGTCTTTGTGGCGGACGATGCCGTCGGCGGAGGTGAACTCCGTCATCATCAGGCCGCAGCCGCCCAGGTTCCGGATGAAACGGCGAAAGACGGTGTCGGTGACGCCCGCCATCGGCGCGAGCACGGTCGCCGGGCGAATCTCGATTCCGCCGATTGAGACAGAGGCGGGGACACGCGCGTCTGCAGGGGCAATCCGTTCCGCTGGATTGTCGAAAAACTTGTGCACAATGAGATTGTAAATGAGGACAGATAATAGGCGGCACGACAGAAAGCAGATCCCTCCGTCGGGCTGAAGCCCTCCTCGTGATGACAATCTAACTCAAGAATTACGGCATGACCGCGGCTATGTTGGGCGGAGGAGTGGTGGTCTGATTCTGATCGGGCGTCGCGTTCTGCGGAACAGTAGTTGTAGTCGCCTTTTTCATGGCCGAAGCAGGAATCCTGAATTCCAGGCCGCGGTCGTCGTTGGCCTTAACAGTCGCGACAAGATCCAAGTCGGCCAGTGCGATCTTCTTGTGGCCCTGATCGAAGACGTACAGCGAGTCGCCCATGATCGCGTAGTTGGTCACTTCCTGCTGCTTGCCATTGCGAAAAACCAGCACCGTAGGTTCGCCAGGCTTGACCTCGGGCGAAGGCGTCGTGGGAGGAGGCGGCGCAGTTGCGGCTATGGGCGGAGCGTAGGCCTGCTCAGGCATGTTCTCGTATGGCCGGGCGGGCGGCTGCTCCACGATCATATGATAGTTCGGATCGTTTGGACCGACAGGAGGACCGGAGTACAAATCCGGGCCACCACCGCCGCCAACGTAGTCGTAGCCGTAATAGGAGCTATCGACCGGATAATAATAGGGGATCACATAACCGTATCCGCCGCCGCGATAACGCCCGCCGTAGTATCCGCCGTTCTTGTAGCCGTTGAAGTACGGGCCATATCCATAGTGATAGCCGTAGTTGGGAATCGAGGTGACGCTGGGCAGGATGTTGGGCGTGTGGCGGCCACCAGTGGACGTCACGCTGGGATAAGGGCCAACCGATGTGGTGTGAGGGCCAAACTGCGCGGCAGCGGGAATGGCCAAACCAACCCCTAGCAGAGAAATCGCGGTCAACCGACTAACAGATTTTGTCTTCAACCCCGGCCTCACGGAGGACCTCCGCTTCCCGTACGCCCTCAGTTTATTCCAACCCGTTAGATGCGACAAAGTTTTTAGTGGCTTCGGGAACTGATGTTCATCAGGCCATAAACGTCGACCATAGCATTGGCGATGAGCACGCCGAAGACCACCGCGTTGGCGAGCAGTGCGTGGCGGCTTTCCAACAAATCGGCGGAAACGCCGGCCATAAACAGAATCAGGAACGGCAGCGCTACCAGGAAGAACGTGAATGCGGAGAAGTGCATGCGCAGGCCCATGCTGAACAGCAGCAGGCTTACGATCAATGGCGCGGCAGTACCGAAAAACCGTGTCCGCTTCCAGACAATAAAGGTCACGACCGTAACGAGCGTGAGGATGAGGAGCCCTAACCCGTTTTCCAGAAAAACCGTCTTCAGCAGCCACGACATCCCAGCGGAGAAGAAGTCGCGCGAGGCGATCTCCAGCCAGTCAGCGTGGCCCAGTGCCTTGGCAAAGGTGGGGATGCGGAATCCGTAGAAGGCCGACAGCAGGATCAGAGCGATGATGCAGGCGGCGGCGAAAATAACCACGACCGCGCCTCGCCGCACGTGTCCCACCCACAGCATGAAGAGTAGCGCCGGAACGAGGACTATCCAGAAGGAAAACTGGGCTCCGACGCAGATGGCGATGGACAGACCCATCAGCAGAATGCGCCGCCAGTTCCATAGCACGACCTCACGCGGGGCGTATAGGGTGTGAGCGACGGCGATGCTGGTGAAGATCAAGCCAAAGGCTCCCCAGGCGCCGACGACGGCCGAACCCACTTCGCTGGCGCAGCCAATCGTCAGGGGCGAGAAGCAGTAGAGTCCCAGCGCCACGTAGCCGCCGATGTCTCCATAGAGGCGGCGCGCCACGTACCAGAGCGATGCGCCGAGCAAGATGCCGACGATCATGAATGGCAGGCGGATCGCCATCCGGTAGTCGTTGAACTCGTCGACGTGCTTCTCCGCGCCGCTGATCCTGGCGGGAATGCCGGCCATCAGCGGGACCAGCGCCGTTCGCTGCGTGGAATTCGCGCTGGCATAGCCCTCAAGCTGAAGCAGCCCGGCCTCAATGTGGACGCCTTCCAGCGCCGATAACGGCTCATGCTCGATGAACCAGACACATTGCAGGGCGAAGATGAGGAGCAAAACCAGCGCGATCAGCTGCGGCGCACCAATACGCTCGTAGAGCGAGGAAAAAGACATGAAGAATTGTTGTAACACGGCGGAGAAACAGTAGCCAGTGACCAGTGGCTAGTGGTCAGTGAGGCGAAAGGGGCGTCGCGAAGGCGGCCGCAATTTGGCGAGACGTTCAGGATGAGTCTGCTCACGCTGCTTTAGATCCTCACACATTGCCTGCAGATCAAAGTTGAATTGAGCTGCATAAGCCTCTCGGTTCGCTCGAACTTCTTCGACAATTTCGTCCCGCCAATTCATCGGTCGCTCGCCAGCCGGAAGGTTTGTGTCGCCCCTGAAGGGCTCGGAAATATTATTGTGCCGGGCACCCACCGCTTCCGCGGTGGGCTAATTACTGGTACGGACCGGGAGTTTCGTCCAGCCTGCAGCGGAACTTAGAATCAAATGTCGAGGTTCTTCACATCCAGCGCATTCTCTTCGATGAACTTCCGGCGGGCTTCGACGTCCTCGCCCATCAGCGTGGAGAAGATCGTCTCCGTCTCGGTCAGGTCTTCGAGCTTCACCGAGAGCAGCGTACGCCGCTCGGGATCCATGGTCGTCTCCCACAGCTGTGTCGAGCTCATCTCACCCAAACCCTTATAGCGCTGGACGTCGTACTCTTTGCGGCCTTCGTTGAAGACGTAATCGAAGACCTCGCGCGGCGAAGTTTTTTCCACCGCGACGGCCTCGGATTTCTTCTTGGACGCTTTCGGCGCTTTCTGTTCGACCTTCTCCTGATCGGCCTTCTCGGCGTCGCTCAGCTCTTCCTTGCCGTTCGAGCCTGCGTCCTTCTTCAGTGGCTCGATGATGTAGGGCGGTTCCATGTACGGTTCGATCTGCTTGTACTTCGACATCATCTGGCGATATTCCGGCGCCGACGCCAGCTCCCAGTTGATGACGTGCTCGGCGCCTTGCGAGTTGACGAACTTCAGCTCCCACAAGCTGTGCTCTTCCTCAAAGGTAGACTCAACCGACTTGATGCCGCGCTCTTTGGCGATCGCCTTCAACGCTTTTTCCAGCGCAGCGATCTTCTGCGGCGCTTTCTTGCTCTCGCCTTCGAAGTCGACGCGCTTTACCAGATCAGCCTTAGGCAGAAGCTCCGTGATTTGCTCATCGCGAATTCGTTTGTTGACCTTTTCGAAGAATCCGATGTAGTCGTTGAGCGTGGTCATGAACTTGGTGAGCGGCGCTCCCTCCAGCGTCGCGGCACCTTCGCCGTAGCGCACCACGATGCCGTCAGCAGCGCGCTTCACCATGACCTTCACCAGTTCGGCGTCGTTCTTGATGTACTGCTCAAACTTGCCCTTCTTGATGCGATAGAGCGGCGGCTGTGCGATGTAGACGTGGCCGCGCTTGATCAGCTCTTCCATGTGGCGGAAGAAGAAGGTCAGCAGCAGGGTGCGAATGTGCGAACCGTCAACGTCGGCGTCGGTCATGAGAATGATCTTGCCGTAACGCAACTTGGAGACGTCGAAGTCATCCTTGCCGATGCCGGTACCGAGCGCGGTGATCATGGCACGAATTTCTTCGTGGCCGAGCATCTTGTCGTAGCGTGCCTTCTCGACGTTGAGGATCTTGCCCTTGAGCGGCAGAATCGCCTGGAAGCGGCGATCACGACCCTGCTTAGCCGTGCCGCCTGCGCTCTCGCCCTCGACGAGATAGACTTCGCAACGTTCGGGTTGACGCTCGGAGCAATCGGCCAGCTTGCCCGGCAGACCACCGCCATCGAGCGCACCTTTGCGGCGGGTAAGATCGCGGGCCTTACGCGCAGCTTCGCGGGCGCGTGAGGCTTCAATCGCCTTGTTGATAATCCGCTTCGCGATTACGGGATTCTGCTCAAAAAACGCTCCCAGACGCTCGTTGACGAACGCCTGCACGATTCCCGCGATGTCAGAATTGAGCTTGCCCTTGGTCTGGCCTTCGAACTGCGGCTGCGACAGCTTCACGCTGACCACCGCGACCAGGCCTTCGCGGACGTCATCACCGCTTAGATTTTCTTTTACGTCTTTGAAAAGTCCCAGCTGCTGGCCGGCGTAGTTGATGGTGCGGGTGAGCGAGGTGCGGAAGCCGGACAAGTGCGTACCGCCATCGACCGTGTTGATGTTGTTGGCGAAGCTGAACACCGTCTCGGAGTAGCCGTCGTTGTATTGCAGCGCGATCTCCATGGCCACGCCGTCGCGCTCGGCCTCCATGTAGATTGGCTTGTCGTGCAACACGGTCTTGCCGCGATTCAGGTGCTTGATGAATTCGGCGATGCCGCCGTTGTATTTGAACTCGGCTTTCTTCGACTCACCGGTCTTAGGATCGGTAGTGCGCTCGTCGGCCAGGGTGATGAGCAGGCCTTTGTTAAGAAACGCGAGCTCGCGCAGACGCTGGGCCAGGGTGTCGTAGTTGTATTCGGTGACGCTAAAAATTTCCTTGTCAGGAACGAAGTGGACTTTCGTACCGCGTCTCTTGGTCGTACCGGTTTTCTTAAGCTTCGAAGTCGGTACGCCTTTGGAGTACGTCTGCTCCCACACCGAACCGTCGCGCCAGATCTCGAGTTCCAGCAGATGGCTGAGCGCATTCACAACGGATACACCCACGCCGTGCAGTCCGCCGGAAACCTTGTAGGTGGAGCTGTCGAACTTGCCGCCGGCGTGCAGCACCGTCATCACGACCTGCGCCGCAGGCAGACGCTCGCCGTCGACATCCATCTCGTCGACCGGAATGCCGCGGCCATTGTCGACAACCGTGATGGAGTCATCGATGTGAATGGTGACATCGATGCGATCGGCGAATTCAGCCAGCGCCTCGTCGACGGAGTTGTCGACAACTTCGTAGACGAGATGATGCAATCCCATCTCGCCGGTCGATCCGATGTACATCGCCGGACGCTTGCGGACAGCTTCCATTCCGCCCAGAACCTTGATCGAGTCGGCAGTGTAGTCGCCCTCAGAACCGTTGCCGTTCTTGCCGTTCTTTGCGGGAAGTTTTTCGTTCTCGATGGCTTTGTTTTGCGAGGCCGCCTCAGCGGCCGCTGGAGAATCTTTCGCGGGCATCCTGCTCCATTCCGTTGGGCAACCGAATCAGCTACACGATTGCCCTATGCTTGCCTGGGTTGGGCGCAGCGGTAACTCAGATGACACGACGTATCTATTTGAGTTTCAGTGATTTAGGCGCTTAATAACCCGTGTCTATTTTAGCACAATACGGATTGTAGATCGACCCTCGAAATGCTAGATAAGTCATTGAACTGCAATTAGTTACAGACGATCCTACATTATCCACAGCGACCCTCGCACAACTCTTCGCAGCAGACTAGGAATCCTATTGATTTAGTTACATTTGCGTTAATGCGCGGGTGGCGTCGAAACTGAAAATCAAAATCGAAAACGTGCTGAACACAGTAGCGGAGATCCAGATCGCCGGAGACTTCGGGCCGCACTGCGCATCCCGCTGCAAGCACAGCCAGATTGCAGCCAGCGGTACCCCGCGGGAGTAAACGTGATCGAAATCCTTCTGCGAGTCATCATCGGCGGCCTCGTCGTGTCAGCCTTCGCCACGATCGCAGACACGTTGAAGCCGAAGAGCTTCGCGGGATTGTTGGGCGCGGCGCCTTCCGTGGCGCTCGCCACCGTGGTGTTGACCGTCAAAGAGCATGGTGCGATGTACGCGAGCATCGAGGCGCGCTCGATGATTCTGGGTGCTGTGGCGTTCTTCATCTATGCATCGGTAGCAAGCCGGCTGATGATGCGCAAGAAATGGCCGGCATTGCCGGTAAGCAGTCTGGCGCTGTTGCTGTGGCTGGGCGTCGCGCTCGGATTGTGGTTCGGTTTTCATAAGCTAATGTCATGAAGATTGAAGCCAACATCACGGCACTCAAGCGCACGAAATGGCAGGACTATCTTGTCCGCTTCATCTTCGGGGGCGCTGTCACTGCGTTGGCAGGAATCATCGCCAAACGCTATGGACCGGAGATTGGCGGGCTATTCCTGGCAACTCCGGCGATCTTTCCGGCCGCGGCTACGCTGCTGGAGAAGCACGAAGAGAAGAAGGCGCGGATGCGTTCCGGAAGGGCGCTGCGTGCGCATGAACTGGCCGGCGTCGATGCTGCCGGCGCTGCTATGGGAAGCATTGGCCTGGCAGCATTTGCTGCGGTCGTCTGGCAGCTATTGCCGCGCTATCCTGTGGCCTTGGTACTCGGTGCAGCTACGTTGGTATGGTTCGCCGTGGCTGTGGCGATGTGGCTCGCACGAAAAATTCTCTGGCGCAGCCTGCGAGCAACGATCCGGAAGCGTTCGCATCATCCTGATAATTGCGAGCGAGTTCTCAGGAAGCAAACGGTCGCATCCGTGAGAAGGCAGCAGGCGCATAATTCCAGACTCAAGCGCAGTAGCTCTACGCGATTGGCTGTGCACAGAACGCGCACCGCTTTGCCGACACCGGAATATCACTCTGGCATTCGGGACACTTCTTCTTGTCGGGTAAGGCCTGCTTCTCGAAGCGCTTCATCAGGGTATTCACCGGCAGCACCACGAAGTAATAGATGGCAGCGGCAACCAATAGAAACGAGATGACCGCGTTGATGAAATCGCCGTAAAGGAACTTGGCGCCGTTGGCCTCGAATGAGAAGCCGGAAAAGTCAGGCTTCTTGACAATGGCCGCGATGATCGGAGTCAGCAGGTCTTTGACGAATGCGCTGACTACCGTGCCAAATGCAGCGCCGATGACGACGCCAACTGCCAAATCCACTACATTGCCACGCAGCACGAAATCGCGAAAGCCTTTGAACATGCGTTCCCTCCGCTGGTATGTTGCGAATCATTGTGCGCGTCTTGGGTGGAAATCTCAAATCACTTTAGCGCACTGTCTCGAATTCGGCGTCCACCAGCTCTTATTCCTCGCCACCTCCCGGCTTGAAGATCATTCCCTGGCTGGTCTTGCCGTTCATCATCACGATCGCAGGCGAGTCGAAGCGCAGATGCCGCACGCAGCCGTGCTCTTCCACCGCCGGTTGTGCGGCCAGCCATTGCCAATCGAGAAAGCCTTCGCCGGCATCGGGATTCACGGTGAAATATCCAATCTGAAAGGCGGTGAGGTTCTGAAAGAAGTGGCTACCTTGCGAAGGCGCAACGCGGAAGTCGCGAAATCCGCATTCGACGATGACGCGCGCGCCGGAGATCTGGTCCCACGCCACCGGAATTCCCAGCCAGGGATCCGTCGAACCCCAGCGACCCACGCCGATCAGCACGTACGGCGTGTTGCTGTCGCTCAATTTGGCGTTGAAGTGAGCCACGCTCTGCGCCACTTCATGGCTGCGCGCGCGTTCGAAGCGGTGCGCGTCGACCACGATCAGGTCGTGCACATCCTGCAGCCGCCCGTGTCCCAAGACCACGGAGCTCTGGCAGACCAGTTGATCGGGCTCGACATCGCCCATTCGGATGTCTTCGCCCTCGCGCGAGAGCACCAGCGGCCGCAGCTGCAGGAAGCCGAACTCGGCCGGGCGTATCGCTGTCTTTCGATAGGCGCACGGCGAACTCAATTTCCACTGGACGCCCCAGCGCGTCCTCGCCCAGAGTCATGAGCCGATCGAGAATCTGCGGCAAGGGGAAGACGCCGTGTTTGAGAATGGGAGCGAAGCTCACCAGGCGTGGCCCTTTGCGGCTCAGCCCGTCATACACTGCGTGGTTGTCCACCGAATACGTCGACGCGACCGTCTGCAACGTGCCATCGCCCTCGGCAACATCCAGGCTGAATGGCACCTCACGCAACTCGTCGGCAACGTCAGGGGAATGAGCCTCATGGTTCAGATCCAGCGCCCAAAACTCTGTCTGCGAATTCGCCAGCATGTCCTCAACCGACGAGAACTGCACCAGATGCCGGGGATGCCGCGGGCTAAAGGTCAGGCAGCGTCCACCACTCACCACCGCGCGCCCCAGGCCCAGCGCAACTGCTGCAAATCCGTCGGCAACCTTGATGGGGTCGATGGGATAAAAATTGCGCGATCGCACGACGCCGGAGAAATCGGGATAAAAGCGATTGCCGTGCGCCCCTCCCACCACTTGTTGCAGCACAACCGCCATCTTCTCTTCTTCCAGACGATACGGCGTTGCGCGCACATAAGCCTTGGCATGCTGGCTGAAGGTCGAGGCGTATACCAGCTTGATCGCTTCCAGCAGTTGCTCCAGGCGCACCTGAATATCACCATGACAGTTGGCCAGCATGAACGTTTCGTAGACGCCGGAGAAAGGTTGATATTGCGAGTCTTCGAGCAGGCTGGAAGATCGCACGGCCAGCGGATAACGCACCGCCTCCAGAAACGCGAGCAAGCTATCGAGCAGTGAGATAGGAAATGAAGCGGCTAAGAATCGACGCGTGATCTCGGCGTCATCGTCACCGTGAATGGCAAGATCAAGCAGATCATTCTCGGCGAGAAAGCGATCGAAGATTTCAGTCGTCAGCACCAGTGTCGGGGGCACCGCGATGCGAATGCCGGGAAAGCTCCGCCCAATTCCCTGCTGGCGCAGGATGTGGCGGATGAAGGCCAGCCCGCGCGCCTTACCGCCTAGCGAGCCATTGCCAATCTCGAGGAAGAACGCGTCGGTGGGCTGAAAGTTGGAAGGGTTGAATTCGCCAATCAACGCCTGGCTCTGCTCGCGGCGATACTCCACGATCGATTCGATCAGATCGCGGCGCAAATTCTCCAGGGTGCCGAAATCGCTGACCTTGCGCGGCCGCAGCTTCTGTGCCACAGCAAACTCGGTGCGCGCCATCAGCCAGTGTGAGAAGTGATTGCGCTCAGCGTGATATGCGAGACTCTCTTCGGGCACCGTCGCCAGGCAAATCTCCAGAGCATTCAAGTCGGCCGCGCGCGCCACTTCGGTTGTTTCATCCGGCAGACGAAAAACGAAATCGCCGAAACCCATTTCTTCCGTCAAAATGTGCCGCAGATCGCCCAGCAGCGTTGGCGAGCGCTTCTGCAGGAACGAGTAGCCGTCGCGATGAGCGCGATCCATGAAAGCGGTACGGCTGGATTGCAGGATGATGGGCACGTCGGGAATGGTCTCGTGAACCATGCGCGCCAGTTCGAATCCTGCCTCGGCCGAAAGCTCACCCGCGCGCGGGAACTCTACGTCGGAGATCACGCCCAGCAAGTACTCGCGATACTTCAGGACCTCGCGCTCGGCCTCTTCGTAGTTGGAGGCGAGAAGAATCTTCGGCCGAGCGCGCATGCGTACCAGCTTGTGCGCCAGGTTCAGCGCTTCGCTCAGCAGGCGCCGCGACTGGCTGATGATCTCGGTGTAGATCACCGGCAGGAACAACGAGTAATAAGTGATGTCGTCCTCGACCATGAGGATGACGGGAACATTCATGGTCCTGGTGTCGTGCAGAACGTTGCGCTTGTCTTCGATGTAGTTGACGATCGAAATCAGGATGCGCGCGTTTCCCTGCCACAGGAAGATGCGGTCGATATCAGTGTGCGGATTGCGCGCGACGAAGTTCTGGATCTCGCGATAGTCGTAGGCCAGCACGACGACGGGAACATTCAGACCTTCGGCTCGTAGCTTGCACGCCAGCTGCGCGGCATCCATGTCGCCGACATACAAGTTGGTGACGATCAGGTTGAAGCGTGGCTGCGAAAGCGCCAGTTGCAACGCCGCTTCGCCATTAGAGACGTGCGTGATGCCCGGCACCTGATGCAGGTTGAGCTCGAGCGATTCTCCCAGCATCAACTCGTTGAGCCGCCCGTCTTCGCGCAGGATGAACGAGTCGTAGAGGCTGGAGACCAGCAGAATGTCGTTCACGCGGAACGGCATCAGGTTCTCGAAGCCTTCGAAGAGGCGCTCGGAAGGCGGAGTGGGATCGGGAGTGGGGCGAGGCGTGGTCATGCGCGACCGCCTTTCCGCCGCTGACCAACAAGCCTCGAATTCGGTGCCATCCAATACCGGGGCGCAACGCCAGCGCCGTAGGCGCGGAAGAGCTTAGCCCAGCGCTTCAGCGCTGGGTAAGGAGATATAAGAACCCGAGTCCCTTCAGGGACGGCACAAGGTTCCTGCCAGAGAAACCAACGGCGCGTTAATCGGGCATACCCCCCTCCCCCAATATGCCTGTAAGTTATTGAAACCAATAGACACGGTCCGTAAAAATTTGAGCCCCAAGGACTTACAGCTAAAAATTTGAGCCGCAAGGACTTAGCGGCCAATCTCCGCGCCTGAGCTGGTCTGGAATCTTCTGGAATCTGGCGGGACGGGCAGGTGAAGAAGCGACTGGGGCGTCGATTCACTCAATCACACTCTGAAGGACAATGGTCTGAAGTCGGCCCGAAGACAACTTCGCTTCATCCTTCTATAGTTATTCTACTCTGAGGATCCGTCAGCATGGAGCTATTGTATTACGGTGGGAGAATGCAGTCGGGAATAATCAAGGGTCACAGGCTGACCGCTACGAGCGGCTGGTCAGAAACCGTCACGCTAGGCGGCAGCGGCTCGCCATCCTGCTCCAACTCCTCCATGATCATCTGTGCGACTTCCTGCATGTTGCGGAGCGCCTCCTCCCGGGTATGCCCCCAGGTCGCAGCACCCTTGGCCTCCAACTCGGGAATGTACGCCCGCCACACGTCTTCGTCTGGTTAGAACAACGCGGAGAACAAATGACCGCATAGGTTTTTCCCTTGGGACTTCCTTGCTTCCACAATCCTGTCGTCCCACGACTGAGAACTCAAACAGCGCCACACTCAGGCGCCGCGCTTCTGCCCAGCTACTCACCAGCGAAGCAAACGCCGCTCGGATGGGGTGCCCTACAGGGCATCTGCTTGGCCACCCGTCCGATCCACTCCTTGTCGTCAGTCGGCACGGCGCTCTTGTATTACGTCTAGCCGTAAACTAACCTTCACGGTTTCGTAGTGGGGCAGTTCAGGTTGAATTTGATCGATGCATGAACGGTCTGTTTCCCGTCTGGATTGGGGAATTTCCAATCTGCTACCGCTTTCTCCACCGCTGCAAGCAGCATCGGATGCCCGTTAACCAACGCGAAGTCTGTGGGGGTCCCGTCAAGACCGATATCAACTGTGAATGTCACCGTGCCTTCAATATGGGCCGCGCGGGCTATTGGCGGATAAATAGGTCGAACGAACACCTCCGGCCGGAGCGGTTCGCTATCCATCAGTTCCACGGTCGGCGCGGGCATAGATTCTCGAGACGCGTGATACAGATCAGAGGGTTTGTCCGGTGCACCCCGAAATAGGCATCGTATGTGCCTAAACTCAACTCGTGGACAGCATCGGAGTCAGGACTTGCTGGCGAGGATGGCTTGTCGTTCGGAATGAAGAAAATGGGGCGATCCATAACTCGGGGGCCTGTCGCGGTGTCCAGTTTCGCCAACAGACTCATCGTCCAGGAGGTGTGCTTTGGTGTATCCGGAGCCGGATCAAACATGTCCTTATCGAGAATGTCTGAGCGGATAATGCGCGTTTCGCGGCCACACTGAACTTGCATTGCGACGTTTGCGCCGCTAAACACGAGACATTTCTTGCACCGCTTTCGTTCGCGTCTGAGCTCCGTCTCAGGAATCAAGCACGGGTTGGTCCCGCCCAATAAACCTTCTACAGATTCTTGCGTTGTGCCTGATGCGATCTCCACCTTCGCAGGCTGCATACAGACGTTGCCTGGCGGCGTAACTGTAATTCTTTCGATTGAAGTTCCGTCCGTGACCGGCCGAACTACAAAGATTTCGTAGAAGTCAGACGGGGGGCCAAAGTCGAAGAACGTGTGGCGTGCGAGTTCGAATTGGGTTGGTGGAGGCGACGCTGTGGAATGCTGCTGTGCCAGCGTTGCACAGCAAAGAACGACTACGACGGAGATGGTTGTTGTCCATCGCATTCGACAAATCCTACAGCCTCAAAACAAAGGGGGTGGATTGCTCCACCCCGCATGATACTTCAACCAGACTTCAGGACGCCGTGTCGGTCGCCGGGCTAAAGCCCGGCGCTTCCACCGGACTGCTTACACCAGTCCCTGGTCCAGCATGGCATTGGCGACCTTCAGGAAGCCGCCGATGTTGGCGCCGTTCACCAGATTGCCGGGAGTGCCGTAGGTTTCGGCGGTCTCGAAGCAGGTCTTGTGAATGGCCTTCATGATGTTGTGCAGCTTGTGGTCGACTTCCTCGCGTGTCCAGCTCAGCCGTGCGCTGTTCTGTGACATCTCGAGGCCAGACGTGGCCACGCCGCCCGCATTCGCCGCCTTCGCCGGACCATAGAGGACTTTCGCCTCCAGGAACAGCTTGGTGGCTTCCAGCGTGCTCGGCATGTTGGCGCCTTCGGCAACCACCTTGATCCCATTGTTGATCAGGTTGGTCGCGTCTTTGGCGTTGATTTCGTTCTGCGTCGCGCTGGGGAAGGCGCAGTCGGCCTTGATGTTCCAAAGCGGGTTGTAGCCCAGCTTCAGATCGGTCGGCATGAAGATCGCCTTCTTGTACTGATCGGCGTACTCGCGGATGCGGCCGCGCTTTACGTTCTTCAGCTCCATGATCCAGGCCAGCTTCTCTTCGTTGATGCCGTCGGGATCGTAGATCGCGCCGTCGGAGTCGGAGACCGTGACCGGCTTCGCGCCCAGCTGGAGCAGCTTCTCGACGGTGTACTGCGAGACGTTGCCGCTGCCGGATACCAGGCAGATCTTGCCGTCGAAGGTCTCCTTGCGGGTCTTCAGCATCTCTTCCGCGAAGTACACGCAGCCGTAGCCGGTGGCTTCCGGACGAATGAGCGAACCGCCCCAGTGCAGGCCTTTGCCGGTCAGCACGCCGGTGAACTCGTTCACGATGCGTTTGTACTGGCCGAACATGAAGCCGATCTCGCGTCCGCCCACGCCGATGTCGCCGGCGGGAACGTCCGTGTCCGGCC
Source organism: uncultured Acidobacteriaceae bacterium (assembly GCA_963697175.1). GTDB lineage: Bacteria > Acidobacteriota > Terriglobia > Terriglobales > Acidobacteriaceae > Bog-257. The sequence continues at coordinate 60,634 of CAVONC010000008.1, read as the reverse complement.
CGATGTGCCGGCACAGCTCGGTCATGAAGCTCTGGCAGAAGCGCATCACTTCGTTGTCGCTCTTGCCTTTGGGATCGAAGTCCGACCCGCCCTTGCCGCCGCCCATAGGCAGCGTGGTCAGCGAGTTCTTGAAGACCTGCTCGAAGGCCAGGAACTTCAGGATGCCGAGGTTAACCGAGGGATGGAAGCGCAGGCCGCCCTTGTAGGGGCCGATAGCGCTGTTCATCTCAATACGGAAGCCGCGATTGACCTGAACATTGTTATTGTCGTCAAACCACGGCACACGGAACATGATGAGGCGCTCGGGTTCAGTAACGCGCTCGAGAATTTTTGCCGAAATGTATTCCGGATGCCGCTCCAGCACGGGGCGCAGCGACTCAAATACTTCCTGCACCGCCTGATGGAATTCAGGCTCGGCGGGGTTCTTGGCCTTTACCAGCGCCATTACTTCGTTAATGTAGTTTCCCGGTGTCTTGATACCGGTAGTGGTAATTCCAGCACTCATAGATGGTCCTCCTCGAACCTAACTCTTAAGAGCCGATACAGAGATAAAATCGTTCGTCCACAGGCAGGGCGAATTTATTTGAGGCCGACACCATTTCAGTCCTCGGCAGGCAATCTGGCAGTGATTGCTATCACCCCGAGGGGTGACTAGACCCGCCTCAACGGCCGCAAAACCAGCGGGTTGGAGCCCCAGGGGCTAACCCGAGATATGGTAACGCCGGCAAGGCTTGCCCAGGCAGGAAATTTCGAACTTCGAACAAAGCTTGCTAGCCGTCGGGAAATCTGAGAAGCTGATCGCGCCAGTCACGATTCAGCCTGAGCCGTTTCCCGTCAATGGACTAATAGCTTCATGTCTTCCGCCACTCCCGCGAGCAGCGACAGCGTAATTCCCGGCAGGAATGCCTGGGCTCCTGCAAGGAATTCCTTTGTTTATTCTCCCTTGTGGATGGTTTTGGCCGGGCTGGCGATCCGGGTTGCCTGCATCCTGGGCGGTCGCCTATATCACCTTGACGCGCAGCGCTGGTTCGCGTTCGAGATGGCCAACATTGGCTACTCGCTGGCTCTTGGCCACGGATTCAGCTCTCCCTGGCGAGGTTCCACTGGGCCAACTGCCTGGACAGCCCCACTCTACCCGTACGTAGTTTCCCTGGCGTTTCGCGTCTTCGGCGTTTGTTCCGACGCGGCCGCTTTCGCGCTGCTCCTGTTCAACAGCGTTTTCTCGGCGCTCACCAGCTGGACCATCTTTCGCATCGCACGCCGGTTGTTCAGCCTGAAGGCGGCGGCGTGGTCTGGCTGGATTTGGGCCGTATTCCCCTTTGCCATCTATTGGTCTGTGGCCTGGATTTGGGAGACCACGTTTTCGACATTCCTCTTGAGCCTGCTTTTCATGCTTACGTTGGAGATGGAGGGCGATAACCGGATCTGGCGCTGGGTCTGCTATGGACTGTTGTGGGGCATCCTGGCGCTTAGTAATACCTCGACTGTTTTATGGCTTCCCTTCGCAGGATGCTGGCTGGCATATCAGCTCTATCGCTCCGGCAAACACTTCATCGTACCCGTCGTTTTGAGCGCGGTGGTATTTTGGGCGGTGATTACGCCATGGCTGGTGCGCAATTACATCGTTTTCGACAAGCTCATCATTCGTGGCGATCTGGGCTCGGAACTGCGCGCCGGCAACAATCGGCTGGCTGACGGCGGATGGGTTCCAGCTTACCGTCCCGGCAACAACAGTTTCTTGTATGCCCAATATAAGGAGATGGGAGAAGCAGCCTTCGACGCTGAGCAGGGCCGCCAAGCCAAAATCTGGATCGCGGAAGATCCTGCGAGGTTCCTGGGCCTGAGCTGCCGCAGGGTTTTCTTTTTCTGGTTGGGAAGCGGAGATCCGGGATATCTGCTACTGCAGCATTTATTCCTGTTGTGCGCGACCGTTTTGGCTTTCGGAGGACTGCTGTTAGCCATCAAGCGAAGGGTTCATGGCGTCTTTCTCTTCGCCACGCTGCTGACATTCTTTCCGCTGATCTACTACATCACATTTCCGACCACCCGTTACCGTCACGCCATCGATCCCGAGCTGGTCATTTTAGCGGTCTGGCTGCTGGTGTCAGACCGTGAACCGGCCACATCTTCGGCCTGAATCTGTCCCTGCTCCATTTTCCTGCCGGAATTATCGGACGAGGCGAAATCGGCTTGAAACAGGAAATGCTACTTTCACCGCCTCGTCATTGCGGCTGCACGTACACAGGATTGTTGGGCGATGGTGGTTCGTAATCCTGTCCATACTTATTCTTGTGCGGAATCGACGAAGGCTTACTCACGGCCACTCGAATGGTACCCACCAAACCTCCGTTGTCCCCAACCTGAATCTCTCGCGAGAGAGCCTGCAGCGTCGCCGGCAATGCATTCTCATTCCATACATGAAACCTATAGCTGCCGGAAGGGACGTTGGATATCGTGAAATCCCCCGTCTTGTTGGTAGTGGCGAAGTACGAACTTCCCAGCACCACAACCACAGCGCTCATCTCCGGATGGATGTTGCAGAAGATGAAGGAGACGCCTTCGCGGTCGAAGTGAACCGTACGCGAGCTGCCGGCCTCATACAGACCGAGATCAAAACGCTTTCCGTTAAACAGCGAAAATACGTTGTGGAACCAGGGATCGCGATTGGGAAAATCGACGGCCGAGCCTCGGGTGACGACCAGCATATGAGGCTCGAACATCTTATTCTTCTGCGTTAGTACGGCATGCATGGGTGGAACCGGCGTAGACGCCGCAGCCGAACCGACCGGCATCAGCCAGACCACAGTCGACGCGACGGAGCTTGCGTTGGCTCCGCCTTCCAGAACGATCCTGCCTGTGACCGCGCCTTCCTGCGCCCAGCAGATTCCTGCGGTAAACAGCCCCCAGGCGGCAACCAGCAACCCCGCCCATGATGTTGCCGTTCTCAGTCGGCTCCTCAGAACAATACCCCCACCGACATATTTACCTGTCCGGCCTCATAGCTGTTGTCGTAGATCGTAAACGTACGCAGCCGGCGATATTCCATCGACAGCAGCAGGTCGGAACGCGGACGATAAATCACGTTTCCGAACGCGCCGCGGTTTGCGGTCAGGAACGGCGTGGTATAGCTGTTGGCCTGACTTCCAAAATAAGCCACATCGGAGGCAAACGGACTGTCCTGGCCGAACGCCCCGTTGAATTCGAGTTTGGGCGTGGCGCGAAACTTCAGTTGTGCCCAACCGCCGACGACATTCAGAGGAATAACCTCCGTATTCGGATCGGAGAGCATGCCGTTGAAGACAACGCTGCGCCCCAGCGCAGCACCCAATCCGCCGATGGCAGCGCCGCGATAAAACGAACCGGTCAGCGCGAACCGTTTGCCCAGCGGCAGGCTGAGGTCCATCATGCCCGCCCAGCCGTTCACGATGCGGTCGAAGTCCCAGTTCTGACGGCTGTAATAGCCCGCAGCCCCAACCGTGAAGGTCTGCCCGAAGAACGGATGAGAATAGGCGATTCGCGCCGCATAAGCCGGCTGCCGAGTTTGCTCGGCGGCGGTCGCTACTCGATACCAGCTGTAATACGGCCCGTCCGGTGGCTCGCCGGTCAAATTGTCCAGGAACCCGCCCTGCAACAACACAGTCGAGTCGCTGGATAGCGCGAAGCGGTGTTCCACCCGCAACTGCGGTGTCCAGGCCCAGAGATTGCCCGCATAGGAAAGCGGCGGAACAATCAGCGAAGCGAACGAGGTCGGACTTTGCGGCGAGATAAACAGCTGGTCCTGACCCGCGACTACCGACGTGTCCTTCCAATCCAACCGAACCGCAGCGGTGCGCAATCGTACCAATCCCGAATCCACGCCATTGGTCGTCGCCGGAAACCCTCCGCCGAAATCGAAGTTCACATTGGCACTGGTGTGAGCGCCCCACAGGTCGGGACCAAAAGCCTCCAGCCCGATGATCGATTGCCGCAGAGTTCCGCCAGCACCGCCGGATGGCACTCCTGGAGTGCCGGGCTGCGCCCAGGTGGGCACATCAAGATTGTCGACCGAACCGCTGTTGCCGAACAGATTGAACAGCACGATTCCCGAGAGACGAACTCGATACTTGGAGGCGCTCTCAACCTTGGTCTGGTACTGGTCATCGATCTTGCCCGATAGCAGCTGTTGTTGCTCTTCAACGTTGCCCAGGCGCTGCTCCAGTTGCGCCGTCGTCGAGGTGCCGTACGCCGGCGATTGCTCGTCGACAGTCACATTCTGCGATGAGGCGGGACCAGTGCCATGGGTCTTTTCCAATTCCTCGCGCAGCCGCGTGATCTCCTCCCGGCTGGCTACGGTCTGCTGCTGAAGCTGGAACACCATGTCCTTCAGTTCGTGGACCTCGGTCTTCAATTCCTGAAGTGACGATGAATCGCCATTCTGCGCCTGCGTCTGCATCTGGGCGGAGGACGACTGCTCCAGCATGAACCCGAGGCACAAAATGCAAAATGCGGCTCTTACCGAATATGTCCAGCGGTGGCGTAAGAGCTGGGGATGGCAGAAGACTTTCATGTCGCACCTCTCTGCAACCAAGTTACCTGGGCCCTCGGAAGTGGCGTGCGAACTGCATTCAAGCAGTAAAAGGTTGCGAAGCGTCGGCTAGCCGGCCATTTATGCCAGCCGTCTTCTTGTTGGTATAACGCGGCAATATGATTTCCATGATCGTACGACCCGGCACTGAGCTTTCCAGATGCAGACTGCCATGGTGATCCTGCACGATCTTCTGCGCGATCGTCAGGCCCAGTCCCGTACCGTTTTCTTTGCCATAGCTAATGAAGGGCTGGAACAGCTTATCGCGGATGGAGGCGTCCACGCCGGGACCGTCGTCGGTGATCTGAATTCTCAGGTCGCCGTTCTGGTCGGCAACCGTCACGCCCACGTGACCGCCGGAGACTTGTGCTGCCTGGCAGCCGTTCAGCAACAGGTTGTAAAAAACCCGCTCCATCTTTCGCGGATCGAACAGTGCGCTATGCACACCGGCTGATTCGATGGCGAGTGCAATCCTCTGGAATTGACGGTGCGAGCGCACCAGTTCCATGGCGCGGCTGATGGTTCGCTCCACCGGCGTTTCCATTACGTTCATCGATTCGGCGGGACGAGACAGCTCCAGCAACGAGTCGATCAAATCGGTCAACCGGTTCACCGCGACCCTGATCTCCAGATACAGTTCCTCGCGCTGCGCTGAACTCAGATCAGCTTCCGCCAGAAATTCCGCATTGGCCAGAACCGCAGTCAGCGGATGTCTTAGATCATGCGAGATCGAGCTTGCCATGCGGCCGATCGTCGCCAATCGTTCCGCGGCCAGCAACTGTTGTTGCGCTTGTCGAAGGCTGTCGCGCATTCGGGTAAAGGCCTCCGTAAGTTCGGCGACTTCGCCGGCAGCGGGCGCGTGCAGCGGATAACCAAAGTCGCCGCCGCCCAACGCTCGCACACCATCCACCAGCTTCTCCAAAGGTCGCGTAAAGGTGCCGGCAATGAGATAGACCAGCAGGCTGCCGCCCAGCACCGCTCCCAATCCCACCGCCAGCAGCAGGTGCCGAAGGTGATTCAGGAACGCGGTTGCCTGATCGTAAGACTTCATGACGATGAAGGTCACCCGCGGCGACTGGTCGGCATTCAACGTCAATGCGGAAACTACAAAGCTCTCTTCGCCCAGCTTCCAGTTTGCCGGCCCTGTCGGCGCCGAACCGGCAGTCAACTGCGACCTCAATTTCACCGTCTGTTCGGGATTCAATGTGCTGACAACCACGGTGTCGCCACTGAGAATCGCCACCTGGCTGGCGGCTACCTGGCTGACTTGTCGCGCCACCGTCGCGTTCATTTCAAAGCCCACGGCCACTACGCCCAGCAGCGCGTTGTCCGATCGCGGACCAAAGTAGATGGGAGCCAGCACGACCTCATACAAATGTCCCCCGGCAAACCACCATTGCAGGGGCTCGTCCAGCGAACTTCGATCCTTCAGCAATTGCTGCGCCTGCTCGCGCGAGATACCGGGAGACTTGGTATGGAAGCCGACGAACTGGTTGCTGGCGTCCAGCAAGCGCAAAAAGATCGCCGCCGGAAAGATGAAACATCTCACGCGAGCCGTCCTGAATGGTTGGCGCGTGATGCGATGTCATGAGCGCTTTCAGGCTGGGAAGATCGGCCATCAGTTCGGCCAGCCGCGACAGATCGACCTCACGCTCGCGCTGCAAATCACGAAAGGTTTGGACCGAGTCAGCCAGGTCGCTGTTTAGGCCGCCGCGCACATGATTCGCTACCGTGTGTTGAACAATCAGCAGAGAGACTGCAGTCAGCCCAGCGGAGGTCAGCAGCATGGCGATGAGGAATTTCGTCCGCAGCCGCAATCTACCCATCGCCTGTTTCCTTCTCCCCGCTCACCTTACGAATTTGTAGCCCGTGCCATGAACGGTGCGGAAATGCACCGGATCGGTGGGATCCCTCTCCAGCTTCTGCCGCAGCCGAAGTATATGCGTGTCGACGGTTCGCGTAGTGGGATAGTTGTTATAGCCCCACACCTCGTTCAGCAACTCAGTGCGCGAGATCACGCGCTCCTGATTGTTCAGGAAAAAGCGCAGCATCTTGAATTCCTGGGGGGTAAGTGGGATCAACTGCCCCGAACGATGCAGCTCCATCTTCGAGAAATTAACCTCCACTTCGTCGAAGCTGAACATCTCTATCTTGTCCGAAGCTTGATTCAGGCGGCGCACGGCCGCCCTTACGCGGGCCAGCAATTCGCGCGGGCTGAATGGCTTGGTGACGTAGTCGTCGGCCCCCAGTTCAAGCAGAAGAACCTTATCCAGAACGTCGCTGGCCGCACTCAACACCAGGATTGGCACATTGGAGGCTTCCTGTTTGATTTCCCGACAAATGTCCTGCCCCGATTTTCCCGGCAGGCGCAGGTCCAGAATGACCAGTCGCGGAGTATTGGCGCGAAAGGTCTCCATCGCCATCGCTCCATCGGAAGCTATCGACACATCGAATCCCGCCGACTCAAAGGTCCGCCGCAAAGCCCGTTGTACTGCCGCGTCGTCTTCGATGACCAGTATCTTTTCCATGTTCGCCTTCACTTACTACCCGCAATTACAGCTAATAACAGATCAAAATGCCAGTCAACGGCCTGTTAACAAATCTGTGACAAAAACAAAAAAGAAATTATGTGATTTATCCGACACCAAGTCGTGAAAACTTCACAAGATCGTTACTCCACTTGGACAACTCGCTGGTTCCTTCTCAGTAGATTCGGAAAAGCTTGTGGCAGCGATAACAGCCCAGAGCACTGGCGTTGCCGGAGCATTCGAAACCAGCAGTTTGGAGGAATAAGTGGACGCTAAGACTAAGTTGAACCGCACAATTCGACCGGCCCGGATGGCAGCGCTATCGCTTCTGACGATCGCCTTGCTAAGCCTGCCGACACTCGCTCAGACCTATGCCGCGACCATTCTCACATCCGACATCGCCAACATCAGCGCGAACACAGATGCCAACCTGGGCAACCCGTGGGGATTAGTCGCCAGCTCCGGTGGCCCGTGGTGGGTCTCGGATAACGCAACCGGCTTATCGACGCTCTACGACGGCTCCGGTGTAACGCAGGGGCTGGTGGTTACCATTCCCTCGTGGACGGGATCGGGGACCGGCTCGCCTTCGGGCATCGCCTTCAACAGCAGCAACGATTTCCAGCTTACCCCCGGCAATCCGGCGGCTTTCCTCTTCGTCAGCGAGGACGGCACGGTGCAGGGATGGAACCACAGTGTTAATCCCACCCAGTCGGTCATCGCAGTCAATAACTTCGGCTCGGCAGTCTACAAGGGCATGGCGCTGGCCTCAGCCGGCGGCGCTAACTATCTCTATGCAACCAACTTTTTCGCTGGTACGGTCGACGTCTTCGACACCAACTTCGCAGCCCATTCGTTCGGCACCAATGCTTTTGTCGACTCAACCATTCCGTCGGGCTTTGCTCCCTTCAATATTCAGCTCATCGGCAGCAATCTGGTAGTCACCTATGCCAAGCAGGATGCGGCCAAGCATGACGACATCGCTGGTCCCGGCAATGGCTACGTGGATATCTTCGACACCGAAGGCAATCTGCTCAGCCGTCTGCCCCACCTTGTTCAGATGAATTCGCCATGGGCCATCGTGCAGGCGCCGGCCAGCTTCGGCGCATTCAGCAATGACCTGCTGATCGGCAACTTCGGCAGCGGCGCGATCCTGGCCTTCAATCCCAGCAACGGCAATTTCATCGGCACGATGCTCGATGAATCCAAGCTGCCCATGCGAATCGACAAGCTTTGGGCCCTCGAGTTCGGCAACGGCGGATCTGCCGGCCCCACCACCACCCTCTTCTACACCGCCGGTACCTTCGACGAAACCTATGGGGAGTTTGGAACTATCCTGCCAACCCCGGGTCAGGGTATTGCCACTGGTCACAAGGCCAGCAAGTCGAAGAAGTAGCTTCGGGATATCTTCAATAGAGAGGAGTGCGCAAGCTCTCCTCTCTTCGTTTTTGCCCGCTCCGGATTCGTTCTCAGCAATTGTCAACAAGTTTTGACAACATCGTGACCTAGTTAAGACAACTCTGGTCTGTCAATTCGATAGATTGCCGGAAGCTTGTGGCAGCAGCCAGTCGGGGGACGAAGGGTTGCCGGAAGCAATCTACGATTCCGAGACGAGGAGAAACCATGTTCAAGAAATCACTGACTGCGTCCCAACCAGCCTGGATGGCAGTTCTATCGCTGCTGGCTGTCGCGGCGCTAGCTCTGCCAGCTTCAGCCCAAAAGGTCAACATCACCTACCTCACCTCCGACATCAATGCTGTTGGATCCTTTACGGATTCTAACCTTGTAAATCCCTGGGGCATGTCTGCCAGCCCGGCTGGTCCGTGGTGGTTCTCGGACAATAACAGCGGTCTGTCTTCGACGTACATAGCTTCGGGACAACCGCAGTCACTCGTGATCACGATTCCGCCCGCCTCGGGTTCGGGCACGGGCTCGCCGAGCGGCACAGTGTACAACGCCAGTAGCACCGACTTTAAGGTCGACAACCAGCCCACACCGTTCTTGTTCTGCACCGAGGACGGAACGGTTTCGGGATGGTATTCGCCCTTAACGCGGGCCATCATCGCCATCAACAACAACACCAGCGGAGCTGTCTACAAAGGGATGGCATTGGCTCAGGCAGCAGGCGCTAACTACATTTACGTAGCCAACTTCAACGCCGGCACGGTTGAAGTCTACGATCGTACCTTCAAGTCCCACACCTTCAGCTCGAGCCAGTTCACCGATTCGAACATTCCCAGCGGGTTTGCTCCCTTCAACATTCAGCTGGTCGGAAGCAACCTGGTCGTTGCCTATGCCAAACAGGACGCCGCCAAACATGACGACGTACCCGGTCCCGGCAATGGCTATGTCGACATCTATGACACCCAAGGCAACCTTCAGGTTCGCATGGCGCACACGCTCTTTCTGAATGCTCCCTGGGGATTAGTGCAGGCGCCCTCCAGCTTCAGCGGCTTCGGCAACGATCTGCTGGTCGGTAACTTCGGAAGTGGAGCGATCTCGGCGTACAACATCAGCACCGGCGCTTGGATCGGAAACATGCTGAATGTCAACGATCTCCCGGTACAGATCGATGGACTGTGGGGGTTGACCTTCGGCAATGGCGGCCCCGACGGACCGACTAACACCTTGTTCTTCACCGCCGGACCTTACGGAGAGGTCCACGGCATCTTTGGCATGATGACCCCTCACCCTGGGATGTAGAATCCTCCGGTACCAGGTGGGGTTAGAGGAGGGCGCAAGCCCTCCTCTTTTTGTCTGCTGGATTGATGATGACGGGTTAAAGCTTGCGCAGGACCTCGAAAACCTCGTCGTTGCTCGGCACCTGACCGATCGGATAGATCTTCGCAAACGCCAGTTTCCCCTGCTTATCCACTACAAAGATTGCGCGCTCGCTGATGCCGGGGATGGGATCGCCTTCTCTCAGTATGTCGAACTTCTTAGCTACATCTCCATGAGGATAAAAATCGCTCGCCAAAGGAAAGCTGAGAATTCCGATTTCTTTCTTCTGCCATGCAGTGTGGCTGGCAATCGAATCGACACTGATGCCCACAACCTGAGCATCATAACCCCCGAAGCGCTCCACATCGCTGCTCAGGCCTGGCAACTGAGACGCACACACCGGTGTCCAGTCAGCCGGATAAAACGCCAGCACAACATTTTTCTTGCCGCGATAATCACTCAGCTTGAACTGGCTCTTAATACTGCCCACAACCGCTGGGAGTTCAAAATCCGGCACTTCATCCCCAACCTTCAGAGCTGCCATCTCTTCCTCCAGTCTATTGACGCAACCAGCGATTCTAGAGGTCACGCTCGCAGCGGGCAAGTCGGGCGCACACCGCATGTTGCAATTCCATGAATGCAGGAAGCCTTCAGCGGCAGACCTGTGCTACGCGAACCATACTCTCGCCGCCCGCCAAGCGGACATATCATCTGCTACCTCAACCGGACATATCATGTGCTGACGACACCTTTACAGTTTCAACTTGACAAGCCTGATCCGCTCTCTTAAACTCCGGCAACCAACCCTCGTAGGCTCGTGAACAGCCACGCCCCGGCTCACGAGACCCCTCTTCACATTGGAAGGAACCATCTATGAAAACCACACCTGTCCTACTCGCCAAACCGTTCACTCTCGCTTTGGTCCTTGCATGCTCTCTCGTTCTGGTACAGAGTTCGCAGGCGCAATCGTTCAGCGTGATTCACAATTTCACCGGCGGTACGGATGGCGGCAATCCGCTTAACGGTTTGGTGTTGGGCGCAGGCGCCTACATGTATGGCACTACCAGCACGGGCGGAGCGTATGGCAACGGCACAGTTTTCCGCCTCTCGCCGACAGGGATTCTCACGACCATCTACGCCTTCAAGGGCGGCGCCGACGGCTCCAGTCCGCAGAGCTTCATCATTCAGGATTCGCAGGGGCTTTTGTACGGCACCACTTCGGGAGGCGGCGCGTACGGCGGAGGAACCGTCTTCCGCATCGCCAATAACGGCAAGACGACTCTCCACAGCTTCGGTTCCGGCAGCGATGGCTCTGTACCGCTGGCCGGCTTGATGCTGGACCACGCCGGCAATCTGTACGGCACCACCTCGGCCGGCGGCGCCAATGGCAATGGCGCGGTCTTCATGCTCAGTCTGAACGGCATCCTCTGGCGCGAATCGGTCCTGTATAGCTTCGGCACGGGCGCGGACGGCACCGTTCCCTATGCAGGCGTGACGCTCGACTCCGCCGGCGATGTTCTGGGTACGACTTCGGCTGGAGGCACCTACGGATACGGCACCGTCTTTGAGTTGAGCAAGGCTCACGGCTGGGCCGAGAGCATCGTCTACAACTTCCAGAACCAGAACGACGGCGGTGTGCCCTACGCCGGACTGATTGCCGATGGCCTCGGCAACTTCTACGGTGCAGCCACCGAAGGCGGAAGCCAGGGCGGTGGTTCTATCTTCGAACTCACGCCCGCCGGGAGCGGCTGGAATTTCAACGCGATTGACAGCCTTGCAGGCACGGGAATTTCTGGCACCTTTCGCAATCTGATGTTGTCTTCCTCCGGCACCCTATACGCCACCACGCACTGCGACGGCCAGGACAGCGCCGGCACGGTCTATGAGCTTGTGCCCGGCGGGGGAACCTGGACCTATAACCAGCTTTACAGCTTCACCGGTGGAACGGATGGTTTGTACTCCTACAGCAACCTGGTGATGTTTGCCAACCGGCTCTACGGCACGACCAACCAAGGCGGAGCCTACGGCTACGGAGTTGTGTTTGCTGTGTTCCCGTAAGCTTTTCCTCTGCGCGGAAGTCGAGTGTGTTTCGCCGGCTTCCGCGAACTTTCTTCTTTCGCAGCGTAGTGACAGAAACTGCGGGTGGATCACCCGGTCTGACTATTAACAAACGAAATGAGACTGTGCTAGTGAGCACAAAACCGAGCACACGGTACAAAATTGTGGTCGTCAGAAGATAAGCGGTAAGCAGTTGATTGCAGAAGCCTTAAGGTCTGGTAGCGCTACCGGGAATCGAACCCGGGTTTGAAGATTGAGAATCTTCCGTCCTAACCCCTAGACGATAGCGCCACTGCAGGAAAGACCTTTGCATTATAACAAACCGCCAACATTGATGAGGGGCTCGCACGCGCGTAGTTTCTGAGTCAAAACGATCAATCGCCGCCGCTAATGCTGAACCATCGCTGATGTTGAGATTGTATTTTGCTCGCTGATTCAAATGTTGTTATCGACATCTCGTTGGGTTAACCTAGCGCATCCTCATTAGTAATTAGTAGTTTCGCAATGAGAAAATTGGCTGCGATCTTCGTTGTGTTTATCGCACTGCTCATTCCAGGAGCAGCTCGCGCGCAGCAGACGCAATCAGCACCAACTTCCACTCCCCAGACTGCGCAACCGAAGTCGGCTGCTTCGCAAGATTCCTCCGCAACCCAGGGCAATCCCGATGCGCGGGTTTGGGTCAATACCAAGAGCAGCGTGTATCACTGCCCCGGAACACATTGGTATGGAACCACCAAAGCCGGCGAGTACATGAAACAATCCGAAGCCCAACAGAAAGGCTTCCGCCCGGCCTACCATCGCCCCTGCAAGTGACAGAATCTATTCTGTTTACCGCCAAGAACCTTTGAAGTGAAAATAATTCCAGCTCGGCGTTGACAACTTATATTCCCCGTAGCACAATCCTATTTGTTGGCGAATAAAAAGCGAAACTAACCGCCCTCCCTTGTGCCGCTTCGCCCGCCCTGAGGTCTTTATGTCATCGGTTGCTGCTGTGCCCACGATATCGGTTCGAAGACCCGCTTCCAGCCTGCGCGCTCATATCGAATCGTCGCTGGGCGAAAGGCTTTCTTCCACTTTGTTGCTCCGAGAGCGCGCTGCTCCCCTTACCGTTCCCATCGGAATTGCCCCTCTGGATGTGCTCACTGGAGGTCTGCCCCGCGGGGCGCTTAGCGAGATTACTGGGCCGCCTTCTTCAGGACGCACCGGCGTAATGCTGTCGGCGCTTGCCGGCGCCACGCAACGGCAGGAAGTATGCGCACTGGTGGATGCCGGCGACAGCTTTGATCCTGCGGCGGCGGCCACAGCCGGTGTCAATTTAGAGCGGCTGTTGTGGGTGCGCTGCAACCAACTAGCAAACGCCAAGCGTAATGCAGTTGAGATGAAATCCCGTCCGACTGGGTTTGCGTTTAGTGGCGTACTGGAGCAGGTTCTGAAGGTCACCGACCTGCTTCTGCAGAGCGGAGGTTTTGGCATGGTGGTGCTCGATCTTGGCGATGTGCCTGTGAAAAGTGCGCGTCGTGTGCCGCTCACCTCGTGGTTTCGTTTTCGCCGCGCCGTCGAGCCCACGGCAACCGTGCTGCTGCTGATCGAACAGGAGCCATGTGCAAAAACCTGCGCGTCGCTGGTTTTGCGATTGCAGTCCGAAACAATCTTCGCATCGAATGCGAACACTTTCTTTGATCCAGATCCAGCATGGTCTAAAATTGCCATCCCACAATGTGGGATATAGCAATTCTGCTGTGATTATCCCGACAAATGACGCTGTCGGCCATGCAACGCTCTTACGTGGAATGGGTTTTCGCGCCGAGATGGTGCGCTCCTGGACACAGCGAAAGCCACCGCAATCCGCCGGCACTCACTTTGAAATGCGTACTGCACTGTGAAACTTGCGGTTGGGGATCCGATGTTTGCCTGTATCTACATTCCCGATTTTCCGGTGGAAACCATTGTTCGCGCCGAGCCCTTGCTGCGCGAACAGGCCGTCACGGTTTTGGAAGGCAAGCCGCCATTGGTACGGGTGATTGCTCTAAATGAAAAAGCTCGCCAACTGGGGATGGAAATCGGAATGACCAAGCTGCAGGCCGCGGTTTTTTCCCGAAACCCATCCCCCACACGTGATTCAGTAGGCTTGGCGGTTTTGCGCCAACGTTCCTGCGAACAGGAACTCTCGGCGCACGCTGCTCTCCTCGACGTTGCTCATGCTTTTACGCCGCGCGTGGAAGACACTGCTTCTGACACTCTGCTGCTCGACCTCGTCGGATTAGATCGACTCTATGGTGCGCCCGCCAAAATGGCCGGCGATCTGGCATCGCGCGTGATTGCCGTCGGGATCGAAGCGAATATTGCCATCGCCGCAAATCCGGATGCCGCCCTGCATGCGGCCCGTGGATTCAACGGAACTACGATCATTCCCGCTGGAAGTGAGGCGCAACGTTTAGGCGTGCTGCCATTACAGGTCTTGCTGGATGCATTCGAAATTTCTTCGCAGGCAAAAATCAGCGGCGAGGCGTCTCATAAACAAGAGGAGAAGTTGCGCGCGCAGATACTGGAAACCCTGGAGCGATGGGGAGTCCGCGATTTTCGTACTTTGGCGCTGTTGCCGGAGCACGCACTGGCTTCGCGTTTGGGTGAGAGAGGAGCGAAATTGCGGCGACTGGCTCGCGGCGAAGGCTTGCGCACGCTGGTTTTGTGTGCGCCGGCAGCGCAGTTTGAGGAAGCAATGGAACTGGAATCTCCGGTTGAAACCATTGAGTCCTTATCGTTTGTTTTGAACCGCCTGCTGGAGCAATTGTGCGCCCGGTTGGAAGCCAGAGCTCTTGCTACACATGAATTGCGTTTGCGTTTGCAGTTGGAGCGGCGTGTAGCGGATGAGGAAACAGTTGCCGTAGACGATCTGCGGACACTGGACTCCCACACTGTAGGACATACACCAATATTTGAGCGCACCCTGCGCTTGCCAGTCTCCATGCGTGATTCCAAAGTATTCCTGAAGCTATTGCAGTTGGAGCTGGCGGCGCATCCTCCTGGGGCTCCAGTCCTGAAACTTTGGATTACGGCCGAACCGGCTCCTCCGCGGACGGCCCAGCGTGGTCTATTTCTGCCCGTGACTCCTGAACCAGAACGGCTGGAGATTACTCTGGCTCGTATCAGCTCGATTGTTGGCGAGCGGCGGGCGGGCATTGCTCGGTTACTCGACAGCCATCGGCGAGAAAGTTTTTGCGTCGACCGTTTTGCGCTTACGGCAAGTGGCATTTCCCACATTGCTAGTCCCACATTGTCGGACGCCAACAACCATATTCCTCTGGCCCTGAGAATTCTGCGGCCCGCGCGGCCGCTCCAGGTCTGCTTGTCGGCAGGCCGTCCCGATACTCTTGTCTCCGAAAAACAATTCGAGCAAACCAAAGTACAGGGGAAGGTTTTGTGGTCTGCAGGTCCATGGCGATCATCGGGCGATTGGTGGACCGAGAAGATGAAACAGGATGTCGCAGCCAGGGAGCCATCGGGCCCGTGGGATCGCGAAGAATGGGACATTGCGCTGACTCTGACGAATATCGACCAGGAAAACGAAGATGACGCCGGGGTTGCGCTGTACCGCATTTATCGCGATGTGGCAACCGGCAACTGGTTTGCCGACGCCATTTATGACTGAAAGCTAGCGATTAGCGATTAGTAAAACTAACTGACTGCTGACTGCGACTACTGGCTACTGGCCACTGACAACTGATGTATATCGAACTTCATGCTCGCTCGGCGTTCAGCTTTCTGGAAGGAGCTTCCGTTCCAGAAGGACTAGCTGAGGTCTGTGCTCAGCATCAGATGCCCGCGATGGCCTTGCTCGACCGGGATGGCGTCTATGGCGCACCGCGTTTCCATCTCGCGGCGAAGAAGCTGAAAATCAAGGCTCATATTGGAGCCGAGGTCACTTCTCTAATAGGTTGTGCGAGCACGTCGAATCTTCCTCGTTTGCCGCTGCTCTGCGCTTCCCGTGAGGGCTATCAAAATCTATGCCGCCTTATCACTCGTACGAAGCTGCGTGCGCCCAAATATCCGATTCATCTACCACAGAGTAGGACTCTTACAGACAAAGACACAGTTCTACAGTCCCAAGCGACAGCTTCATCGGTCGATCTTGCCGAGCATGCTGGTGGACTGATTTGTCTAACCGGAGGCGACGAAGGCCCGCTGGCTCAAGCAGTGCAAGCCGGTGGCATGCAGTCCGGCCGGCAGCTCTTAGAGCAATTGATCGCTCTTTATGGCCGTGGAAATGTTTATGTCGAATTGCAGCGGCACTACCATCGGGCACAGGAAGCGCGGAATCAAGCGTGCGTTGAACTCGCACGCAGCTTAGGCCTGCCGTTGCTGGCTACGCAGGGCGCGCAGTATGCCAAGCCGGAAGAGCGCCAAATCCTGGATGTTTTTACTTGTATTCGTAACCATTGCACGCTTGATACCGCCGGACGTCTGCTGGCGCGCAACAGCGAACGTTATCTCAAGTCGCCGGACGAGATGCTGCGACTCTTCGCTGACCTGCCGGAAGCTACAGCCAATACTTTGGAATTGTCTGCACGCCTGGAATTTTCACTGAACGATCTGGGTTATGAATTTCCTCGCTATCCGGTATCGGAAGGCGAGACGATGGACTCTGTTCTGCGAGTGCGCACCATGGAAGGCGCTCGCGATCGTTATCTGCGTCCGGGGCAAGGTGAGTTGT
Source organism: uncultured Acidobacteriaceae bacterium (assembly GCA_963697175.1). Classification (GTDB taxonomy): domain Bacteria; phylum Acidobacteriota; class Terriglobia; order Terriglobales; family Acidobacteriaceae; genus Bog-257. The sequence goes on along the minus strand of CAVONC010000008.1, from coordinate 44,055 downwards.
GGCGACGCGCGCAACGGCAAATCGAGCGCGAATTGGCGTTGATCGAACATCTGAAGCTCGCCGGCTACTTCCTGATCGTGTGGGACATTGTTCGCTACTGCCGCGAGCAAGGCATTCTGGTGCAAGGCCGAGGCTCAGCAGCCAATAGCGCTGTTTGCTATTCGCTCGGCATTACCGCTGTCGATCCTGTCGGCATGGATCTGTTGTTCGAGCGCTTTCTATCCGAGGAGCGCGGCGAGTGGCCCGATATCGATCTCGACCTGCCCAGTGGTGACCAACGCGAGCGCGCCATCCAGTACGTTTATCAGCGCTACGGCAAACTGGGAGCGGCGATGACTGCCAACGTCATCACCTATCGCGGGCGCTCGGCCGCGCGTGAAGTCGGCAAGGCGCTCAGCTTCGATGGCGAGACCCTCGATCGCCTCGCCAGCCTGGTGAGTTCGTGGGAGTACAAAGATCCCGGCGACACGCTGGAGCGCCAGTTTCGCGATGCCGGATTCGATCTGCGTCATCCTCGTATTCGTAACTTCTTCGAGCTTTGTGTTGCCGTACAGGATCTGCCGCGTCACTTGGGACAGCACTCCGGCGGAATGGTCATTTGCCAGGGGCAACTGGACTCCGTTGTTCCACTCGAGCCGGCCACCATGCCGGGCCGCGTGGTGGTGCAGTGGGACAAGGAAGATTGCGCCGACATGGGCATCGTCAAGGTTGATTTGCTGGGCCTCGGCATGATGGCAGTGCTGGAAGAGTCGCTCACCCTGATCAGCGAGCATTATCACGAAGAGGTTGATCTGGCGAAGCTTCCGGCGGATGATCCCACAGTGTATGACACGCTACAGAAAGCCGATACCGTCGGCATGTTTCAGATCGAGAGCCGGGCGCAAATGTCGTGCCTGCCGCGACTGCATCCCACGCACTTCTACGACATTGTGGTACAAGTCGCCATTATCCGGCCGGGACCAATTGTAGGACAAATGGTGAATCCTTTTCTGATGCGGCGTCAGGGGAAACAGGCTGTCGAATATCCACACCCATCTCTGGCGCCAGTGCTCGAGCGCACTTTGGGCGTGCCACTTTTTCAGGAACAACTGCTGCGCATGGCGATGATCACTGCTGGCTTTAGTGGCGGCGAAGCAGAAGAATTGCGGCGCGCCTTCGGCTTCAAACGCAGCGAGCGTCGCATGCGCGATATCGAGGTTAAGTTGCGCGAAGGTATGCAGCGCAACGGAATTCCAGCAGGAGCGCAGGAGCAGATCATCCAGTCGATCACATCATTCGCGTTATACGGATTTCCAGAGTCACACGCCGCCAGTTTTGCGTTAATTGCCTATGCCAGCGCCTGGCTCAAGTGCCATTATCTGGCGGCATTCACCGCTGCTTTGCTGAACAATCAGCCGATGGGTTTCTACCATCCTTCCACCATCGTGAAAGATGCGCAACGGCACGGGCTACGGGTAAAGCCGGTGGATATCACCTGCTCAGACTGGCTGTGCACCCTGGAGGTGGATGAAAGTACCACAATGTGGGATAGCAAGCACGTTGCCCTTCGCCTGGGCTTTCGGTATGCCAAAGGATTGCGCGAAGAGACTGCAATGGCCATCTTGCGTGAGCGCCGTAAGCGACCATTCGACTCGATTGCCGATATTGCACATCGTGTTCCTGAGTTGCGCCGCAATGAACTGGTGCTGCTGGCCTCGATTGGAGCACTCAATTCGATTGGGGGCGAAAAGCAGATCCCTCACGGGCTAAAGCCCGTTCGTGATGACAACCATACTAATTCTCGCGGGATCGCCTCAGTGATCCGCCCCTCGGACCATCTCCGCCTGCATCGCCGTGATGCTTTGTGGCAGGTGGAGCGCGCGGCACGATTTGCCGGTCCACTGCTGGACGGAATTCCGCAAGACGATGAAGCTTCGCCGCTGGCAGCAATGACGCCGGAAGAACGACTGGTGGCCGATTTTCACGGCACAGGCCTAACCGTGGGACCGCATCCCATGGCGTATCGTCGCGCTGATTTGCGCCGAGCAGGTGTGCTTTCAGCGCTGGATTTAACCCGAGTCCCTAATGGCCGACATGTTCGAACCGCCGGATGCATCATCGCGCGCCAGCGGCCAGGAACAGCAAAAGGATTTGTCTTTCTTAGCCTCGAAGATGAGACCGGCATCAGCAATGCCATCATTTCGCCTGACATTCTCGAGCAGAACCGCATGCTGATCCTGTCAGAGAAGTTTCTGATGCTGGAGGGCACCTTGCAAAATCAGGAAGGAGTAATTTCCGTCAAGGTACAACGGGTTGCCGCGATGAGGGAAGCCTACGACGCCGACACGATCGACGTTACTGATGCCGACGTGCGCTCGCACGACTTCCATTGAGATCCGCTGAATGCGCCGCATAACGCTCGTTCCGCATTCCCTTATCCGGTGCAGATCATCACGAGAAAAAACTGGATTCGTGGAACTCCGCCTCGCTGCTTTGCGTTTAACTGTGTTGTAATCTTTGATTGCCTTCCGAGCGCACCCGGCATACTCTGCCTCGACAACGGATTGCACAGGAGCTCCGCTTGAATCGTCTTTATCGTCTTGGTGTCTGTCTACTTCTCCTTTCCTCACCCCTCCTGATCGCCCAAGCCCCGCCCGCTGCCGAAGCCGGCAAGTTTCGCCTGCATAAGTTCGAGCAGCCGATTGGCGAGGAGTCGTACACCATCACGCCTGACGGCAAGATGCTCACTTTGAAAACGGATTTCAAATTCACCGACCGCGGTACGGCGGTTCCGTTGGCAGCAACTCTGCGCACGTCAGACAGCTATGTTCCGCAGAGCTTCGTTATCAGCGGAAAAACCTCGCGCATGTCGGCGATCGAAACCGAGGTGACGATCAGTGGCGGAAACGCGACAATCCGCCAAGGCAAGGAAAGCCGCACGTTGGCCGTTCCGCAGACGTTTTTCACTATCTCCGGTTATGCGCCAGTCGCGGTGCAAATGGAAATGATGCGCTACTGGCGCACACACGGACAGCCGGCACAGATGGACACGCTGCCCATTGGAGCGGTGAGAATCCAGGATCGTGGATCGGAAGCGATGCAGGTCAGTGGGCACGATGTTCAGGTGGAGCGCTACACGGTGCAGGGACTGATCTGGGGGATGGAGACGCTGTGGATGGATAGCAGCAACAACCTCGCAGCGCTGGTTTCGACCGATGCGGAATTCGACCACTTCGAAGCCGTGCGTGATGACTACGAATCTGCGCTATCCAACTTCGTTGCCAGCGCTGCTCACGACGAGATGGCTGCGCTCAGTGAGATGAGCCAGAAGATGCCGGGACGGCGCACGGGCACGTTTGCCTTTGTCGGCGCTACGTTAATTGACGGCACCGGCAAGCCGCCGATCCCGAATGCAACGGTTGTGACCAGCAATGGCAAGATCGTCGCGGCCGGGCCAAGCGCGAGCGTGCAGATTCCCGCCGACGCGCAGCGGATTAGTGTCAGCGGCAAGTACATCATCCCCGGGCTGTGGGACATGCACGCGCACTACGAGCAGGTGGAGTGGGGGCCGATCTATCTTGCCGCGGGCGTCACCACGGTGCGCGATGTCGGCAATGAATACGACTTCATCACGCAGGTGCGCGATGCGGTGAACAGCGGCAAGGCGCTGGGACCGCACATGCTGCTGGCGGGAATCGTGGACGGCGACAGTCCGATGGCCATTGGCATCACGCGCGTGAACTCGCCGGCCGACGCGGAGAAGTGGGTCACGCGCTATCACGACTCCGGATTTCAGCAGATCAAGATTTACAGCTCGGTCAAGTCGGAGAACGTGAAGGCGATCTGCACCGAAGCGCACAAGCTTGGCATGACAGTCACAGGCCACATTCCGAACGGCATGAACGCCTACGAAGGCGTGGAAGACGGCATGGACATGATCAACCACATCCACTACATCGCCGATCTTCTATTGCCGAAAGATTTCGATCCGAAGAAAGTCAAGGGCCTGGAGCGACTGAAGATACTCGCCTCCGCTGACATCAACTCCGAGCAGGGCAAGCAGGCGGTCGCGTTCTTCAAGCAGCATGGAACCGTGATCGATCCGACGATGGCGCTGTTCGAGATGATGACTCGTGCGGCCAGTGAGCCGGCAACGCAGATGGAGCCCGGTATTGCGCGCGTGGCGCCTGAACTGCGTGAACAGCTGGTGAGTGGCGGAATGCCTCCGGAAGCGGCTCCCTATGGGCAGAAGATCGCGCAAGAGAACCTGGCGATCATCGGCGCACTGCACCGCGCAGGAGTACCGATCATCGCCGGAACCGACCAGGCTGTGCCAGGATTTTCTCTCTATCGCGAAATCGAGCTGTATGTGAAGGCGGGCTTCACGCCGATGGAAGCGCTGCAAGCGGCTACCCTTGTGCCGGCACGAGCGATGAAAGTTGATGCCGACAGCGGCAGCGTGGAGGTCGGCAAGCGCGCTGACCTGGATGTGCTGGACGCGAATCCGCTGGACGACATCCACAACATTCGTTCGGTTCGCACCGTGGTCGCGAACGGCGTGATTTACGATCCCGCGCCGCTATGGCAGAGTGTGGGGTTTAGCGCGCACTAGCCGGCGGACTCGTTCTCCGGCACGTTGGACGTGACCAGGTAATGCTTGGCTTTTTCCTGGAGCGACTTGGTGAGCGGCACGCTCTTGCCGGATTCGAGGCTCGCCTGGACGGCGACGCTGTCGCAGGTGGCGACCATTTTGCCCGACTCGTCGTCGTACATCTGATGGAGAAAGCGGAAGTACTTTTCGCCGACGGCGAGAAAGCCGCTCTTGATCTCTACCAGTTCGCCGCCGCGCAGCTCTTCGAGGAACTGGAAATTCTGGCGGACGATGGCGACGCGCAGGTTTTGCTGTTTTATCGACCCGGGCGTCATCCCGATGGCATGCAATAAGAACCACGTTGCCTGATCGAAGCGCGAGACATACATGCGCGAATTCATGTGGCTGGCGAAGTCGTACTCGGAAGCCAGCACCGCGCCCTTGAATGTGTGAACCCACTCTGCCATGAAATGCCGCCTTTCGCTTTTCGCCGTTCGCCTTAGCTTGATTCCTGAACTATCATCCTGATCGCAGCCCGCCTTTCTTGGGCTGGAGAAGTCGAGGGGTTTCCGGCTTGGGTGACCATGTCGACAAACTTCGCGATGCGATCCAATGTCTTCTCCGGCTGATCGCGATGCGGCGAGTGCTTGCAGTCCGGCAGCATCATGATCTCCGACTGCGGCGCTTGCGCTGCGATTGCATCGACCTGCGCGCGCGTTCCGTATTCATCGTCCTCGCCTTGAATGCAGAGCACGGGACAACGAATCGTTGCGAGATATTCTTCAATATTCCAGCTGCGAAAATTCGGATCGAGCCAGATATCATTCCAGCCCCAGAACGTCGCGTCGACCTGCGCGTGATAGCGCGAGAGCTTCTGCCGCAGGTCGGTCGTCTCGAAATTCTCCTTCGCCTGCGTGATGCTGGCGATGCTCAGGTCTTCCACAAAAACATGCGGCGCCTCCAGGATCAACGCTCGCGAACGATCCGGATATCTTCCCGCGAAGATGATGGAGATCGATCCTCCGTCGCTATGGCCAAGCAAGATAGGCCGCTCAATCGCCAGCTTGTCGAGCAACTCCGGCAAGACCACTTCGCCTTCGCGATGCATGAAGTTGACCGGCCGCTTCTCCATCAATTTGTCTGAGCCGCCGTGGCCGTAGCGCGAATAAACTAGCACGGCGCAACCGGTGCGCGCGGCGAGCTGCTGAGGAAAATCCTTCCATAGCGCGATGGAACCGAGGCCTTCGTGCAACATGACAATCACAGGCTGGTCTGATGGCTCGCGCCCAATCCAGAGCGTCTCCAGACGCTTGCCGTCGACGATAACTTCACCGCGGTTGCTGGTCGTGCTCACCGGTTCCTCTTGTCAAATCAACTACGACGCTTGGGATTCACGTTTCGCCAGAATATATCTCTGCAATTTACCGGTTGCGGTCTTCGGCAGCTCGGTCATGAATTCGACGTATCGAGGATATTTGTAGGGAGCCAGGCGCGTCTTCACGAAATCCTGCAGCTCCTGCCGCATGGCATCGCCTGCCGGCACGCCCTCCTTCAGCACGATAAACGCCTTTGGCTTGACCAGGCCATTTTCGTCGTTGGCCGCGACCACAGCCGCTTCCAGAACGGCGTCATGGGCGATCAGGGCCGACTCCACTTCCATCGGCGACACCCAGAGGCCGCTGACCTTCATCATGTCATCGCTGCGGCCGCAGTGGATCAGATAACCATCGCTATCGTGCCGATACTTGTCGCCGGTACGCATCCACTCGCCCAAGAACGTCGCGCGCGTCTTCTCGCGATTGTTCCAGTAGCATGTCGCGGTCGTTGGGCCGCTGACTTGCATCTCGCCAATCTCGCCCGGCGCGACCTTGGCACCGTCGTCATCGACCAATCGCACGCGATAGCCCGGCACCGGTACACCCGAAGTTCCGTAGCGCACGGCGCCGGGGCGATTGGCGACAAAACAATGCAGCATCTCGGTTGAACCAATGCCGTCGATGATCTCAACGCCGGTACGCTCCGTCCACGCTCGCCCCACCGGTTCCGGCAAAGCTTCACCGGCTGAGCCACAGAGGCGCAACCCATGTTCTCCTGGCGCCGGGCACATCAGGCGAGGCGAGCAACGAACTGAAGAGCGTCGGCACGCCAAAGAATACCGTGGGCCGCTGCTGGCGGAGAATCCGGTTTACTTCCGGCGGTTTTGGCCGCCCCGCAAACAGAATCGATGTCGCACCCACGGCAAGCGGGAAGGTCAGTGCATTCCCCAGTCCGTAGGCAAAGAACAGCTTCGCCGCCGAGTAGATGCGGTCATCGGCGCGGATTCCAAGCACGCCTTGCCCGTACAGCTCAGCCGTTTTCACCAGGCTGGTGTGCACATGGACAGCGCCCTTTGGCCGCCCGGTCGATCCCGACGAGTACAGCCAGAAGCAGGCGTCATCGGGCGTGTCGGATACGGCTCGCAAGCGGATGAAGCCGACGCCATGAGACGGGAAAGATCGGGATAGGCAGCACGACTATCGCCCGCAACGACGATGCTTCCCTGCCAGCCGCTGATCTGCGCAGCCTCGAGCATGACCGGCAGGCGCGCCTCCGAAACAATGGCGGCCCGGGCGCGACTGTCGCTCAACACATATGCATTATCGCCGGCCGACCACATGGTGTTGATCGGGACGGGAATGATGCCAGCCTTGATCGCTCCCAGGAAGCACGCCGGAAAATCGATGCTGTCGTAAAGACACAACAACACGCGCTGTTCCGGTTGGAGGCCGAGTTCGCGCAGCGCATTGGCGCAACGATTCACTCTCTCCGCCAGCTCGGAGTAGGAGTGCGAGCCGCTTTCGTCAATCACCGCGATCCGGCTGGCGCGATCGGATGTCAGGTTGCGCTCAACCAGATCGACGGCTGCGTTGTAATAGGAAAACTCCACGTCGCGGCTCGTTGTGAATTACTCGTGCGGATCGACTGCCTGTTCGCTTAACGCGGCTAACGTCGGACCTGCTCCCTGGACGGCAACGCGCTGATGATAGAACCACAGCCCATGCAATCCACCCAACTCTTCGCCGCCGCCGGCGCGTCCCGGTCCACCATGCATGCAGGACGGCAACACAATGCCATGTCCGGTATGGCTTTCGCGAATCGACGGATCCACCAGCAGGAGGCGACCGTGAGTCGTCCCCAGCGCGGCTCCGGCTTCGGCGAGAAACGTTCGTATCGGCGCTGAAGACTGACGCGGCCAGCGATCCGCCGCCACGCCGGGCCAGCGCGAACGCGTCATCTTTATCGCGGTAGGAAACAACGGTTGCCACCGGCCCAAAGACCTCGATTTCGTGGATGACATCGTCATTACCTTTTTCACGAGCGCGCAGCAGCATGGGAGCGACGAAGGCGCCACGCTCGGTGTCGGCATCGAGGGAGAGAAGTTGTCGGGCTCATAGGCAACATCAGCCCGAGTGTTCAGCTGAGCAATGCCTTCTCCGATGGATTTGCGCTGCGCCATGTTGACGACCGGCCCCATGCTGACAAGGGCATTAGCAGGATCGCCGACGACCGTCATCTTCAGTTGCGCGGAGATGGCGTCAATCGCGGCCTGCTCGTGATAGTCAGGGACCAGGACACGGCGAATCGCCGTACATTTCTGGCCGGTCTTGGAGGTCATCTCGCGCACGACTTCACGAGCGAAGAAGGCAAACTCCATGGAATCAGGCTGCGCATCAGGGCCGAGCAGAGCGGCGTTCAAGCTGTCCGCCTCGATGTTCACGCGAATGTTCTGCTTGCGAACGCGGGGATGCTGGCGGATACTCTCGCCGGTATCGGCCGAGCCGGTGAAGGCAACGACGTCGCCTAATTGCAGATGATCGAGGAGATCGTTGGGCGAGCCGCAGAGGATGGACAGCGCTCCCGGCGGAAGAACGCCGGCCTCGATAACCGCGTTGATCATCTCCTGCGCGAGCCATGCGGTCGAGGTCGCCGGCTTTGCGAGCACAGGCACGCCAGCGAGCAGGCTGACAGCGGCCTTTTCCCAAAGTCCCCACGCGGGGAAGTTGAAAGCGTTGATGTGGACGGCTACTCCGTCGAGCGGCACGCCGACGTGCAGACCTTGAAAATTTTGATCGCGCGCAAGACGGCTGGGCGCGCCGTCGCGCAGCATGCGCGCGTCGCCGAGCTTGGCGCCGATCTTGGCAAAGTATTTCAGCGTGCCGATCGAGCCGTCGATGTCGATCATGGCATCGGCTTTGGTGTTGCCGGAATTCTTGCGCGCGATTTCAAACCACTCCTCGCGACGGGCAGCGAGCACGTCGGCAATCTTACCCAGCAATTCGGCGCGCTGCGCGTAGGTCAGTTTGCGCAATTCCGCGCCTCCCACATTGCGGGAGTACGACAATGCGGTACTTAGATCCAGGCCTTTCGAACTTGCCGAAGCGACGATGTCCCCGGTTGTGGGATTGATCAGCGGCGCACCTTCTCCGGCGCCTGCCTGCCATTTGCCGCCAAGGTAACTTTGCAGCACCTTGGCATCGGATCGAACGCGATTCTCTACGGTTGTTGCCATGATTTATGCCATCTCCAATGAAATCTGATTCAAGCCTGCTCGAGCGGCGCCAGGTATTGCTCGACCCAAGGTACGACCCACTGTGCCGCCAACTCCTCGGGCAATGTGCCGGAGCTGGCATCGTGCATGAGAATGTCGCCGGCACGCTTGGCACCGAGTTCGGTGAGCAATTGATCGAAACGCTTGCCGCCTTGGCAGTAGGTGTCTTTGTATGTGGTATCGCCGAGGGCGATGACGTTGTAAGTAATGGCGCTCAGGTCGGGACGTTCGGTTTCCAGACTGCTGAACAATCCCTGGGCGTTGTCAGGAACGTCGCCGGCGCCATAGGTAGAAGTGCAAATCAGAAACGTGCCGCCAGCGGCGAAAACGCTGGCGTCCAAATTGTCCATTACGTGAATGGTGGCCGCGTGGCCGGCAGACTCCAGCGCCTGCTGGACCTCCTGCGCCACCATCTCGGCGGTGCCGGTCATGGTGCCGACTAGAATCGTAATGTCTACGCCCACGCGATCGCCGTCCTCACCTGCGCACTATTATACGTGCTCGTTGTGGAAGTATAATGCATCCACCGTGGGCCGAAAGCGCGACATATTGCATGTGGAGGAAAGCGAGCAGCAAGAACAGCTGGCATCCTCGTCGAATCAACGGGACGACACGGCGGAAGCCGACTATCTCACGCTGCTGGGCGAGCGGGTGCGTGAGACGCGCGCGCGCCGTGGCATGACGCGCAAGTTGCTGGCGCGGGACTCTGGCGTCTCGGAACGCTATCTCGCGCAGCTGGAAACCGGACAGGGAAACATTTCGATTTTGCTGCTGCGGCAGATCGCCAAGGCACTGGACATCCCGGTGGAAGCGCTGGTGCTGCAAGGTCCCGAGCCGCCGGTCGACCTTGTCCACACCACCGAGTTTCTGCGGCGGATGCCTGCGGCCGAACTGGCGGACGCGCGTCGTCTGCTGGTTCAGCATTTCGGCGGCGTCGACTTGGAGGCGCGGCGCGGCCGGATTGCGCTCATTGGACTGCGCGGCGCAGGAAAATCCACGCTGGGAGCCATGCTGGCGAATCGTCTGGAGGTTCCGTTTCTTGAGTTAGATCGACTGATCGAGCAGGAGAGCGGCGTCAGCCTGAGTGCCATCTTCGATCTTTACGGACAGAGCGGATTTCGCCGACTGGAGCGGCGCTGCCTGGACCAGGTGATCGAGCGACACCCGCGCTTTGTGCTCGCCACCGGCGGCAGCCTGGTGTCGGAGCCGGCAACATTCGAGCGACTGCTGACGATGTGCTTCACGGTGTGGCTCAAGGCGACGCCGGAGGAGCACATGCAGCGCGTCATCGCGCAGGGCGACATGCGACCGATGGCCGACAATCGCGAGTCGATGTCGGATTTGAAACGAATTCTAGAAGTGCGTGAGCCCTTGTACCGCAAGGCCGACGTTACCATCGATACCAGTGCGGCGTCGCTGGAGGAAGCCGTTGACCTGCTTGATCGAACGATTCGGGAAAGCAAGTCTGCATAATACTTCCGATACACAATCGCTCGGAATGCACTATAATGCATCTATGACCGTGGGGTTGTGACCGCAGTCCTTGCGTTCTTCTTCTGAGGAGATTTCACCCGTCATGCCTGATGTGAAAGAAGCGGAGCTCGTCACTTTTGACGTGGCTCCACAAGGATGCCGCCATTGGCGGCTAACCATCGATGGCCGCATCGCGACGCTGGCCATGAACGTCAACGAAGACGCGGGCCTGCGCCCTGGCTACAAGCTCAAGCTCAACTCGTACGATCTCGGCGTTGACATCGAGCTGCACAACGTCCTGCAGAGCATTCGCTTCGAGCATCCGGAAGTCGCGTGTGTGGTGTTGACCAGCGCGCGGGAACGCATGTTCTGCGCTGGCGCCAACATCTACATGCTCGGCACCTCGACGCACGCCTGGAAGGTGAACTTCTGCAAGTTCACCAACGAGACGCGCAATGGGATGGAAGACTCCAGCCGTCACGATGGGTTGAAATTTCTCGCTGCGTTAAATGGCACGACCGCCGGCGGCGGCTACGAACTCGCTCTGGCGTGCGATGAAATCGTGCTGATCGACGATCGCTCGAGTGCGGTGAGTTTGCCGGAGGTTCCGCTGCTCGGCGTCTTGCCGGGAACCGGCGGCCTGACCCGCGTAGTCGACAAGCGCAAAGTCCGGCGCGATCTGGCGGATATGTTCTGCACCAATCCTGATGGCGTGAAAGGTGAGCGCGCGAAGGAGTGGGGACTGGTGGATGACATTGCCGTGCCGGCGAAGTTCCCCGAAGTGGTGCGCGGGCGCGCCGAGCAGCTGGTAGGTACCTCAACGCGGACGGCGAGCGCGAAGGGTATCAAGCTGAATCCGGTGGGGCGCACGGTCGACGACAAGGGCTATCACTACAAATACGTTGAGGTCACGTTTGATCGCAGCGCGCGGACTGCAACGCTGACGGTGCGCGCGCCCGAAGGAAATCAACCCAAGTCTGTCGATGAAATTCATGTTGCCGGTGATCAATGGTGGCCGCTGGCGATGGCGCGCGAACTGGACGACGCCATCCTGATGATGCGCGTCAACGAACTTGAGCTTGGACTGTTGCTGCTCAAGACTTCGGGAGATCCGAACACTGTGCTGGCGGCGGATGCGACGATGCTGGAGCATCAGAACGATTGGCTGGTGCGCGAGACGATTGGAATGCTGCGGCGGACATTGGCGCGGCTGGATGTCTCCTCGCGCAGCATGTACGCCATTATTGAGCCGGGTTCGTGCTTCGCCGGCGTGCTGTTGGAACTGGCGCTGGCAGCGGATCGCAGCTACATGCTGGCCCTGCCGGAAGAGGACGAGTCGGCAAAGATTGCGATTGATGATTTCAATTTCGGCTTGCTGCCTGCGGTAAATGATCGCAGCCGGCTGGAGACGCGCTTCAGCGCTGACGCGAAGGATATGGCTGGGGCTGTCGAAGCCAAGGGCAAGCTGTTGGGACCGGAAGAGGCGTTGTCGCTCGGTCTCATCACGGTTGCGCCCGATGATCTCGACTGGGAAGACGAGCTTCGAATCGCTATCGAAGAGCGCGCCAGCTTATCGCCGGACGCGCTCACCGGCATGGAAGCCAGCTTGCGTTTTCCTGGCGACGAAACGACGGAGACGAAAGTCTTCGCGCGGCTTTCGGCGTGGCAAAACTGGGTATTCATTCGGCCGAACTCCACCGGCGAAAACGGCGCGCTGAAGCTGTTCGGCAGCGGCAAGAAGGCGCGGTTTACCTGGGAAAGAGTTTGATTCAACGCAAGCAAAACAGCAGATCCCTCGTGTGACTGAAGTCGCGCTCGTGATGACAACTTAGCTAGCAGCAACGGTGCGCCGAAATCAGCGCCCGCAAGAGGCACTCATGTCAATGAATTATCAAGACCGCATTCCTAATAACGTGGATCTCGGCTCCAATCGCACCCTGCAACGCGCTCTGGAGCACTGGCAGCCGGAGTTCTTGAACTGGTGGCAGGAGCTGGGACCCAGAGATTTTCAGGTCGCCGACGTTTATCTGCGGACGGCGACGTCGGTCGATGCCAAAGGTTGGGCGACGTACGGCTTCGTGCGCATGCCCGAGTATCGCTGGGGCATCTTCCTCGCGGATCGCAATCCCGATCGCAAGATTGGCTTCGGCGACAGCTATGGGCAGGAGGTCTGGCAGCAGATTCCCGGTGAGTATCGCGCGACGCTGCGCCGCCTGATCGTGACGCAAGGTGACACGGAGCCGGCGTCCGTCGAGCAGCAACGCATGCTGGGACACACCGCGCCGTCGCTGTATGACCTGCGCAATCTCTTCCAGGTTAATGTCGAAGAAGGCCGCCATCTGTGGGCGATGGTCTATCTGCTGCATGCCTACTTTGGGCGCGACGGCCGCGAGGAAGCCGAGGAACTGCTGGAGCGCCACTCCGGCGACGCCGACAAGCCGCGCATTCTGGGCACGTTCAACGAGCCCATTCGCGACTGGCTCAGCTTCTTCATGTTCACCTACTTCACCGATCGCGATGGCAAGTTCCAGCTCAAGTCCCTGGCCGAGTCGAGCTTCGATCCGCTGGCGCGTACTTGTTCCTTCATGCTGACGGAGGAAGCGCATCACATGTTTGTCGGCGATACCGGCATCAGCCGCGTCATCAAACGCACGCTGGAGGTGATGAAGGAACTGGGCACTGACGATCCGGAGACGATTCGCAAGGCCGGCGCGGTTGATTTGCAGACGCTGCAGAAGTACCTGAACTTCTGGTTCAGCTCGTCGCTCGATCTGTTCGGCTCGGAGAGCTCGTCAAATGCGGCGTCCTATTTTGCGAATGGGCTGAAGGGCCGTCCGGACGAAGGTCGCTATGAAGATCACATCGCCGCCGATGAGATGTTCACGCTGGAGGTGCCCGATGGAAACGGCGCTACGAAGAGCGAACAGATTCCGATGCGCAATGCGATGAACGAGGTAACGCGCGGCTCGTACGTGAAAGATTGCGAGTTGGGCGTGACGCGCTGGAACCGGCTCATTGAGAAAGCCGGCCACTCGTTCCGGCTGGCGCTGCCCTCCACGCGCTTCCGCCGCAATATCGGGACGTGGGCGAGCGTGCCGACCGACACGACGGGCAAGCCGATTACGCAGGAAGAATTCAACGCGCGCATCGCCGGCTGGTTGCCGAGCGAAGCCGATCGGGCCTACATCATGAGCCTGATGCACGGCGTGCACGAGCATGGGAAGATGGCTGCGTGGATTGCGCCTCCCGACCGCGGCATCAACAACAACCCGGTTGACTATGAGTATGTGAAGATGCACTAAAGCAGTGGCCAGTGATTAGTGGCTAGTGACAGCCGCGCGAAGTCATCATTGATGAATGGTAAGAATTGCCGCGTCCGGTCACTCGAAAGAGACTGGACGTTTAGCTTTCAATGCTCCGCGGGCACCCGCCCGTTTGCCGCGCGAATCCAACCTTCACATGCAGCCTCGCGAACTTACTATCCTGCGGCGATTTGATAATGTACATTGTGCAGGACACCCGAGCCGCACCTCTCAGTCAATGGAAAGCACCGCCAGCAACGGAGGGCAGCGAGCTGTGCGCTATTCGCATCGCGCCGGCTTGCGCACGGTTGCGTTCGTCGAAGCGCTGAAAGGCGCGGTGGCGCTGCTGGGCGCTTATTGGTTCATCCACATGATCCGGCGCGACGTGGACTTTGGCGAGGCCGCGGAACACGTGCTGTTTCGCTTTCACATCAGCCCGCATCACCGCTTGTCGCAGCAATTTCTCCACGCCGCCGACAAGGTGTCAAACACCAGCATCGCCATGGTGCTGACCATTGCTATTGTCTATGCGACGCTCCGCTTCTTCGAAGGCTATGGCCTGTGGCGCCAGCGAGCTTGGGCCGAATGGCTGGCCATCGTCTCGGGATGCATCTACCTGCCGTTTGAGGTCTATTCGCTAGTGCGCCATCCCAACGAATTGCATTGGATCGTTCTGGGCATCAATATCCTGGTGGTGATCTATATCGCCTGGGTGCGCTGGGACGAGATCAAAGCGGCGCGCCTGCCGGCGTCCTGACCCCGCTTTCCCGACCCCAAAATGTTCCACGAGGAACATTTGTGACATCTGGCAGAAACAGACTGAACATTGATTTCCTGCCGCCAGTCACTTTCCTCGTCCGATTACCCTCTCTGCGCCGCCAACTCTGACCCATCCCCCGCCTCGTCCCACAATGTCTGCAGCACTCCGCGATCGCGCCGCGTCATCTTCCGCACCAAACGCCGGCGGCTCCATCGCCTCGAAGTACCGTTGCGCCGAACACGCCCCCAGCCCATCGCCTTTAGCCTGCTTCTCGGTTGCTCTCTCGCACAGCAACGCAAACCCCAGAGTCTGGCTCATGCGATGCAGCAACTTTCGCGCAAACCGCTGTGCGCTCGCTTCATCGCGCAGCGTGATCGCCGCCGCCTCTTCATCGCCGGCAAGTCTCGATCGCAACGCCTCCCGCAGATCCCCCAACCCATCCGGCATCCCTTCGCCGATCGCCTGTACGCGCGTCCGATACTGCTCCCACCCGCGATACCGCGGCCCCAGCAGCCGCAACAATTCCAGCGCCTGGATGTTGGCCGGACCCTCCCACACCGTCAGCACTTGCGCATCGCGCAGCAACCGCGCCACCGGATAGTCGCTGGTATACCCGTTGCCGCCAATCAACTCCAGCGCCGCGCGACTCGCCGCGATCGCGTACTCCGCCGTCAGATACTTCGCCAGCGCCGTCGCCAGCCGCAGCCACGTCCGCCGCTCCGCGTCGCGTTGCACTTCGTCGAAGGTGATCGCCGCCTCAAACGCCAGCAGCGCCCCAGCTTCAAACTCAACGCGCATGCGCAGCAATTCATCCTGCACCATCGGATAATCCGCCAGGACATGCCCAAACGCCTGACGCGACTTCGCCCACGCCAGCGCTTCGCGCAGCGCCCGCCGCTGCACGCCTACCGACCCGACGGCGTTGTGCACGCGGCTGTACTCCAGCGCCTCCATCATCAGCTTGAATCCCTCCGGCGGCGGCGCGATCTCGATCGCCACCGCGCCAAGCAACTCGATTTCGCCGGTCGGCAGTCCCTTTGTACCCAGCTTGTCTTTCAGGCGGCGGACGCGATAGTGGTTGGGAGAGCCGTCCTCCAGGTGGCTCGGAACCAGATAAAGTCCAAGCCCCGCCGATCCCGGCGCAGCGCCTTCCGGACGCGCCGTTGCAACCGCCAGCCCACTGTTCGCGTTGCTGGTGAACCACTTCAAACCATGCAGCGCAAAATGGTCACCCTCGCGAACAGCCTTCGTCGTTGTCGCGCCCACATCGCTGCCTCCGTGCTGCTCGGTCGCCCACGTCCCGCCGGTCTTCGCCTGACCATCCATGCGAATCACGTCATGCAAGAATCTTTGCCGGACTTTCTCCGGCGCATGCGATCCCAGCACATAGGCCACTGCTCCGGTGAGCGTGACTGGACAGTGCAGGCTGATATCCGCCTGCGACAGAATGTAGCCCATGGTGAAGGTCAGCAGATGAGGCGCCTTTTCGAGATATGGCAAGCCGATGATCCCGCGGCGATACAGCTCGCAGTGCTGCTCCTCGTACCAGCGATTCGTAACAATGCGATTGACGACCTCGCCGTTGCGATCGTAGGTCTCCAGCGCAGGCGGCGCGTAGCGATCGGTGTAGTTCGCCTGCGCGTCGACTTCCGTGGAGACCCAATGCGAAAACTCCGCCAGTTGGCTCGCGTAGCTGGCCATCGACGGCACGCGCGCCAACAGCCAAGGCTCAACATAGGAGTCGAAGGTACGAGGGCTGGACATAGTGACCTCCGCGATCAACCGCAACGGAATCTGCTCATGAGCTTACTGCTTGCGCGACTCCGAGAAAACAGAATCCCGATCGAGCGATCGGCAACGAAACAAAGTGGAAATGCCCGCGCAGTTGCTGCGGCCTTGCTCCTGTAGAATCCAGCCGGGGAGATCCCGGCATCGATGTCACAAGTACTGCTGGAAATCTGTTGTGGCTCCGCCGAAGACGCGATGGAAGCTGCCGCGGGCGGCGCCGACCGGGTCGAACTGTGCTCGTCTTTGTTTCTCGGTGGCCTGACGCCGAGCCTTGGCTCCCTGCTGGAAGTAAAACAACGAACCAAAATTCCCGTCATCGCGATGAATCGCCCGCGACAGGCCGGGTTCTGCTACTCCGCGACGGAATTCGCCGTGATGGAGCGCGACGCTGACCTGCTGTTGGAGCACGGAGCCGACGGCGTAGTTTTCGGAATCCTCAACCCTGATGGCACGGTCGACGTTCGTCGAACGCAAGCGCTTCGTACGCGGATCGGCTCTCGTCAGGCGGTATTTCACCGCGCCTTCGATGTCACGCCCGATCCTTTTCGCGCGCTGGATGAGTTGATCGATCTGGGCATCACCCGCGTCCTCACCAGCGGTCAGAAGAACGCCGCGCCGCAAGGCGCTGACCTGATCCGCCGGCTGATCGAGCATGCCGACGGCAGAATCGAAGTATTGCCCGGAGCCGGCATTACGGTTGACAATGTCCGGCAATTCGTCGCCAGTACAGGCTGCACGCAGATCCACATGACCGCGTTCGCCTCGCGCACGGATACGTCGACTCTCGCCAATCGTGACATCCAGTTCGGCAGCCCGAATGGTCCGCCCGAATCGGCATATGAGCTGACAGACCGTTCCCTGGTTCGACGCGTCAAAGAGGAATTGTTTGGGGTTTAGAGAGGCTCTGATTAAGCCAACTATTGAAGGGGACGGCCTTCCAGGCCGTCCGTAAGTACCGCAAAATCACTACGGCTTTAGCCGCTGCGGAGCCGCGCCTCGACTTAATCAGACTTTCCTTAGGTGATACTCACGAGCGGGTTGACGGATTTCCCCGAGCCTGCTCCCACCGAACCTGCTTCGCCGAAGTAGAATATCGCGGTGACGAATCTTACGCGTCAGCCTGGCAGTCTTCTGTTCGCTGTCCTACTCCTCGCTTTCGCCTGTGCTGCTCAAGACAAACCCAACTCTGCACAATCCTCACCGGCCGCGACGCCCGCTCCCTGGAACGATCAACAAAAGTCTGAAATGGCCGCTCGCGTACGAGACGATTTCCTGCACGCCTGGAGCGGCTACAAGCAATATGCCTGGGGACATGACGAACTCAAGCCACTGACCAAGAGTTATCACGACTGGTACGGCACTTCGCTGCTGATGACGCCCGTCGATGCGCTCGACACCATGGTCCTGATGGGCCTCACCGATGAAGCCAAAGAAGACCGCGAGCTCATCGACAAGCAGCTTTCCTTCGACAAGGACATCTACGTCAAGAATTTTGAGATCACGATTCGCCTGCTGGGAGGCCTGCTCAGCAGCTATGAGCTTACCGGTGACAAGCGACTGCTGGAGCTGGCTGACGATCTGGGAACACGACTGCTGCCGGCTTTCAACTCGCCGACCGGCATGCCCTACGTCTTCGTCAACCTGAAGACCGGCAAGACTCGCGGCGTCGAGAGCAATCCTGCCGAGATCGGTTCCCTGCTCATCGAGTTCGGGACGCTCAGCAAACTGACCGGCAAGCAGATTTATTACGACAAGGCGAAGCGCGCGCTGGTCGCGGTCTACGATCGCCGCTCGCCGATCGGACTCGTCGGCTCGACCATCAACGTCGAAACCGGCAAGTGGATCGACCCCCTCAGCCACATCAGCGGCGGCATCGATTCGTATTATGAATATCTCTTGAAGTGCTCGATTCTCTTCGGCGATAAAGACTGCGAGCACATGTGGCAGACCAGCATCGCTGCGCTCAACAAATATGTAGCCGACCAAGCACCGACCGGCTTCTGGTACGCGCAGGTCAATATGAATACCGGCGCCAAGGTCTCGACCCGCTACGGCGCGCTCGATGCCTTCTTCCCTGCCGAACTGGCGCTCTCCGGCGATCTTAAGCGCGCCGAGGCGTTGCAGGAATCGAGCTACAAGATGTGGACGACCTTCGGCGTCGAGCCCGAAGAGATGGACTACTCCACGATGAAGATCACCGAGCCGGGCTACGAGCTTCGGCCTGAGATCATCGAATCGACCTACTACCTGTACTATTTCACTGGCAAGCCGCGATACCTCGACATGGGTGAGACTTTTGCCGATAGCCTGGAGAAGTATTGCCGCACCGACGTCGGCTTTGCCGCGCTGCTCAACGTGGAGACGAAGGAAAAGCGCGATGCCATGGAGAGCTTCTTCCTGGCCGAAACGCTGAAGTATCTGTATTTGCTGTACGCGCCGAGGTCGACGCTGGATCTGCACAAGGTGGTCTTCAATACCGAAGCCCATCCCATGCAGAAGCAGACTCCGTAGCAGTGCGCGGGTTGCGTGTACCGGGGGAAACTCGGACAGGGGCTGAAGCCCTGGTTTTGGTGGGCCCAGTCGGCACGACTGAAGTCGTGCCCTGATACAAAGCATCTAACTTTCGCAGGTGATCATGGCACTGGGAACACAACCAAACTCGACCACCGTCACCGCACCAGCGGCGGAGCAAAACTACCGCGGCCCGCTGGCGATGGTCACCACGCTCTTCTTCATGTGGGGCTTCCTCACCTGCCTCAACGACATCCTCGTCCCGCACCTGAAATCGATCTTCGACCTGAATTACGCCGAGGTCATACTGGTCCAGTTCTGCTTCTTCTCGGCCTACGCCATCTTTTCGATTCCCTCCGGCAAGGTCATCGAGCGCATCGGTTACCAAAGAATGATGGTCGCCGGCCTGCTGATCATGGGACTCGGAGCCCTGCTCTTCATTCCCGCCGCCAGTGTTCCGTCGTTTCCCTTGTTTCTTGCAGCACTCATCATTCTGGCTGCCGGCATCACCGCGCTGCAGGTTGCTGCCAATCCTTACGTCGCGGTCCTGGGACCGGCTCGCACCGCTTCCAGTCGGCTGAATCTCACCCAGGCCTTCAATTCGCTCGGGACCACCGTTGCCCCATTCTTCGGCGGGCTTCTCATCCTCGGCGCGGCTGTCGCGCTCAAAACTGCCGACGAGTTGCGCGCTATGACGCCCAACGCTCTGCACGCCTATCGTCTGCAGGAAGCGTCCTCGGTGAAGCTGCCGTATTTCTTCATTGCGCTGGCGCTGATTGTGCTTGGCATCGTGATCGGCAAGTTCAATCTGCCGCATATTCCTGAAGCCGAAGGCGGTCACGCCGTCGCCAATGACAGTGTGTGGAACCATCCCAACCTGCTCTTCGGAACCGGCGCCATCTTCGCTTATGTCGGCGCAGAAGTCGCCATCGGCAGCTTCCTCGTGAACTACATGAACCTGCCCAACATCGGCGATTTGCAAGCCGACGTTGCCGCCAAATATCTTTCGTTTTATTGGGGCGGTGCGATGTGCGGCCGATTTCTCGGCTCGGCGATCCTGCAGAAGATTTCAACCCGCCGGGTGCTTGGATTCAATGCGATTGTTGCCGCGTGCCTGGTCTGCCTCTCGATGCTGAGCTTCGGTCACGTCGCGATGTGGACGCTGCTTGGCTGTGGGACTCTTCAATTCCATCATGTTCCCCAGCATCTTCACGCTGGGAATCGAAGGCCTCGGCCCGCTCACTGGTGAAGCTTCCGGCCTGCTGGTCATGGCCATCGTCGGCGGCGCGATTATTCCCGAACTGCAAGGCCTGTTAGCCGACCGCATCGGCCTGCACCACGCCTTCATCCTGCCGGTACTGTGCTACCTGTACATCCTGTTCTTTGCGATCAAAGGCCTGCCGCGCACAGCTTCGTCAACAACAACGCCAGCCTGATGACCGGCGCAATCCACCTCTCGCTTTTCTGAGGCCTGCTACGCGACTTTTTCTCGCGCTGTTCCGCAGCTTCGGCAACTCGCCGTGATGTCTACCCGATTCCGGCGCAGCTCCTCTTCAAACGCCGCCCAGCGCGCATGGCGCTCGCGCTCGGAGACGTACACGGCGTCAGGACTCGTAAGATGATCGCGCTGCGCCGCCACTGGATCTCCCATCGCGCGCCTCTCAGCTTCTTCCGCAGCGAGCGTTGGCTTTTCCATTGGCTCGAAGGCTCCCGGCCGCCGCGAATCCTCGGCTTTGGCTGCTACTCCCGCCGGCCGCATGCGCAGCTTGCTGGAATCAGGGCTGGTCTCAGGAAATTTTCCCGCCTGCCGGTCCGGCATGTACGCCTCATCGTCAACTCCCGAACCGCTGCCGGCCGGCAGCTCATTCGCCTCAGGAGTGATCGCGTGTGTGCTGCCTTCCTTATGAAGGACGGGCCCGTTCGACCACGACTCGCGATACCGCTGCTCGTAGTCATGCCATTGCGACTCGTCACGTACTGCATCTTCCTCATAAAGCGGCAGGGCTTCGATGTGCGCCTTCGAGGCGTCGATGGCAAATGCGTCGGGATGTTCTTTGCAGCTGCGAATGCTGGTCGCCGGGACCAGGAATTTCTTGTCCTCCTGCGGGCCGCCGGTGTCCACTACCGCATATTGAATTGTGCCGGTCGCATGATCGAAGACTACGTCGTCAATCTCTCCTAGCTTCTTGCCGGTGTAGCCGTAAAGATTTGCGCCGCGAATGTCATCCACATCGTCAGAAAAACGATAAGCCTGCAACATTCCGTAATGAGCCATGAAAGTTTCTCCTCGCTCCCTGAATTGCCCAATCATCAGGTCTGATGCAGGCGAGGAGAGTCCTGCCGCCTTCCCACGGGGGCCGCGGCTCGTTCCATTCTGGAAATTCTGATGGGGACTAGAAACTCGTCTTCAGTCGCTGGTACGTGGTGGTCAGCGACTCCGGCAGCACACGCGTCTCGCCGATCACGGTCATGAAATTCGCGTCTGCCACCCAGCGCGGCAAGGCATGCATGTGGATGTGTCCTGCGATCCCCGCGCCGGCGGCTTTGCCTACGTTCATGCCGACATTCACGCCGTCGGGGTGATAGAGGTCGTGAAACGCCGTCTCCAGATGCTGGGCGAGTTCCATCATCTCGACCGCCGCCGCCTGCGGCAGCTTTTGCAGTCTGTCGACATGATCGTAAGGAACGATCATGCTGTGGCCCGAGGTGTAAGGAAAGGCATTGAGGATAACAAAGTTGTGCTTCGCGCGATGAACAATCAAAGCCTTCTCGTCATCGCCCGAGCGCAGCAATCCGCAAAAAATGCAGCCCTCGCCTTTAGCGGAGGTATCCGCCGTGGTGATATAGGCATAACGCCAGGGAGTCCAGAGATAATCCATACCTTCGGCAGAGTTATCATCCCCAATTCGGCCCACCCAACACCTCGCAATTGCTGTCACATCGAGCAGTGATCGGGCCACTTGACGCGCACATTAAAAATCCGATAAAACCCTGCAAAATCAACGTCGATCCGGCACTGGTGCGTTTGACACTGCCCCCCTCGGTTGCTATAGTCGAAGAGTTCCCTGGATGCGCAGCCCGCTCCATCGGATCCGGCCGCTGGGTTGTCCAAACCCGCTTTACTGCGGGACAATCTTACTTGTCGAACCAAGCCAGCAGTCCGTCATTTCAAGGCTCTCTGCGCGTTTTCAGAACCCGCGGAGTGTGAACGCAACTCATGTCTTTCGAAGAAACCCACAACGATCCGACTACCCCAACCCAGGAAGTGGCTGCCGAGCAGCCCGAAACCCAGCACGCTGAACAACCGGAAACCCAGCACCCTGAACCGCCGGTCCAGCAGGCGACACCCGAGCCGTCCGAACCCGCGTCTGACTTCACTCCTGAACCGGTTGCGGCGTCAGCCCCACCGCGCGCGGAAAAAGAGCCTGGCCCGGAAGATTTTGCCAGCGCTTTGGAAACCTTTGAGCAGGAGCAGGCCCAGACCGAAGCCGCACTCAACGAAGAGCAGGTCATTACCGGCACGGTCCTCAAGATCACGCCGCAGTATGTGCTCGTTGATATCGGCTACAAGTCCGAAGGCGTGGTTCCCGTCTCCGAGTTTACCGATCACGAAGGCAACGTGACGGTGCAACGCGGCGAAGAGATCGCCGTCATGCGCGAGCCCGGCAGCACGGAAGAAGGCTACATCAACCTCTCCCATCAGAAGGCGCAGCGGCTGCGCTCCTGGGACGAGATCGATAAAGCCTTCAATGAGAAGACCGCGGTCAAGGCGCGTGTCATCGATCGCATCAAAGGCGGCCTGACGGTCGACATCCTCGGCGCCCGTGCTTTCCTCCCAGGATCGCAGGTCGATCTGCGTCCAGTTCGCAATCTGGAGGCCCTGAAGGGTCAGGAGATTGAAGTCCGCATCATCAAGCTGAACAAGAAGCGCGGCAATATCGTCGCTTCGCGCAAGCAGCTGCTGGAAGAAGAGCAGTCGGATAAGCGCAGCAAGACACTGGAACATCTGGAAGAGGGCGCCATCCTCACCGGAGCGGTGAAGAATCTCACGGACTACGGCGCGTTCGTGGACCTCGGCGGCATCGATGGTCTGCTGCACATCACCGACATGTCCTGGGGACGCCTCACGCATCCCCGCGACCTGGTGCAGGTCGGCGACCAGATCCAGGTGAAGGTGCTGAAATTCGATCGCGACAAGCAGCGGGTTTCGCTGGGATTCAAGCAGCTCACTCCCGATCCCTGGCTGGATGCTTCGGAGCGTTATCCCATCGGCGCGCATGTTCGCGGTCGCGTCATCAGCGTGACCGACTACGGCGCGTTCATTGAGCTGGAACAGGGTATCGAGGGTCTGGTCCACGTCAGCGAGATGACTTGGTCCAAGCGGATGAAGCACCCGTCGAAGATCGTCAATGTTGGCGATCAGGTTGAGGCGGTTGTGCTCAATGTGAATCCCACGGAACGACGCATCAGCCTTGGCCTGAAGCAACTGGAGTCCAATCCCTGGGAGACGTTGCATGAGAAGTTCCCGGTGGGCTCAATTGTCGAAGGCAAGGTCCGCAACCTCACCGAATTCGGCGCGTTTATCGAGATCGAAGATGGTATCGACGGTCTGGTCCACGTCAGCAACCTGAGCTGGACCAAGCGCGTGAAACATCCCTCTGAGGTGCTCAAGAAGGGCGACAAGGTCAAAGCGATTGTACTGGCGATTGAGCCTGATCAGCGCCGCTTGTCCCTGGGTGTAAAGCAATTGCAGCCTGACTCCTGGGATACTTTCTTCGAGCAGCATCGCGTAGGCGACGTGATTCACGGCAAGGTTCTGCGGCTGGCCAGCTTCGGTGCCTTCGTCGAGATCGCCGACGGCGTCGAGGGACTCTGCCACAACTCCGAAGCCGTCGACGCTCATGGCGCTCCCGTCAAACTGGAACCCAGCCAGGAGCACGACTTCAAGATCATCAAGATGAATCAGGCCGAAAAGAAAGTGGGCCTGAGCATTCGTGCGGTAGGCGAGGAAGCGACGCGCTCCGATGTCGAGAGTTACAAGGCTCCGGCGGCAGCTTCTTCCTCGGGTAGCGGCTCCACGATTGGCGAATTCATGTCGTGGAAGCGCGCCAGCAACGAAAACAACTAACCGAAGATCAGAGGTAAACGAAGGCCGCCAGCAATGGCGGCCTTTCTTGTGTCTCCGCGTCATCGCGCGTGGGACGTGAGCCGTCCTTGCTGGCGCCAAGTCGAACGCCCTATTTAAGACCAGACGGCTTCTATCACTTGTTTGTATTAATCTGCAGGTTGATATTCGCCTTGTCGCGGTCGTCGAACTGGCTCAAGGTCTTCGTCTTGCTCTTTTGTCCATCTTTCTCGGCATAGACGTCGTAATCCACGTTCGGCGAGAGCTCGGGAAAGCGATATGTCCCATCATTCTGCGCGATATAGGTCTTCACCATCAGAGTCTTTGTATTCTTCAGATAAACCACCGCGTTGCCCACTGGCTTGTCGCTCTTGTCGAGAACCGTTCCTGTCAGCAATCGGCTGGTGATGCGGGCGCTCTTGCGGTTGGTATCGCTGGGCGACGAACCGCCCATCGGAATCGTTATCTGCGCCTGGCAACTCAAGGCAATCAGCATGACAATGAAGCCGCCTAAGACTTTGTACATTTGATTTCCATTCTACGTGTTTTAGTGCGCAGGGAGTTGCTCTTTGCTGAGATGCAGGCCGACATCAGTGCGCTCGTTGTTGTCGATGTGTGCGGTTGTCTCAGGCTTGGGCTGCCCTTTCGGCGTCTTGACGTCAGCCTGGATAACATAATCCTGAGCCCCGACTGGCACACGCTGCGCGAACTCGCCACGGCTGTCGGACATCAACTCCCACTTCGGCTTCTTATCTTCTGCCCGCCGAATCTTGATCGCCACGCCGGCCACAGGGCGATCATCCGGACCCCAGACCGTACCGTAAATCAAAGCGTAATCGTTCTTGCTAGGGTGAGACGAAGACTGACCGGGAGCATTTCCCATGGCGGCGGGGGAAGCGCTCATCGTGATGAGAACGCAGAGAGCGAAGGCAGGAAGAAACGTGCTCCGCAGGCCGCCGGACAAGCTAATACCCTTCCTCCTCTTCCTCTTCTTCATCTTCGTCGTCTTCCGCATCTTCGTCCGCGACTAGAGAGAGCTCCAGTGGTTCGACTCCTACGACCTCGAAGTCGCTTCCGCACTCCGGACAGGAGACGACTTCACCTTCGTCGACCTCATCCTCTTCAATGTCCAGATCGCTCTCGCATTCAGGACAGATCACCATAATTGCCTCCGCTCCTATGAATTCCCTTTTCACGGGACCAACCGCCCTGCGCCGCCCGTCATTTATATTTAGAATCTCTTGGCGGCATCGTCAAGTGATAGACGCCAGCCTGAGAAAGAAGTTTCGCGATCTTCATGTTTATCGTAAAGCACAATCCCGTGGCAATCGCGGGTGTGATGGCAGTGTACTTCTTCGCGGTTGCTTTCGCTTGCGCGCAGGAAACCAGTCTTCCCATGTCTACCCCCGATCCGCAAATCGCCGCCGCATTGGCCGAGGTTTCATCGGCTCAGATCCAGAAGAACATCGAAACCCTCGCCGGCTTCTACACTCGTCACACCCTGTCGGCGGATATGCCGCCGATTGGCGACAAGGGGATTGCGGCCGCCGCGCAATGGATTCAGGGCGAACTTCAGAAATACTCCAGCCAATGCGGTGATTGCCTTGAGGTGAGGCTTGATCAGTTTACCCAGCCGCCGGCCTCACGAATCCCTCAGCCCACGACCATCACCAACGTTTACGCGGTTCTGCGTGGCACCGATCCCGCCAACGCCGGCCGCATCTACGTCGTCAGCGGCCACTATGACTCGCGCAACAGCGACCCCAACGATACAACTAACGCAGCTCCCGGCGCCAATGACGACGCCAGTGGCACAGCCGTCAGCCTGGAGTGCGCACGCGTTCTCAGCAAGCATCGTTTTCCGGCGACGATCATCTTCCTTACTGTGGCCGGCGAAGAGCAGGGCCTCTACGGCAGCGCGCATTTTGCCAAGATGTCCAAGGCCGTTGGCTGGGACATCGAGGCCGTGCTGAACAACGACATTGTTGGTGGCGATCGCACGCCCGGCGACACTGGGCAAAATCCGCACATCGTGCGTGTCTTCTCGGAAGGGATTGCCTCGACGGCCAGCGACGACGAAGTGCGCCACATTCGATCTCTCGGCGGTGAAAGCGACGGCCCATCACGGCAACTGGCCCGTTATGTTGCGGAAGTCGCCTCGCAATACCTTTCGACAGCCAATTTCCACGCCATGCTGATTTTTCGTCACGACCGTTACCTTCGCGGTGGCGATCACATCTCCTTCAACGACCAGGGATTCGCCGCGGTGCGCTTCACCGAATACCACGAGAATTTCAACCATCAGCACCAGAACGTTCGCACCGAAAACGGCATCGAATACGGTGATCTGCCGAAGTTTGTTGACTACGATTACACGGCAAATGTGGCGCGGCTGAATGCGGCTACGCTGGCCTCACTGGCTTCGGCGCCCGCTCCGCCGGTGGATGTCCGCCTGTTGACGAAACAGCTGCAAAACGATTCCACTCTGGAGTGGAAGCCTTCGCCCGGTGGTTTGGCCATGGGCTATGAAGTCCTGTGGCGGGATACTACGGCTGCGGAGTGGCAGCATGCGAAGGCCGTCGGAAATGTAACCCGCGTCACTGTGCCGGTATCGAAAGACAATGTAATCTTTGCGGTACGCGCACTCGATGCCAAAGGCCACCGCAGTTTGGCCATCGTGCCGCAGCCGGAGCGCTGAATTCCGGCAGTGCAATACGGGAGTAAGTCATGCGACGCACGTCAGGCATGGGATTGAGTTTCCCGCCATTCACGCGGGCTGTGAAGCAACTGCTGATCGCCAACGGAGCCGTGTTCCTCGGCCGTGGCATTGCTGGGCGTTTTTGTCCAGGGTGGCGAGCGCTGGGTCCAGATTCATTTCGGCCTGGTTCCAGCGCTGGTCGTCTTTCGCTTCTGGATCTGGCAGCTGGTGACCTACGCCTTTCTCCATGCCGGTCTGTGGCACATCCTGTTCAACATGCTCGCGCTTTGGATGTTCGGTGCGCAGCTGGAACAGGACTGGGGCTACAACCTCTTCATGCAGTTTTACTTCTTCTGCGCCATCGGAGCCGCGCTGACCACGGTCGCTGTTTCTTTCACTGGACTGCTTGGCGCAAATCCCGTTATCCCGACCGTCGGCGCATCTGGCGCTATCTTCGGACTGCTACTCGCTTTCGGTATCCTGCACGCCGATTCGGAGATCATGCTGTTCCCGATTCCCTTCATGATCAAGGCCAAGTACTTCGTCATGGGCCTGATCTTCATCGAGGTTTTCCTAACGCTCTCGGCGTCTCATCAGCCGGGAGCGTCGGTCGCCTACATGGCTCATCTCGGCGGCCTGCTCTTCGGATACATCTGGCTAAAGTTCGTTCCCCGGCGTGGCTTTGGATACGCTACATCCGAGCGCGTGTTCGGGCTCCGCAACTCGTACTATCGCTGGAAGCGCAAGCGCGCGGCGCGCAAGTTCGAAGTCTACATGCGGAAGCACGACGACCGCGGCGACTACAAACACGAAGACTACTTCGATGAGTACGGCAATTTCCGTGATCCCAATGAACGCGATCCGCACAAGGGGAATGGCGATTCGCGCGGACCGTGGGTGAATTAGCAGGCAGCAGTCAGCTTTCAGCTGTCAGCCGATGCAGGCATATTCCGGTCGTCTCGGGCGAAGGATCAACCTTGTTAGGAATGACAACCGGAACGCTCTCTTGGCCGATTGCTGACTGCTGATGGCTGACTGCTACGTTTCAAACACCTTCTCCAGGCTCTCGTACAGCACGCTTACCGTGCACAGATCGGGCAACTTGAGCCAATAGCGGTGGACTTCAGGGTCGGCAAGGGCTTCGGCGCGCACTTCTGGCGAAGTCCAGTAGCGCAGGTGCAGAAAGCGGTCAGGACGGGAGCTGTCGCGATGGAGCGTGTCGCGCGCATATCCCTTGGCGTGGACCAACGTGTAAAGCTCCCGCAGCATGGTCTGCAGTTCTTCTTCTTTGCCCGGCAGCGCTTCTAACAAGGCTACTGACAAGATCTCTTTAGCCATCGTGCTCTCTTTTCTTACTAACCGCTCTCTTCTAACTAACCGCTCTCCGGCTGTTATGCGATCGCCAGTTAGGTCTCAGCAGCAGTGATGAGTCGCATGAAATTCGTAGCTCCGGCAACGTGGGTTGTCCCCGCGATCAGACCGAAGACGTCGCCCTGCGACAACACCTGCATTCGCGTCAACTCTCTTTCCGCAAATCCGGCCATCGACTCCACCGATAGATTCGCGGGACATCGTACAGGCGTAACCCCCCACAACAAATTCATACGATTGCACACGGCTTCCGACTGGGTAAAGGCATAAATGTTTGCCGCCGGGCGGTATTTGGAAAGCATTCGCGCAGTGGTAGCCGTCTCCGTAAAAACCGCGATGGCCCGCACATCCAGATCTTCTGCGGCATGCGCCATCGATTCGCAGATCGTCTCCGCAATCGAGAGGTGTGTGGCCTGGCGATGGCCGGGCACCAGTCGCTGAAAAGGATGGCGCTCGGCTTCCATGACAATGCGCGCCATCATCTCGACGGTTTCGCGAGGATACTTGCCGATAGCCGTCTCACCCGACAACATCACGGCATCGGTGCCGTCGAAGACAGCATTGGCAACGTCGCTGGCCTCAGCACGGGTCGGCCGAGGACTCTCGGTCATCGACTCCAGCATCTGCGTCGCGGTAATCACCGGCCGCCGGAAATCCAGGGCCCGGCGAATAATGAGTTTCTGCATCAACGGGACTTTTTCCGGCGCCATCTCTACTCCCAGGTCGCCGCGGGCTACCATCACAGCATTGGCTACCTCAAGGATTGAATCGAGATTGTCGATCGCCTGCGGCTTCTCCAGCTTGGCCACTAACGGCACGTTATAGCCGCGCGACACGATGGCGCGCTCCGCTCGCAAGACATCTTCGGCCGTGCGCACAAACGAAATGGCAACCGCATCCACCTGCTGCTTCAGACCGAAATCGAGATCGATCTCATCTTTTTCCGTGAGCGATGGAATGCTGACATTCGTTCCCGGCAAGTTGATTCCCTGATGCTCGCCCAGCATGCCGCCATTGAGCACCTCGCAAACCACATCGCTACCGCGCACTTCCTTCACTACCAGCTCAACTCGCCCATCGGACAGCAGAATGTGCTCGCCCGGCCTCACATCCTTCGCAAGGTTTTGGTAGGTTGTCGCGATGAGATCGGCTGTGCCCATCACATCTTTCGAGGTGATGGTGACGACGTGGCCTTTCTGCAGAGCGATTGCAATGCGATCAGTCAGACGGCCGGTCCGAATCTTGGGCCCTTGCAGATCTTGCAGAATACAGATTGTCCGTTTCAGTTCAGCCGCGATCTTACGCAACCGCTGGATCACCTGCGCGTGATCCTCATGTGTACCGTGCGAAAAGTTCAGCCGCGCAACATCCATTCCGCTCAGCATCAGCTGGCGGATCATTTCTTCCGAGTCACAAGCCGGCCCAATCGTGCAAACGATCTTGGCTCGTCGTTGCGAAGCGTGCGTGTTCGAAGGATCGTTACGAAGTCTGCTCATGAAATCAGCCGGTTTGAGCGCGTTTCTGCTCGCGAGCAAGCTCTGAGTGCGCCCCGAATAGGAAGCGTGGATAACGTACGGCATTGAACTCCGCGCCGATGAGGATCACCATCGACACCAGGTAAAGCCAGATCAGGAGCGCAATCGCGGTTGCCACCGAGCCGTAGATTACGTCGTAATTGGCGAAGCGGCGCAGGTAGACTCCGAAGATCACGGTCGAAACAAACCACAACACCGTCGCCAGCGTGGAGCCCGGCAGCACACGATGCCATGGCTGCGTCCGGGGAACGCCGTGATGATAGATCAGCGCGATCACGGCGATACTGGTGAGCGTTGCAATGATCCAGCGCAGCGCCGTCCACAACCCCAGTATGTAAGGTCCAAGTTCGTGACCCACGCGGTAGACGATCCACTGCTCAATCTGGTTGCCGAACACCAGCAGAAACGACGCAAACACCAGCGGCACGCCGGCCAGAATGACCAGCAGAAATGCAATCATCCTCTCCTTCACCAATCCCCAGATCTTCGGCATCTGATAGGCATTGCGGAAGCCTTCCATCCACGAGATCATGACGCCGGAGCCAGTCCAGAGCGTGATGACGATCAGCGTCAGCAGAAATTTCAGGCTGATCTGCTTGTTGCCGATGAAATATTGCATGACCGCGGAATGTGTCCCTTCGGGAAGAATACGTCCGACAGCGTGACTCACTTCGCGGAAGAGCAGCTCGGTTGTGCGCGAAATAGAGAGTATTGATGCCAACATGAGGATCGCCGGAAATAAGGTGATGATCGCCGAGAAGGCAGCACCCTTGGCGATGGCGAATGCGTCGTGCTGAAAGGCGCGCCACAGCGCCATCCGAAAATGTTGAAAGAACCGCAACATACCAAGCGAACCGGGAGCACAAGAAGTTTACACAGGGGGCAAACGATTGTCAGTCACCGTCGCCATCCTTAGCGGCGGTAGAGTTTGAGGCCAGTGATCAGCGCGATTCGGGAGAGGTCCTGGTCCAGCGTAAACAAGCTGGCGTTGTTTTCCAGCGCGACGGCAGTTTGTGTATGAGCCGGGGTGCCCCACCCTTGTCCGCCGGGTGCCCCGTTCAAGGATCGCGTGGGCTTCTCGAACTGGCGCCCCGTCTTTTTCCCTCTACCGTCGATGGCCGATTCCGTCTCCTATAGCGCGGGCGTTCCGCAGAACTGTTCAAATGCTCTCTTCAACTCGGACGCGATTGCAGTGGGGTCGCTGCGCTCGATGTCACTGCGCTGCATCATGTAGAGCAACTTACTATCGCGCAGAATAGCGATGGACGGCGAGGATGGCGGGTATCCCGTGAAGTAGCTGCGAGCGCGCTCCGTTGCTTCCGAATCTTGCCCCGCGAAGACCGAAAAAACCTTGTCCGGACGCGCGGCATTTTGCAATGCCGCTCGCACCGCAGGACGCATGCGGCCTGCCGCGCATCCGCAAATAGAATTCACCACTACCATTGCCGTGCCTGGCTGGGTGGGAATTATCCGATCTACCTCTTCCGCGGTGCGCAATTCTTGAACTCCCAAGCTGGTCAGTTCTTCACGCATGGGCGCAATCATTATTTCGGGATACATATTTTTCTCCTCTTGGTTCTATGGCAGTCAGGCAATAAATAGCCTGGAGCCGGGTGCCCCGTTCAAGCGAAGCCTGAGCGGGTCCTTCGGTGGTACGAACGAGAAACCCCATTCAAGGCCAAAGGACGGCCTTGAATGGGGCACCCACTTCTCATTAGCGCGGCGCTTCTGCCCGCTCTACCCTTCTTACTTACTCCGTCAGCAGCTCTTCGCCTTCGTTCTCGCCTTCGTGGCGGAGCAGTTCCAGCGCGCGTTCGGCTTCTTCGTACGCGGCCGTCACCTCCTCCTGCACCTTCTGCGCAGCCTCTTCCATCTCCTGCGAGAGCCGGACATTGCGGTAGTACTCCATGCCGGTGCCCGCGGGAATCAGACGGCCCACGATGACGTTTTCCTTCAGACCGCGCAGGTGATCGACGGCGCCCTGGATCGAGGCCTCCGTCAGCACACGCGTGGTCTCCTGGAACGATGCGGCCGAGATGAACGAGTCGGTCGAGAGCGATGCCTTGGTGATGCCGAGCAGCAGCGGACGGCCGGTAGCCGGCTTGCCGCCGTTGGCAATCGCCTTCTCGTTCTCTTCGCGGAAGCGGAACTTGTCGATCTGCTGTTCCAGCAGGAACGGCGTATCGCCCACATCTTCCACCTTCACCCAACGCATCATCTGGCGCACGATCACTTCGATGTGCTTGTCGCTGATGTTCACGCCCTGCAGCCGGTAGACTTCCTGGATTTCGTTCACCAGGTAAGCCTGCAGCTCCTTCTCGCCCAGCACGGCAAGAATGTCGTGCGGGTTGAGCGGGCCATCCATCAGCGGCTCGCCGGCGCGAATGCGCTCGCCTTCCTGCACATTGACGTGAACGCCGCGCGGCACCTGGTATTCCTTTTCGGTGCCGTTGTCGGCCACGACGTAGATCTTGCGCTGGCCTTTGGCTACATCGCCGAACTTCACCACGCCATCGATTTCGCTGATGACCGCGGTTTCGTGCGGCTTGCGCGCTTCGAACAGCTCCTGCACGCGCGGCAGACCGCCGGTGATGTCCTTGGTCTTGGTGGTTTCGCGCGGGATCTTCGCCAGCACGTCGCCGGGGGTGACGGTGTCGCCATCCAGCACCATCAGGTGAGCGCGCGAAGGCATCAGGTAGCGCTTGCTGCCCTTTGCGCCCTTGGTGATGATGGCCGGCTGACGCTTCTCGTCAGGCGAGTCGACAACCACATGACGCGACAGGCCCGTCACCTCGTCGACTTCTTCGTGCAGCGTCAAACCTTCCTGCAGGTCCTTGAACTGCACCGTGCCGCCGATTTCGGTGAGGATGGCGAAGGTGTACGGATCCCACTCGACCAGCACATCGCCGAGCTTAACCTGCGCACCATCTTCGACCTTGACCTTGGCGCCGTACACAACCGCGTAACGCTCCTTTTCGCGGCCCTTCTCGTCGACAACCGCGATCGAGCCGTTGCGGTTCATCACGACCAGGTTGCCTTCCTTGGAACGTACGGTGATCAGGTTCACAAATCGCACCGTTCCGTTGTTCTTGGCATCCAGGCGCGACTGCTCGCTGACTCGCGACGCGGTACCGCCGATGTGGAAGGTACGCATCGTGAGCTGGGTTCCCGGCTCGCCGATGGACTGTGCCGCGATGACGCCGGTGGCTTCACCCAGCTCGACCAGTCGGCCGGTCGCCAGGTTGCGGCCATAGCACATCACGCAGACACCGCGCTTCGACTCGCAGGTGAGCACCGAGCGAATCTTCACGCGCTCGATACCCGCAGCCTGCACCGCGTTCGCCAGGTCTTCCGTGATCTCCTGGTTGATGTCGACGATGATGTTGCCTTCGTAGTCCTTGATCTTCTCCAGCGAGACGCGGCCCACGATGCGGTCGCGCAGCGGCTCGATGATCTCGCCCGACTCCACGATGGAGGTGACGTAGATGCCATCGACCGTTCCGCAATCGTATTCGCTGATGATCACGTCCTGCGCCACGTCGACCAGTCGACGCGTGAGGTAACCGGAGTCCGCGGTCTTGAGCGCGGTATCGGCCAAGCCCTTACGCGCGCCGTGGGTGGAGATGAAGTACTCCAACACGGTGAGGCCTTCGCGGAAGTTCGCCGTGATCGGCGTCTCGATGATTTCGCCCGAAGGCTTGGCCATCAAGCCGCGCATTCCAGAGAGCTGACGGATCTGCTGTTTCGATCCGCGAGCGCCGGAGTCGGCCATGACGTAAATCGGATTTAGGTCGCCCGCTTTGTCTTCCTGCTGCATGGCCTCGAACATCTCGTCTGCAACCTTTTCGGTAATGCCCGACCAGATTTCGACGACCTTGTTGTAACGTTCGCCGTTGGTGATGGCGCCGTCCAGATACTGCTGCTGCACGGCGATGGCGGCCTTCTCGGCCTCCTTCACCAGCCCGGCCTTGCCCTGCGGGATGACCATGTCGTCGATGCCGATCGACAAGCCCGCCTTGGTGGCGTAATGGAAGCCAAGCTGCTTGATGCCGTCCAACAGCCGCACCGTCGTCTCCAGCCCGAAACGCAGGTAGCAGTAGTTGACCAGGTTGCCGCTGCCCTTCTTCTTGAGCAGGCCGTTGATGTACGGCATCTCTGGAGCGCCGCGCTTGATGTGGTCGTTCATGATGGCGCGGCCCACGGTGGTCGAGATGTATTGCCGCTCGAACTTTGTCGGCTCGGTGTGGCTCACGTCCTGATCGTCGTACGCCGTCACCAAATCGATGACCTCGCCGGTGTAGCGCAGACGAATCGGCGTGAGTGTCTCCACTTCGCCGGCTTCCTTGGCGAGAATGACTTCGTCGATGTTCGCGAAGGCTCGTCCTTCGCCCTTGGCGCCCGGCTTGCCTTTGGTCAGGTAGTAGATTCCGAGCACCATGTCCTGCGTGGGCACGGTGATCGGCTGGCCTGATGCCGGCGACAGGATGTTGTGCGAGGCCAGCATCAACACGCTGGCTTCCACCTGCGCTTCCGGCGAGAGCGGAATATGCACGGCCATCTGATCGCCGTCGAAGTCTGCGTTAAACGCAGTGCAGACCAGGGGGTGAATCTTGATGGCTTTGCCTTCCACCAGCACCGGCTCGAAGGCCTGAATGCCGAGGCGATGCAGCGTGGGCGCGCGGTTCAGCAGAACAGGATGATCTTTGATCACCTCTTCCAGGATATCCCACACGATGGGCTCCTGCTGCTCCACCATTTCCTTGGCCTGCTTGATCGTGGTGCAATGTCCGGTCTGTTCCAGCCGGTGATAGATAAACGGCTTGAACAATTCCAGTGCCATCTTCTTCGGCAAGCCGCACTGGTGCAGCTTGAGATCCGGACCGACTACGATGACCGAGCGGCCGGAGTAGTCGACGCGCTTGCCGAGCAGGTTCTGACGGAAGCGGCCCTGCTTGCCCTTCAGCGTATCGGACAGCGACTTCAACGGACGGTTGTTGGCGCCACGCAGCACGCGGCCACGACGTCCGTTGTCGAAGAGCGCATCGACGGCTTCCTGTAGCATGCGCTTTTCGTTGCGGACAATGACTTCCGGCGCGTGCAAGTCCATCAGCTTCTTCAACCGGTTGTTGCGGTTGATGACGCGACGATAAAGGTCATTCAGATCGGACGTGGCGAAGCGGCCACCGTCCAGTGGAACCAGGGGACGCAGCTCCGGCGGAATGACCGGAATCACGTCGAGGATCATCCACTGCGGTTTGTTGCCGCTCTTGCGGAAGGCCTCGGTCACCTTCAAGCGCTTGGCATACTTCAGCCGCTTCTGGACTGAGGTCTCCGTGCGCATCTTCTCGCGCAGCTCGGCCGACATGGTCTCGACCTCGACGCGCTTCAGCAGCTCTTCTTCTTCTCGCCTTCTGGCGGAGCAGTTCCAGCGCGCGTTCGCTTCTTCGTACGCGGCCGTGACCTCCT
The DNA here is from genome assembly GCA_963697175.1 of uncultured Acidobacteriaceae bacterium. Taxonomy (GTDB): domain Bacteria; phylum Acidobacteriota; class Terriglobia; order Terriglobales; family Acidobacteriaceae; genus Bog-257. The sequence continues at coordinate 8,868 of CAVONC010000008.1, read as the reverse complement.
CCTGCACCTTGGCGGCGGCCTCTTCCATCTCCTGCGAGAGCCGGACATTGCGGTAGTACTCCATGCCCGTGCCCGCGGGGATGAGACGGCCCACGATGACGTTTTCCTTCAGCCGCGCAGGTGATCGACGGCGCCCTGAATCGAGGCCTCCGTCAGCACGCGCGTGGTCTCCTGGAACGACGCGGCTGAGATGAACGAGTCGGTGGAGAGCGAGGCCTTGGTGATGCCCAGCAGCAGCGGACGGCCGGTGGCCGGCTTGCCGCCGTTGGCAATCGCCTTCTCGTTCTCTTCGCGGAAGCGGAACTTGTCGATCTGCTGTTCCAGCAGGAACGGCGTATCGCCCACGTCTTCCACCTTCACCCAGCGCATCATCTGGCGAACGATCACCTCGATGTGCTTGTCGCTGATGTTCACGCCCTGCAGCCGGTAGACTTCCTGGATTTCGTTCACCAGGTAAGCCTGCAGCTCCTTCTCGCCCAGCACGGCAAGAATGTCGTGCGGGTTGAGCGGGCCATCCATCAGCGGCTCGCCGGCGCGAATGCGCTCGCCTTCCTGCACATTGATGTGAACGCCGCGCGGCACCTGGTATTCCTTCTCGGTACCGTTGTCGGCCACCACGTAGATCTTGCGCTGACCCTTGGCCACATCGCCGAACTTCACCACGCCATCGATCTCGCTGATGACCGCGGTTTCGTGCGGCTTGCGGGCCTCGAACAGCTCCTGCACGCGCGGCAGACCGCCGGTGATGTCCTTGGTCTTGGTGGTTTCGCGCGGGATCTTCGCCAGCACGTCGCCCGGCGTCACCGTGTCGCCATCCTGCACCATCAAGTGAGCGCGCGAAGGCATCAGGTACCGCTTGCTGCCCTTTGCGCCCTTGATGATGATGGCCGGCTGGCGCTTCTCGTCCGGCGAATCGACAACCACGTGGCGCGACAAGCCCGTCACCTCGTCGACTTCCTCGTGCAGCGTCATACCTTCCTGCAGGTCCTTGAACTGCACCGTGCCGCCGATTTCGGTGAGGATCGCGAAGGTGTACGGATCCCACTCGACCAGCACATCGCCGAGCGAAACCTGCTGCACCGTCTTCGACCTTGACCTTGGCGCCGTAAACCACCGCGTAGCGCTCCTTTTCGCGGCCCTTCTCATCCACGATGGCGATGGAGCCGTTGCGGTTCATCACCACCAGGTTGCCTTCCTTGGCGCGTACGGTGATCAGGTTGATGAAGCGCACCATGCCGTTGTTCTTGGCATCGAGGCGCGACTGCTCGCTGACTCGCGAAGCCGTGCCGCCGATGTGGAAGGTACGCATCGTGAGCTGCGTTCCCGGCTCGCCGATGGACTGCGCCGCGATGACGCCCGTGGCTTCACCCAGCTCGACCAGACGGCCCGATGCCAGGTTACGGCCGTAGCACATCACGCAGACACCGCGCTTCGACTCGCAGGTGAGCACCGAACGAATCTTCACGCGCTCGATACCCGCAGCCTGCACCGCGCTCGCCAGGTCTTCCGTGATCTCCTGGTTGATGTCGACGATGATGTTGCCTTCGTAGTCCTTGATCTTCTCCAGCGAGACGCGGCCCACGATACGGTCGCGCAGCGGCTCGATGATCTCGCCCGACTCCACGATGGAGGTGACGTAGATGCCATCGACCGTGCCGCAATCGTATTCGCTGATGATCACGTCCTGCGCCACGTCGACCAGACGACGCGTCAGGTAGCCCGAATCCGCGGTCTTGAGAGCGGTATCGGCCAAGCCCTTACGCGCGCCGTGGGTGGAGATGAAGTACTCCAACACCGTCAGGCCTTCGCGGAAGTTCGCCGTGATCGGCGTCTCGATGATTTCGCCCGAAGGCTTGGCCATCAAGCCGCGCATACCCGAGAGCTGACGGATCTGCTGTTTCGAACCGCGAGCGCCGGAGTCGGCCATGACGTAAATCGGATTTAGGTCGCCGGCCTTGTCCTCCTGCTGCATGGCGCTCGAACATCTCGTCTGCAACCTTTTCGGTAATGCGCCGACCAGATTTCGACGACCTTGTTATAGCGCTCGCCGTTGGTGATGGCGCCGTCCAGATACTGCTGCTGCACCGCGATAGCCTGCCTTCTCGGCGTCCCTCACCAGCCCTGCCTTGCCCTCCGGGATAACCATGTCGTCGATTCCGATCGACAAGCCCGCCTTGGTGGCGTAGTGGAAGCCGAGCTGCTTGATGCCGTCCAACAGCCGCACCGTCGTTTCCAGTCCGAAACGCAGGTAGCAGTAATTCACCAGATTGCCGCTGCCCTTCTTCTTGAGCAGGCCGTTGATGTACGGCATCTCCGGAGCGCCGCGCTTCATGTGGTCGTTCATGATGGCGCGGCCCACGGTGGTCGAGATGTATTGCCGCTCGAACTTCGTCGGCTCGGTGTGGCTCACGTCCTGATCGTCGTACGCCGTGGTGAGGTCGATGACCTCGCCGGTGTAGCGCAGACGGATCGGCGTGAGCGTTTCCACTTCGCCGGCCTCCTTGGCGAGAATGCACTTCATCGATGTTCGCGAAGGCGCGTCCTTCACCCTTGGCGCCCGGCTTTCCTTTGGTCAGGTAGTAGATGCCGAGCACCATGTCCTGCGTAGGCACGGTGATCGGCTGGCCCGATGCCGGCGACAGGATGTTGTGCGACGCCAGCATCAACACGCTGGCTTCCACCTGCGCTTCCGGCGACAGCGGAATGTGCACGGCCATCTGATCGCCGTCGAAGTCTGCGTTGAACGCGGTGCAGACCAGCGGGTGAATCTTGATGGCTTTGCCTTCCACCAGCACCGGCTCGAAGGCCTGAATGCCGAGGCGGTGAAGCGTGGGAGCGCGGTTCAGCAGCACCGGATGATCTTTAATCACCTCTTCCAGGATGTCCCACACGATGGGCTCCTGCTGCTCCACCATTTCCTTTGCCTGCTTGATGGTGGTGCAGTGCCCGGTCTGCTCCAGCCGGTGATAGATGAACGGCTTGAACAGTTCCAGCGCCATCTTCTTCGGCAAACCGCACTGGTGCAGCTTGAGGTCGGGACCAACCACGATGACCGAACGGCCGGAGTAGTCCACGCGCTTGCCCAGCAGGTTCTGGCGGAAGCGGCCCTGCTTGCCCTTCAGCGTGTCGGACAGCGACTTCAGCGGACGATTGTTGGCGCCACGCAGCACGCGGCCACGGCGTCCGTTGTCGAAGAGCGCATCCACGGCTTCCTGCAACATGCGCTTTTCGTTGCGCACAATCACTTCCGGCGCGTGCAGGTCCATCAGCTTCTTCAACCGGTTGTTGCGGTTGATCACGCGACGATACAGGTCGTTCAGATCGGACGTGGCGAAGCGGCCGCCATCCAGTGGAACCAGGGGACGCAGCTCCGGCGGGATCACCGGGATCACGTCCAGGATCATCCACTGCGGCTTGTTGCCGCTCTTGCGGAAGGCCTCGACCACCTTCAGGCGCTTGGCATACTTCAGACGCTTCTGCACCGACGTCTCCGTGCGCATCTTCTCGCGCAACTCGCCCGACATCGTTTCCACTTCCACGCGCTTCAGCAGCTCCTTGATGGCTTCCGCGCCCATCATGGCTTTGAAGCCGCTGGCGCGAAACTCCAGATCGAGTTCGCGATACTTGGTTTCGTCCTTGATGACTTCGCGTTCTTTGACCGGCGCGTCACCGGCTCAACCACGACGTAGGCTTCGAAGTAGAGCACCGACTCCAGATCGCGCAGCGAGATGTCGAGGATGTGCCCGATGCGGCTGGGCAGTCCCTTGAAGAACCACACATGCGAGCAAGGAGAAGCCAGCTCGATGTGACCGAGACGCTCGCGGCGAACCTTGGACAGCGTGACTTCCACGCCGCACTTGTCGCAGATGACGCCGCGGTGCTTCATGCGCTTGTATTTGCCGCAAAGCACTCCCAGTCGGTGACCGGACCGAAGATGCGGGCGCAGAACAGGCCATCGCGTTCCGGTTTGAAGGTGCGATAGTTGATCGTCTCCGGCTTGGTGACTTCACCGTGAGACCAGCTGCGGATTTTTTCCGGCGAAGCCAGGCTGATGCGGATGGCGTCGAAATCGGCGATCGGATTTCCGAGATCAAATGGACTCGAGCGGTACATTGTTTCCTCCTCCCCTCGATTCTTCTATGGAAGTTGCAGGCCTTGCGGCCCATTTCGCGGCCGCTTGCGGCTGAGGGTAATTCTTGTTTCGCAGGGCGCCGGCTCCTGGAAGCGAGGGACGGCTTCCCCGCTCCTGATTGCGACTTCCTAGCCTAGTCCGCTGCGACGGGAGCTTCCGGAGCAACCAGCAGTCTTGTTCCGCTCGCCGGTCTTGATCAGCTCCACGTCGAGGCACAGCGACTGCAATTCGCGAATCAGTACGTTGAACGATTCAGGCACGCCTGGCTCAATCGCCGCTTCGCCTTTGACGATGGCCTCGTAAATCTTGGTGCGGCCATAAACGTCATCGGACTTCGCGGTGAGCAGTTCCTGCAGGATGTAGGCGGCGCCGTAAGCTTCCAGCGCCCACACTTCCATTTCGCCGAAGCGCTGGCCACCGAACTGAGCCTTGCCGCCCAGCGGCTGCTGGGTAATCAGCGAGTATGGCCCGATGGAACGCGCGTGGATCTTGTCGTCGACCAGATGCGACAGCTTGAGCATGTAGATATAGCCGACCGTGACCGGCTGCTCGAACTTCTCGCCGGTCATGCCGTCGTAGAGATAAGCCTTGCCCGAAGTCGGCAAGCCGCCTTCTTCCAGCAGCGACTTGATCTCGCCTTCCTTGGATCCGTCGAACACCGGCGAGCCGAAGTAGACGCCATCTTTCATGCCGTCGGCCAAGCGCTCGAGTGCTTCGTCGTCGAGGTTGAGGAGGTCGTCAAGGAAGGGCGTGTCCTTGAATAGCACCTTGAGCTCCTTACGCAAATGTTCGGCTTTCGAATTCTCCTTCAGCAATTCGCTGATCTTCTGGCCAAGCGCGTACCCGGCCCAGCCGAGATGCGTCTCCAGAATCTGGCCGACGTTCATACGGCTTGGCACGCCCAGGGGATTCAGGACGATTTCGACGGGCGTTCCGTCTTCGAGGTACGGCATGTCCTCTTCCGGCAGAATGCGGGCGATGACGCCCTTGTTTCCGTGGCGGCCGGCCATCTTGTCGCCCACGCTCAGCTTGCGCTTCATGGCGATGTAAACCTTCACCAGCTTGATGACGCCGGGAGGCAACTCATCGCCCTTCTGCAGCTTTTCGACTTTCTCGCGGACGATCTTGCGCAGCACGTCGATCTGGCGCGAGGTCATCTCCTCGATTTCGTCGATCTGCTCGTTGATGCGCGGATCCTTGTCGGCGAACTTGATGCGCTTGAGGTTGCGGGTCGAGATGCGCTCGATGGTGTCGCGATCGAGAATCACGCCCTTGGTCAGCAGACGCTTGTTGGTGCGCTCGTCGTGCAAGTCGGCAAGAACTTCCTTGCCGCCCAGCAGCGCTTCCAGGCGCTTCAAACGCTCGTCGGTGAGGATTCGGATCTCGTCCGCCAGGTTCTTCTCCAGCTTGGCCACCTGCTCGGACTCGATGAACTTGGCGCGCTCGTCCTTCTCCTGACCCTTGCGGGAGAAGATCTTCACGTCGACCACCGTGCCTTCGATACCCGGAGGACAAGTGAGCGAAGCGTCGCGAACATCGCCGGCCTTTTCGCCGAAGATGGCGCGCAGCAGCTTCTCTTCCGGAGTGAGCTGAGTCTCGCCCTTGGGCGTGACCTTGCCCACCAGAATGTCGCCCGCCTTCACGGTCGCGCCGATGCGGATGATGCCGCTCTCGTCGAGATCGCGCAGCGCCGACTCGCTGACGTTAGGAATGTCGCGCGTCACTTCTTCCGGACCCAGCTTGGTATCGCGCGACTCGATCTCGAATTCCTCGATGTGGACGGAGGTGTAATAGTCCTCCTTCACCATCTTTTCGGAGACCAGGATCGCGTCCTCGAAGTTGTAGCCGCGCCACGGCATGAAGGCGACCAGCACGTTGCGGCCGAGTGCCAGCTCGCCCATGTCGGTGCAAGGACCGTCGGCGATGACCTGCCCTTTAGCTACGCGCTGTCCCTTCTTCACGATGGGGCGTTGGTTGATGCAAGTGTTTTGGTTCGATCGCTTGAACTTGGTGAGCTGATAAATGTCGCTGCCCACCTCGCGCGAGAGTTGCATGGGATGATGCTCACCCTCAACGCGCACGATGATGCGCTCGGAGTCGACCGAGTCGATGATGCCGCTACGGCGAGCCAGAACTACCGCACCGGAATCGCGCGCCGTAACCCCTTCCATTCCCGTGCCGACGATCGGCGCCTGCGCGCGTAGCAATGGCACCGACTGACGCTGCATGTTCGCGCCCATGAGAGCGCGGTTGGCGTCGTCGTGCTCCAGGAACGGCACCAGCGAAGCGGCTACCGAAACGAGTTGCTTCGGACTCACGTCGATGTAGTCCACTTCTTCGCGGTTAACCAGAACGAAGTTACCGGCCTTGCGAGCGTTGACCAGTTCCGCGACGATGCGGCCCTTGTCGTCGATTTCGGCGTTGGCCTGCGCGATGACGTGGCGATCTTCTTCCCACGCCGACAGGTAGAACGAAAACGGTTCGAAATCGATCAGCTTCTTGCGGCGTTCCTTGAGATCGTTGTTGGCCTTGATGGCCTCCGCCTTCTCCAGGTGATCGCCGACGCGGTAATCGCTGTCGCCGGCATTTACCACACTGATGAAGTCAAGCACGCGACCGCTCTTCACTTTGCGATAGGGCGACTCGATGAAACCGTAGTCGTTGATACGCGCGTAGCAGCTCAACGATGAGATCAGACCGATGTTCGGACCTTCCGGGGTCTCGATCGGGCAGATACGTCCGTAGTGTGTCGGGTGAACGTCGCGGACTTCGAATCCCGCGCGCTCGCGCGACAGGCCGCCCGGACCAAGTGCCGACAGGCGGCGCTTGTGGGTGATCTCCGAGAGCGGGTTCGTCTGATCCATGAACTGTGACAACTGCGACGAACCGAAGAACTCGCGGATAGCGGCCATGACCGGCTTGGCATTCACCAAGTCGTGCGGCATGGCCGTCGACATCTCCTGGTACACGCTCATCTTTTCCTTGATGGCGCGTTCCATGCGGACCAGACCGATGCGGAACTGATTCTCCAGCAGCTCACCAACCGCGCGCACGCGACGATTGCCAAGATGATCGATGTCGTCCACCGACCCGATATTTCTGCGCAGTTTCAGCAGGTAGCGGATGGTCCCGTAGAAATCCTCGGGCTCCAGCGTGCGGTTATCGAGCTTGGTGGCATCCTCGCTCTCGAACAGCTTGATGTTGAACTTCAGGCGCCCCACCCGCGAGAAATCGTACTTCCGCGAATCGAAGAACATCCCATGGAAGAGCGAGGTCGCGGTGTCGAGCGTCGGCGGATCGCCCGGACGAAGCTTGCGGTAGATTTCGATCAGAGCTTCCTGCGGCGTCTTGACGGAATCGCGGCGCAAGGTCGCGCTGATTACGGTGCCTACGTCGTCGCGCTCGGGGAAGAAGACGTGGACTTCCGTCACTCCCGCTTCGATCATCTTCGACAGCTTTTCGGCGGTAAGCTCGGTGTTCGCTTCCAGCAAAATTTCGCCGGTATTGACGTTGATGACGTTGGCGGCCACGAATGCGCCTTCGAGGTCAGTAAGGTCAGCTTCAATCTCGGAGATCCGTTGCTTCTGGATTTCCTTCATCACCGCAGCCGTAACTTTCCGGCCGGAGTGCGCAATCTCTTCGCCGCTCTTGGTGGCAATGCGGCGCGCCAGCTTCATGCCGAGCAGATTCGTCGGCTTGTCGACTCCGGGTTCCAGCGTCCAATACAGCGCCTTGTCGCGAATCGCAATGCGATCGACAGTGTAGAAGGTGCGAAGGATGTCCTCATCCGAGCGCAGACCCAGCGCGCGCAGGAAGATACTTCCCAGGAACTTGCGCTTACGGTCAATGCGCACGTACAGCACGTTCTTCTGGTCGTATTCGAACTCCACCCACGAGCCGCGGTAGGGGATGATCTTGCCCAGGAAGTAGGTGCGATTGTTCGCGGTCTCGAAGAAGACGCCCGGCGAACGGTGCAACTGGCTGACGATCACGCGCTCGGTGCCATTGATGATGAAGGTGCCATTGGCCGTCATCAACGGAATGTCGCCGAAGAAGACTTCCTGCTCCTTCATGTCGCGAATGGAGCGGTTGCCGGTCTCCGGATCCTTGTCGTAGATGGTGAGGCGCATGGTGACCTTCAGCGGCGCGGAGTAAGTCATGCCGCGCTCCTCGCATTCGGCCACGTCATATTTCAGCTGCAGCCCGACCGGATCGCCGCACTTGTTACAAAAATCGGGCGTGTTGGCGTTGTAGGTGCCGCACTTGGTGCACAGCACATCGCCCAGGTGGAACGGGTCGGTCTTCACCGTCGCGCCGCAATTGCGGCAGGTGGTGCGCAAGTGGTTCAGGCCCTTGAGGTGGCCGCACTTGCACTCCCAGTTGCCGATGGCGTACTCGACGAAGTCCAGCTGCGAAACGTTGCGGAAGTCGCTAATGGGAAAGACCGACTGAAAGACCGCTTGCAAGCCAGCATCATCCCGTTCGCTTGGCAGCGCATCCATCTGCAAGAAGCGATCGTAAGAACGCTTCTGGACCTCAATGAGGTTGGGAATCTGAATGGTCGCGGGAATTTTTGAGAAGTCGAACCGATTTCGGTTGGCAGTTTTCTGTTGCGCCATGTATAAAGCTCCTAATCAGTACCGGCCAACGTCGCTCACGTTGGCGGTGCAAGCCATAATGCGGATGTGGGACGGAGAGGACTGCCGTCTCACGGTGACAAGTTGAGGCGCTTTGCG